>JAFWGQ010000031.1 GCA_017512365.1 Mogibacterium sp.
GGGCTCTTTATTTTATCGGTAACTATAATTACTGGCATATACCGTTTTTTCTTGGAGAGGCAGCAGGATTATATTATATAATAAAAACTACAGAAATAACGAAAGAAACTCTTCGTATATCAAACAGGATCTCGAAGGTACTTAAGATTGAGATTTCTCTGCTTATTACTACACTTATTGTAAATCTGCTTAAATACTTGGACAGACTCTTATTGTTGCCAGTACTAGGGGGTGCTGCGGTTTCTACATACACAGTAGCATCTTACGTTGGTAAAAGCTTTGGAATAGTCATGACACCTTTAGCGGGGGTTATGCTCAGCTATTATTCACAATCTAACTATGAAATGAATAGGAATAAGTATTGGAGAATAAATGCAATGATGATTGGCTTGGCAGCTCCATTTTTCCTAATGTGTACATTACTGGCTAAGCCGATTACAGAATTCTTCTTTCCTACACTTTCAGAAAGTGCAATGCCCATATTATTTCTTTCTAATGCAGCTGCAATAGTTAATACTGTTGCGAACATGACCCAGCCAGCAGTGTTGAAGTATGCTAATATCTATTGGCAAATTCTGATACAAATAGTTTATGCAGGGATATATCTCGGAGCTGGATACTTTGGAGCAACATCATTTGCCATACAAGGATTTGCAGCAGCATCTTTGATAGCAGCTTTTGTGAGGTTATTGTTGCTATATGCAATAGGTCATTTTTCTATCAAGAATAGAAGCGTATAGGAGTTGCGTACATGGGGAGGACAAATGTTTTATAATCTTAAAAAAATACTCTTCTCAGCAACACGTAAAGAGATGTTACTATTCTTGTTATACAAAGTTCTGTTGGACATTTTTTATTGCATCCACTACTCTTTACATTATGCGTATGTTGCAGGTGATCCTAATCCAAATCTATACAAGCTTGCAGTTACGTGGATTTTTACAGCAGTAATCATAGTGATAGTTTATTATATTAGTAACAATACATTGCGCTTTGCTGTCACGATGCTGATAATACTGTCTGCTGAACCCACTTTAACCGTCTTTTGGGTTAGAGATGCTAATGTTAGTGATACAGTTCAGATAATGATTTACTGGATAGTTTTCTGCTTAAGTGCTTTTGTATTGTCACATAGTAGGGCAGGAAGAGGTAGAGTTTGTTTGCCATGCATAAGAAATAATTTTTCAGTTGTTAGCATCTTGTTTTTTTGGCTGTTGATTTCGACAACTTATTTTTCGTACAAATATGGAGACTTTCGTTTGTTTGTAAAATTCTCAGACGTGTATGCATATAGGATGAATAAGTTAAACAGCATGTCTGGAATAGAAGCGTATCTATATCTGTGGAATTCAAATCTGTTTCTTCCGCTGTGCATGATTAACCACTTGAATAGAAAGATTACACTTTTTATAACAGCAGACGTCATAATAGGAATGATGATATATGGTATATATGGGAACAAATATGTGATATTCCAAATGGTATTAGTTTTTGCTATATGGGCTTTCAGCCATAATGAATTGTGGAGAAAAACTTTAGATGGGGCAATCATTGCAGGAATAAATGTTGGTATTATACTGTCATATTATCTTCGGGAAAAGATGTTCGGTGTTTGGGTTACAGCAATTACTTACAGACTTTTGTTCATCCCTGCAGAGGCCCACTACTATTATTTTGATTTTTTCCATAATCAGGAAAAACTATTACTAAGGCAAAGTGTTTTAAGGCGATTCTTTCAAAATCCATACAGTGAGCAGGTTTCGGTGCTGATAGGGAGTAATAGTAAATACAACCTGACTGCAGATTATAATAACTTGAATAATGGCCTTGTTTCGGATGCGTATGCAAACTTTGGCGTTGTCGGAGTATTTATTTACCCTATAGTTATATGTGCTATACTGTTATTATATTCGTGTCTAATGTATAAGCTCAATACGGCGACAAAAAACACGCTAATCGCGATTTACATTATTCAGGTTATGGGAACATCTCTGTTTCAAACATTCATAACTGGAGGACTATTGCCGGCGATGGGGTTGCTGGTTCTGATAAATGGAAGTAGACAAGAGCAAAATAATCCTGGAATCATGGAAGTAGAAAGAAGACCAGCTATGAAAAGTCAAGAATAATTTAGGCAGAAATTACCGCGAATCCCATTCTGCTATCGGTGGTAAAAAAGGGTAACTTTAACCGAGCTCCCTAAGGGTGCGTAATCAAATCTACCGATCAGTGGATATCCCGACTATCAGTCGAGATTGAATTCTACGTTGTCAGTGAGCATCTTGTAGATGACTCTGACGAGTTTGCCGGCACAGTGCCCGAGGGCATTGTAATGAGTCCGGCCCTGCGCCATCTTGGCATCATAGTATGCCTCAAATGTCGCATTGTTTTTAACCACGTTGTGAGCAGCATTCACAAGAGCATAGCGAAGGACCTTGGATCCGCGCTTAGACATCTTTGTCTTCTTCGCCTGGAACTGCCCGGACTGGTAGACAGTCGGGTCAAGACCTGCGAAAGCAAGAAGCTGCTTAGGGCTTGAGAAGCGATGTATGTCGCCGATCTCTCCCAGGATCATTCCGCCATTGATGTAGCCAATGCCTGGAATGGTCATGATGACGGAATCGCGAACTTTCATGATGTCTGTCATCTCCGCCTCAACGTGGGCGATCTGACTATCCAGAAGTTCTATCTGCTCGACAGCATGAACTATCTGAATAGCGATAGCACTGTCATGGTAACCGACAGAGTTCCGTGCGAGAACCCTTAACTCTTTGGCCTGTTCCTTCTTGAAATGGCCGTGGGAAGCAACTTCAAGGATGTGAGCCAAATGGGTCAGATGCATGGAAGCAACGTCTTTAGCCGTAGGGGCTTCTCTGAGCAGTGCATAGACACCTTTCTGGTGCAGCCCTGACTTAAAGAAATACTGAAGCTCAGGGAAAGTCTGATCGATCGAAGCATTGAGCTGGATCTTGAGTCTTGATCTCTGCTTGATGGCCTTCTGGCGAAAGCGGCCAAGCGATTTGAGATCCATGAGATCCAGATCATCGAAGCTTACGAAGCGATGAGACTGCTGCATAGCAAGTGCCTTGCAGATGACGAATGTGTCCACTTTGTCCGTCTTGGTCTTGCGTATGTTGTTCTTCCGCAGAGTGGCGGTCTGAATCGGGTTCAGGATACACACGTCATAGCTACGACAAACGAGATAACGTACAAGGTTGTTGCCGTAGTGAGCCGTCGACTCAAGACCGATGATGACTTTGTCACCAGGCGGAAGCGATTCCAGCCTGGATGACAGAGTGTGGAAGCCATCAGCTTCGTTTCTGAATTTGAACGGCTCGATGAGTACTACGCCATCTGAGTCAATTGCAGATGCGTAGTGATCGAGTTTGGCGATATCGATGCCAACATAGATCATGAGGTCGTACCTCCCTTTCAAGTATTAGATATCGTGATATCCACCAGCGATTATCATCGTAGACTTGACGGATATAAGAACTCAGAGGCTCATAGCAGCCACCGGAAACATCCAGCTATAAACAAATCAGATAAAGGTAGCGGCAATACACTCCAACCGAGAAGTCAAGCTACAGGAAAAAATCAATTGTCCACAGTATCTGAGTTGTATTGAACCACGGAGATAAAAGAAAGGAAAAGTGGTGTTTTAGCTTCTGCAAGCATCATACAAGAACCTAATGGACTGTATTTTTTGCACATTATTTGACTCGAGTTATCTTGATAAAGGTATTACTTTATATCAATCAATGGAAGAATGGATGGATGAATTTGTTCTCTATGTTTTTGCCTTCGATGATAAATGCTGTGAAATATTAAATAACGAGAACTATAGATACATGAAAGTCGTTCCTCTAGAGGAGTTTGAAACAGAGGAGTTATTAAAAGTCAAGAAGGAAAGAACGGCAGCAGAATACTGTTGGACATGCTCGCCTTGGATAATAAAACATGTACTGGACCGATATAATGAGGAGATTTGTACCTATATTGATGCTGATATGAGATTCTACTCGTCACCTCAGCCGTTATTTGACAAACTACGAAGCAGTGGCAAATCAACAATTATAGTGCCACATAGATTCAGAAATGAAAAAGAAGAGAGAAAAGCTTTTGAATCAGTGGGATCATATTGTGTCGAATTCAATACATTTGTTAATGATAGTAACGGATATGAGGCTCTGTCATGGTGGGCGGAGAGATGTTTGGAGTGGTGCTATTATACGGTTCCGGGAACGACAGAATGGTATGGTGACCAAAAATATCTTAATGTATTCCCTGAAAAATTCGAGGGAATAATGATTTGCACTCACTATGGCGTCGGGCTAGCACCATGGAACATTGAACTAGTAGATTATTATGGAAACGAAAATGGAGTTCCTTTAATTAAAGTTAAAAAAACGGGAGAGATTTTTCCGGTTATTATTCATCACTTTGAAAATGTGGGATTTGTTACAGAGCATATCCTAAATGCTTCATCTAGGACCAAGTCAAAACAGCTCTTTTTAGCTATATACAAACCTTATATTGAACGCCTTATATACAATAGAGCGTATATCGAGGATAGATATAACATAAAGTTAACAAGAAAAAAAAGAATAGTCACAAAGAATAAACTGCTAATGATATATCAAAGGTATTTTTCTCCCCTGAGAAGAATTAAACATTTTAGAGATTTGTTTTGGGTTAAATGAGATAAATAACATGATGATAAATGTAGTTTAGATAATATAGAAACGTTAGGCGCAAACTTTTATAACCGTGGGAGATCAGCTATGAAAATAATGCCAAACCGCTTGGATCGCGGGTTTTATATGTATCAACAAGAATTTGAAAGAAAGGCTCTTGAAGTGCTCCGATCCGGATGGTATGTTCTTGGCGATGAGGTGCGGTCCTTTGAAGAAGAATTTGCATCATATACGGGAGCTAAGCATTGTATTGGGCTTGCTTCTGGACTGGATGCTCTCTGGATTTCTTTTAGACTTTTAAACATCGGTAGAGGAGATGAGGTTATCGTTCAAGGAAATACATATATAGCATCGGTGATGGGAATTACCATTAACGGAGCAACACCTGTTTTTGTAGAGCCAGATCCTCATTTTGGGATAGATCCCTTAAGAATAGAGAGAGCAATCACAGAAAGGACAAAAGCGGTACTGGTTACACATCTGTACGGTATGGCATCAAAAATGGATGACATTTCTGAAATATGTAAGAGATATGGCCTTCACTTGGTTGAAGATTGTGCTCAATCGCATGGCGCTCGTTATAATGGGCAAATGACAGGTACTTTCGGAGATGTAGGATGTTTCTCCTTTTATCCGTCTAAAAACATCGGAGCTTTTGGTGATGCAGGCGCTGTTGTTGTTAATAATGATAACTTAGCAGAGGCTTTCAGAATCTTCAGAAACTACGGATCAGAAAAACGATATTATAACAAGGTAATTGGAGCAAACAGTCGCTTGGATGAATTGCAGGCGGGACTCCTTCGTGTTCGACTCTCTCACATAGAGGAGTTGACACAAGAGAGACAAAAAATAGCAGAGAGATATAACAACAATCTAAACAATCCTTTGATTCGCCTTCCGGAGTTAGCCAAAGGTGCTACGAGTGTTTGGCATCAATATGTCGTTCGATGTGAAGAGCGAGATAGGCTAAAAGCGCATCTTGATAATCTTGGCATAGGGACAATTATCCATTATCCAATCCCCCCTCATCTTGCTGAGGCTTATCTTTATTTAAACTATAAAAAGGGGTCTTTGCCAATTACAGAGCATATGGCAGACACAGTGCTTTCTATACCTATGTATAATGGTATTACTGAAGAAGAGCAGGAATATGTGATTAATGGTATTAATCATTTTAGATAGTAGAACAAGGAATGTATGCAAAGCAAACAAGGCGAAGGAGATCGGTTATGGGTTTAAAAGATATATGCAAGACTCTTCAATTCAGCGATCTTGGTGATGAGAGAGGGAAACTAATTGTCATTGAGGGTGAAGACTCTGTACCATTTGAAATTAAAAGAGTTTTTTATATTTATGACTCTGATCCTACAGTTGTAAGGGGAAAACATGCAAATAAAAAGAGTGAGTTTGTTCTCATTAATGTTGCAGGGCAGAGCAAAGTTAGAATAACCGATGGCTACGAAGAAACAGTTGTAGAGCTAAATAAACCAATGATGGGTGTATTTATACCTAGGATGATTTGGAAAGATATGTATGACTTTTCTGATGATTCGGTTCTTTTGGTGCTAGCTAGCGAACATTACGATGGAGATGAATATATCCGCGATTATAATTGTTACCTAAAAGAGAGAGGGATACTCTGACTTGTTTTGACAAGGAATATAGATTAGGGCCTCATAATTCTAGAAAAGGAAAAAACATGAAGATTGTTCATATTGAAGATTTTTTTCATCCCTCCGCAGGATATCAGGTTAATGTCTTGGCAAAGTATATGTCGAAAAATGGACATGATGTTTTTATCATCACTTCTGAAATGGAGAAGATTCCAGATGGCTTGAAACACTTTTTTGGAGACCAAAACATAGTTGAACTAGATAAAGAATATGAGAAAAAATATTCTGTTAGAATAATTAGAGTTCCCTTGCTCACTTATAAGAGCGGGAGGAGTATTTATAAATGCAGAAAAATATGGTCCCTTTTGGAAGAAATTAATCCTGACCTCATATATGTTCACGGGAACGATACCTATATAGCAATTCGAGTTTTCTTGCGCAATAATAGACTGAAAGGGACAATCATTTCCGATAGTCATATGGTTGACATTGCCTCGACAAATAGGTTTAGAGATGCCTTTAGACTAATATATAGAAATACAATTACTCCTATTATTATTAGAAAAAAAATTAAGGTTATCAGATTGTCGGAAGATGGTTATATATGGAACCATTTCAGGATACCATTGAGGCAGGCTCCTGTTGTTTCATTTGGAACAGATACATTGCTGTTTAAGCAAAACAAGGATAGTAAAGAAAAGTATAGGGAGGATCATAATCTTCCGAAGAATGCGTTCGTGGTATTATATGCAGGTAAAATAAATAAAGAAAAAGGAGGCGAATTACTCGCTAATCTTACATGTGCTGATTTTTCTGATTGTCGGCCGATAGTATTTATAATAATAGGCAATACGGTAGGGGAATATGGAGAAAAAGTAGAAGAATTATTTAATAGCAGCAAAAATACAATTATAAGGTATTCTACTCAACCTTATGAGGAATTAGCTTCCCTATATCAGGTAGCGGATGTTGCTGTTATTCCAGCTCAATGTAGTTTGAGCATTTTTGATTTTGCTGCGTGTGGCTTGCCGATAATTGCTGAAGATAACGAGATTAATCAAGAGAGAATAGAGTCCCTGGAAGAAGGGACCTGCTTTAAAAGCGGAAATATTGAGGAACTATCAAAAGCAATTAAGAAATACGCAAAAATGGAAAAAAAAGAGTTGGAAAAAAAGCAAAAGAATATAGCGAGCAAAGCAAATGCAAAGTTTGGATATGAAATACAATACAAGAAATACATGGAAATAATTGAAAGCGCAATGAAGGATCATAACAAGTAGATAGTTAAGGTGTTATAGAAAAGGAGATGTAAGAGTTTGTGAATGCAATGAAGATAGTGACAGTAGTAGGAGCAAGGCCTCAGTTTATTAAAGCTGCAGTTGTATCACATTTGCTCAGAGAGAAGCATGAAGAAATACTTATTCATACAGGGCAACACTTTGATTATAATATGTCGGAGCAATTTTTTGAGGAATTGGATATCCCGAATCCAGACTACAACTTAGGCATCTCCGGAGGTTCTCATGCCCAAATGACGGGAAAGATGATGATTGCAGTTGAGGATGTCTTGGGAAAAGAAAAGCCAGACTGGCTGCTTGTTTATGGGGACACAAATTCAACGTTGGCTGCAGCGCTGGCTGCAGCAAAAATACATATTCCTATTTGCCATGTTGAAGCTGGTGCCAGGACACATTGCATGACAAATCCGGAAGAGATCAATCGAATATGCACAGATCATGTATCGAGCCTGCTACTTGCATCTACACAAAGTGGATATGACGAGATGAAAAAAGAAGGATTAAGTAAAAGAGGGATTCTTGTAGGAGATCCGATGTATGACGCCTTCATTAAGTACAGTAGTAGATTGCAGATAAAGGATGTAGTATTGCACATGCTCTATGGTGGACATATTACCATTCCAGATGAGTACTACTACATGACATGTCACCGTGAAGAGAATACAAGTGATGATAAAGACCTTGCGGAGATACTCAAAGCAACAGAGTTGCTGGATGCCCCTACGATTTATCCAGTCCATCCAAGAAATAAACAGAGAGCCCTTAAACTTCGAGAGAAATATGGCTTCAATAAAGTGATATTAACTGAGCCAGTTGGTTATCTTGAAAGCGCCTGCCTTGTTAGGAATTCGAAAAAAATAATTACAGATTCGGGAGGTCTTCAAAGAGAAGCCTTTTACGCAGGAAAAAAGTGTGTAACAGTTCTTGACTTTGTGTGTTGGCCAGAAACCATGGTAGGAAAAAGGAACGAATTAAGTCGGCCAATAGCAGAAGAGATTGTCGATAAAATAAATCACAAACAGACGGTAGACAACCATTATTTGCCATTTGGAGATGGTCATTCGGCTGAAAAAATCGTAATGGCACTAGAACATGAAGTAAATAAATAGCACAAGGGAGAAACAAAATGGAGGTTAATGAAATATATAGGGGCTTAATAGCGGGGAAAGAAAAACTAGCGCTAATTGGACTAGGATATGTGGGAATGCCTATAGCGGTCGAATTTGCAAAACATATCAATGTAATAGGCTTTGATATCAATAAAAAACGCATAGAGGAATACAAAAATGGCATCGATTCAACAAACGAGGTTGGAGAGGCGATAAAAAATACTACGGTAGATTTCACCGCTGACCCGGGTAGGCTTTCAGAGGCTAGCTTTCTTATTGTCGCAGTCCCAACGCCAGTAAAAGATGATAACAGTCCGGATCTTGGACCAGTTATGGGAGCTTCGAAGATAATAGGGCAGAATCTTTCTGTAGGATCTATAGTGGTTTTCGAATCTACTGTTTATCCGGGTGTAACAGAAGATGTTTGCGTCCCGATTATCGAGAAGGAATCAGGGTTAGAATGCGGTGTGGACTGGAAAGTCGGGTACTCGCCGGAGAGGATCAATCCGGGAGATAGAGTACATACCTTGACGAATATCAAGAAAGTAGTTTCGGGTATGGATGAAGAGTCTGCAAATGAGATCAAGAAAGTCTACGATATCGTAATCAAAGCAGGTACATTCCCCGTTTCAACGATCAAGACCGCGGAAGCAGTCAAAGTCGTAGAGAACAGCCAGAGAGATATCAATATAGCTTTCATGAACGAAATAGCCATCATATGTGACAAGATGGGCATCGATACTGATGAAGTTCTTGCTGGAATGAATACCAAATGGAATGCACTTGGATTCAAGCCAGGTCTTGTCGGGGGACATTGTATAGGTGTTGACCCGTATTATTTGACTAATGCTGCAGAAAAGCTTGGCTACCATAGCCAGATTATACTCAACGGACGGCAGGTTAACGACAGCATGGGTTCATATGTAGCGGATGCAGCGATCAAGCAGATGATAGAAGCCGGAATGGCTCCAAAGAAAGCTACAGTAGTTGTCCTTGGCCTTACTTTCAAGGAGAATTGTCCTGACACAAGAAACAGTAAGGTCGTTGATATAATCAATAGACTCGGGGAATTCGATATTGATCCTGTTGTTACCGACAACTGGGCAGACCCTAATGTAGCAAGAAAGGAATATGATGTAGAATTGACCCCGTTCAGTGATATCCCGAAGGCGGACTGTGTAATAGTCGCCGTAGGCCACAATGAGTACAGGTCGATGTCCATGATGCAATTAAAATCGCTTTTCAAAGAAGATCTTTTGGATGGAGAGAAGGTGCTCATAGATGTTAAGAGTCTTTACAGGATGGATGAACTCAAGGCGTCAGGCATGAGGTACTGGAGACTATAGGGAGGAGCACTTATGTTATTATCTAAAGAGCTTTCTAGGATCGGAATAGGATGTAGTTGTTATGCCGAGAAGAACTTCGACTCTCTTGGGTTGGCTGGATATAATGATGGCAAGAACGTATGTACGTTTCTTGCGGCGGCAAATTATGCTACGGGATTGTCAGACGGCATAAACATGATACTCACTTCTCAGAGCGTGTACGATGAACTTAAAGGAGCCGACAGACTGTTAGGGAACTACGGTATCTGTATCGTGGAAAACCCGAGGCTAACGTACTTTCTTCTACACAATGCATTGTGTGATTCTAAACATTATGCAAGAAAACAATATCCGACACAGATTGCCGAAAGTGCACAGATCAGCCCACTTGCGCTCATAGCTCCCAATAATGTGAACATTGGTGAAAATACTGTTATTGAAGAGTTTGTATCCGTTAAGGAAAACACGGTTATTGGAAACGATTGTGTCATCAGAGCAGGGACTAAGATCGGAGGACCTGGCTTTGAAATAAAGAATGACGGGGAAAAGACGATCACCGTGAAGCACATAGGAGGGGTCAGGATTGGCAAGAACGTAGAGATCCAGCAGAATTCCAATGTGGATAAGGCAATCTATCCTTGGGATGATACCGTTATTGAAGATCATGTTAGAATAAACAGCCTTGTCCAGATTGCACATGGAGATAAAATCGGAAGATATACAGAAATCGTTGCAGGCACCAGCATTCAGGGAAGAGTACAAATCGGGGAGAATGTCTGGATCGGACCAAACTCGGTGATTCGCAATGGCCTTACAATAGGGAATAATGCCCGGGTGAATATGGGAGCAGTAGTAACGCTCAGTGTTCCCAGTGGGCATGCTGTCAGCGGCAATTTTGCACGCGATCATGGTACACTTATTGAAGAAATGAAAAAGTATAAGTGATCATACTTGGGGATAGAAAAGGAGATTCAAATGCAGTTCAGAGATCTTAAAAAGCAGTATAACGTATTAAAAGAAGAAATGGATAGAGCGATGATTGAAGTCGCTGGATCTAGCCAGTACATCAACGGACCATGGGTCAAAGAGCTTGAAGCACAGCTGGCAGACTATGTAGGGGTAAAGCATTGCATCACCTGCGCTAACGGAACAGATGCGCTTTCTATCGCAATGATGGCATGGGGAATAAAAGAAGGTGATGCGGTATTTGTACCGGACTTCACGTTCTTCTCTTCCGGTGAAGTGGTTTCACTCGCAGGAGGGACTCCTGTGTTCGTAGATGTCGATAAGGATACGTACAATATAAGCGCTGAATCGCTCGAAAAAGCCATCCTGAAGGTCAAAGAAGAGGGAAAGCTGACACCGAAGGCTGTTGTTGCAGTAGATCTTTTCGGACTCCCGGCGGACTTTAAGACTCTCAGACCGATAGCTGATAAGTACGGGATACTGATCCTTGAGGACGGAGCACAGGGGTTCGGCGGAGAGATCGACGGCAGAAAGGCCTGCAGTTTCGGAGACATATCGACGACATCGTTCTTCCCGGCAAAGCCGCTCGGATGTTATGGAGATGGTGGCGCGGTATTTACGGATGATGATGAGATTGCCGCTTTGGCTCAGTCGATAAGAGTTCACGGCAAAGGGACTATGAAATATGACAATGTCAGGATCGGGCTCAATTCCAGACTCGATTCCATACAAGCGGCGATCCTGCAGGTCAAATTGAAGGCTTTCAAGGATCACGAGCTTGATGATGTAAACAAGGTAGCAGATAAGTATACCGAGCTTCTCAGTGAGGCACTGGGTGATAAAGCAACTCTCCCGATAATACCGGAAGGATTCATTTCATCCTGGGCTCAATATACTGTCCGGTTAAAAGGCAGAGAGACCAGGGATTCAGTGCAAGCGGCTTTAAAAGAAAAGGGTATACCGACAATGGTTTATTATCCAAAGCCGATGCACTGCCAGCAAGCATTCGGTATTGAAGGAGACTATGAGTTTGATTGCAGTAACACAGCCGAGCTTTGTGATACAGTTCTTTCGCTGCCTATGCATCCGTATATGACAGACGAAGATATCAGGACAGTTGTTGAAACTCTCAAAGAGGTGCTGTAGCGTTCAAACATAGAAGCATAAAGCATGTAGGATCCATCTATTGGATTCTGCATGCTTTATGAGGATCAATTCTTAAAAATAGTGAGCAAAGAAGGAAAGGGAGAAAAGAAATCATTTAGGATGGCACGGGCGGCAGCAGCAATGCTGTTCGTTGTTTTTATTTGCCTCGGTTTCTTTCAATTCCTGATTAGTTACAAGAGTGGCGGCGAAACAAATGCAAAAGAAAAGGTAGAAGCATATTTCAATGATATTCGAAGCAAGAATGAATATATCGAATTGTACGGATACATCCAAAGGCTGCTCGGGAAGAGACAAATAGAGAATTTTACTATATATAAGACCAATGGAGGCAGCCTTGTCCAGCCGCGAGCTGAATTGAGTGATGAAGAAATACAATCAAAAGTAGATGAAGCCTCAGTTATATGGCAGCACCTGGATGAAAAGGACATTCCTTTGCTATATATTGAACCTCCGCTTCCTATCGGCGATGAAGATCCTATCCCGTATGGAGCAAGGGATTATTCGGACGAAAATTCAGAAAAACTTAATGAGTTGATTTCTGATATATCAGTGCTAAAGGTGTCTGACAACATAGATACGACAGATGACGAAATGTTTTACCGCACGGATCATCACTGGAGCGGCGATGCAAGTTTTGAGACATACAGAGCGATCGCAAGGTGGTTGCTAACGGAAAAAATCATCGATGACAGTCATGCTGACGATCGATTCGAACGTACAACAACAGAAGGCTTTCTTGGTTCGTACGGCGTGAAAGTGGGAAAGTATTTTGCTGGGACAGATGACTATGTGTATTACGATCCTGTTTTTGAGACAGATTTCACATATTATGAGATGAATCCGTCAGGAGGACTGATTGACACAAAGAAAGGCAGCTGGTCTGAGGCGTTGATGGACCAGTCTGTACTGGAAGACCCTGAATACAATAACAAATACAACGCTGCACTCTGGGGAAACAGCGGAGTAAACAGGATCATAAATACAAATGACAGGAGCGGGAAAAAAGCGCTCATCATAGCCCATTCATACGGACGACCACTTGCAGCGTACCTCGCACTGGATGTTGAGGAAGTCAGGTATATTGACCCTCAGGAGGGACGCTTCGAGGGAGATTACATACAGTATATTGATGAGTTCGACCCAGATGTGGTCTTATTCATGGGCGAATTTGAAGGCGAGTTGATAGGTGAATACGTAACAGGAAAGGAGAAGGCAAAATAATGGTTTTTTCCAGCCTGGTGTTTTTATTCGGCTTTCTTCCGCCGTGCATAATGATCGGCACGCTTCTGCACAGACGTATCGATTTGCAGAATCTGTTCCTTCTTTTTGTCAGCCTGCTGTTTTATGCGTGGGGCGAACCAAGACGTGTTCTGTTATTTGTGATTACCATCTTTCTTAATTGGTCGCTTGTAATTCTGTCTGCCAGGGCAGACAGTGATAAAGGCCGCAAAACGCTTGGCATAGCGGCTATAACAATAGATATCCTGATTCTCTTCTGGTTCAAATATGCAGGCTGGCTCGGAAGAGGAATAGGTTTGGAGATCGGCAGCGCTACGCTTCCGATAGGGGTTTCATTCTACATTTTCCAGGCCATATCATATGTTGCAGATGCTACATTGCTCGGCAAATACGAGGCAGAAAAAAGCCCTGTCAATGTCGGACTTTATATTGCATTCTTCCCACAGCTGATAGCAGGACCTATCGTGCGTTATGAAGAAATGCGGGATCAGATCAGAAACCGAAGAATGACACTTGACAGGTTTGAGCAGGGTTGCTTTCGTTTTATTTTCGGTTTTTGCAAAAAAGTATTGCTGGCAGACACAGTAGCAGTGATAGCAAATAGAGCATTTTCTCTTGGAGGAGACCTGACTTCAAGCTTTGCATGGATCGGAGCAATCGCATATACCTTTCAGATATTTATGGATTTTTCCGGATATTCAGATATGGCGATAGGCCTCGGGGCAATGTTTGGGTTTAAGATTCCTGAAAATTTCAACTGCCCATACAGGGCATCCAGCATCAGAGACTTCTGGAGAAGATGGCACATCACTTTAAGTGTATGGTTCAGAGATTATGTGTATATCCCTCTTGGAGGAAGCAGAAAAGGTGATAGAAGGACAATACTGAATGTCGCAGTAGTTTGGCTTTTGACCGGTATCTGGCATGGCGCGAACTGGACATTCATTTTATGGGGAGTAATATATGGAGCTCTGGTACTGACTGAGAAGATTATAGATATCGATAGACATATCCGCGAGTGGAACAGCGTCAAACGCGTCGCATACAGAATGTTCTCTCTTCTGGCGATAATGCTCTTATGGGTATTGTTCAGAGCAGAGAACATAAGTTCTGCTGCTGCCTATGTTGGCAGCATGTTCAAATTCGGATCAGAGGGGATCAGCGAAGCCGTCCTATACATTTCAGAAATGAAGTGGAGCCTGATTGGCTGCACTGTATTAAGTGTAGTCCCATATGATAAAATCAACAGGAAAAGAACTGTATTGTGGCCGATGATATTGATACTGTTTTTAGTCAGCGTATCGTATTTGGTAAAAGGTACATTCAGCCCATTTCTCTACTTCAATTTTTAAGAACAGAGGATAGTTAGGTAATACGAATTTAGAGTAAGGAGAGATGAATAGATGAAATATGCACTTATCGGTTGTGGGATGATATCTCCAAATCATATTAAAGCAGCTCTGGCAAATGATCTTGAGATCGTAGCCCTGTGCGATCTTGTTGAGGAAAACAGGAACAAAGCACTTGAACTGATTCCTGAAGGAAAGAGAAGTATTGTGACACTTTACGGAGATCATAAAGAGATGCTCGAAAAAGAGAAGCCGGAGCTGGTAGCCATAGCACTTGGAAGCGGTCTAAAAAGGAGACTTTCTGTTGACTGTATGGAAGCAGGTGCGAACGTAATAGTTGAAAAACCTATTGCGCTATCACTTGAAGATGCCGATGTCATGATAAAGACGGCCGAAGAATGCGGTGTAAAACTTATAGTCAATCATCAGCTGAGATTCGGCAATACAGTACGCGCTCTTAAAGAAGAAGCACAAGCGGGAGAATTTGGGAAACTGCTTCATGGAACTGTACAGGTCAGACGCAACCGAAACAAAGCATACTTTGATGCCGGTAAGTGGCGCGGCACCTGGGCCAATGACGGAGGAACGCTCATGAATCAGTGCATCCACTACACAGACCTGCTTCAGTGGGTAATGGGGAGTGATGTTGATGAAGTGTTCGCATATACCGATAGGATGACTCACCCGTATATTGAGGCGGAGGATCTGGGACTTGCCGTATTGAAATTCAAGAATGGTGCCTATGCTACAATAGAGGGCACAGTGAACACATATCCGAAAAACTTGTCAGATTCGATGGCGGTCTTCGGAGAAACGGGAACAGTTTCTTTAAGAGGAAAAACTCTCGACGATGTCGAAGCATGGAGCTTCGAAGAAGGCCCACAGAACAGAGATCAGGCCATAGAGCAGTTTGCTATCGAAAACATGGGTACCGGACACGCTCCGCTTTATAAGTATGCTATCGGAGTAATTAACGGTAAGGCCGATAACCTTTGCCCAGCCACAGACTCCCGTAAAGCACTGGAACTGATACTAGCAATATACAAATCCGCCGCTGAAGGCAGACCAGTAAAGCTGCCACTAACAGGTGTATCAACTACAGATTTCGAAGGAAGGTTTAATTAGTAAGCACCATTAATCAAATAAAACAAGTGTGTTTTGGGATCATAATAGAGAGGGTGTCAATGAAGATAAAAAAGCAGTTAGCAAAGATGCGGGAGTGTTTTACTAACCATTATGAGGATTTAAAAGAAAAAGGAAATGCAATTATAGCCTATGAAGTATCTTCCAACACTATTTGGGGAGGTAATGGTGATTTAGATGTGGATGCATATATTTCATTGAATCGGAATGGTTGGATTGAAGAAATAATAACAACAGAGACTGGAGAATATCAAAAAGGCGATGGGGTTACTGATAGAAAGGTAAGTGAAGTAACCGATGAATATGTTGAACAACTTATAAATGGGGATATGGTAACATATGCCAATATAATGCCGCTTTTTATGCTTTACGATGAATTACGGCGGGATTATTCAAAAGAATTACCTGATTGGTAAACGCTTGTTTGTAAGTGAGAAATAAAAACTACAAGCAAGAACAAAAGAAATTGTAACGCGCAGAATACTCATACAGAGGTAATTGTTGATATAATAAGTTTGAAAGGACGATAACAATGTCTGCATACAGTGGAGCAACTTTAATGATAACAGGAGGAACGGGGTCGTTTGGCAACACCGTACTCAAGCATTTTTTAACATCTGATATTGGGCAGATCCGTATCTTCTCCCGCGATGAGAAGAAACAGGATGATATGAGGCATGACCTACAGGCGCGTTATCCTGAACACGCCAAGAAGGTCAAGTTCTTTGTTGGAGATGTTCGCGATCCTCGTTCAGTAGCAGACGCAATGCCGGGCGTTGATTACATATTCCATGCAGCAGCGCTCAAGCAGGTTCCGTCCTGTGAGTTTTTTCCAATGCAGGCTGTTAAGACTAACATTGAGGGGACTGATAATGTGCTTCATGCAGCAATAGATGCAGGGGTTAAGAGGGTAGTGTGCCTTAGTACAGATAAGGCCGCTTATCCAATCAATGCAATGGGCATCTCCAAGGCTATGATGGAACATGTTATTACCGCAAATGCTCGTGTTGCCGCAGATAGGGGCGGTACAGTAATATGCTGTACGCGGTATGGTAATGTTATGTGCAGCCGTGGATCGGTCATTCCTCTTTTTATTGATCAAATCAAGAATGGGCAACCAATAACAATTACTAATCCTGCGATGACAAGATTCCTTATGAATCTTGATGAGGCTGTCGACCTTGTTAAGTTCGCATTCGAGCATGCTGAGCCTGGAGATTTGTTTATTCAGAAGGCAGATGCGTCAACTATAGGAGATTTGGCAAAGAGTGTGCAGCAGTTGTTTGGGGATACCGGTACAAATATCATAGGTACAAGACACGGAGAAAAGTTGTATGAAACTCTTATGACACGAGAAGAAAGGCTTCGTGCTGAAGACATGGGGAATTATTTCAGAATATCTGCAGATAATAGAGACCTCAACTATGATAAGTATTTTGTAGAGGGAAAAGTTGAGACAGAAGCAGATGAGTCATATACATCACATAATACAAAATTACTCGATGTTGAAGGCGTTGTTCAGAAGATATTGACAACAGATTATGTACAGGAAGAACTGAAAGGCATCAGACATTTCTGATTTGGTGATATTATGGCAAATTGGAAGAATAATGGAAAACTGAAAGTGCTCATTATTGTGGGAACCAGACCAGAGATTATCCGCCTTGCGGCCGTCATCAAGAAGTGCCGGAAGTATTTCGATACTATCCTTGCGCATACTGGCCAGAATTATGATTACACTCTGAACGGAGTGTTTTTCAAAGATCTGGAACTTGATGATCCAGATGTCTATTTAGATGCCGTCGGTAACGATCTTGGCGAGACAATGGGTAATATCATAGCAAAGAGTTATCAGCTTATGGTTGAACTCAAGCCGGATGCTGTGCTGGTTCTAGGTGATACGAATAGCTGCTTGTCAGTTATTGGTGCTAAACGGCTTCATATTCCGATTTTCCATATGGAAGCAGGAAATAGATGCAAAGATGAATGCCTTCCGGAAGAGACAAATCGCAGGATAGTGGACATAATCAGTGATGTCAATCTTGCTTACAGCGAACATGCCCGCCGCTATCTTGCTGACTGTGGTCTGCCAAAAGAGAGGACATATGTTACGGGTTCTCCGATGGCGGAAGTCCTCCGCATGAACCTTGACAAGATCGAAGTTTCTGATATACACGAAAAACTGTGTCTGCAAAAAGGCAAATATATACTGCTTTCGGCACATCGCGAGGAGAATATCGATACTGAAAAGAACTTCCTGTCACTCTTTACGGCAATCAATAAGATGGCAGAAAAATATGACATGCCTATTCTTTACAGCTGTCATCCGAGGTCAAGAAACCGTCTTGAACAGATGAAAAAAGAAGGTAAGTTCGAACTTGATAAACGAGTCATACAGCATGAGCCTCTGGGATTCCATGACTATAACTGTCTGCAGATGAATGCGTTTGCAGTAGTTTCGGATTCGGGCACACTTCCTGAGGAATCCAGTTTCTTTACATCGATAGGGAAACCATTCCCGGCAGTATGCATACGTACATCCACCGAAAGACCGGAAGCCCTCGACAAAGGCTGCTTCATCCTGTCAGGAATAGATACTGTAGGATTGCTGCAGGCGGTGGATACAGCAGTCGATATGGTCAAGAATGGAGATAACGGCATACCAGTACTTGATTATATTGACGAAAATGTTTCAGACAAGGTAGTCAAGATAATTCAG
The DNA here is from genome assembly GCA_017512365.1 of Mogibacterium sp. Lineage (GTDB taxonomy): Bacteria > Bacillota > Clostridia > Peptostreptococcales > Anaerovoracaceae > Crickella. The sequence goes on from JAFWGQ010000031.1 coordinate 18,626, forward strand.
TCGTATGTAGGGGTAGTCAATAAAATGGTGTGGCGAAAGTTTTAAGCGAAGAGTGAGAGAGGGTTCAAATCCCTCTCACAGTATGTAAGTGAGGAAAACACATGAAAATACTGGTAACAGGAGCAAAAGGATTTGTTGGCAGGAATCTCGTAGAAAACCTTAAGAATATAAGAGATGGTAAAAACAGAACCAGACCGGCTTTGCAGATAGATGAGATATTTGAGTATGATCTGAATTCGACTGCAGAAGAGTTAGATATGTACTGCCGTGAAGCGGATTTCGTATTCAATCTTGCAGGGGTGAACCGTCCAAAGGATCCAGAAGAGTTCAGAAAGGGGAATTTTGGATTTGCTTCAACTCTGCTTGATGCACTGGAGAAGTATAACAATAAGTGCCCGGTAATGCTGTCATCATCTGTACAGGCGACTCTTGCCGGTCGATTCGGCACTTCTGAATATGGCCTTTCAAAGAAGGCCGGTGAGGACCTGTTTTTCGAGTACGCGAAAAAGACAGGTGCTCCTGTTATGGTATACAGATTCCCTAATCTTGCAGGTAAGTGGGTGAGACCAAACTACAACAGCGCTGTAGGGACATTCTGCAATAATATTGCGAATGATATGCCAATAACTGTTAATGATCCGTCTGTGGAATTAGAGCTGCTGTTTATTGATGATCTCGTAGAAGAGATGTTCGATGCCCTCGAAGGAAAGCCACACAGATGCAATTATCCTGCTGTAGGAGAGGTGATAGACGGTGTGGAATACGATGGGCTGACACCATTGTGGTGTGATGATGGTGTGTATTGCGGGGCAACTGTTACACATAAAGCAACTTTGGGATATATAGTTGAGTGTCTTGAGAAGTTCCATGATCAGCCGTCAACCTTGATGATGCCTTCGATCCCAGATGGCTCGTTTGAGAAGAAGTTATATTCGATGTATCTGTCATATCTGCCGGCGGATAAGGTCGCTTTCGATTTGGACATGAAGTGTGATGACAGAGGATCTTTCACAGAATTGCTTAAAACTATCGATCATGGACAGTTCTCAGTAAATATCAGTAAACCGGGAATCACTAAAGGACAGCACTGGCATAATAGCAAGTGGGAATTCTTTATCGTTGTCAGCGGACACGGATTGATCCAGGAACGCAAAATCGGTATTGACTTTGATACCGGAAAACCGTATGAACCAATCGAGTTCGAAGTCAGTGGCGACAAGATACAGGCGGTTCATATGCTGCCGGGATATACCCATAACATTATCAACTTGAGTGATACGGAGGATCTTGTGACACTAATGTGGGCAAACGAATTATTCGATCCTGAACACCCGGATACGTTTTACGAAGAGGTATAAAAAACCGCGCGGCTTGCTGTCGGGCCGCGCGGTAGGTATCGATAGGACAGTGCACTTGTGACTACAGCTCTTCGAGATAGACTGTGCCCAAAGGGGTCACATCATAATCCTTTATAAGCGATATCAAATTACCAAGGTTGTCGACTTTGGATTTGCTGCAAAGCATATATATAGCATTTTTAACAGATCCTAGAGTCTTTTCGTCCATTTTGTCAGCATTGACTAGATTAATGCTGATTTTATTGTTTTCAGAGCTGCAAGTCGTTACTATTCTGTCAACAATGTCATCGAATACATTATCTACACCGCTGAGAATCATAGTTAGTTTATCTATGCCATGATGTGCACATACAGCATCTACTGTAGCGGCAAGTGCAGAGATCTGTTTGTCCGAGTCAAGCTTATCCTTATATCTCCAACTGGCGACCACATCACTGGAAAGAAGCCACCTGAGTCCTTTGTGATTTACCCTCCGGTAAACTTCACCGAGGAGTCTTGTGTCAGTATAACTTTGAGCAGTGCTTGCGGAAGCTACGACTTTCTTCAGCACGAGCAATACGACAAATATTCCGGCGTAAAGGAATGCTCCGAGCGCGAACCCGAGCACGGCATATTTCTTGCTGAACCCTGGCTTCTGAGTATCCGATGACGATGTTTCCTCTTTGGGAACAGACTCCTGAACAGAACCAGAGGACTGTTTGATTGCGACTATGGACTCGCATGCAGCCTGTTGCTCGACGCTGAGTTTGCCCTTGGCACTGTCTATGCTGGAGTTGAGGTTGTTTATCGTATATGTCAGATTCGCGCGTCTGTCAATCATATCCTTGTTGAAAACGGAGCGATCCTCGACATTAACTCTAAATATACTGTGTTCACCCACACTAGAGTTGATCTCATCATGGAATTCGTCGACTTCGGAGTCGATGAGTTCGACGATTCTGTCTGCGTCAACATCGTCGGGAAGAGTGATAGAGATTGTATACATAGCACTTTCGACATCTCCGGCCCAGATATCTTCATTCCTCGTATCGATCAGTTCTTCGATGTATACGATATCTGTGTCAGGAGAAATAATCTCACGAAGGCTTTCGAGCGTGTCAGCTCTGTGCAGGTAGGTGCTGTATGAGTTTGCAAGAGTGCGCATGTCTGTCCCGTTATCGCTTTTGAGAACGAATTTGAGTGCAAGCTGTCTCTGGTTTGCAGGGTCTGTGTTCATCAGTATAGAATTGTTAAGGTATTCCTTTTGAACGTCTACCATATCCTGCTGCTGGACAACAAATAGGACATCCTCTCTCTGGTCGGCCGGCAAAAGCTTGAGCGCAGCATCTATACGATCTTCGACCGGTTTTGAGGCCTCCTCTTCAGCCTTTTTTTTATCTGCAAGTTCAGCTTTATATGCGCTGGAGTCTTTGGCATACTTGATGCCTGGGATCAGCAGGGCCATGGCTATGCATACTAAAAGCATGGCCTTCCACTGCATGAGAAGCTTCCAAATAAGATCTGCCAGATCGATCTCGATCTCTCTTGGTGCGTTATAGCTGTTTTCCATGAATACGTCCCCTCCGCTTAAGCGATTAGTTTGCTACATGTAATATATCATATAGAGATAAGGGTGTCTATTTACTACGATATGTAACAAAACTTAACTTAACGTTTATGAAGCGAAGGCCGTAATCCTTGAATATAGGCCGCTGTTCGGGTAATATAAAAGCGTTAGAAAAGGAGCGGTAACTGCAGATGAAACAGCAGCTATCGCTTTATTGTTACGACAAGGAATCGTGCCGGAAAATGTATCATGCATGTTCAGAATAAATACAGCTGGATAAAACACATAGACTTCATCGTTCTGAACCTGGCATCGCTGGTCATCTCATTCTTACTTGCGCTGCATATCAAGTTCGGAAGCATTTCGATCATCCTGCACTCGTCGTGGGATGCGGTCCTTTTGGTGCTATGCCTCATCAACATCGCGGTAACGCTTGCGATCAATCCGTACAGCGGGATCCTGCGAAGACCGTATTATGTGGATGTGATCAAACTATTCCAGCTAACGCTTTACAGCTTTATCCTCGTCACTATCTTCTTCTATCTGTTAAAGATAGGCGCTGTGTATTCCAGGGTCACACTCGGTCTGACCTTCGTTTTCTATCTCTTGTTATCCATATTGTTTCTGTATGTCAGAAAAAGACTGATCCTCACAGGAAGGATCCAGCTGTTCAATGTCCGAGAAAGACAGCTGCTGGCAATCATCAATTACGAAGGAATGGAAGAGTTCTCCGAGGAGATCAGATCCGAAGAAGTCAGAGAATACAAAATAGCAGGATACTGCCTCCCGAAAGACGACATCAGGACTGATGAGATCGACGGTGTGCCGGTCATAGATAAAGCAGATGTCGCAGATTTTGCAGTCAATAATCATATAGATGACATATACATATCTGTTGACCCTGGGCTCTTTCCGGCGTCAAGCTATAAAGCCTTCATGGATAACGGAATCAATGTCAATCTGGACATTGAATCGCTGGTAGGGATGCAGCCGGATGATCAGTTTATCTCCAAGGTAGGAGCGTACAACACGCTTTGCGTCGGCCCTTATGCCATGGACAGCAATCAGGCCTTCTACCTGATGATCAAAAGAGTTCTGGATATATTCTTCGGACTTATCGGATGCATCCTCCTGCTGCCGCTGGCGCTGATCGTAAAGCTCTCATACTTGCTGAGCGGTGACACATCATCTATTTTTTATACACACGACAGAGTGGGGCAGTTCGGTAAAGTGTTCAGGCTGTATAAATTCAGATCGATGGTCCCGAACGCGGATGAGGTACTGAAGGAGCTATTAAAGAAAGACGAATACAAAGAGCAGTGGGAAAAGAACCAGAAGTTCGACAAAGACCCGAGGATCACCCCGACAGGAAGGATACTGCGCAAGACATCGTTGGATGAGTTTCCGCAGTTCATCAACGTGGTCAAGGGGGACATGTCCCTGGTCGGGCCGAGGCCTCTCGTTAAAGGAGAACTGGAGGAACACAACGGCCTGACCCTCTACAATAAAGTGAAACCGGGCATCACCGGATGGTGGGCCTGCAATGGCAGATCAAATATAAGTTACAGGGAACGCCTCGACATGGAGTACTTCTATGTAAAGAACTGCTCGCTGCATCTTGATTTACTCATAGTGCTCAGGACGGCAGTCTCGGTCATAAAGAGAGACGGAGCTCAATAGGCATGGACATAAAGATAATAGTAGCCACACATAAGAAATACTGGATGCCCGGAGACGATATATATCTGCCGGTCCATGTAGGAGCAGAGGGGAAGACCGATGGCAAAGGACAGCCACTCGATCTGGGATATGTTAAAGACAATACAGGCGATAACATAAGCAGCAAAAACAAGAACTACTGCGAACTGACCGGTCTGTATTGGGCGTGGAAGAATCTGGATGCAGACTACATCGGACTGGCTCATTACCGCAGACACTTTACCCTGCATCCGGGCAGAGGCAACAAGAAACTGAAGCCTATCAGGAGAGAAGAGCTGGAGCCGCTGCTTGCGAAATATGATGTGCTCCTGCCGAAGAAGCGCAATTACTTCATAGAGACAAATTACAGCCAGTATGCACACGCTCATCACGCCATAGATCTCGATACAACGAGGCAGATAATCGCTGAAAAATATCCGGAGTTTCTCAGGGCATATGACAGGAGCATGAAGAGGACGTCCGGACACCGATTCAATATGTTCATTATGAAGAGGGACAAGTTTCACGCATACTGCGAGTGGCTGTTTGACATACTCTTTGAACTCGAAAATCGGCTGGACATATCCGAGCACAGTAACTATGACGCCAGAGTATTTGGTTTCGTTAGCGAGAGATTGCTGGATCCGTGGATCGAGACTAATAAGATCAGGTACAGAGAGATACCGCATGTGTTCATGGAGAATCAGAATTGGCTGATCAAAGGTGGAAACTTCCTGAAACGCAAAATAGGATTTGATAAGAAATGGGCAGCGAAATAATAGGAATGGTACTGGTTTACCGCATTCATTTTATTGATACATTCTCTATTGTTTATAGACTGGGCTCGCCGTTTATCATTGTGCCTATAGCAATAACTGCTTCCTGGATGTTGAGGGAAATACCTATAATATAAGTAACCGTCCCATGAAAAATACAAATATTGAGAGATGAGCGTTTTAAAGGATAAGATATTTATTACGGTAATAATACCGGCTTATAACGCAGCCCAAACCATTGAACAGGCTATAGAGAGCGTTGCGCGGAACTTAAGCGATTATGAGATCATAGTTGTTGAAAACGGTTCGACGGATAATACAAGCCAGTTTGTTGAGAGCCTTGTGGAAAAAAACCATGGAATTAAGGTGATTCATACGGAAAAGGGCGTTTCAAAAGCTCGAAACGAAGGGATCAAGGCTGCGAAAGGAGACTGGATTGCTTTTGTTGATGCAGATGATGAATGGCTGACACAACAGAAACATATAAATAAGATAGTTTCTGTCAATGAGCAGGCAGATATTATTTGCTTTAATTACTTTAAAGGCAAAAGCGAAGTAAGAATATATAATCAGGAAAGGAAGCAATTATCAGAAAACAAATTGGCAGGTGAAGTTGAGATAATGCTCTCAAATCCTACAAAATATACAACAGTATGGGCAAAGCTCTTCAGGAGGGATTTTATCGTTCAAAACCAAATACTGTTTGATGAAGAATTAAGGGTATCGGAGGATTCCGATTTTATCGTTAAGTGCTTGAGCAAATGTACGAACATAATAACAGATGAAACTTGTGTCTATAGATATAACTTGGCAACAGGATCAACTACACGATCAATAGATCCTACCAGGGCAAAAGCATACCTATTGGCGTTAAGAAATGTTAGATCATCTATTGATAAAGGCACTATTCAAGTCAGCAATGACAGTTTAATAAACTATACCGTTGCACAGTTAAATCTTATTGCAGTTCATGATGTATTCGACTGTGACATGAAATGTAAATGGGGAGAAAGACTGGGCCTGATAAGGATGATAACAGAAGATGGCCTAATCAAAGAAGCCATAGAAACTCTTAGAATACATAATATAAAAAAAGCAAGTAAAATACCGGCGATCTTATTCAGTAACGGTGCATATTCGTTAGGTGGTGCCATTTGTTATATGAGATCAACTTACAATAGATATCGATATAAATAAGCAAAAGGAATAGAAATGATAAGAGTATTAGTATTTGGAATGACTGAAAATCCCGGTGGTGTAGAAAGCTTCTTGTTGAATTATTATCGTCATATTGACAGGAATCAAATTCAATTTGACTTTCTGTGTAATTCTTATGACCCTGTCGCTTATGAGGATGAGCTGATTGAATTAGGGGGGCGCACATTTCATATTACCGCGAGGAGCAAAAACTGGATTAAGTATTATGAAGAACTTAACAAGATTTTCAAACAGCATTCGTCAGAATGGGATGCAATCTGGGTTAATGTTTGTAGTTTAGCAAATATTGATTATTTAAAATTTGCTAAAAAATATGGTATTAAAAAGCGCATTATTCATAGCCATAATTCTCAAAACATGGACAGTCGATTGAGAGGACTGCTTCATTTGCTGAATAGAAGAAGAATACACAAGTATGCATCAGACTTTTGGGCTTGCTCAGAGGATGCAGCGATATGGTTCTATAATAAAGAATTACTAAAGAAGGCAATAGTGATTAATAATGCCATTGATGTCAAACGAATACTTTTTAATGAAGAAAAGAGAAAACAGATAAGAAAAGAACATGATTGGGATGATAAGTACATAATTGGGAACATAGGAAGATTACACTTTCAAAAGAATCAAAAATTTATAATTGATATATTTCAACAGTATCATGCCGATAATCCGGATAGTATGTTGGTCCTTATAGGGAAGGGAGAGGACGAGTCGGATTTAAAACAAAAAGTTGATAATTATGGATTGAATGAGGCGGTATATTTTGCAGGTATTCAGAAAGATATACAAGGATGGCTGAGTAGTTTTGATATATTTCTCTTCCCGTCAAAATTTGAAGGAGCCAGCATAGCAGCGCTTGAAGCTCAGGCGAATGGATTACCTGTTCTGGGTTCGAAAAGAGTAATACCTGAAGATATAAGAATTAATGATAATTTCATTTTTTTTGATCTGGATAAAGACTGTTCGGAATGGGCAGATCAAATTAGAAAGATGGAGCCAATTAGACGCAAGCAAAAGGAAGAAATCATCGACAGCTTTAAAAAGGCAGGATATGAAATTACAGAAGAGACAAAAAAACTTCAGCAATTGCTTGAGAATTAGTGAGAATTGAAAGGAATGTGAAGACATGAGAATCACAGTTGTTTTGGTTACATATAATAGACTTAATGACTTAAAAACAACCCTAGGAGATTATTCGAAGCAAATAAGAGTTCCTGACGCGATAATCGTTGTCAATAATGCCAGTACAGACGGAACGGAATTATTCCTTAAAGAGTGGGAAAGAAGAGAGGAACCATATAAAAAAATAATAATTAACTCTAACAAGAATCTTGGGGGTGCAGGCGGATTTGCGCTGGGAATAAAAAGAGCACTTGATACGGATTGTGACTATATCTTTATTGCAGATGACGATGCATTTCCAGATATACATATGTTAGAAGCATTAATTAATGTAGTAGATGAAAAAAACAATGAAAATATAGCGGCTTATTGCACAACTGTTATTAATAACGGAAAAATAGATACAATGCATAGAAGGCGGCTGATCAAAAAATTAGGCTTTGTTATTAAGGATGTCCCTGTTGATGAAGATGAGTATAAAAAAGAATTATTTGAATTGGATTATCTGACTTTTGTTGGAGCCTTAATAAAAAAGAAAACCATTGAGCGTATTGGATTACCAAGAGTCGATTATTTTATAAGAGAGGATGACACTGAATATTCGCTGAGATTAGGTCACTGCGGGGGAATATTATGCGTTACTAAAAGCGTAATGAACCATAATACCGGAACAACATCAAAGCTTTGGCTTGACTACTATACTATAAGAAACAATTTAATTAACATAAAGAATAATTTTGGAACATCTTATTATTATTATGCCATGCTAGTTTGGTATATAAAACGGTGCTCATTCTTAGCCCGGATCATTAAGCATAGAACAAAAAAATATAGATGCATGTGTAAACAAGCGATAAAGGATGCAGAAAATAATACGCTTGGTTTTAATGAATTATACAATTCTAACACTATATTATGATGAAATGCAGTACTCCCTTTTCGGGCAACAAAATGACAAGCAGAATAGTATAATTACTCATGGAAAAGGAGTTTTTTAATGTGAAGGACATTAGTTTATATGGTGCAACACACCAAAAAATAGATCTTGAGCTACCGGATATCTATAAAACTTGTCAGGTCAATGCAGAGATGAATGGCAGGTGGAAGGGGAATTATGCTCATGATGATGATAGTCCGGATAATATTTCTATAAAGAATGAGTATTACTGTGAATTGACGGCTCTGTATGAGTTGTGGAAGAATAACCAATCAGAAATTAAGGGTCTATGCCACTACAGGCGTTTTTTTACAAGAAAAACTACGGCTAAAAAAATTGTTTAGTTAGAGCATTAGTAAGTCAAATGTAAAAGATACGTGTATCGACAATATAAACAATATAACCGAGGAGGAATACAAATTGTATAAGAGTAATGCCTTAAAACTATCAGTACTGCTTCGCGAGGGATATTATACAAAAGCAGCAATTTATACTCTGAATATGTTCAAATGATATGAAAAAGCAAGTTGTTATCGAAGAAAAGAGAATAGCCTTTATTATATGGACGCCCCTCCATCTTTTTAATTCTGTCCGGTTTATATTGAGCAGAAATATGGTAGGAGAGTGTGATGCCTTCTATATATGCCAATCAAAAGGCATGAAAATGTATTACGAAGGAGTGCTTCAGAAGGGCATTTTCAAAGATGTCTATTATACGACCTCGGAAATGCTTGGAAAGCATCAGCATCTATGGGAAATAAGTAGCGGGCTATTTATGCCAACGTTATATGTCAGGCATATATTTGGAAGAGGCTCAACTGGAAAAAAGTATAACCAAGTCTTTATGAGCGTTCCAACCAGACTAAACGAAGCTATCATCAGATCCAACTATTGTGATGAAGTAATTGGATATGATGATGGAACTGGAAGCTACATCAGCAATCTATATGATTGTTCATTGGGCAGGAAATATGAATTGATTAAAAAAGTGATTAACATACCTCCGCATCGGGTAGCAAAAGCATATGTCAATAATCCTGAAATCATTATTCAAGACAATGGTATGCTGCATGAAAAGTTGCTGGCAAGAGAACTAACAGATGAAGAGAGATTACAAATTAAAAATGTCTTTGGATATATCGATGATGACGATTTAACGCCATATATTTATCTTAATCAGCCTTTAAAAGAGATTATGTATTGCCAGGACTATATGCAGACAGAAAAAAAGATAATCGAGATGCTTGCTAAGGAATTAGGACCTGAATTATCTGTACGAATGCATCCGAGAGAAAACGACAAAAACCATTATAAAGGATTGACAATAAATGACAATACTCAAATGTGGGAAATAATATGTAGTGAAGAAAGCATTGATGATAAAGTGCTGATATCCTCTTTTTCGACTGCTCAATTTACACCAAAACTCTTTTTTAATAAAGAACCCTGGGTTGTTTTTACTATAAAAGCGTATAAAGACTATTGCGACAAACAGACTATCATTAATGCCGAGAAGCTTATCGATTTACTCAGGGAAAAATATGAGAAAAAAAAAAGAGTGATTTCTGTCAATAATATAGCAGAACTGGAAAAGATATTACACGAGATAAAGGATTTGCATTAAGTAGTACAGATAAAAGATGTCTTTGGAAATGGAAAAGGTAGTTCTTTATACCTTTTGCTTTTGTGGGACTGATATTTTGACCTAAAGTTTGCTGTATATGCTCCCTAAACAACTACTTAGTAGGAATTGAGTGTTATAGAGAGAAGCCTAATGGAATACAGTATTGAATATCAAACAACAACTAGAGGATTGATATTAAGAAATGTCGCAGTAAACCTGATTGTTGGAACTGTTCTTTTTTCTTGTGCGTTGTTGGCAGAATTCTGTATTACAATAATTGTTAGCTTGATTTGCATGGTTGTATTCTATTCCCTTATTTTTTTCTATAGACCCATTATCTATTTTAAGTATTTCCACTTTATTTTTGGAAGCAGTATAGCTATAGCTGGGTGTGCGGTGATTGAATTGCTTAAGGTCGATTTGTGGGAGATAAGCGATTATTCTGCATTTAACGGGGCGTTGCCGTTACTTACTTTTTCGTGGTGGGCGTTTCTATCGACTGTGATGCTACATGATGCCTGGCTGTCGGAAAAGCTATCTTACAGGAGAGATAAGTTATCGCTTGCTTTTAGAGACACATTTAGCAGCAACTCAGAAAACAAAGGATATTTTATCACTATTGCTACGTGTACAGGATGCATTTTGATAGTATATACATTTGCAGTGGTCTTTAGAAATCCATCTTTTATAATAGGTGTCGATAGATTCAAGTATTCGTTAATGTTTGACTATGGATTGCTGTACGAACAGGCAAACAGATTTATAAGATACCTACTAATTATCTGTATTGTAGCTTCAATATATACAAAGAATCGTATAGGGTGGCTGGCACTTATAGTATACTGTATGCATTCATTCTGGACGGGAAACAAATTTGGCAGTTTCTTTTCATTGCTGTGTACATTTCTGATGATATACAGCACAAGAATTGAGCCTGTTATCATGAAAAAAAAGAGAGTTATCATATCAGTAGGGCTATTGACTTGCATTTTGATCGGATTTGCAGTTTTTGGAGTTTCATTTACAAGAGATGAAGGAACTTCGGGTTACTTAGTTTCAAGACTGGCACAACAGGGACAGTTGTGGTGGAAGACATATGGAACTACCGATACGATTCACATTAATGAATTTGGGGATGAAGTTGCATCTATTAAGAAAGGAACTACGGACATTAAGGAAAATGTTGGGGCAAGATATGGAATATATAAAATAATGTACTATACAACACCCAAAAGTCAGGTTGATGCAAAACTGAAAAGTGGCTCCAGGTATACTGCAGCAGGCTTTGCAGCTGCATACTACTATCTGGGTATGCCCGGCTGTATATTATTTGCGGTTATTGGAGGAATCCTTACGAGCGTTTTTGTCAATTATTTTCTGTTTTTTCTAAGATATAATCAGTTTATTAGGGCATTTATTCATCTAAGATTGTACACTAACATGACTGTTTTCATGGGAATGTTCTTATTCTTTCCTTTTTTTAACAAAACATCCGTTCTTAGCTATGTAATCCTGCTGTTGGGACACAACAAAATTTTTAAATATGGGAAAGAACAAGTATAAAATGCAGAGAAAAAATGGCAGGTGCTTTTGTGCTTGAGGTTGATTAGATCATGATATCAGGTGATTCAGATAAAAAAGCTCTAAAATCCGGCATATGGTATATTGCAAGTAATTTTGCGGCTAAAGGAGCTGTGTTTTTTTCAACACCCTTGTTTACAAGGATAATGACAAAAGAAGAGATTGGGACATTCTCTAATATTAGCGCGTGGGTAAGTCTCTTGGTCGTAATCACTTCATTAGAGCTTGCTACATCGATCACTTTTGCAAAATATGAGTATGGGCAGGAGTTAAATCGTTTTGTGGCGTCAGTTCTAAAACTGAACTTTTTGGTATCAACCTGTTTATACATTGTTGTTCTCGCGTTCCATCCCTTCTTTACTAAGTTTTTTGGAACGGATTTCATGGTGTTAAATATAATCTTTTTATATTGCATATTCTCCCCTGCACTACAGATGATACAGGTGAAAAACAGAGTGCTCTATCAATATAAGTTCTCTTCCGTTTTAACGTTATCCTCCGTGTTGATATCTATTTTAGTCTCTCTGGCACTGGTACTTATCATGAATGACAAAGTACATGGCCGCGTGATAGGGTATTTCGGATCACTTATCGTTTTTAATATTGCACTAAGCGTCTATCTGCTGTATTTGGGAAGAACTGGAAGAAAAAGTCACGAATTCTGGCCCTTCGCACTATCGATATCGCTTCCAATGATCATCCACCTGCTCTCTGGTCAATTATTAAATTCGAGTGACAGGATAATGATCACGAAAATGTGTGGAAGTGCAGATAATGCACTCTACAGTATCGCCTATACCGCTGCAGCAATAATAAGCACATTGTGGACATCATTAAATACTGCATGGTCACCCTGGGCTTATGATCAAATGGATAATGAGGACTATCACAGACTCAAGAAAGCATCCAGATCTTATTGCCTTTTGTTTTTTGCGATAATCGTTTTGTTTTTATTATTTGCACCGGAGATCCTGCTCCTGATGGGAGGAAGGCAGTATCTTGAAGCCGTTGCAGTGATTCCCCCGGTTGTGATTGGGATGTTTTTTCAATTTGTATATTCTTTGTATGTAAATATCGAGTTCTTTCACAAGAAACAAAAATATACTGCTGTTGGAACTACGATAGCGGCAGCTATAAACATAGGCCTGAATTGGGCATCGATTCCGATATTTGGCTACGTTGCTGCGGCATATACAACACTTGTTGGTTATATTGTGCTATTTGCGATTCATTATTATATTGTATATAGAATGGGAAAAGCATGGTGGTATGATACAAAATTTAACTATACAATACTGCTACTTTCATTGGTGCTTATACCGATTGCAGAACTGCTGTATGAAGCGACTGCTGCAAGATGGGGGCTTATTGCTGCAGTATTTTGTGCAACCATAGTAATCCTAATCATTAATCGGGATATAATAAAGAGCATAATTAAAACAAGATCTCTTAAACCGTTGATGCCGATGCTAAAACTCGATAAATAATACTATTCTGGAGGATCAAGATTGAAAATACTTGCTGTTATTCCTGCCCGGGCAGGATCTAGAGGCATACCGAATAAGAATATAAGAATAATCGGGGAGCATCCGCTCATCTATTATTCTATCCGTAATGCCATAAAATCATCTCTGATTACAGATATCATAGTATCTACGGACTCAACGGAAGTCGGAATCATAGCGCAGCAGATGGGAGTTATGGTCCACTGGCGGGATGCTTTGCTCTGCAAAGATGAGATCACACTTGACGCAGTCATAGCTGATGCTATACCAGGGGGTGTGAAGTGGGATTATATCGTCACCATGCAGCCGACATCACCTACGCTTCGCGTGGAGACCCTGGATGCTGCTGTCAAATATACCATCGATAATGATCTTGACACCGTTATTTCGGCAATCAATTCTCCTCACCTTTCATGGGGGGAGGAGAGGGACGGAAGAAAAGTACCCAATTATACCGAACGCCTGAATCGGCAGTATCTCCCTCCGTGTTATTTGGAGACGGGAGCATTTGTTATCTCTAAATGTTCGGTGGTTACTCCGAAAACCAGAATAGGTGAGAAAGTAGAAATATTTGAGGTTCCCGAGGGAGAATCGCAGGATGTTGATACATTTGTTGATCTTAGGGCTGCGGCATTTATGCTGGATAGACAGAAAGTCGGGATATATGTGAATGGCAACAATAAACGAGGAACCGGTCATATATACAGGGCTCTTGAGATTGCAGATGAGTTCTTTGTTAAACCGGACATTTTCTTTGATATAAATCAGACGGATGCAGGTGTGTTTGGAGATACGAAGCACAGTTTGATTCCGGTCAACGGGCTGGCCGAGCTGTATCAGAGATGTAATGATGGGCAGTATACTATTTTTATAAATGACATATTGACCACATCGATCGACTACATGATAGGTCTCAGAACTGTCATGCCGGATGTCAGAATCATAAATTTTGAAGACGATGGAGAAGGAGCTGCTAAAGCTGATCTCGTGATCAATGCTCTTTTTCAGGAAGCGGAATTGCCTCAGATGAGATCCGGCGAGAAGTATTATATTTGCGGTAAAACATTTATGTTCTATGAACCGATCGTAATCAGAGAACATGTCAAACGTGTCCTTATAACCTTTGGCGGCGCTGATCCGCAAAATTACACAGATAGGATGCTTCATATTATCAGCAAACCGGAGTATACAGACTATGAGTTTGTAGTTGTGCTTGGGCGGGCTAAAGCAAATGTTGAAGAGCTCATGAAGTACAACAAGTATGAAAACATTGAAGTCCTTTATAATGTTTCAAATATGCCTGAACTGATGTCAGGCTGCGACATTGCCATAACATCGAGAGGAAGGACAGGCTTTGAACTTGCTCTGCTGGGCATTCCGACAATTGCAATGTCGCAGAACAAAAGAGAAGAAAAGCATGGCTTTGTAAGCAATGAAAATGGATTTACATACATAGGCCTTGATCCGACTGATGAAATCATTGAATCAAATCTTCAGATGTATCTGAAGATGAGCAAAGCAAGCCGGAAACGTTTCCAGGATATGCTTCTCAGCCATGATTTGAGAGGCGGTCGCAAGAGGGTCATGAATCTGATCAACAGCCTTTGAAGAGAGGGGAGCCTGCAGCATGAGAAACACAACTCCGTATCTGATTGCCGAAATAGGCGTGAACTATTATGATACAGCCAAAGTAATGGAAATCACACCGCTGGAAGCAGCGAAGATTTATATTGATAAAGTTGCGGAAGCAGAGATTGACTGTGCAAAATTTCAGACATACAAGGCCGGTGCGATAGTATCAAAGAATTCCCCTGCTTATTGGGATACAACTAAAGAAGCAACGAAGACACAATATGAATTGTTCCGGAAATATGATCATTTTGGAGAAAAAGAGTATCAGGAATTGGCTGATTATGCACATTCAAAGGGTATAGATTTTACATCCACACCGTTTGACTATGCTTCTGCCGATTATCTGGTGAATATGGTGGATTTTTATAAGATCAGTTCTTCAGATCTTTCAAACCTTCCGTTTATAAGGCATATCGGAGAGAAAGGAAAGCCTGTAGTTCTGTCTGTTGGCGCGGCGTATCTGTCGGAAGTCGATGAAGCCATACGAGCGTTAGAGGATTCAGGATGTAAAGACATCACTATCCTACATTGTGTTCTTTCTTATCCTACCGAACCCCAAAATGCGAATCTCAAAATCATTGAGACTATGAAAAGGACTTTTCCTAATGTGAAAGTGGGCTTCAGCGATCATGTGGCTCCCGATGAGACAATGATGACACTGGCTGTCGCATACATACTGGGCGCGGAGGTGATCGAGAAGCATTTCACTCTTGATAAGACTTTGCCTGGCAATGACCACTACCATGCAGGAGAACCTGAGGATTTTAAAAAGGCCATAGCAAACTTCAGATGGATCGACAGAGTGCTTGGCAACGGAGAAAAGACTGTTCTTGAATGTGAAAAAGTCCCAAGACGCGAAGCCAGGAGATCTCTTGTGCTGACGCGCGATATGAAGGCGGGAGATGTGATCCGTCAAGAGGATATAATGCCAAAGAGACCGGGAACGGGGATTTCGCCGAATTATACAGACATCGTTGTTGGCAGAAAAGTTCTAAGAGATCTTAAGGAAGATACTATTTTGACATGGGATATGGTGTAAAGGAGATAGATGTGGACTGTATATATGAGACCGGGGGTATCATTACCAGAATAGACGGAGAAAAAGATGATCCGTACTACTGTGCATTTAAGGATTATTTCTCTGAAAGAAGGACTACTATCGGATGCGAAGAAATTACCCCTGATTTAGTGATAACTATCGGGAAGAACGGGGACAAGATTCAATTCGATCCCGATCTATTTTCGTTATCAGGCAGCATTTCTTTTAATAAAGAAGCCTATCGTATTATAAAAAGTAATTACCTATATACCGTAAAGAATCTTTTTGCTTCTGATAAAACAACTGAGGTCTGCTTTACACCCGTCGAAACAAAGAAAAATTCTATCAAAAGAATACACTCCTCCATCATAGGATCCAGAATATCGGAATTAGGGAAATATAACGCATTTGTCGATGATATAGCAAATTACAGTTGCCTGTGGTATATATTCGCGATGACACTCATGAAGAAACGTAGTCTGTTTGTGCATTGCGGAATGATGTCGAAAAATAATCGCGGACTCATCCTCACCGGAACAAGCGGGTGCGGGAAAACATCGACTATGATGGAACTGATTACAAACAGCGGATATTCATATATGGCGGAAGATTTTGGCGTGCTGCGGTTTGATGGTGCAATGTTTGATATGCAGAAAAAAGCAGCCGTTTATCAAAGCGATATTAAATGGGGCAATCAATATTTGAAAAGAGCCTATTCTAATCTGCGGCTACAGCTGAGAATAAACTGGGAGATTAAAAAACTCATAGGAAGTAATCCACATCATTTTTTTAAGCCCGCTGAGATTTTTGCTTCAAATATAATGCATGAATCCAAAGTCGATACAGGGTTTTTTCTGAAAAGGATACCGCAAAATAAGGCCTTAGTATGTGGCAATATAGATTCGCAGACTTTTGCCGAAAGAATGAAAACAGCATCATTCAGAGAACTAAAGGAACTATACGAGATATTGAGCAATATCCGGGCTGTTGGAGGAGAAGAGTATTATGATTACTATCCCTCAATTCACGAGCTGGAAAAAAGATATACATCTATAGCAAATGATGCGCTTACAGGAGTGGAATGCTATGAGATTGCAGTTCCGTTGAATGTTGATCCCGTAGATACTGCAAATAGCATTCTGAGCATTAGCGAAAGGGATAATTGACGATGGAACAGACACCGGCCGATGTCAGAGGCTTTTTCGTAAATAAGGGCATTACTGAGTTTAAGATAATTGAATATAATGAGTGGAAGGGACGATACTGTTTTCAATTCAGATATGGCAGTCGTGATTATTTTCTGAAATGGAATGAGAAGACGCCCCAATATATATCACATTATGAATCTTTACGTCTGGAAGAAAGCCTGTATCATATGCTGGAAGGTCAGGGTATTGTTCCGAAAACAATTGATATAAATGATCCTGATGAATTTTTTGTGTCTGATTATATCAGTAACGCAATGACTTTAAGAGAAAAAATCAAGAATCTGTTAAGCACAGACGACATAGCAGAGATAGAGAGAATAGTGAAAGAAACACTTATAAAATGGGATAAACTCGTTACTATTGTCAATAGTGATGAAATACATAAGGTAGAATTGAAGAAAAACGACAACAATTTATTTTTTGTGTATCTTGACAGTTTGTTATGTTCCGGACCAATGGGAACCAGTTCCTCTTTTATCCAACGTAAGAGGAACGCAGTTCTGAAAAGAGCATACAAGCTGATAAAATCGAAAAAAATAATCAGCAAAATAGATAGTGTCTATCCGTCAGGCTTCCCTGTTATACACGGAGATTTTCATGCGAACAATGTAATAGCAGGGAATGATTCGATATATATAATTGATCTGGAAAACTGCCGGTTTGGCGCGCCAGAGGTAGAACTTGCGTATTTTTATGCGCAGATTTCTCTTTTGCTGAATGACAAAAAAGAATTATTAAAATGCTTTGATATGTTTATTATGGAAAAGATGAGCATGCTGACAGATATGGGATTATTCTGGAGAATATATCAAATATTCTTTAGGGTAGTTAAACTGAACAGGCGGTTTTATTGACAGAGATTGTTGTGCATACACTGGAACAAGTACAGCACATTCATGATTCGAAAGATTTATTATCAAAAATGAGCACAAAGGCAGAGAAAAAGATAATCAGAGATACAGAGACAACACGGATAATTTGGCGTGTTGTATTCAGCTTCCTGCTGGCGGGAATTGTGCTTATGGGACTAGTGATCAGGCTTTCTCCAAAAGAAAAGACTGTCACGGGCATGATTATATCCAATGGGACCGGCGTACTTGTTACTTATGCATTGCTGTTCTTTTGCATGTGGATCATGATGGACAAGCTGTTCTGCAGTATTGATGCAGCTATTAAAACAGAGAAAAGAACAGACACTTTTAACAGCAATACATTACACAATAGACAATACGTATTTAAAACAGCTGCCATCATTTTCTTAAGTTGGCTTCCCTATCTGATAATTTGTTATCCGACCATTACGAGAGGATATGATTTCTTTTGGCAGCTATTACAGGGAATGGGTGTGTTCCCGCTTTCAAATCATCATCCGATATTTGGAAGTCTTGTTTTCGGTGCTATATTCAGGCTTGGTTATGCCCTTGGCGGAGCATCATTCGGGCTGGCCCTTATATCTATAGTTCAGATGATCCTGATGGCCCTTTCGATGGGTGTTGCATTTGCTGTACTACAGACAATAGCGACAATACCTCGCAAGGTTTATTATGCGTTAGTTGTCTTTGTCTGCCTTTGCCCTGTTTTTCCCGGACATGCTGTATGGGCAATCAAAGATGCGATTTTTACAGCAATAACGATATTTTTGATCTCACAATATCTTTTGAATATCTGGTGTATTTCCAATAATGTTCATGTTCCGGCAACAGCATCGTTGCCGTCACTTGTGTTTACCATGGTGCTGTTTTCTCTATACAGAAACGGCGTGGCTTTGATTGCCGCAGTACTGATACTTGTTTTGATATTCTTTAACATCAGAATATGTAAAAACATGAATAGAGCAGTGAAATCTGCAGTTGCATTACTGGTATACTGCGTTTTCATGCTTTCCTGGAATAGCTTGATGTCAATAATGGATGTTTATCCGACTAATATCAGGGAGGCAGTATCTCTTCCAATGAGACAAGTAATTAAAATGCTTCAAATACACCCGGAGGAGTTAAATACAGAGAGTGAGAAGATTCTTAATAGCCTATATTATGAGCAGATTTCCAAAGGGAGAGATATAAAAAGTATTATCAGCAGCTACGATGACAATAATGCAGATTTTATCAAGGTTGATTTTATAACTGATAACAACGTTATAAGGGCTCTCATATACTATTGGATTCACATGGGAGCTAAGCACCCAGGCTCATATGCTGATGCTCTGTTGAGAGGAACCGATGGCTATTGGTATTTTGGGAAAAACCCTCATCGTGAGAAAAACGGGGAAATAATACATGCTATAAATACAACAGGACCTGAGGATGACTTTGCAAATGACACAATGATTGACAAGCGGCTGGATGCACTGTTTTTGCCAACTGTTAAGTCTCTGGAATTTGCCGGTGCGGATACTAGTAAGACCTTCGGATCAATATGTAAAGAGACCCCTTGGCTCGATGATCTTATGCATGTTAGCTCTACATTTCCATCGGCTCGAGTTACGTTTGGAATAATACTGGCTAGAATGGAAAACATTCCGTTGGTTTCACTGATCCTAGCACCGGGAACTTACTTTTTTATACTGCTCCTTTGCTTTGCCTATATGTTCGAGCGCAGGAAAATCGGAAGACTTTTGTGGCCAATCATTCTGATAGAAGTGCTTGCATGGCTGTCACCGGTCAATGGATATACAAGATATGTGTTACCGGTAGCGTTCGTTTCGATTCTGCTGATTGGAGCGTGCTTCACAAATGATCCAATTAAAAGAAGCGATGAAAACCAATAAGAAAGTTTTCGTGGCTATATAATACAATGAGAGTTGCTCTATAGTAAGCGCCAAGTATGAGGGTGGATTGTAAGTGCCTGATGTTGGACTCATAATATTGGAGTAGGACCATTTCACTCCAACAAGAGAGGCAACATCATGAATATTAGGAATCTCACCCCGCAGGATCGCTTTGATCTCATCATGGAATGCCGCAGCAGCGGCCTTACCGATTACCAGTGGCTCAAGGAGAACGGTGTCTCCAGAAGCACTTTCTACTACTGGATATCTCAGTTCAGGAAGAACGGCCATCCAAACATAGATGAGATCCCTAAGCCCCTGAAGCAAAGCTCCCCTCATAGAGCTCAGCCCCAGGAGGTCGTCAAGATCAACGTTGTACCGGACGGACCATTGGAGCGAAATGCTCCAATGCAAAGAGCATACTCCAACATCGATTCGGTAATGGAGATCATCTCCGGCAACACAGTCATCAGACTGTCCAACGGCACAGATCCGTGCCTTCTGGAGACCGTTCTCCGAAGCCTGGGAGGTGTCATATGATCGGTGACATCTCTCTGGCAACTAACATATACATAATCACCGGCTATATTTCAATGTGCGTGAGCACACACTATCTACACGATCGTTGAGATGGCTAAGCTCTACGGCTTGAGCCGTTGCAAATATCTTGAATATATACTTGAGCATCGTCCAGACGCGAATATGTCTGACGAAGAGTTGGAACATTTCGCTCCATGGAACGAAGATGTTCAGGCAGCTTGTGCTAAAGGTTGATCCAAGAACTTGGAGTATAGTGCTCCAAGCACAAAGTGATAGCTAACACCCCGTCACTTTGCGCTTACGTTTATCGCATCATCTCATCTAAATCCTGAACGGATCTTCCAACTAATGCAAGCCATGAAAAAGGCAGGGTATGTGGAACTCATATACTATGAGCATCAGACACCATTATGGTATTTCTCTAAGAACCTTTCTGACAGCAAAATCAATGCAGTATGGGATTATAAAAATGGAGTTGTACGAATTCGAAACATTGGGCCTGCCTGGTTGAACCATGAATATGAAACTGTTCGTGTTGTGGATAAAGTATCCGGAACAGCGGCATATTTACCAAAGTTGATCGCTCCAGGTCAGGAAGTAGAAGTAGCTCTGACATGTGGGGATGAAGCAGAATTGACAATGATGAACGAGGAAGGAATCATTTGTATCGAAGGAGGATTTAGACATGAGTGATTCATATACGCTATCGATAGTTATTCCATGCTATAACGAGAAAGAAAGCATTCATTCCATTATAGCGAAGGTACTTGACGCTCCAATCTCTAACAAGGAAATAATCGTTGTGGATGATAAGAGTACAGATGGAACCAGTGAGATTCTTGATATAGAGATAGCGCCGTTGGTAAGCAAAATAATTCATCATGAAGTGAATCAGGGCAAGGGCGGCGCATTGAAAACAGGCTTCATGCATGCCACAGGTGATGCTGTTATTATACAGGATGCAGATCTTGAATATGATCCTAATGAATATCCACTGGTTGTAGATCCTGTTATTCATGGTGGCTACGATGTATGCTATGGTTCTCGATTTTTAAATCAATCAGGAAAGGGATATCTGGCAAATCAGCTGGCAAATAGAGGATTGACAGCCTTGTCTAATTTTTTCACACATCTCCATCTTACTGATATGGAGACTTGCTATAAATGTTTTCGTCGCGAAGTTATTCAAGCTGTAGATATTCAGGAGAATCGTTTCGGATTTGAGCCGGAGATTACCGCAAAAATATCGCGTATGCCTGGAATACGTATTAAAGAAGTCCCTATCTCATACTATCCGCGAACTAACGAGGAAGGGAAGAAGATTGGATTTAAAGACGGACTCAGGGCAATCTACTGTATATGGAAGTACAGAAAAGGTTGATGATGGATCACTTCAGTTTAAAGAGAAGTACGAGGATATGAGAAGATTGTTGTCAAACACTTTCGCCCGGCAGTTTATATCATATTTTGGGGTGGGTGGTGTATCGGCATTAGTTGAATGGATAGTGTTTTCAATTCTCGAATACTTGCTGGATCTTCCTTACATGGTTGCGACAGTGATATCTTTCCTGGTGTCCACTACAACCAACTGGATCTTGGGTCGGACATTCACATTCAAAAATTCCGATTATAAGGACAAGCGAACCAAAGAATTGCTTTTGGTATTTTTGGTAAGCGCCATAGGTCTTGCAATTAATATGTTGCTCATGCTGATATTTGTAGAGTTCATTGGAATGCAAACGAATCTTATGAAGATAGTTGCCAAGGTCATGTCTACTGGAATAGTGTTTATGTGGAATTTTTTGAGTAGGAAATACATTATATACAAGATATAATAAATAATTGTTAATGATTTGTTGACGATTTATACAGTAAAGTGAGATTGCTATGAGAAAAACGCGAGTGGTAGTTACTGGAGGAGCAGGCTTCATAGGCTCGCACCTTTGCGATAGGTTACTTCAAGATGGGAATGATGTTATCTGCGTAGACAATCTGTTTACAGGTTCTAAGGATAACATCAGACACTTGTTATCTAATCCATACTTTGAGTTTATACGTCATGATGTTACGCAGCCTATTTTCGTTGAATGTGATCAGATATACAATCTGGCATGTCCTGCGAGCCCTAAATGGTATCAGAAAGATCCCATATATACATTCAAAACGTCAGTATATGGAGCAATGAATTGTCTGGGTCTGGCAAAACGCACAGGTGCAAGAGTGTTGCATGCATCAACATCAGAGGTTTATGGCGATCCTTTAGTACATCCGCAGCCGGAGACTTACTGGGGCAATGTCAATACTGCCGGTATTCGTTCTTGTTATGATGAAGGAAAGAGGGCCGCAGAAACACTTTTCTTTGATTATAACAGGAAGCATAATGTTGATATCAAGGTGATGAGAATTTTCAATACGTATGGACCGCGCATGGACATAGGTGACGGAAGGGTTGTCAGTAATTTTATAGTTCAGGCACTTCAGGGGCATGATATTACCATTTATGGCAATGGAGGGCAGACACGTAGTTTTTGCTATGTTGATGACTTGGTAGAAGGAATGATTCGGGTCATGAATAGCAGAGAAGGCTTTACCGGTCCGATCAATATTGGAAACCCCGGAGAATTTACAATTAAAGAACTTGCTGAAATTGTGATGGAACTGACTGGATCAGAGTCAAAGATAGTTTATGAACCTTTGCCTGCCGATGATCCGGCACAGAGGAGGCCGCTGATTGATATGGCCAGTAGGGAACTAGGTTGGGAACCTAAAGTTGAATTGAAAGAAGGGTTAAAAAACACGATACAGTATTTTGAATCTATATTATAGTTATTTACGATTCTCGAATGCCAGTGTGGTGATTCGGGATTCCAGGTTGGAATGATCTTTGAGAAATTACCAATCAGTTTTCCGGGAACCATCATGATAAAGGCGCTTGCAGGTTTATTGATGATAATTGCCGCTGTGGCAATATGGAAGAAGATGGAACCATTTCGCCGATCATTACACAACTGAAACACGAATGGGAGACGCAAATATGAATATCGCGGTTGCAGGAATAGGTTATGTCGGATTGTCACTGGCGGTTTTATTATCACAGGAGAATAAAGTCACTGCTGTAGATATCGTGCCTGATAGGGTTCAGATGCTGAACAATTGGGAGAGTCCGATAAAAGATGAATACATTGAAAGGTATCTGGCAGAGCATGAATCAAGAGGTCTGGACCTAAACGCGACAACAGATGGAAATTCCGCGTATGCGTCAGCAGATTATGTCATTGTTGCGGTACCGACGAATTATGATCATCAAAAGAATTACTTTGATACAAGCGCTGTGGAATGTGTGGTCGAACAGGTACTAAATGTTAGCGACTCTGCAGTGATAGTTATCAAGAGCACAATCCCGGTTGGCTTTACCGAAAGAAGCAGAAAAAAATACAACACCGATCGAATTATGTTCAGCCCCGAGTTTTTGCGTGAGTCCAGGGCATTATACGACAATCTGTATCCGAGCAGAATAATAGTAGGGCACAGCGGCTATCGTGAAAAGGCGGAGGAGTTTGCTAGGCTCCTCAAGTCATGTAGCATAAAGGAGGATGTTGAGACCCTTTTTATGGGGACTACTGAGGCAGAAGCAGTAAAGCTTTTTGCTAATACGTACCTTGCGTTAAGGGTGTCATTTTTTAACGAGCTCGATACATATGCCGAGGTGAAAGGTTTGAACACAGAATCCATCATACGGGGTGTAAGCCTTGATCCTAGGATAGGAGACTTTTATAACAATCCTTCTTTTGGATATGGCGGGTACTGCCTTCCAAAAGACACAAAACAACTGTTAGCAAACTATCAGGATGTACCGGAAAACCTTATAGAGGCAATCGTTGCGTCGAACCGGACACGGAATGATTATATAGCCGATCGTGTGCTAAAACTGGCAGGTTATTATGACAAGGGAAATAATGTGGCTGATGCAGAAAAAAGATGTGTTATCGGAGTTTACCGCTTAACAATGAAAAGCAATTCTGACAATTTCAGACAGAGCAGTATTCAAGGAGTCATAAAACGAATCAAAGCGAAAGGCGCAACTGTTATAATTTATGAGCCATCCCTAGAGGATGGCGGCACGTTTTTTGGAAGCAAGGTTATCAATGATCTGTCGGAGTTCAAAGCGAGGTGCCAGACGATTATCGCAAACAGAATGAGTCCGGAACTGAACGATGTTATAAACAAGGTTTATACCAGAGATTTATATAGAAGAGACTAATGTATGAATGAAAGAACAGATTCATGGCCTTATGGAACCTATCACAAAGGAAGTGCACAGAGCTGTGGGAAAAACCATATGCGAAGAGATAAAGGGGAATGATTATGATTGATTATCTTATTGTCGGGGCCGGTCTTTTTGGTGCCGTCTGCGCAAGACAGTTCGCGGATACCGGCAGGAGTGTGCTTGTCATTGACAAGAGAGATCACATTGCGGGCAATGTGTATACCGAGAAGATCGAAGGGATTAACGTGCATAAATACGGTGCGCATATCTTCCATACCAACAATGAAGAGGTGTGGGACTATGTGAACCGGTTTGCTGTGTTCAACAGATTCACCAACTCACCGGTCGCGAATTACAAAGGTGAGCTCTACAGTCTGCCTTTCAACATGTACACATTCAATAAGATGTGGGGAGTGGTCACACCTGAAGAAGCTGCCGCAAAGATCGAAGAGCAGCGCAAGGCCGCAGGGATAACTGAGCCGAAGAATCTCGAAGAGCAGGCTATCAGCCTGGTCGGTACGGACATCTACGAGAAGCTGATCAAAGGATATACACAGAAGCAGTGGGGCCGCGAGTGTAAGGAACTGCCTGCTTTTATCATCAAAAGGCTGCCGGTAAGGCTGACCTTTGACAACAACTATTTCAATGCTCTGTTCCAGGGCATACCGGTCGGCGGATATACGAAGATGGTAGAGAACATGCTCGACCACACAGGTATCAAAGTTCAGCTCGGAGTAGATTATCTTGAGGACAGGGAGAAGTGGAACGCCGTGGCAGATAAGATCGTCTACACCGGACCGATCGATGCATATTTCGATTATAAGCTGGGCTGTCTGGAATACCGTTCGGTACGCTTTGAGAATGAACTTCTGGACATGCCGAACTTCCAGGGCAATGCCGCCGTCAATTACACTGATGCAGAGACGCCGTGGACACGCATCATAGAACATAAGTGGTTTGAATTCGGCAAAGATGAGGACGGAAACGATCTGCCTAAGACGGTGATCTCCAGGGAATACAGCTCGGAGTGGAAGCCGGGAGATGAACCGTACTATCCGGTCAATGATGAAAAGAACTCGGCTCTCTACAGGGAGTACAGGAAACTCGCAGATAAGGAGACTCGTGTTATAATGGGAGGAAGACTGGGCGAGTACAGGTACTATGACATGGATCAGGTCATAGCGGCCGCCCTTGAACGGGCAGAAGAGGAATTGAGATGAACAGCAATAACACAGGACGACTCGAAACAGTGATCAATATCAAAGAGATCATCTGGGATCTCCTTGAGCAGTGGAAAGCGGTGCTTATCACGGCACTTTTGGTCATGGCGCTGGTGGCCGGGGCAAAGTATGCCAAAGACATGAAGAGCTATGAAGCGGCACAAGCTGAAAAAGAGGCGCAAAAGCAGTCAACAGCCTCAGCCGAAGAACAGATAAGTGCTGTTCTTGAGGCGCTTCCTGAGAGCGAGCGGTCCACGGTCATGACGATCATCAATCAGAACGAATGGATCGAGAAAGAAAAGGAGTATATCAACAATTCCCTACTCCTGAATACCGATCCCACGAATCAGAGGACACTGGTTGCGGATTATTACATCGCGGCAGCAGAAGACACTGATTCTGTCAGGGACTCTCTGTTGTTCGGATACAGATCGCACCTGAAGGATAAGGAAGTAGCAGAGGCTCTCGGGAAGGTGATAGATCCCGGTGCAGAGACAAAGTATATTGCTGAACTTATAAGCGCTGAGAATTCAGGATCATCTGATGAAGCCACAAGCGCTGACGCTATCCTGGAGATCCAGGTGGTTCTTCCGGACGGCGCAGATCCGCAGAAGGTAGAGGAGACGCTGACAACTCTTCTGAAAGAACAGTCTCCTGAAATGAGCAGCAGAATCTGTCCTCACCGCATCGAGCTGATAAGCGCGGGAGAAACATATCTGTATAACAGCGGAGCGGTCAACAACCGCACAAACATCCTGTACAGCATCAATAATCTGCAGAACAACACGAAGAACATGCAGACAAGCCTCTCGGACGGACAGAAGGCCGCTATAGAGTCCATAAGCGCTGTAAAGGCGGCAGAAAAAACAGCGGCCACGGCTGGATCTGAAAAGACAGATGCTAAGGATACAGAAGACAGCAAACCGAGGGTCAGCAGGAAATACGCCCTGCTGGGGTTCGTGCTCGGTGTTATGATGTATGCTCTCGTATATCTGTTGATAGTCATATACAAAGGCTGTATCACAAATGCGGGGGATGCAGAGTATTACACTCAGTCAAGACTGCTCGGTGAAGTGTATACAAAAGAAGAGCATAAGGGGATCAGCGCCCTCCTGCACAGTGCTTTTGTGGATAAAATCAGGTATAAGGGCAGGCTGGATGAAGAAGAGCAGATCCGCAGGCTCGCTTCTGCGCTCGAAGTCGTCTGCAAACACGAAGGCATCGAAAAGGTGTCGGTACTCGGCTTCTCTGAAATGGACGAGACAGGCGGGAAGGTGATAAAAGCCATTAATGACAAAGGCATAAAGACTGCAGTGACTGACATCTCCAAAGAGGAGGATGGCAGCTATCTGCTGGACGTCAAAGATGTTGTATTCATGACGGACCGCAGCTGCAAGGCGGAAGACCTGCTGGAACTTGGGAGCCTGCTTGATGATTGCGAGGTCTCTCGCACAGGCAGTATTTACATGGGAAAAATATAGGACAGAGATGATAAGGATACTCTTCATTCCGCACTGCATAGCAGTCAATCTTTTATATAAGCTGTCGCATCGTCTGAACGAAGAAACAAAGACCTGGATGATCAGGGCAGCAGCCATGGGGATATCTCTTATCGGGGTGCTGCGGTATTTTAACGACGATCTGAAGGAGTTTATTTCGTACGACTCCGGCGCAGTCAGGATGATAAGCACGCTTCTGTTGTTGATGCTGGTGACGGCGAGCATAGATAAGAAGGCAGATATACGCAGGCTGCATCCCGACAAGCTGTTCTGGGCCGGATGGTTCGTTTGCTTTTTTATTATGCTTGCAGCAGCGTTTGTTAACCCGGTAAGGAAGGATTACTTCCTCTGGAGCATCCTGAGCCTCACTCTGTTTCCGATGATGATGATCGTCTGGACCCGGCATGATGACATACAGAAGGTGATCAGGATCATCGCGCGATGCATGGTCGCGATGTCATTCGTCTTTATCCTGATGAATTTTGTGATAATGATGTTTACGGTTCCACCGCAACCTTTTGATGACTATACCGGCATGTTCGGCAACCCCAATAACAACGGGCTCATATGCACTGCTTTCTATACTTCTGCCTTGTTCCTGCTGATAACAGACCGGACCGACGAGTTTGCCTATATGTTTTCACTTTGTATATGCATAGTGTTTTCCGTTATTTCTGTTTGCCATACTGCTCAGCTGTGCATGCTGATCGAAGCGCTGACAGCGGTATATGTGTGTAAAAAGGGCAGTTACTTCAAATGGGAAGTATCTGCAAAAGGTGTGAAGCTCTTCATAGCTGCGGCAGCCATCAGTATCGCCGCAGGCTGCATGCTTGTAAGCATGGAAAAAAAAGATATAAACGCATATGCGATAACAGATTACGAAGAAGCGGTAGAGTGGGTATGCTCTGAGGACACAAGGATGAAACTGAACGTATTATCTAGCGGAAGACTGCTGATATGGAGGGCATACTCAAGGAATCTGTCGGCTTTCGGCAAAGGGTCCCCCGATGGTCCGCTGATGCCGGAAGAAGAAGCCAGCACATGGGCGCACAACAACGCCCTAGATATCGGATATATATCAGGGGTCATTGCCATGACAGGATATCTGATCTGGCTTGCTGTCGGATGGATATTCCTGATCGGATATCTGATCAGGCCTGATCTTATGCGCAGAGAATATCTGTTTACGATACTGGCATTTACGGGATACTTCATACATGCAATGCTTGAGATCACTATATATCCCATGATAACAGGCGTAGCATTCCTGGCTTTCATATCATTAGGCCCTGTTGCCTTCAGAGAACATCAAACAGCGAAGAAAAAGTGAGGACGAGTCCGTCCTCACCATGTGGTATCCTGATACAGCCTGAGTCTATTTTATCTTCTTGTTCCCGCTGGCCTTGACCTTGTATTTTGATTTTGCAGCGTAGCCCTTTCCTCCGACCCTGTTGGACTTCACCTTGCAGCTCTTGCAGTATCCCTGCAGGTATATCGCATATTTCGATTTTCCCTGCTTTACAGTGTTCCTGAGTATGCTCACCGTTGAATACTTTTTCTTGCTCGGCCCGAATACATATATCCCCATATTCTTATTGCCGCTGAGCTGATTGTTGCTGATGGTGACCTTTTTCGAAGCCTTCAGTGAGATGCCGCAGGCTTTGGATGACTTGATCTTATTGCCTTTGATCGCCGGCTTTCCGGTACAGCTTTCCAGGTAGATTCCGTTCTTCTTTGCAGATGATATGGTGTTGTTCTGCAGAACGATGCCCGAACTGGAATGGACATAGATGCCGTTGTCCTTTGAACTGCTGATCACAGTGTTCTTTACCACGACCCCTTTGGCCTTCTTGCCGTATACAGCAGTCTGCCCGGAATTGCTGATCCTGGAATTCAGCACCGTGATCTTCGAAGAATTGGCAGCTCCGATGGCAGGCTTGCCCGGGCTGCTGTTTGAAAGGGTCACTTTTGAAGCGGTGACAGTCGATCCGGTATCTGCGTATATAAGAGAATTTTTGCTGCCTCTGTTTGACTTTCCGTTTATGACTACGTTACTGATATTTGCCGTAGAGTGATTGTGCACGAATATCGTCGGACCAACATCTCCGTCTCTTCCGCTGAGGCTGATCCCGGAGACGGAAGCAGATCCGTCGGAAACCCGGGCTATCGCAGACGCCGAGGATGCAGAACAGTTTGATATCGAAGAACCGGTATAACTGCAGAAATTTGCCATCTGACCCCAGATATTCTCAAATCTGCAGCCGCTTATCACAAGACCGCTCGCTCTGCCGCAGTTTTTATATTTTGCCTTATCATTAATGAACTCGTGGTGTGTTCCTGCGCCTGCACCGACATTGCTGAACGTACAGCCGCTTATCCGTATGTTGCTGCACGGAGTACCGTCACTGCGGTACTTGCTTGGCTCGCCTTTGGCATTCAGAAAGTCCAGATGGACCGCCTCGAGCTGGGCGTAGCGTTTCTTTACAGCCTGCGAATCACTTCGGTTGACAGACCCCCAGAAGGAATGGTCCGAACCGGTATATCTGATATTATTTTTGAATGTGCAGTTCGTGATGACGATATCCTTCGAGCCGCTGAGATTTACCAGGTGATTCGTCGCATTCATGAATGCTGCGTTTTTTAGAGTGATATTCCTGCTGTGAATGAAGGTCAGCACAAAGGAGTTGCATGATGCGGCGCTGTTTCTGTTCCAGGTGCCGCCGTCGATGGTTATGTCGTGCTCCTGATTGTATGCACCGCGATCGCATTTGCTGTTTTTCATCCCTGTGCATGGCGAACCATTGGAATCGAAATGCATGCCGTTTATCATGTTGCCGTCAGCAGTTCCTTTAAAGGTGATCACCGCGCCTGTTGCTATGACAGTCGTATTTGACCAGACAGAAATACTCTGATCAAGACGGTAATTGCCCGCAGGTATTCTTACCGTCACAGGCGCGTCTGAATATTTTGCGATATCCAGAGCAGCCTGAAATGCGCGGGATGAGTCGGCTTTGCCGGTCTTGTCTGCGCCGTAATCAACAACATCGACGTTGTCTCCGGCAGCTGCTGAAGCGCTGACCGGAATGGAGCCAGACAGAATGATGCCGGTCAATGCCATTACCGATATAAGAATGCAGACCGCAGTTTTTCTAAATACTGTCATGTTCGGTATCCGTGCTGCCGGCCGGCGGCACGTGCCTCCTTCCTGATCGTATCCGTTTTTCATACTTAATATGAAAGAAATGTATCATAAATACCATACAGATAAAAGCACCGAAGGGCATGAATTCCTTGAATAATCAGTACGTTTCACTTAAAATTTATAGTGGATTGGTATATTAAGTCAGCGAAAAGTGTTCAAGAGGACCGACGATAAATGGACGGCAACAATAATACAGAAGCCATCAGGATAAGTATCATAGTCCCGATATACAATGTTGAAGAGTATCTGAGCGAATGCCTGGACTCTGTTTCAGCGCTTGCATCAAAGGTCAGTACCGAGGTGCTGCTGATAGATAACGGATCAACCGATAAAAGCGCTTCGATCGCAGAATCGTATTGTGCCGGCAATGAGTGCTTTACTTATTACAGGACGGAGAACAACGGGGTCTCTGCGGCCAGGAATTACGGACTGGACCGGGCAAGAGGCGACTATATCCAGTTTGTGGATGCAGACGACGTCATTTTGCCGGAAGTCTTTGAGGAGATGCTTGCGATCGCGGATAAAACCGGTGCTGATGCAGTAAGGTGCGGCTTTGAGCGGTATAAGAACGGATCCGTAAAAAAGTCCGGTCTTTCGCGCAGAATAACTTGTGGATTGGGATCTTCTGTCATCAGTATATCTGATGACCCGTGTCTGATCTACGACACAGTATGCTGGAACAAGCTCGTAAAAAGATCCCTTTATCTGGATCATGATATCAGATTCCCCGAAGGAGTGATATATAACGAGGATGAACCGGTGGCGGCGCGCATCTACACGAATGCCGGCAAATGTGCTGCCTGCTTTAAGGTGGGATATCTCTGGCGCTTGCGCAGCGGCGGGACAAGATCGGTCACACAAAGACAGGACGAGCTGCAGATTCTCCACGACAAGTATGACATGATACGCGACACGGTGGAGTATTACAGGGCGGCAGGAAACGAACTCGCTGCCCGCAAAACGATATGGAAAAGCCTGGCGTTCGTCCTTCCTCAGTTTGCAGACTTTCCGGAGGATTCAGTGACGGAAAGGATACAGTATCTTGAACGATACATAGATGATCACTGTGATGACGGAATCAAAAGCGAGCTTCCGGCAGCAAACAGACAGATCATATCCGACATAAAAAGAAGAAAGCCGAATCACCTGAAACGGTTAATGAATTACATGGAATCCGCTTACAAAAGTGCTCCGTTTGTTTACGATGCGAATGGGCATATATCCTTCAGACTCCCCGAAGACCTGTTTGACGCAGATGAATACCCGGCCGTGAACGAGCTTACCGACAATCCTCCTGCGATATCAGTCAGAGGCTGTGATTTCCTCGATGACAAACTCATACTGAGAGGACATATAGTCCAGAGGAGAGTGCAGACATCACAGGCTCATCCGCAGACCGTGGAAGCTTTCCTCGCAGACAGCCATGATGAGACGATGATCAGGCTTTGCGCGGAATCTTTGCCTTCAGAATATCTGACGGAGGAATACGGCTCGGTGATATGTTACGAGGACTATGTCAGATACAGTTATGATCACGACATGGGAGGCTTTGAGATCACGATAGATGTCGGAGCTGTGGATGAGCATGAGCCGGACGAAGAAAAGCGGGACCTGGCGATACTCGTAAAGTTCAGCAATGTCCTCAATGAAGGCACATTGTCTCTGGCCGGAGCGACTGCAGAAGTCAAAAAGATTCTGAAAAAATGGAAATATTCGGGCGAAAACTCGGATATTTCGGTATTATTTGACAGAGGCGGCAATATCTTCATAAGGAGACAGAAGAAACCCGAACCTCCGGCAGAAAAGCCGGACAGCGATAAGACGGATACAGCCGTCAAAAAGAAGAAGGCTGCCAGCAGGGAAGTGTTCCACCTGCCTGTCGGCAGCAGGTATTTCATTTCGCTCAGGCGCAGAGAAAAACAGTAAAGAGATTTTTTTATGTACGACAGACGAAGCGATGACCATCCGACAATACGCGGAATGATGCTGCAAAAAACCGCAGCGGGATTTATAGCGGTCGTGATGACGATGATATTGCTCATATCGTCGGTCGCTTCATATGCCGAAGATGATCACACGGAGCCCGCAGCACCGGCCGCCATAGAGCTCAGAGTCATGTATAAATCGGGAAGAGCACTCACTCTTGAGTGGACCGGGCCGAAGTATTTCGCGGACGCGGCTTCCTGTTTTGTCTACAGGAACGGGAGCGAAGAGGGTACTGAGGTCTCACTCAAAAATGATGAAGAATCCGACGATGGAGGCGAGCTGCTGAGGTATACGTATACCGATTTGGAGTACAATACCCTGTACACATTCAGAGCCGCGTATTTTGACGAAAACGGAAATGAGATAAAAAGCTCGGATGTGATCTCCGCGATGTCGGCGGTCGCGCCTCCGCAAAAAAGGATGCTTGGCAGTTTTACTGTCAGAAAACCGCCGAGACTTCTTAAAAAGGGCGCTGTATTCAACCTCAGAAAATATGCCAAAGAGCCGCATAACGGCTATGCCATAGTACAGGGCAGCTGCATAGACAACAGAGGCGAGTATTCCTACTACTGTCTCGTGGACAATGGAAACTACGGAAAGCTGGTCAAGGTACGCATGAGTGACAATATCTGCGCAGGGGTATCGCGCACATACCGCTTCGCACACGGGAACGGCATGTGCTTCGACTCAAAACGCAATAAGGTCGTCGTGGCTTCATACGATAACGGCAGGCGTACCCTGACGTTTGTCGATCCCGACAACCTCAATAACATTTATCAGAAGAATGTCACCTTCCCGAGCAGTCTCAGAAACAGAGTAGAAGGGAATGCGACAGGGATAACGGCACTGGCCTACAACGCCAAATACGACTGCTATCTCGCGATGCAGAGGCGAGACCGCAACATAATCATCTATGACGCGGAGACACTGAAAGCAAAGGCTGCGGCGCTCACCGTTTTTGAAAGCAGCTATACCGGCTGCTTCCAGTCTGTGGATGCTGATGACACATATGTATATTTCCTTCTGAGCCCGTACGGAAGCGGCCAGCTGCGCAACATACTTGTTGCTTTTGACTGGCATGCCGAGAACTACGAAGAACTCCTGAACGGCAATTCTGAAGAGGACGTATGGCTGTGCGGTCCCGGCAACGGGAGGTGCTCCGCTGTTATCAGGATCACCGGCGCTGCTGAGATAGAGAGTCTTTTCCATACTGATGCAGGAGGGGGGAAGGGACATTTTTATCTGACGAATTATGACACCGATCCGAAGTACACCAGCAAGAAGGTCAAATGGAAAAAGGTAAAGAAAAAGGTAAAAGTAAAGGTCAAATGGAAAAAGGTAAAGAAGAAGGTAAAGTGGAAAAAGGTAAAGACCAAAAAAGGAAAAATAAAATGGAAGTATAAGTATAAGAAAGTCTGGAAGTACAAATACAAGTATAAGACAAAGAAAGTCTGGAAATACAGGAAAGTAAAGGTGTTCAGCTATTACAACAGGGACAATTATGTCATGGATCTGGGCGTCTTCTAGGGATACCGGAAAAAAAGCGAAAGGAACGATACAGCATGAGCCCCAAAAAAGTGATCACATACGGAACATTCGACCTGTTTCATCAGGGCCATTACAATATACTCAAACGCGCCAGGGAGTACGGCGATTATCTCATCGTCGGCGTTACCGGCGAGAATTATGATGTGGGACGCGGCAAACTGTCGGTACACGATTCCCTTGCGGACAGGATAGAGAATGTCAAAAAAACAGGCCTTGCAGATGAGATAATCGTGGAGGAGTATCTCGGGCAGAAGATAAGCGATATCGTCAGATACGGAGTCGACACCTTTGTCATAGGCGATGACTGGAAGGGAAAATTCGATCATCTGGACAAGTACTGCGACATGGTATATCTGGAGAGGACTGCGGGCATTTCGAGCACCAAGATACGGAAAGAAACGCTCGATGTCTACAGGATAGGGATAATCGCGGATGATCTGGATGACAACACCATCGTCTCCGAGTCAAAACTGATAAACGGCTTCAGGGTCACTTCCGTATACGCCGAAGACGAAGAGCTGAGAGAGGCCTTCAGGGAACGCTATGACATACCCGAATCCTCTGATTCGTGCGGACAGCTCTTTGAGCAGGCAGACATCGTGTATATCAGATGCTCGCTGAAGAACAGAAGCAGATACATCAGAAAAGCGCTTGAAGCAGGGAAGCATGTGATCTGCGATCCTCCGTTCACCATCAGTTCTGCTGAGCAGGATGAACTCCAGAAGATGGCAAAGGACAGAAACTGCATACTTATGGATAATGTCAAGATGGTCCATATACATGTGTTCAACCAGCTCCTGTGGATGACGCAGGGAGGACTGATAGGAGATATCCTGAGCTTCAACGCGTCCATCTCGAGAGAAGACAGGACAAAGGCGGATCTGTTCTACGATCTGCTGGCTCTGGCCCTGTGCCCGATGATCAAGATAATGGGCTGCGATTACAACAGCGTGGATATCCAGACATCTGAGGAGAACAATATAATAGAATTTGCGTCGCTCGATTTCAGGTATGACAGCGGAAGAGCGGTCATCAACGTAGGAAACAGGATAAGGACGAAAAGCCGGATAGAGATCGTAGGCACAAAGGGAACCATAAGGATGGACAACAGATGGTGGAAGGGCAGCTACTTTGAGCTCGACAACCCGGATGCGGTCGATCTTGAGATCTACAACACAAATTATCAGGGCAACGGATTCAAGTATCTGCTGAAGGCGATCTCCACAATGCTTGAAAACAACAGGACTGAATCGATGGGACTTTTTTCCGGAGAATCGAGGGAAATAGTAAAGATCGCCGAAATGACAGAGAAATCACGGACAACAGGCAAGGGGTGTTAGATGACAGATACACAAAAGGAACTTCTCAGACTGTACGAAGAGATCACTGTAATATGTGATAAGTACGACATCGTCTATTATCTTGCGGGAGGGACCCTGATAGGAGCGCTGCGGCACAAGGGCTTCATCCCGTGGGATGACGATCTGGACATTATGATGTCGAGAGATAACTGGCTGAGATTCATAGAGGCTTATAAAAAGGAGAAGCCTCAGAACAGGGTCCTGGAATGCCAGGAGCTGAACAGAAACTATAATAATGTCTTCGGAAGGTATATAGACACTGAAACTACCGCGATACATAAGAATGAGCTGGTAGGAGACTGCGGCACGGGATATCTCATAGATATCATTCCGCTCGATCCGGTGCCGGATGAGGATACGTTCAGAAGATATACGGAGGACATGCTTCTTTATTCGGACCTGATCAACGAGACCGGTCTGTTCAGCTACAGATACGGGATCAACAGGGAAAGGTTCCATGAAGCTCTGAAAAGGACAGAGACAGAAGGGAAAGATGCTGTCCTGTCAGAACTCGAAGACAGGATGTTCTCTTACGATGAAGACAAATGCGATTACTGCGTCCTCCGCTGGGGCGGCGTGCCTTTTATGTTTGAGAAGGACCTGTACGGTCATTCCAGATGGGGAGAGTTCGAGGGAATAAAAAGCAGGATACCTGACAGGGCGAGCGACTATCTTGTCAGGCATTTCGGAGATGAATGGACCACCATACCGCCTCATGATGAGCAGATAGAACATGATGCGATATTCAGTCTGGATATCGATTACAGGACGTTCAAAGAGGATTACATGCCGCTCGTTGATGCCGATGCTGTCAGAAAAAAGTGGCTTGAACGAAAGAAGCTGTATTTCAGCAGCATGGAAAGCCGGAGGAAGCTGGCTGAAATAAAAGTCAGGAGTACAGCCGAACTCAGAAGGCTCGAGATAAACCGGATACTGGATAAAGAAGGGGCAAACATCCCTTCCCTTCTCAGCAACGGAGATTACAAGGCGCTCAGCGACATCTTCGAGGACTACTTCAGGGCCCAGTTCGACAGGGACCTTATCGGCAGAGAAGATTACGGAGGGATGCAGAGATTCGTCTCTCCGGTGCTCATAGATATCCCTGACGATGTGCTGCATGCGGCGGCTATCACTCTTATCAACACGAACAGAGTCTCAAAGGCCCACAGGCTCCTGGAGATAAGAAAACAGGTGAGGGGAGAGCTCACCCCGGAGCTTGAGGGTGCGGAAAGAAAGATCGCTCAGTTCAGAAGGATAATCTCGGACTACGACGCCGGCCTGATAAAGCAGGCAGAGACAGAAGCGGAAGAGATGTATGCGGACAATCCTTCGATGATCAGCCTCGAGATGTTCCTCTGCCGTGTATATCTCGAGACCGGAAAAGCGGACAAGGCGATCAGACTGATCGAAAAGTGCATATCCGAATATCCGAAAGAAGGCTATTTCAAAAAATATAAAGGAGATTATTATCTGAATGAAAAAGCCGATGTCGGGACGGCAAAGAAGCTGTATGCCGAAGCACAGAAGACGAGCGATAACGGCATGGTATTACTGGAGATAAAGGAAACACTGGAAAGAATAAATGGGTAACAAGTACAGAAGCAAGAGCAAAGCGCAGGCAGCATCCGAACTGCTTGCCGAGGCAGCGCAGATCTGCGAAGCCAACGGTATCGAATACTTCCTTGCACCTACTCTGGTCAAAAGGGCTGTCGACGGTCTTGACTATGACATGTTTTTTCTTCCGCCGTCGGTATTCATGACTGTGGATAATGTTGTCAGATTCATTGAAACAGTCGAAAAGAGCGGGCGTGAGGGGAGAAGCCTTGATTACCTCGGCAACAACAGCGAGTATGTCGGCTTCAATGTGTCTTATGTCAATACAGACACAACCTATATCGATATAGCGAGAGGGCTGGATTTCTCGAAATACGGTATCAGCGTAGCCATACACGTCCTGCGCGATGACATAAAGAACAGGATCCCGGCCTTCGTTGAGACAGGAGTTGATGAGAACTCAGCTCTGGTGGACATATCGGGCAAGGGCAGCTGGAAGAAAAAGGTCGTGGAAAAAGGGGTAGCCTCGGCAAAGACTGTCATAGGAAAAAACTTCAACAGAAAGCTGTTTGATTACTACGTAAAGCAGTTCAGCAGCGCCCCCGGATCGGAACGGGTATTCGTCAAGACATTCAAATCAAGACGGCGCTACTTTGACAGAGATATCTTCAGGGATAAAACGACGATCGACTTCAGCGGCAGATCATATACGGTGCCGAAGGATATCGACGCGTATCTGGAAGGCTATTACGGGACGAATGCAAAAAACACGGAAATAAAGGAATTCCGTATCAGCAGCGCGCTGATCTCAACGGTGATACCTTATCAGGAATACCTTGAAAGCATGAAAGAAGCAGGGATCCCGATCGAAGGCCTGTTTGAACAGAACAACGAGATCCGCGAAAGCATAGCGGCGAACCGCGACGTGATATATGCTGTCAATACAGTGAATGACACGGCGCACATGAGCGAGGACCGCATGCGTCTGTATAAGGACCTCCACCCGAGGATGGATGAGATACGCAGGCTGCACGCGGAAGGGGACTACGAAAAGCTGACGGAGATATTCACGGAGTACAACGATCTGGCCCGGTATTACGTGAACCGGGATCTGACCCTGTGCCCGGATGAGGAGCTGTTCGATATACTCTGCGATATCATGGAGCGCAGAGGCGCGACGGGCAGGGTGGCAAAAATGAGGAAGAACCTTGCGGAGCATCACAAAAGACCTCTGATCGGAAGGAGCGGTCAGCAGGGACAGTACGGAGACAGTAAATGAAATCAAGCGACTATATAATTGACTATCTGGTAAAGAAAGGCGTCGATCACATATTCGGCTTCCAGGGCACGATGATCGCGCATTTTGTCGATTCCGTCTGGAAGAACAGCGGACTGACGAACCACAGCTGCTACAACGAGCAGGGAGCCGGCTTCGCTGCCGTGGGCTATGCGAAGGCGAGCGGGAGGACCGCTGTTGCCTATTCCACCAGCGGACCGGGAGCTGCCAATCTTGTATCGGCGATAGCGGACGCGTATTATGACAGCGCGCCGGTCGTGTTCTTCACCGGACAGCTCAACACGTATGAATACTTCGATATAGACGGCCTCAGGCAGAACGGCTTTCAGGAAATGGACGTCATATCCATGGTAAAGGGCGTAACGAAATACTGCGTGCAGATCACGGACGTAAACGATCTGAGGTACTGCCTCGAAAAGGCGTTCTATCTCGCGGAGCACGGAAGGCCGGGGCCTGTCGTGATCGACCTGCCTATGGACATGCAGAGACAGGAGATCGATCCGGACAGGATGAGATCCTTCGAAGAGCCCGAAGAGCCGGATTACAGCGAAAAGGCCGCCGCAGCCGCAAAGGATATCCTGAAAAAGCTGAACAGCGCGGAAAGGCCTGTTCTCATGGTCGGTAACGGCGTAGAGTACGGCTCGGATACCCACAGAAAGGTTCTGCAGATCGCCTCGAAGCTGAGGCTCCCGGTGATCACGAGCATGCTCGCCAGGGATCTGATGCCTTACGAACACGAGCTGAATCTCGGACATATAGGCGGAGGGTACGGACACCGCTATGCGAACGTCATAGCGAACAAAAAAGCCGACCTGATAGTTTCGCTCGGCTGCAGTCTGTGCAAGAGACAGACGACCACAAAGACCGAGAACTTCGCGACCGCCGCCGAGATCGTGAGGGTGGAGATCGATCCGAAGGAGCTCGAGAGAAAGATCCATGACGATGACATCGGCTACTGCCTCGACTGCAGGCCGGTGATCGAAGAGCTGCTCCGTATGATAAGCGGCGGCGACAAGAGGCACGACGGGTGGCTTGAGGTCTGTCAGGAGATAAAGAAAAAGCTGACTGAGTTTGATGACAGCTGCGAGGAAAGAGGAGCGAACCGCCTGATCGATGAGCTGAGCAAGCAGCTCGATGAGAACGCGGTGATATGCTGCGACGTGGGACAGCATCAGGTCTGGACGTCGCAGTCGTTCAGGATAAAAGAAGGACAGCAGCTCCTGTTCTCGGGCGGGCACGGAGCGATGGGCTTCGCTCTGCCTGCGGCGATAGGCGCGTATTATGCGACGGGGAACAAGGCTGTTGCCGTGTGCGGAGACGGAGCCTTCCAGATGAACATACAGGAGCTCCAGTGGGTGTTCCGCGAGAAGATCCCTGTGACGATGATAGTGATGAACAACGACTCGCTGGGCCTGATCAGGCAGCAGCAGGATGACATGCTCGACGGGCTGTATGCGGGATCTCTGGCGGAAGGAGGCTTCAGCTCTCCGGATTTCTGCAGGATAGCCGAAGCGTACGGGATAGAGGCCGTCAGGGTCGGGGATGCCGGCGATTTGGAGAAATGCGGGAAATACATGAATTACGACAGGCCGGTGCTCATCGAGGTGATCGTCGACAGGTTCCTGGGCGCTTATCCGAAGACCCATTTCGGAGAGGAGATGCATAACCAGAGACCGTACATGCCGGAAGAGCTGATGGCGGATATCATGGAGCTGTAGAAACTGCAGGTGGAAAATGGACAGAGTAACAGTTGTGACGGGCGGCACCGCGGGCATAGGCAGGGCCATAGTAAAAAAGATCATTTCGGAGTCGGACAATGGCGGCGACCTCGTATTTGCCGTCTACGGACACAATGACGAGCTTGCGGAGCAGCTCAGGAACGAACTGCCTGAAGCGGACCGAGGGAAGCTTGTCCTGATCAAGGCCGATCTGTCGGACTACGGCAGCACGGGCGTGATAAAAAGCGCGGTATCCGAAAGGGCGGACCATGTCGACTGGCTCGTCCTCAATACAGGGGTCGGCACTTATGAGAAGTTCGAAAACTATACGCCCGAATTATGGGACCGCATCATGAGGACCAACGCCGGGGTCCCTGTGTTCATCGTAAAGGAGCTTGAGGACATGATCGCCGATGAGGGAGCGATACTGTTCATGGGATCGCACTCCGGACAGGCGACATATTCCTCGTCGCTTGCATACAGCGTTTCAAAGGCTGCGGCCATGTTCGCGGCAAGGTCGATGGTAAAGCTCTTTGATGACAGGGGGATCAGGATAAATGCCGTGGCTCCGGGCTTTATCGAGACGAGATGGCAGGACAGCAGGTCCGAGGAAAGCTATGAGAGGATAAATAAAAAGATCGCCCTGCACAGGTTCGGGCTGCCGGAGGAGGTGGCGGATCTGTGCTATCATCTGCTGACGAACGGATATGTGAACGGAAGCGTTTATGACATACACGGAGGATATGACTATTTCTGATAACTGCGAAGCTTACGCCTGAGCCTGCGTGAAAAAGACGCGGCCTTTGACTGGCGGGTGATGCAAAGGATATGGCCGCTGCGGTACGCCGTGCGGCCTTTTTCATTCAGCTCGCCGCTCTTTCTGTCAAGT
Organism: Mogibacterium sp.; assembly: GCA_017512365.1. Taxonomy (GTDB): domain Bacteria; phylum Bacillota; class Clostridia; order Peptostreptococcales; family Anaerovoracaceae; genus Crickella. The sequence goes on from JAFWGQ010000031.1 coordinate 59,718, forward strand.
TCGGTAGAGGTCATGTACTCAGGAGCAGTGATGAACTCCCTTCCGGAGAACGATACGGTAAAATACAGTTCGTTCCCGGCGCTGTAGTCCACGGCTTTTCTCAGAGAATATGTCAGGTTCGACTTAAGCACGCCTTCAAGATAAGTCTTTGCGTTCAGATCGGAAGGTGCGGCTGCGATCTCTCCGGAAACGCCGTTCAGACAGAAGCGCATGCAGAAACGATCATCGTCAAAAGGATAGTTGATCTGCCCGTCTGCTTCAAAGGCGTCATCATCCATGCGCAGAGAATCTATCCTGATCAGAGGCTGCCTTGTCAGATCAAAGACAGGATGGTCCTCATACCTGATGATACCCGCATCGTCAGCGCTGATCCTGTCCGATACATCTCCGCTGTGCTTCAGACTGAGCGCGTAGAGCTGAAGGGCAAGAGCGATCCTCTTCTGCCCGAGTATGATATCGTCGTCGATATCCTCAAGAAGCTTTACAAGCAGATCGAAATATTCACGGCGGGGCTCTTCATCCAGCCCGGTCTCCGCGAGAGGTATCTTGAGACGCCATCTCAGATCGTACATCACGCAGTACTGCAGATATCTGAGCACGTGCCCGAACATATCGCGCGACCTGTCGAAGAGGTACTCGTATACACTGCGACATGTCGGGACATAGTAATCAGGATCGCTCACGGACGTCTGTATCGCGGAATCGCCGGCAGGTCGCCTTCTGTACCAGTAGACGGGATCTCTGAGGAGCATCATCTCAGGCCTTTCCAGCAGTATCTCGTTTATGAAGCGGAAGTCTTCGGAATACTTGAGCCCTTCGGTAAAGCTGTGGCCTTTGACGGCGTCGGCCGTGATGAACACGGACGATGAGCTGAGCTGCGGAAAGCTGTAGTCTTCTGTTATATCGATGACGCGGTCTTCTTCATACTTGTAATTGAGCTGATGTTCGCCTGTCTCACCGTCAAAAAAGACCATCCTGCAGCTGAATACGCTGACGCCGGGATGAGCCTTATATGCCTCATACGCGGTCTCAAAGGCCTCCGCGCTCCATTTGTCATCGCCGTCAAGAAAGGTGATGAGCTCGCCTTCGGCAAGCCCGATCCCCCTGTTCCTCGCAGCGGATACGCCCGAGTTCGGCTGCTCTGCATATATGACATTTTCCGGATGCGCGGCGGCGAAGCGCCGGCAGACCGCTGCCGAATCATCCGGGGAGCCGTCGTTCACGAGTATGACCTGGATATCGCTGAAGCCGATCGTCTGCGAGGCGATGCTCGCAAGGCATTCATCAAGATAGTCCCGGACATTGTATACGGGTATTATTACCGAGATCTTATAGGTTTTTTCCATGCCTCCAATATATTGATACCGCAAAGATAAGTCAAGGAAACGTGCGGATACAATCTTTGTTGTGGGGCGCCGGTTATGGTAGAATGATATCTGGAAAAAGACGTCCGGCAGGATAAAACAGCAAAGGCAGGGATGACAGCAGACAGCTTGGATATAAAAACACTGACGATAGACGGCGGCCGTCTTGTGATACGGGGCACAGAGCGTTCGGGCATGGCCCCGGAGGATATCGGCATCTTTGCCTGCGATGAGACCGGCAGCGAGACAAAGGCTGAGACAGCGCCGTACAGAAGCGGTGCAGTATGCTTCAGCCTCGATATCCCCGTCCATGACGGCCAGGTGATATCCTTCCGGGCAGATCCGGGAGAGGCCGGAGGCCCGGCGCTGTCGTTTGACCGCAGCACGGGGCTCAGGAACAGGATAAAGCACGACTACACCGTGATAAACGGATATATAGTCGCCAGAAAAGGCAGAAAGCTGGTCATACTCAGGGATACGCCGCTAAACAGGGCAAAGGCGGAGGCGTATGTCGCGTACGAGATGCTCCGCAAGGACAAGGCGGCGTGGCCCGGCAAAAGGCTCCGGGAGCTCAGGCTCAGGAGGATGATCGAGTCGGCTCCCCCTGAAGACCGGGTCGCGTTCATCACGCCGAGGAGCACGGACTGCCTCACGGGCAGCATGGAAAAAGTGTATTCCGCCCTGGATCTGCCGAAGACATATCTGGCGGTCCCGGACATGGGGTACGACAGCGCGGGGGCGGAAAAAGCGCTCAGGCTCATCGCCTCCAGCAGGATAGTCGTGACCGATGATTACCTCACCCCTCTGAGGCTGTATGACAAGAAGCCCGGCCAGAGGATCGTGCAGCTGTGGCACGCGACCGGAGCCGGCAAGAAATTCGGCCGGGACGGGACGAACATGTTCCCGGAGGTCGACGCGCTCACCCACAAGGATTATGACGCGGTCACTGTCAGCGCGGAAGGCATACGCGGATTCTACGCCCACGCCCTCAGCCTCCCGGTCAGCAGGATAAAGGCGACCGGAGTGGCGAGGACGGACGACTATTTCGATCCCGGATACGCGGAGGCTGCGCGCAGGATGGTCTTTGAAAAGCATCCGGAACTTGAAGGACGGAGGCTGATCATGTACGCGCCGACGTTCCGCGATGTTCCGGGAGAGGGACGCAGGAGCTTCAGGCCGGACATCGACTTCGGCGAACTGTCGGAAGCTCTGCCTGAGGACTGCGTGTTCGTCATATGCCCGCATCCTGTGATGACAGAGAGGATACTGGACGGCGAATACGACAACATCCTCGAGCTGAGGGACATCAGCACGAAGGACATGATGTTCGCCTCGGATGTGCTCGTAACGGACTACTCTTCGGTGTTCTTCGAGTATTCTCTGCTCGACAGGCCGATGGCGTTCTACTGCTATGATTTCGATACATATGAGCGGGACTTTTACATGGATTTTGAGAATGAGATCCCGGGCCCGCTGATGAAGACCAGAGAGGAATTCATGGATTACATCCGCAGGGGCGAGTTCATCAGGACTGAGAGCTATGCCGGCTTCAGGGACAAATACCTCGGTGCGTGTGATGGACACAGCACGGAAAGAACAGTTAAAATGATAAAAGAGATGTTCGACGGAACATTCAGCGACCAGGAGGCAAAATGATATACGCAGCAGTTCTTGCCGGCGGCACGGGAAACCGCATGGGCAACGTCGACAAACCAAAACAGTTCCTGCATATCGGAAAGAAGCCGATCATCATCCATACAGTCGAAAAGCTGATCATCAATGAGCGCTTCGACAAGGTGATCGTGCTGTGCCCCGAGCAGTGGATGACATACACGAAAGATATACTCAGCAAGTATCTTCCGGGAAACGATGCTGTGGTGGTCACGCCCGGGGGCGACACGCGCAACGGCACCATACTGAATGCCGTCAATTATATCGAAGAGAATTACGGCCTTGACGATGAGACCGTTCTGGTCACACATGACGCGGTAAGACCTTTCGTCACGCAGAGGATAATCGACGAGAATATCGACAGCGCGGTCAGCGGCACAGCCTGCGATACGGTCGTCCCTGCCGCGGACACGATAGTCGAGAGCATCGACGGAAAGTTTATCAGCAATATCCCGAACAGGGCTTATTACAATCAGGGACAGACGCCGCAGAGCTTCAGGGCAAAGCGCTTCAGAGAACTGTACGAAAGCCTGACGGATGAGGAGAGATCGATCCTCACGGACGCCTGCAAGGTGTTCGTGGTCAAGGGAGAGCCGGTAGCCATCATAAGAGGAGAGACCTTCAACATCAAGGTGACGTATCCTTACGATCTGCAGCTGGCCGAGACTCTGCTTGGAGGAGACAGGTAGTGCTTAACACTGTATACAGACTTGTAGAGCCAAGAAGAATAGAGGCGGAGTTCTGCGACATCGATGTGAACGGCGACGACATCATCGTGCGGCCGACGCATCTGGCCATCTGCAATGCCGACCAGAGGTACTTCCAGGGCATAAGGCCGCCTGAAGTGCTCAGACAAAAGCTTCCGATGGCGCTTATACACGAGGGCATCGGCAGGGTCGTTCACGACCCGAAAAAGGAGTTCCCTGCCGGGACCTGCGTCGTCATGGTGCCTAATACCCCGGTCGAAGATGATCCGGTGGTCGCGGAGAACTACAGGAGAAGCAGCAGATTCCGCTCATCCGGCTATGACGGGTTCATGCAGGACGTAGTGTCCATGAGAAGGGACAGGGTCATCGCGCTTCCTGAAGGGATAGACAGGAACGTGGCGGCCTTTACCGAGCTCGTTTCGGTATCGCAGCACACCATCGACAGGTTCATGGCAAAGGCTCATGAGCGAAGAGATGTCATCGGAGTGTGGGGGGACGGAAACGTCGCTTTCATTACGTCGCTTCTGCTCAAAAAGCGGCTGCCGGAGAGCAGGGTGTACATATTCGGCAAGCACGATTACAAAATGAACGATTTCATTTTTGCCGATGATGTTTATCATATAGACAATATCCCGGAAGGGATGACGATCGACCACGGATTTGAGTGCGTGGGGAGGTCGGGCATCTCGGCTTCGATAAATCAGATGATCGACTGTATCCGTCCGGAGGGGTGCATCGCCACGATGGGCGTATCCGAAGATAACGTGCCGATCAACACGAGGATGGTCCTTGAAAAAGGCCTGACGATATTCGGCAGCAGCCGCAGCGGAGCGGAAGATTTCAGAAGTCTGCTCGAGCTGTACCGGGAAAAACCTGAGATCGTCGAGTATCTTGCGAGGATAGTCAGAGATGTAATAGAAGTCCATACGATAGAAGACATGATCATGTCGTTCGATACGGACATACAGAAAAGAGGCGGGAAGACCATAATGGTCTGGAAGAAATAATGGAAACGATAAAAACTATAATTCAGGAACACATCCAGTACAAAGAGCAGATCAGGATGCTCGCAAGGTCGGATCTCATCAAGACCTACAGAGGGGCCGCGCTTGGCTGGGCGTGGGCTGTCGTCAAGCCGATGGTCACGCTTTTCGTATTCTGGTTCGCTTTTTCCGTAGGTCTGCGCGCCGGCAAGCCCATAGCCGGATATCCGTTCTTCCTCTGGCTCGTCGCGGGAATGCTGCCGTGGTTCTTCATGCAGGAACTCATAACAGGCGGCGCGGGATGCATCCGGAAATACAAGCATCTTGTGACAAAGATGAGATTTCCGATATCCATCATCCCGACATATTACAATATCTCGCATCTTTATACGCACTTCATACTTCTGGGGATAACGATCGTGATCTTTGCGCTTTTCGGCCATCTGCCGGATATCTATTATCTGCAGATACCGGTGTACATGCTCATGATGTTCGCCTTCTTTACCGTATGGGCGCTGCTGGCGGGACTGCTGTCCGCGATCAGCAAGGATTTCCAGAACCTGGTGGCGGCTTTTTCGACGGCCATATTCTGGATGTCGGGCATACTGTACGACGTGGACAGGATCCGTCACTGGTGGGTGAGGCTCATACTCAAGTTCAATCCCGTGACCGTCATTTCCAGCGGCTACCGCAAATGCTTCGTGTATAAGCAGTGGTTTTTCGAGGATAAGATAGAGCTGTGCTGCTACATGACTACGCTCATAGTCTTCTCGCTGGCAGCGCTGTGGGCATATAAGAAACTGAGAAAAGAGATACCGGACGTGCTGTAGAGATGTCCGGACGGAGATATCAGACATGGAAAACAAGGTCGTCGTAAGATTCGACAATGTTACAAAGCTGTACAAACTGTACAGGAGCGACAAGGCGCGGTTCAAGGCTCTGTTCAGAAAGAACATCCCGTACAAGGAGAACCGGGCGGTGAACGGGCTTTCGTTCGAGGTTCGCAACGGAGAAGCCGTCGCTCTGCTCGGGCGCAACGGCGCCGGCAAGTCGACCATACTCAAAATGGTCACGGGCGTGGCGTTCCCGACCGAGGGAGAGGTCTATGTGGACGGCAAGGTCAGCGCGCTTCTCGAGCTCGGAGCCGGCTTCGACGGAGAATCGACGGGCCGCGAGAACATCCACTTCAAGTGCAGCCTGATGGGCATGAGCGAGGAGGAGATCGCCGCCGTCGAGGACGATATCATCGCATTCGCGGACATAGGCGAATATATCGACCAGCCTCTGAGGTCGTATTCGAGCGGCATGAAGGCAAGGCTCGGCTTCGCCATCAGCGTCAACTCGCAGCCTGACATACTCATAGTTGATGAGGCCCTGAGCGTAGGCGACAAGGTCTTCAAGAAGAAGTGCAAGGAAAAGGTCGCGGAGATAATGTCGGACGAAAACGTGACGCTCCTGTTCGTGACCCACTCCCTGCCTACGGCGAGGGACTTCTGCAAGAGGGGCATCGTGCTCGAAAAGGGAAAGAAGCTCTTCGACGGAGATATCGAGGAAGCGATAAAATTCTATGACGCAGCGCACTAAGGGAAGAGTAGCAATAATAAGCCGCGAAAGCGACAGCAGAACTCTGGATATTGCCATGCTGGAAGCAGAGCTTCGCAAGCGTGGCATTAATGTTAAAGTGCTGAGCAAGCTGCTGACCAAGGACAGGTCGCTGAAGATGCTCGGCTACGCCGGACATGTGCTGAAGCAGGAGGCCGCCATACTCGGCTCGGATGTAGTGGTGCTCGACACCTACTGCATACCGGCGAGCATGCTGCCGCACCGAAGGGGGACCGAAGTCATACAGATGTGGCATGCGCTCGGAGCCATCAAGAAGTTCGGCTGGCAGACCGTCGGCAGGGACGGGGGCTCGTCCGGGACTGTGGCCCGCGTCATGAGGATGCATAAGGGCTATGACCATGTGGTCTGCGCGAGCGATGTGACGGCGGAGCACTTCTGCGAGGCGTTCGGAGCTGATCGGGACAGGATAGTCAAGTACGGGCTCCCGCGGATAGACTACATCAAGAGCGTCTCGAAGGGAGAGCGCAGGGACGACATGAGAAGGAAGATCTTCTCGCTCTATCCGGAGCTCGCCGAAGGCGGCCGGAAGATCGTTCTGTACGCCCCGACCTTCCGCAGGGACAGGGCCGTGGACGTGAAGAGCCTGACTGACGCGATAGACAGGGACAGGTACGCCGTCGTGGTCAAGCTGCACCCGCTGTACAGGGGAGATGTATCCGAAGCGGACGGGGTCATCTATGACGAGCAGCTGTCGTCCTTTGACTGGCTGGCGGCCGCGGACATCATCATAAGCGACTACTCGTCGCTCGTGATCGAGGCGACCCTCGCGGACATACCGATGTACCTCTACGCCTATGACCTGGAGGACTACGAGGCCAATACCGGACTCAACGTGGACTTTGAGAAAGAGCCGATCGCTCCGTATGTGTTCAGAGACGCGAAGGCCCTTGCGGCCGTGATGGACGGGGATTACGACATGGATGCCCTGAGGGCGTTCAGGGACAGATACATAGACATAGATACAGATAACTGCACGGGGGCTCTCGCGGACTACATAGAATCTCTGATTAACAAATGTAAATATTAACGGATATACAGATTGATTGTTAGCCGGTCATACTTTCAGATAGAATAATCGGGACCAGCACAGACTGAAGAAGTGTCTTAACAAAGAGGAAAAAACCATGAAAAAGCATGTATTCGTAAGCAGGCTGACGGTCCTTGTCGTGACCCTGTGTCTCCTGCTGCCGGGAGTGAGCGTTTACGGCGCGTCCGCTAACGTGAAGAGTTCAGGACTCAACGCCCCGAAGACCATAAAACAGGGCGAAAAATTCAGCGTAAAGGGAAAGATCACATCGGACATCAGGATCAAAAGAGTGGAGATCGGCGTCACCACCCGCGGCGGAGGCAAATGGACCGCGCAGAAGTACGACAACAGGACGCTTGACACGAACTCATTTGATGTGAGCAAGGCCGCCTCTAAACTGAAGTTCAACAAACTGAGCGCCGGCACTTACTTTTACAGGATATATGTGCATACTTCCGATAAAAAGGTCACGACTGTACTGAACAGGAAGTTCACAGTCAAAAGCACGGCCAAAGCGCCATACGCGAAGGGCTGCAATTATCCTTCGTCCATACCGAAGGGACGCGCGTATTTCATAAAGGGGACAGTCAAGTCATCGAAGAACATGTCGCAGGTCACCGTCGGCGTAGTAAAAAGGAGCAGCGGCAAGTGGACCGCGCAGAAAACCACTAAAAAGATCTACAGCAAGTCGTTCAATGTGGCCAGGGCAGACGCCAAAATAAAGTTCGGAAGCCTTTCCAAAGGCGATTACTATTACAGGATAGTCGCGAAAGTGGGAAAGAAGAACTATACGGTCCTGAACGAGCCGTTCACCGTCACTGCCCCTGAGACCGTGGAAAGCGACGGCAACGCCGGCGTTATCACGGACGGCAGCGTGAAACTCAGCAACTACACAGTGCCTTCAAATTACAAAGTAGGCAAGAAGACTCCGGCCGAGGGGACCATCAGTTCCACTGAAAAGATCAACAGAGTTGAGATCGGTATCGTGTATGCTTCGACCAACAAGTGGACTTCGCACAAATATGATAAAAAGGGAGTGAATTCAAAGACCTTTGACATAGCAAAAGCGGATTCGAAGATCGGCTTCAGCACGCTTCCGGGCGGCACATACCGCTACCGCATCTATGTGCATACCGCGAAGGGCGTCCGGCTGGCTCTCAATCACAAGTTCACCGTTACTCCGAGCGCAAAGCCGCAGCAGGCTGTGAAATGGGCGAAGAAGATCGCCGCCGACAACAGCTTCTCCTACGGAAAGAAGCCTCAGACATCAAAAGTCGGCTGCTACTTCTGCGGGACCAACAAGAAGCGCAAGCCGAAGGGATACGAAAAAACTTATGTGTGCATGACTTTTGCCCACGCCGCATATGCTCACGGAGCAAAGGATCCGGAACTGCTGAGAGACTGTAAAAAAGGATACACATGTCTTTCGACGACGGATGAAAACTTCACCGATTACACATGCTGGTTCAAGGTAGGATATACCAAAGATCTCGAGGTGGCGGACCTGCAGCCGGGAGACATCATATGCTACTATGCCGCAGACAACAGAAGCGGCCATCTGGCGATCTATGCAGGAAACGGCGACATAGTTGACGCGCAGGGCATAAAGGACTGCTGGGGACCGGATTCGATCGCCGTGAGAAAGGACAAGGCTTCCAACTATCTGAGGGGAGCGACAAGGTGCAGCAAAAAGAGTTATGTAATGAGATACTGCAAATAGACCGGTACAAAAAAGGCTGAAAAGAAAGAACGTCTGACGGGATGCGTCAGGCGTTTCTTTTTCCTCCTGCGGAGATGTTTTTGATGCTGTTGTCCATGATCCCGGAAAGCTCTTCGGCGTATTCGTCGTTATGACAGATGCCTTCGAGAACATATACATGTATGCCTTTTTTGTCCTGCGTGGCAAAATAGTAGCTGTAGTTTTCGTATGATGTATCGGGATATCCTCCCTCAGTCTTTCCGGGAGTTATGTAGAATCCGTTTATATCGCCGGACTTCATCGGCTTCTGGCTCACCCCGTCGGAATCAGCGGCCTTCCAGCTGTCAAACCAGTTGTCGGCCGTCTTGCCCCTCGGGATCTTCTTCCGGGGGATGGTCTCGACGCGATACAGAGACATTTCATACTTCGGCTTTTCGTCATCGTCTGTATAGAGGACGTTGGCGGCGTACGGTACTGAAGGATAATCCTTGTCTTCTTTTGCCCATGAGTATGAGATGCTGTATGACTCTCCTCCGTTTACAGGAACGGCCACATCGACGTCATTCACCACGAGATGCCCTTCGTCACAGAAGACATCGTCGACGCTTCTGGAGTACCGGATCGGGTCGTTGCCGTTTATCGACGCGCTCATGTATATCTTGACGACAGCCGTCACCAGAAGCAGGATCTCCAGCACGATCACAACGGCAAGCAGACGGCCGGACCTCCTGGCGCGGGCCCTTTTGCGCGGCTCATCTGACATGGACGCCTTTGCCTCTTCCGGAGTCAGCAATTCAGCATCCTCGAGCATGCCGGTTATAAGGTTGTCGCTGAGCTTGTTGAATAAAAGGGCAAACTCATCAAAAGACAGCTTGCCGCCATGCTCCTGCCCCGACCCTTCTTTATCCTGTTTTGTATCCATATCATCTTTCATCGCGAGGATTATAGCATAAAAAATGCTCAGATTAAAGTTGTGCCGCCTGCGTTAAGTTCGTTGTTAATCCATGTCCGATGTGATATCATATATTACGTATGTTAAATGATGGAAAGAAAGGCATTGATTAAAAGGGGACGGATGATGAAGGCCCGAAAACTGATTTTATTATTAATGATGATCACGACTGTTCTTATCAGCACTCAGCTCGCGGCGGCAGAGGAGCCGGGGCTGATCGTCAATAACACCAGGATCATCACAAATGACAGAAGTGCGACCTTCATAGAAGGAGAGGTGTCATCTGCGAACGGGCAGATGTTAGTAGTCAAAGCCGGGCTTCGCACGATATCGGAAAAGAAGCTCCCGAATACCGGAGGCAGGGCAAAGTTCAAGATCAAGGTCCCGCCTAAGAACATCAGTGAAAAGAAGGTGACAGTCCTTTATGTTGCCGAACAGGGTGCGAAGAGCCCGAACAGCAAGCCTGTCAGGGTCGAGATAAACTGCGTTGAGAGAAAGACGCAGAAGATCAGGACGAGCAAAAAAGACTATTCTCTCACTTTCCCGGGAGAGGATGTTGCCATAAAAGCCACTGCGAGCTCCGGAGACAAGCTGATGTATAAGTCCAGCAACCCTGATGTGGTCCGTGTCGATGCTGACGGCCGCCTCTCCACGGTAGGCGCCGGATCGGCTGAGATAACCGTAAAGCAGATCGGAAGCAGTGCATATAAAAGGGCCGAGGAGACGGTAAAGGTATCCGTCAAGGACATAGACGCGTATTCCATCACATACCATTCCGGAACTGATGAGAATGACGTATATAAACAAATCATCTATACCGGGGCAGACGAAAGCCTGAAAGAGAATACCTTTGAAAACGAAAAGCATGAGTTCCTCGGATGGGCCCCTGACAGCGACGGGCTCATGGAGTATCTTGATACGGCGGATGTCAAGGACCTCGCGAAAAAGGGAGAGAATGTCGATCTCTACGCCGTATGGTCCGGCGACGGCGCCAGAGCGGCCATCGCGTGGGCTATCAAGATAGCGGAGGACGATTCCTTCTCCTACGGGCAAAAGCCTCAGACGAGCAAGGTCGGCTGCTATTTCTGCGGAACCAATCAGAGGAGAAAGCCGAGAGGCTACGAGAAGACATACGTATGCATGACCTTCATTCACGCCGCCTATGCGCACGGAGCAGAGGATCCTGAGATGTATTACGACTGTTCAACGGGCAGAAACTGCATAGGCGAGACCAATACCAACTTTACAAACTACAGCTGCTGGCAGAAGGTGGGTCTGGCCAGGAATCTGTCTCTGAGCGATCTCGAGCCGGGAGACGTGATAGTCTATTACGCCGCTGACGATTACAGCGGTCACGTCTGCATGTATATCGGAGGCGACGAGATCGTGGATGCCGAGGGCATCAGAGACTGCTGGGGACCGAACTCCATAGCCGTAAGATACAATGACGCAGCCAAATCGCTCAGGCAGGCCGGAAATTCCAGCAGCCAGAGCTACGTTATGAGATATGTCGGCCCGAACGCATAGAGATACCGGCCCAGGAAGAGATGTGAACTGACGGGATGAAGAAAAGGATACTCATACTCGGAGCAGGCAATGCCCAGATCGACGCGATCGATTACTGCAGAGAAAGGGGATACGAGGTAGTCGGCTGCAGCTATACTACAGTTGACTGCGGTATCCCTCATCTTGATTTTTTTGAGCAGGTGGACATAAAGGATTTCAGCGGAGTCGCTGCCCTTGCCGAAAAGTACGGGGTCAGCGCTGTCTATTCGATAGGCTCGGATCTCGCGATGCCGACCGCGATGAAGGTGAGCGAGATGCTCGGTCTTCCGCACTTCATATCTTATGAAGCCGCGTCTGACTGCCACTCGAAGGGGCGCATGAGAAGCGCTCTGGGCGAGGGGTTCGAGGGCAACGCCCGGTTCACAGTATGCAGGACCCTTGAGGAGGCTCTTGCGTGGGATTCGTTCCCCGCGATGATGAAGCCCGTGGATTCGCAGGGACAGAGAGGCTGTTTCAGGGTCGGGTCCGCTGAGGACATAAGAAAGCATTTTGATACATCCCTCGGCTATTCCATAGAAGGCAGCGTAATAATCGAAGAGTACATAGACGGCCCCGAGATATCCGTGAATGCGTACATGCAGGACGGAGTGATGAAGTTTGCCGTCGTAAGCGACAGATATGTGTTCGATGAATACCCGGGAGGGATCATAAGGGAGCACAGGATACCTTCGTCGTTCGCGGACAGGGCTGCCGAAGAAAAGACGCTGGATCTTGCGGGACGCGCCGCAAAGAAGCTCGGCATCCAGGACGGTCCCTGCTATTTCCAGATAAAGCTCAGGGACGGAAAGGATCCTTTCATGCTTGAGGTGACTCCGAGACTGGACGGCTGCCACATGTGGAAGCTGATAAAGTATTACTGCGGAGCAGACCTGCTGGACGCCTGCTTCAGGCATCTGCTGGAGGGAGAGCAGGTCCTGGACGAGTCTTACGAAATGACGGGAGATGAGTACAGCCTGGAGTTCATGAGCCGGGAGCCTAACACTCCGTTCCGCAGGTCAGACTTCGATACGGACGGCGCAGAACACGTCTGCTATTACTACGATGAAGGGGACAGGGTGCTGAAGATAAACGGATACATCGAAAAATGCGGATACATCATCCGCAGGACCGGGAAAAAGCTTTTCTGACGGAGGACAGCGGATGAGTCTTCAAAAGAAACTGAAAAACGTCTATACAGTCTGGTATCTGCTTACGTTAAAGAGATCTCTTGACGGTGATCCGAAAAAAATAAAGAAGGATCAGAACAGGAAGATACACGCCCTGATGAAAAGAGCATACAGGATACCTGTGTACAGGGAAAAGTTCGAGGCGTCGGGAACGACACCGGATGACTATCACTGCAGTGAGGATCTGGTGAAGTTCCCTGTGCTGACCAAGCCCGAACTCAGGCTGTGGATGCAGAAGGAATGGGACGAGCATCCTGAGATACATGACGATGTCAACATCCTGAGCACCAGCGGTTCTTCCGGAACGCCGCTCAGGATGCTGTATACCCAGAAGGAGCAGGCATGCAGCGACGCTAACTGGGCAAGGGCCCTGTCGGCTGCAGGATACAGGCCGCTTCGCGGCAAGATGTATTCCTTTTCCACCAGCCATAAGGGACCGAGAAAAAAGGACCGGGATTCGATCATCCAGAAATTCGGTCTCATGAGGCGAAAGGTGGTCGGAGAGGACCATATCGTGGGCGACGGGATCGCCGATCTGATCGCGGACATCAACGATTACAAGCCTGATCTCATCTGTCTGAGACGCAACGTGATGGTCAGGATGGTGGCGTACGCCGAGTCACACGGACTCAAAATACATAGACCGGATTTCTATGCGCCTATAAGCGAGATGGTGGACGACGTGACGCGCAAGGCGCTGGCGGCGGCTCTCGGACCCGGACTCATCGACGCTTACGGAGTGTCGGAAATGGGGAGCTTCATCTATCAGTTCCCGGGAAAGGAATACAGGGTCGTGGCCAATGATATCGCGGTCGCCAATGTCTACAATGACAGAAACGAGCTGTCGGACGACGGCAGGATCATAGCCACTTCGCTTTATAAGCACACATATCCTCTCATCAACTATGAAACGCTCGATCTCGGCAGATCGTATGTAAAGGACGGCGTCAGATACTTTACCGATATCGAAGGGCGCATGAACGACCTTGTAAAGCATGAGGGAGGAGCGGACTCTTCAGCGCTTCAGCTCATGAGGATCGCCAATCACACGGTAGGGCTCTCGCAGTTCAGGTTTATCGAAGAGACCTATCATGACATGAAGGTGGAACTGGTGGCGGATCCGCTGAATACGAGCATGAGCAGAGAGGAGATCGAGGAGAGGTTCATCTCCGAGATAAAGAAACTGTACGGGGACGAGTTCAGGATCACGATAGAGTGGCTGGAGGAGCTCGAGCCGGACAAGACCGGCAAGCAGAGATGCTTTGTATGTAATGTTGAATAGCCGCTTTTGCGGTGATGAGCGGGAGACAGCTGATATATGAAAATTGCAGTGACCGGTGCCGGCGGCTTTATCGGAACAGAGGTCCTGGCCTCCCTGAGCGGCGTGCGGGACGTTGAGACGATCGCGCTGTCAAGAAGAGCGGACGGGGTCGACAATGATCTGCCTCGCTGCGAGCTGAGGACGACGGACTGGTCTTATGAAAGCCTTGCGGAGTCTCTGCGGGGTGCAGACTGCGTCATCCATCTGGCCGGGACCAGGGGAACAGCCCCTGACCCGGAGCTTTACAGTATCAACGAGCGCATGACGCGTACCCTCCTCGATGCAATGAAGGCTGCGGGAACGGGGCGCATCGTCTTTGCCTCCTCCGTGTCGGTCTATGATGACGAAAGTCTTATCCCGTGGACGGAGGATTCGCCTCTGCACGGAAGGACTGCCTACGGGGATTCCAAGATCAGGTGCGAGGAGCTGATACGCGGTTGCTCGGGGAGATACGGTTACTCATACGCCATCGCCCGCATCGCCCAGGTGCTGGGGTCCGGAGAAAGAAGACCCGGCATGATGAATGCCTTCATTGATGCCGCCATGGAAAAAGGCACGCTGCATGTGATGGGAGAAAGCAGGGCAAAAAGACAGTACATCTATGTCAGAGACCTCGCGAACATTCTGGTGTATCTGTCCACGGGCAGGAACAAGGTAAAAAATGACAGCAGCATCACGGTCAATGCCGGCATGCGCAGGGCATATACCAATATCGAGATCGCGAGGATGGTCAACAGCGCTTTCGGCAATGACACGCCGATCGACTATGACGACTCCTACCCTGAAACGATAAGAGGTTTTCATATGGACATCTCCAGACTGAGAGATGTTCTTGATTACGAGCCTGTGGACATGGAAGAGGCTCTCAGAGATCTGCGAAAAGGAATCAAAGCATGACTTTTACTTCTCTAATATTCGCTATTTTTGCCGCAGTCACGATCCTGCTGTATTTCGCGCTTCCTCTCGGACGGAACCGCTGGGTCGTTCTGCTGGCCGCGAGCTATTTTTTTTATGTGTACAACAGCTATAAATACACGGCGTTCATACTGCTGACAACGGCCACGATCTACGCGGCCGCAGTCAGGATGGAATCGATCTCCGAAAAGACAAAGGCGCTGATAAAGGAAAAGAAAGCCGAACTGTCCAGGGAGGAAAGGAAGGCGCTGAAGAAGCAGGCTGAAAGCAGAAGGAAGACTCTGCTCGCGCTTACCCTGCTGCTGAACTTCGGCATACTCTTCATGCTCAAGTACCTGAATTTCCTCGCGGGCGGCCTCATGAGCCTGCTCGGAGGAGCTGACCGGTCAGGCGGCACCGAGATCATACATCTTCTGCTGCCGCTCGGGATATCCTTCTATACATTCCAGGCTACCGGCTATCTGATAGACGTTTACAGGGAAACTGTCCGCGCCGAGAGAAATCCGGCGAAATTCGCGCTCTTCGTATCGTTCTTCCCGCAGATAGTTCAGGGACCGATAAGCACGTTCGAACATCTCGGAGAGCAGCTGTTCGCTGACAGGAAGCCTGAGTGGATAAGGTTCAAGACAGGCGGCGAGCTGATACTCTGGGGCATGTTCAAAAAGCTCATAATAGCCGACAGGGCTGTGAATGCCGTCACGACGGTTTCCGGAGACTACTGGTCATATTCCGGAGAGATGATACTGTTCGCGGCTCTTCTCTACGCCTTCCAGCTGTATGCTGATTTTTCCGGAGGCATAGATATCGCAAGGGGAGTTGCGAGGATACTGGGCATAGACCTTGAAGTGAACTTCCGCCAGTCGTACTTTTCCAGATCAATAAGCGAGTACTGGAGACGCTGGCACATCACACTGGGCGCGTGGATGAAAAAGTACGTATTCTACTCGCTTGCCGTTTCCAAAGGATTCATGAACATGAGCAAGGCGATCGGAAGCGGGAAATACAAGGATTCGCCTGTGGTGAAGCATATAGCGAAGACCCTGCCTACGGCGCTCGCTTCGTTCATAGTGTTCCTGCTGATCGGCATATGGCACGGAGCCAACAGCAGATACATAGGCTTCGGTCTGTGGAACGGCGCCGTGATCGCGTTTTCCGCCCTGATGATGCCGGTATACGAGCGTGCTCTGAAGGCTCTCAGGATCCGTGCTGAGTCATGGATCTGGCAGGGCTTCCAGATGCTGAGAACATTCGTCATCATCCTGGTCGGATACTATTTCGACATCGCGCCGGATCTCAGAGGAGCGATCGACATGATGAAGCGTTCGGTCTTCGACCTGCACGGCGTACCTGCGCTCAGCCAGCTGAGAGAGCTCGGGCTCTACCGTTCGGATCTGCTCGTTCTTGCGTACGGATTCGTCATCATGCTGTTCTTCAGCATCAGGCTGGAGAAGACCGGGATCGAGACCCCGGGAGATCTTCTCTGCCGCCGCCCTGCGTGGATACAGTGGATCGCGATCTTCATCGGAATAATGTCGCTGCTTCTTTTCGGAATGTACGGATCAGGATATGACGCGGCAGACTTTATCTACATGGGTTTCTGAGGGGGACGAAGCAATGAGTACTGTTTTTAAGAGAACCTTTGGAATAATAAGCCTCATCATCGCGGTACTGGGCTCGGTGCTGGTCCTTGAAGAGTTCGTGACGAAGCGCTACGATCTGGAGGCCCTCCTCCTCAAGGGCTTTTACGAAGAGAAAAAGGACACCATCGACGTGGTCGTCATGGGCGCCAGCGAGATAACTCTCGGATACTCAGCCCCTGAGGTATACCGGAACTTCGGATTCACCAGCTATCCGTATGCCTTTACCATCAATCCCGTACCGCTCTGGAAGTATGAGATGCGAGACATCGAAAGGACCCAGCATCCGAAGGTGCTGGTCGTCGAAATAAACGGGGCCATTTACCTGGAGGACAAGTACATACACAGGAAGGGCTCCTTCACCAGGCTTGTCGAGAACATGCCGCTTTCGATGAACAAGATCGAGATGATAAATGAAATGTCGGATGATCCTGTTGAGAGCTACTTTCCTATCTGCAAATACCACGACAGCTGGAGCGAGTTCCCGCAGGAGGATGTTCCGGACATACTCATGCTCAGGAAAAAGGGGCACGCGGTGCTGAGGGGCGCTCAGAGCAATCTGTACAGACAGAAGATAGATCACTACCCGTACTATCCTTCAGAGGATGAAATGATGGATCTGAATCCGGACGCCGAGGCGGCGCTGCGCGATTTTATAAAGGAATGCAAGGACTCGTCCATCGAGCATGTGCTCTTCATATGCTATCCGCATATCATGGCTAAGGAAGAGTACTACGAGCGCCAGATGCGCTGCAACCGCGCTGGGGAGATCATCCGCGAAGAGGGGATGGACTATGTGGACTTCGACCGCATGCTGGATGAGATAGGACTGGATGAGTCGGATTTCTTCGACGATCATCACATGAACGCGCCGGGACAGAGGAAGTTCTCCAACTATCTCGGCAAATATCTGCAGGAGAAGTATGATCTGCAGCCTACCGAACTGTCGGAAAAGGACAGGGAGGAATGGGCTGAGAGCGTGGACTACATAGACCGCTTCTACAGATACTATGACGAGTATACAAAAGCGCACGCGGACGACCCGTACACCAAGCCCGACATCAAGCTGAGGGACAGGGTCAGGGCGATAAAAGTACTTGATGAAATGAAAGATGCAGGCTGATGACCTGCATCTTCGTTCAATATCGGTATCTGTTCTGAAGCATCAGTCTTTGCTCTGCCTGTATACTTCCCTGACCACGAACTGAGGATAATTGCCCATGGTCAGGAACATCCGGCCGACGTACTCTCCTACGACTCCGAGCGACAGCAGTATGATGCCCGCGAAGAAGATGATGGTCATCATCGTGGATGTCCATCCGATGATCTTGGTCTTGCTGATGATCTTGCGCACCAGCAGCACTATCATGCCGATAAAGCCGGCGACGCTTATGAGAAAGCCCATGCGCTTGGATACCTGAAGAGGCACTATGGAGAAGCCCGAGATGTTCGACCAGAGCGACAGCAGCTTTTTGAGAGTGTAGCCCGATTTACCATAAGCCCTTTCGAAATGTTCTATAGGTACGCTCGCGATCCTTTCAGGCGAGACGGCTCTCAGTATCAGACCCTGCATCTGGGTGTACTGGGCAGGATACCGGATTATGCTGTCCTTTACGTATCCCTTCATCACAACGAAGCTGGAGGTCCTCATATCCTTAGGCTTTCCTATCAGAAGGCGGACGCTCGTATGAACGAACCAGGAGCCGAAGTTCCTGAAGATGCTGTGCTTCTTTTCGGGATAGTAGCCGTAAACGACATCGTGGTCGTCATCGAGGGCCGATATCATGGTATCCAGCTGGGACGGATGGGTCTGCATGTCATCGTCCATCAGGATGATGACGTCTCCCTGTGCGTAGTGGAGGCCTGCCATGATGGCATTGTGCTGACCGGCATTCCTGGCAAGCTCAAGGACGGTGACATTGCTGTAATCATCCGCGATGCTCCTGAGCTCCCTGACGGTAGCGCCTTCATCGGGAGAGAAGTCGTCAACGAGGACGAATTCGAATGGGACTCTTCCGAGTCTGTCCATCTCGGCGGATGTCTCTGTCACCATCTGTCGTATGGTGTGTTCAGATCTGTAACATGGTATTACGATAGAATACATAAAATCACCTCATATACAAACGAATTTTAATATGTTTGGAGGTCAAACGCAAGGATTCTGCCATCATACTGTTTACATATGAGGGGCGTTTTGATAGTATAATCGGTGCAGACAGGACTCACAGATACAGAGAGGAAAGCGTTATGAAGAAGAAAGTGATTTCTATACTGCTCAGCGTGATCATGGTGTTGAGCGCCTGCACGTTCGCTTTTGCCGAAGATACGGTGGCGGCACCGCAGAAACCGGGGGCCATCACATGGTTCAATACCTATTCGGCATGCCATAGCGTCGTACTGGAGTGGAAGAAAACGAATCCTGCGGCTACGGAATACAGGATCTACCGCGACGGTAAATGCATTAAGAAAGGAGATGCATCGAAATTCACGAAATCGGCGTATGACAAAAAACACAGGCTCGTCTACAGGGACAAGGGAGCAAAGGACGAGAAGTGGCACACATACTATATCGTGGCTGTGAACGAGGCGGGTTCGACAAAATCAGAAGTCAAAAAAGACCAGAGCGTGATTCAGATGTACATCAAGTTTACATTCGGCAGGACCCGCAGTCTGACGTCCCATGACGGTAAAAACATAACGAGGACCTTCCCGAAGGGAACGACGATGAAGGCCACAGGCTATTCGATGGGTACCTACAGGTTTTATGACAACAGGAAACACTATTATCATGTAAACTACATGTCGGTCAGAGACCAGAAGGCTCTTTACACAAAAAAATTCAACTATTCAAAAAGAGAGGCTGAGTATTTTGCAAACACCAGCGGAATAGCCAGCAATACCAAACATCTGGTCTGGGCCAGTCTCTATACTCAGCACATATATGTCCTCCAGGGAAAGAAAGGGAAATGGAGGATCAACTCAAAGACGAAATATGACGGAAAGGCGTATAAGGACTGGGAGATCTCTTCCGGTACGCCGTACACTCCGTCGCCTTGGGGAATCAATCTGAGGTACAGAGGCAAGCTGAGCACTATTTACAGAAAACAAAGATACAATCCGGAGGGCGGCGCAAGCCTGTGGAACTTCTATCATTCACAGACTGCCCTGCACGGACCTGCCGGCAGCCAGGGATACGGCGATCCTCATTCGCACGGCTGCATCAGGAACCCGCAGGATTGTGCCGAGTTCCTTTTCAACAAGATCCCTAGGGGGACGAGAGTCGTTATATACTGATATCCGCGGCATTTAAGATGATCGCACCATACGCAGATGCCCTGACATGCATTCCGCGTATGGTGCTTTTACTGTCATAAGCTCATGTTGGAAAAGCAAAAGAAACTCTTTCTGAACAGCAGGAATATCCAAAAAGACAGCTATGTCTGGAACATGATCCAGAGCATACTTTTTGCCATGCAGTCAGCAATAATGCTGATAGTGATGAACAGGACAAACGGTCTGGAAGATGCGGGAGTATTTTCCATCGCCTATGCGATAGGCAGTCTCGTTTATTACGCCGGCGAGTTCGGCGTCAGAAAATACCAGGTGACCGATGTCCGGGAAAAAGCTTCTTTTGGCGATTACCATACCCACAGGATCGCGACATGCCTGATCGCGCTGGTATTCGGGATATTGTATGCGTTCAGAGGCTTTTTGACGGGACAGTATTCCAGCAGCAAATACCTGATAATTATCATAGTGTCCGCCGTAAAGGTGCTGGAAGCCTACTGCGACCTGTACTTTTCAAGGTACCAGCAAAAGGGAAGGCTGGACGTCGCTGCCAAGGCGAGCGCCTACAGACTGACACTGCCGCTCATCTGCTGCATCATATCGCTGATCGTGAGCCATGACCTGCTGATATCGATGATCGTGTGGCTTCTTGTCACCATATTCGCCATGCTCACATCATTCGTGCTGCTGGCTCCGGAATTCGGCGGGCTGTGGCTGAGATTCAACAAAAGCATTTTCCTGATGATCACAAGAGAATGCTTTCCTCTCTTTGCGGGCAGCTTTTTGCTGCTGTATGTGGGAAATGCGCCGAAATACGCCATAGACGCGATCATGGACGACAAGGCGCAGGCATGTTTCAATTTCATTTTCATGCCGGTGTTTGCCATAGGCCTGCTGGCCAATTTCATTTTCAATCCTATTCTGGTAAGGCTTGCCGAAGACTGGGCCGGAGGAGACTACCCGAGATTCAGGAGTACTGTGCTCAGGCAGATGCTGGTGATAGGCGGGATCACTCTGCTGGCTGTGGCCGTGGCTCTGACGATAGGCTGTCCGGTGCTGGGGGCTCTGTTCGGAACAGATCTCAGCGGCAGCAGGATGAGTCTGACCATATTGATGGTGGGCGGCGGCATGCTGGCGCTGGCCAACTTTCTCATAGTGGTCGTGACCGTGGTAAGAGGCCAGAAATATCTGCTCCCGGGATATCTGGGGGCCGCTGCCTGTGCAAAGCTGCTGTCTGCCCGTTTCGTAAGGATGTACGGGATACCGGGAGCTGCGGCGCTTTATACCGCGCTCATGAGCCTGACGGCGCTGATGTTTGCCGCGGCGCTCATATACTGCGTGAAAAAGGAGAGAGGTATCAGAAAGATCTGACAGCTTCGGCGATCGCGCGCATTTCCTCAGGTCCGTAGCGCTGATCCACAGGCAGAGGAAGTATGTTGGCCGACCATTCATGAAGGAGGCTGTCCTCAGGAGATCCGTTCAGCAGGTACGACCAGTTGGTCGGGACGAAGATGTTCCTCTCTGCCAGATGCTTTCTGAGAGCGACGCCGTCCGGATGATGATACGGGTACGCAAAAGGCGCCGACGGGAAAACCTTTGTGAACGGGTTGCAGCCCGGCAAAAGGCGGCTGAGCTCCCTGTAATTGCTGCGGCGCTGCTCGCATACATGATCGTAGTCGATCCCGCGAAGCATGTTCTCTGTAAACAGGGACATTTTTTTTGGCGTTTCGGACGAAAAGTCCGATGATACATCCAGCATTTCGCTGTAGTGATCCCTGGCAGAATCCTCAAGCCTGCCGGCGAGATAGGATATTCTGCCGACGGAGCGGTCACGCTCGAGAGAGTCGTAGTCAGAGGCGATATCGGCAGCCAGGTATGCTCCGTCGCTGAGGCCGAAGAATTTACGGGCTGTGTAGATGGTGTACACGCCCGGCAGATCAGCAGGCGCGTCAAAAAACGCCTGGGCGTTATCGACTATGAGCATGGGATACGCCTCGTGATATCTGAGTATCTCGTCCGCGGTGAGCTGGCCGTAATAGCTGACCAGATAAAGGATGTCGGAATCACTCGGAGCATCCGCTCCGTTCCATACGGGACGCAGCGACTCGTCAAGAGCGTATCTCACAACATCATAGCCTGCCGACTCCGCGATATTCGGGACGGAATCACATATGTATTCCGGGATGAAGACTCTCCTGTGCGGAAGCCTTTCAAGAAGCCATAAGAAGGCCGTTCTTCCGAGATTGAATCTGAGAAGATCACCGTAAAGCTCACGTCCGCGGAGCTGCTCGATTTCCATGTAGCCGCCGATTTCCTTTGTCATGCTGTCATCCACCTCGCCATCACTTCAGCCGATAAGTGCCGGATCCTGAGATCGTCAACAAAAGTATACCAAATCGCACCGTTAATGATATAATAAGTGAGAAAATTTTTGCAGATCCGGACGGGACTGCGCGACAGGAAGACATATGCTTGTAAGTATCGTAATACCTTGCTATTATTCGGAAAAGACCATACATAAAGTTGTCGACATGGTCACTGAGGAATTCAGCAGCCATGAGGGATACGACTGCGAATTTGTATTGGTGAACGACGGATCCACGGACGGGACGTTTGAGGAGATCCGAAGACTCAGCATGGAAAAAGACAATGTCAAGGGCATCAACCTGATGAGGAATTTCGGTCAGCACAACGCCATAATGGCGGCGCTCCAATACACGGAGGGAGACTATGTGCTCGGCATGGATGATGACATGCAGACGCATCCGTCACAGATATTCAAGCTGATCAAAAAAATCGAAGAGGGTTACGATCTGGTATACGGCATCTATCCCAAGGTAAAGAATTCGGCCATCAAGAACCTGACCAGCAAGATAAACCGAAAGACTTCAAGGATCATGCTGAGCAGGCCGAAAGACATCGAATCCAGCAACTTCTGGATCATCAACAGAACAGTCAGGGACGAAGCGGTAAAGTTCGACACGTTCAATCCGTATGTAGACGCCATTTTCTACAGGATAACGAATAATATCGGCATGGTTCCCGTGGAGCATTTCAAGAGGGAATACGGTCATTCCGGCTATACCTTCAGAAAACTGCTCAAACTCTGGCTGGCATACTGGAATTTCTCGGTCATCCCTCTGCGCATATCCTTCTTCTTCGGACTGTTCTCGTTTGCGGCCGGGATACTGTTCACGGTATATATCATTATCAACAAGATACTCTCTCCGGACCTGCCTGTAGGATGGTCATCCACGATGTGCATCATAGCGCTGCTCTTCGGAGTCGTACTCATGGTGCTGGGCATAGTGGGAGAATATCTGGGCAAGATAATCCTGATCCTGAACAACACGCCGCAGTTTGTGGTGCGCGAGACAGTCGGGATCAGTCAGGAAAAGAGGTAGATCCATGGACAAGATCATGATACTCGGAGCCAGCGTATATCAGGTTCCGCTTATCCGCACGGCAAAGAAAATGGGACTATATACGATAGTCGCGAGTATCCCGGGGAACTACCCGGGCTTTTCTGATGCAGATGAGATCTGCCATATAAATACCACGGACAAAGAAGCCATCCTGGAAGTGTGCGAGAGAGAGAAGATCAGCGGGATATGCACATCCGGGACCGATGTCGCGGTGGCCACCATAGGATATGTCAATGAGCACATGGGCCTTGCAGGCATTTCCGAGCAGGCAGCGGAGAATGCCTGCGATAAGTCTGCCATGAAAGAGGCGTTCAAAAGGGGAGGCGTGGCTGCGTCGGAATTCCTGAAAGTCTGCTCGTATGATGAAGCATGCGACGCTGCGGATAAGATCGGTTATCCGGTAGTCGTGAAATGCGTTGACAGCTCGGGAAGCCGCGGGATCAATGTCGTCAATGACCGGAGCGGCCTGAAAGAAGCCTATGAAGAGGCTGTCAGATATTCCAGGAAGGACTATGTCCTGATAGAAGAAAAGCTGTCCGGCACAGAGATCGGCGTGGACGGAATGATACAGGGCGGGGAAATACTGCTGATAGCACCGCACCGGAAATATACCTACACGCTCAACGGCGCCACCATGCCCGCCGGTCATTCGTTTCCGTATTACTGCACGGATGATGTGAGAAGAGAGATCGAAAAGCAGATAACGCTGGCCGTAAGGGCCCTTGGCCTTGACAACTGCGCGTTCAACTCGGATGTATTCGTGGACGGCGACAATGTGTATATAATCGAGATGGGCGGAAGAGCAGGAGCGACGGGAATCCCGGAACTGATATCCATACACTACGGCTTTGATTTCTACGAAAAAATGATCGAGAACGCGCTGGGGCGCAAAGTGGATCTCGGCCGGTGCAGCAGCAGGACGAAATGCATGTCCAGACTTCTGATGAGTCCGGTGGACGGACGCATCACCGCTATTGATGAGGACAGACTGGACGAGCTCAGGTCCCGCGGGAATGAGATAAGGACAGACTACGGTCCGGGCAGCGAAGTGGAGCACATGTACAACGGGACCACAAGAATAGGGGATGTGATAACGAAGACAGATGACGGGCCTGAAACGGACGCGCTGCTCAGAGAGATATACAGCGCCATATTTGTGAACGGCAGATCCCTGGAGGAATTATGGGAAGGATAAAGGATTATCTGCTGCTGCATGTATGCGTGCTGCTCTTTTCTTTCACAAGTGTATTTGCCAAGTTCGCAGCCAACAGTTATAACGAGGGAGGACTGAATAACCCCAAGCTGTATCTGTTCGTTTTTATGATGCTCGCGATATGCGTCGTCTATGCGTTTTTCTGGCAGATAGTCATAAAAAAGGTGGACCTTCATGTAGGATATGCCAACCGAAGCGTCTATCTGATATGGGCCCAGATCTGGGCTGTGGCCATATTCGGGGAGCAGCTGAGCCTCAGGAATGTGATCGGGCTCATGACAGTACTGACGGGAGTCCTTGTGGTCACGATGAATACGGATTACGAGGAGGGGGAATAAATGAATCCATATCTTCTGGTACTTTTCATTGCAACGATATTCTCGGCGTTTTCGCAGGTGCTACTCAAGCAAAGCGCACGGCTTGAGCATAAAAGCTGGATATATGAATACCTTAACTGGAGGGTGATCACCGCATATGCGATAGCTTTTGCCGTGCTCTTTTCCACCACATATGCCTATACCAGGGTGGATATGAAGTACGGGCCTGTGATCGATACCTTCACCTATGTATTCGTGATGCTGTTCTCATACTTCATGCTCAAAGAGAAATTCACAAAAGGACAGCTGGCGGGCAATCTTATCATCATTGCCGGAGTGCTTATCTATACGCTTTAGACAGGAGACCAAATTGCTGAACGAAAAGACAAGATACAGAAATCTGCTGATTGACCTTGCCTGGCTGCTGATAGTCCTGGCGATCTGCTATGCGTGCTTCAATCTGTTCTCGTGGATGATAATCAACAGGGACGGCAATTACAGAGCGGACATAACGGCGTACATAAATTACGCGCTTGACGGAGACAACAGAAAACACAGGCTGGTGCTTGTCCTGTTCAGGTTCCTGTACGGGATCACGGGTACGGATCTGATGATAAGGGTATATCTTGCCGCAGAGATAGGACTCATCATTTTTACAAATTATTTCTATATCAAAGACTACTCAGGGGCTGACGCGGAGAACTCCTTCAACAGACTTCTCATGAGGGCGTTTTCGCTGGCGCTGATCTTTTCGGGACCGATCTACGTACTTAAGATACACAGGCACTTTTATAAGGATACCTTCCCTGTATTCGCCTGGCACTCGCCTACTCAGCAGATGATGACGCTGTTCTCGCTTGCGGGCATGCTTTTCTTCTGCAGGGTGATCGCGAACTACGAGAAAGAGATAAAGATCAGTGACTGCCTGATCGCTGCGGTCTGCTTCATGCTGTCTGCATATTCCAAACCGAGCTTTATCATAGATCTGGTCCCGGCGATAATCGTCCTTTTCCTGATCGAGCTGTTCAGAAGCGGCACGGACGGCATGTGGCAGAGATTCAAAAAGCTCTTTATCATGGGAATGTTCGTGGTCCCGAGCGGCATCTACCTGATCGTGCTGAATTACATCATATATGCGAGATCTGACAGAAAAGGGGACAGCGACATAATAGTCAATGCATCGAGGTTCAACGGCATAGTGCCGCTGATCATAGCTGTCGCATGCTCGATAACTCTTCCTCTGATAGTATTGCTGTTCAACATGAAAAAGATCCGCACAGACAGACGGTTCCTGCTGTCATGGCTGACAGCGCTGATGGGCCTGCTGCAATGGGGTCTCCTGTCCGAGACAGGCAGCAGGGCAAGTCACGGCAATTTCACGTGGGGCAGTACGATAGGCGGATACATCCTGTACGCGACGAGCCTGGCGGTCGTGATGGAAAACATAAATGACGAAAACTTCCTGAGCGGCAGGAAACAGATGAAAGGATTGTACTATCTGCTGCTGGCCGGTTCGCTCGGGCTGTCCGTGGCCAGTCAGGTATATTACTTCTGCACCATGTACAGGGGAGCAGGCTTCTGGCGGTAGCAATTACTGCTTTACCTCATATATATCCATTTCCGGGTTCTGATAACACAGCCGGTAATCATCATTGCTCAGATCAGCTGTGCTGCTGAACCTCTTTGATACCACGACATAATCGACTCCCAGTTCTCTCGCGATGCTGCCCCGGTCTTCATTTCCGGGATCATGCATCGCTTCGTTATTCTCAAGCATGTTCCTTCTCCTGCCGAAGCCTCCCGGTCCTATGCTGAAGCCGGAACCCTCGATGTACTGATTGCGCCTTGAATATACGGCATACGCGAAGTGCGTGTTGCTCGCTCGCTCGGTAAGCTCGTATTTACGCAGAGGAATGCTGTAATAGCGGTCTGATGCTATCAGGGAATCCTTCGGAGTGTTGTCCCTCAGCCACAGCAGACCTTCGTATTCCGCGGCGGATACCCCTTTGTATACATGGGTGTCGATATTGTGCGATTCATAGAAATCCCCGGTCGATGCCAGGGCGTTCGCTATATAAAGACCGTAGGTGCAGGCAAAAAAGAATATATTCAGAGCAAATACTCCCCTAACAAGTCTGACGCCGACGGAGCGGTTTTCGCGGAGATCTTCAAAGAACCAGAAGGATACCATCGGAATCAGGGCGCAGGCCGTAAAGCCGAAATAGACCTGACTGTGTCCGTTGAAATTGAGGAGCATCAGCCCAAGGAAGCCCACCGTACAGAGCGCATAGACGGTGACTCTGCTGAATACGAATTCTTTCCGGCCGGTCAGTACAAGGAACAGCTCGCGGACATATCCTGCGATAAACGGCAGGAAAAACGCAGTGAAAAAGAAGACTGCGAATACAGCGAAGAGGAGCAGCCAGGAACCGTACTTCGGGAGACCCAGAGCCATAATGTCTTCCTTGGCGAAGAAAATATCGGTGATCTCTCCCATGTTCAGGACCGAGCCGCCCTTGGTGTTTGAGTGCTGGGCTCCGAGCACATACATGTATATCAGGACAAAGGATATCCCTGACAATACAACGAGAGCAAAGGCTCTCGCATCGACCTTCCTTAATATGAGACCCAGAGCCAGAGTTCCGACGGTCCCCGCGACCAGCGCGGCTGCTATCGGGCCCTTGATGCCTGTAAGCAGCATCACAAACAAGGCCAGCAAAAGCATCTCCCGGGTGTTGAAGCGGTCTTTCCGTGAATCCGAGTCCCTGTCCCATATCTTAAGAAGAGGCAATATGGTCAGAAGGCAGGCTATGGCGACTCCGACATTGTTTATATTGCTGTAGAGCTGATATAAAAACCATGAATCCGCAAACTGCTTGAGGATAAACAGATTTGAAAGATGCAGAGACAGGCAGTAAAGGCCGGCTCTTTCCGGCATCCCGGAGAATTCCTTAAAAAAGCTGTAAAAAGAGACAGTCAGCAGCGGGGTGATCAGATACGGAGTGCCGCTTAAGATCAGCTCTTCCGAAGGAAGCCCGAACAGCCTGACCGGAATGGACAGGAGCATCTCCGTAAAGAAGTGATACTCTATGCCGAGACCGTTCACCCATGGATCTGCCGGAGGATAGCCAAGCGCCAGGGCGTTGACGATCCCGGCATGGTAGGCGAAGTCGATCTTCATAAATGAGAATGCGCTGTTCGCAGGCGATATGTACGTGTACTGAGTCGCGAGCATGGAAAAAACGAAAGTCAGGGCAGCGAACAGATACAGAGATGAAGGAGCGTTCGCAAGGGAACGTCTGCAGTCCTGCAGGAACGATGCGATGCCGTTCCGGGCTGTCTGAGTGATCCATATCACCGACAGCAGCGGACCCGCTGCATAGAGCAGGATATCGGTACCCATGATGACTGATAAGTAATACAACAGGATGTTGAATGCAAATCCCGTGAAAAACGACCTTGACAGCTGAGTGGCTCTTATATCCGACCTTAGACCGAGATTGTCCATTATCAGCGTTCCCGGCACCAGTACGTAAAAAATCAGAAAAACAAAATAGACCGCCAGCGTCCGCAGATCCGCCCTGAAATATACAAAGGCGATCAGCGATGCGATAAGCATGCAGATGACGGAGGCAGTCTTTATGATAATTTGAACTTGCTTTGAATGAATGAAATCACTCATTATTTTTTGGTCAGGACGACATTTATAAACTCACCGGTACCGTCGCGGTCCTCCTGCATGATGAGCTTGCCGTCCGTGGTGAAGGAAAGCTTGACGTTGAAATTTTCGCTGTTCAGCAGCATGGAATTTCCCCCATAGGTCCAGGTGCCCGATATATTTTCTTCAGCGACATTTCCTTTCCATTTGCCGTCCTCGCCGATCAGCAGATCAACATTGCCGTACATGTATTCCGACTGTCCGGATGTAGCTGTCCATTTGCCGTAGAAGTCTTCCTGCTTTGCATCCCCGAATTTCAGCTCTGCGCCTTCGAGTTCTTCGTCATAAGAGACGCGGCTTCCCTGGTCTGAAGAAGACTGCTGCTTGCCGGAGCTGCTGCTGCCGCCGCCGCTGCCGCTGCCCGGTGTGATCGAATCATCCTTGCCCATCAAAACGAAAAAGCCCACGATCAACGCGGCAACAACCAGTATCACGATTACAGGTTTTATTTTTTCCATGATTCCTCCTCTGTCTGACAAGTCTGTAAGTGAGTCGGATGACCAGTGAAACTATCCAACAAATTGAAGTATAATGTATCGGAAGGTATTTGTAAATATATAGCCGATAATATACAATTACTATGTCTAAGCGTTTTTCGAAACGGGATCCGCGACGGAAATAATACTGACAGAAAGGTTTGAAATAATGAAAAAGATACTTGTCACCGGAGCTGCCGGCTTCATCGGGAGCAATTTCGTATTCCACATGCTCAAAGCCCATCCTGACTACGATATCGTGGGACTCGATGCGCTTACATACGCAGGCAATCTCGAGACGCTCGCGCCTGTCATGGATGAGCCTCATTTCAGATTCGTAAAGGCGGACATCACTGATGCTGCGGCCATGGACAAGCTGTTTGCAGAGGAGAAGTTCGACGTGGTCGTCAACTTCGCCGCGGAGTCCCATGTGGACAGATCGATCGAGGATCCGGGAGTATTCCTCAGGACCAACATCCTCGGCACCCAGGTGCTGATGGGCGCCTCCATCAAATACGGAGTAAAGAGGTTCCATCAGGTAGGCACTGACGAAGTGTACGGAGACCTGCCTCTCGACAGGCCTGACCTCTTCTTTGTAGAAACCATGCCGCTGACGGCTTCGAGCCCTTACTCGGCGTCCAAGGCATCGGCCGACCTTCTTGTGATGGCGTATCACAGGACCTACGGACTGCCTGTGACGATCAGCAGATGCTCGAACAACTACGGGCCTTACCAGTTCCCTGAAAAGCTTATCCCGCTGATGATCGCGAACGCCAGAGCGGACAAGCCGCTGCCGGTATACGGCGAGGGGCTGAACGTCAGGGACTGGCTCTATGTGGAGGATCACTGCAGGGCGATCGACCTCATTCTCGAGGGCGGCAGGGTCGGCGAGGTATACAACATCGGCGGCCACAACGAGAAGGCCAATATTGAGGTCGTAAAGATCATACTCGACCAGCTCGGCAAGCCTGAGAGCCTCATCACGTACGTGACTGACCGCAAGGGCCACGACCAGAGATATGCGATCGATCCTACCAAGATCCACGACGAGCTCGGATGGCTGCCTGAGACGAAGTTCGAGGACGGCATAAAGAAGACCATACAGTGGTATCTCGACAACGAGGCATGGTGGAAGAACATCATAAGCGGCGAGTATCAGCAGTATTACGAGAAGATGTACGGAAACCGGTAAGATCCGTACATGAGCGGCGCCGGCATTCGCGCCGCTGTACATTCAAAAAACTGAAAGGGTAGCAGAAGATGAAGATCAGTTTCAATGTCCCTCCGTATGTCGGCAAGGAACAGGACTACATACTGGAATCCATAAAGTCGCATAAGATCTGCGGCGACGGTGAATTCACGAAGAATTGCAACAAGTGGATCGAGGACAGGACCGGCGCTGCAAAGGCCCTTCTGACCACGGCCTGCTCGACCGCCCTTGACATGGCGGCTATACTGAGTGAAGTCGGTCCGGGAGACGAGGTCATACTGCCTTCGTTCACGTTCGTGTCGACGGCGAACGCCTTCGTGCTCAGAGGCGCGACTTTAGTGTTCGTCGACATAAGGCCGGATACACAGAACATCGACGAAAAGCTGATTGAGGACGCGGTCACGGACAGGACGAAGGTCATAGTTCCCGTCCACTACGCGGGCGTGGGCTGCGAGATGGATACCATCATGGACATCGCGAAGCGCCATGATCTGCTCGTGGTCGAGGACGCCGCACAGGGCGTCATGTCGACGTATAAGGGCAGAGCTCTCGGCAGCATGGGCGACTACGGATGCTACAGCTTCCACGAGACCAAGAACTACAGCATGGGCGAGGGCGGAGCGCTTCTCATCAGGGACGAGGCAAAGGTCGACCGGGCTGAGATCATCAGGGAAAAGGGCACCGACAGGAGCAGGTTCCTCAAGGGCGTCGTCGACAAGTACACATGGGTGGACATGGGATCGTCCTATCTCCCGAGCGAGATGAACGCGGCTTATCTCTGGGCGCAGCTTGAGATGGCTGAAGAGATAAACGAGGACAGGCTCGCGAGCTGGAACGCATATTACGAGCAGCTCAGACCTCTGGCGGACGAGGGGCTCATAGAGCTTCCTGTCATACCGGCTGAGTGCGCTCACAACGCCCACATGTTCTACATAAAGACAAGGGACATCGAAGAGAGGAGCGCTCTGGCGGCTCACCTCAAGGAGAACGGCATACTCGCAGTGTTCCACTACGTGCCGCTCCACAGCGCGCCTGCGGGCTCGAGATTCGGAAGGTTCCACGGAGAGGACAGGTATACGACGAATACGTTCGAGCGCCTGCTGAGGCTCCCGATGTACTATGATCTGGGTCTCGATAATGTCGAAAAGATCTGCGACAGGATAAAGGAATTCTACGGAAAGTAAACTGAATGGCAGTAAAACCACTTATAGCGGTCATCGATCTCAAAGTATCTGAAGAACCCGGCTTCGTCACAGCCGGGGGCCGTTGTGTTATAAAACTTGTCGGCAGCAGAGAAAAAGTCGATACCGATAAATTCCGCATCGATTTCCCGCTGAGGGAGAACGCCGCTGAGATAAGCTTCGGCTCGAGGTACGGAACTCCGCTTCCGGGAGGGATATGCCTCAACAGCTTCAGGCTCAGGATCAGCATGGATGACGCAAAGGAATTCGACATCCAGAACAAGGTGATCCCGGTATACGGAAACAGCGACGGCGGCAGATTCCTCTACGACCTGCGCGACCTCAAACGGGGGCGCAACAGGCACAGCAGGATAATAATCAGGGACGGGATGTCGATGTACTTCAGACAGACCGTCTACAATACGCTCACCTTCACTGTCAGGGAATCCAACATCTACGACACGGAGGAGGGCGACAGGAGGCTCGAGGAAGCCCGCAAAAGAGCGAAGGCCCTGAAGGGCAGGGACATCATACTGATGTATGAGAAGAACTGCTCGAGATATGAGGAGAGCGCTTCGCATCTGTACGAAAAGCTCATGGACGCGGGATATGACAACGTCTATTTTATCGTGGACACGGGCATACCGGCGGTTCAGGACCTGGATGAGAAGTACAGGAGGAACCTGATCGAAAAGGACAGCGACAGGCATCTCGAATACTTCTTTGCCTGCGACAAGTTCATCTCGTCAGAGACCATAGATCACGCTCTCCAGCTCAGGATAGCGAACACGCATGTGCGCAACAAGCTGACCGGCAGGGGACTGAGCTATGTCTTCCTCCAGCACGGGGTCATGTACATGGTGTCGCTCAACTCGAAGCTGAGGACGGGATTCAAGAAGAACGACAACTATAAACTGTACAGGACGGTGGTATCGTCCGAGGCGGAGGCCCGGCATTTCATCGACATGGCGGGAATGCTGCCCGAGGACCTCTACATAACGGGCCTGGCGAGCTTCGACACCTCCTACAGGCACGATGACGCAGATAAGATAATTATCATGCCGACATGGAGGCGCTGGGAGACCAATCAGGCGAGAGACGATGTCGAGCAGACAGGATACTTCAGGATGCTCGGACGCATGTACGACGCCGTGCCGGATCATCTGAAGGACAAGGTGGTGATACTGCCGCATCCTCTCATAGCCGAAAAGTTCAGAGGGGAGCACGCCTTCGGGGATCACTTCATGATGGCGGACAGCTACGATAAGGTGTTCAGGGACTGCGCTCTTCTGATCACGGACTACTCGTCGATAGCCTATGACGCCTTCTACAGAGGCGCCAATGTGGTCTTCGACTGGATGGACCTCGACGAGTGCATGGAGCATTACGGAGAGGACACGCATCTCATGCTCAACGACGAAAACGTATTCGGCAGGGCGTGCAGGAGCGAAGACGAGCTGAAGAAGGCCGTGAAGGAAAGTTACGGAAAGCCTCAGAGAGAAGAGGATATCGAAAGGTACAGACATATAGTCGAGTTCCATGACGGAAAGAACTCGGAACGCATAATGAAGAAGCTCATTGAAGACGGCATCATAGAAAGCAAAGCCTGAGGGAATGATAGAAAGCAATTATTATCTGAGCAGAATATGTGAAGCCCTGCTGATAAGCATTGCGGTCGCGGCTCTGGCCACGCCCCTGTCGATCAGGCTGGCGCACAGACTGGGAGTTATAGACAGGCCCAAGGACGGGAGACGCATGCACAGAAAGCCCATCCCGCGCTTTGGCGGCATGGCTATCTTCCTCGGGTCGATGGTGGCGATGACCATACCTGCCGGCATGAACGGTCAGATCAAGACCGCCATGTTCGGAGGTCTGCTTATGTATGCTCTCGGCGTTGCCGATGATATACTCGACATCAGGCCGGTGGTCAAGTTCGCAGGGCAATTCGCGATAGCCACTGTCGTCTATGCTCTCGGCATAAGGATCACTTTCCTGAGTAATTTTTTCGGCAATGCGGTGATCACGGATGAATACGCCAACGTCATACTTTCGGGAGGACTGGCTTATCTGATCACGGTGTTCTGGATAGTCGGCATCACCAATGCAGTGAACCTCATGGACGGGCTGGACGGCCTCGCAGCGGGCTCGGTGGCCATAATGTGCATGTCTCTGGCGTACATAGCCTACATACACGGCACAAGGCTCGGATCGATGCCTGTATGCATAGCCCTCGTGGCCGTGGCCGGAGGATGCATCGGTTTCCTGCCGTATAATTTCTCTCCGGCAAAGACCTTCATGGGTGACGGCGGGGCGCTGTATCTCGGCTACATGATAGCGGTACTGTCGGTCATATCGCCTCTCAAACAGGCAACGGTGGTCGGAGCCCTCATACCTATGCTGACTCTTGCGGTCCCTATCTTCGATACGGTGTTCGCGATGCTGAGGAGGATCCTGAACCATGAATCCATAATGCACGCCGACAGAGGCCACCTGCATCATCATCTGATGGCAGCAGGCTTCGGGCAGAGGCGCTCGGTGCTGATAATGTACGGCATAGTCGGCATCATGGGCATAGTAGCCGTACTGATCAGCAGAGAGCTGTATAAGGATGCGTTTGCGCTCTTCCTTATTGCCCTGCTGTATCTGAGCATCATAATCGTGCCTAAGAGACCGAAAAAGAACCTGAGAACGATCATCACACAGGACGCGGTCGAGGCTCAGAAGGAAAACTTCGTGGACTACCTGAACTACGAGAGGGAGAGAAGAAAGCAGCTGAAGGAGACGGGGCACGCGGAGGATCCGTCGCTGTTCATAAACGCCGATCCCGAGGAAGGCGGATCGACGCACAGAAAAAAAGACAAATAGATGACTCTGAAGGAAGAAATAAAGGACATATACGATAACAGGCCGACTCCGGAAGAAAGAAAGAAGGAGAAGCTGGAGGCAGGGCAGAGCAGTGCGTATAAAAGAGGCAGACGCGGCCTGACCGCGGAGGATCCGCTCAGGCCTGCAGCAAGAAGAGCGTACATGATACTGACTCTGCTGCTCGCACTGGCCGCAGCCGCCTTTTTTGTGATGCTCATTGTAATAAACCCTCTGCCGGCCGACCTGACCATAGTTGTCTCGATCCTCATACTGGGCCTGCTGACGGCTTCGGCGCTTCTTTTCAGGAAGCGCAGAAAGTGGAAACGCATCGCAGGCTTTGTCCCTGCGCTGACGCTTGTGCTGATCGTGGCGCTCGGCATGAATTTCATGGTAAATACCTACGCGATGCTCAACAGGATAGTCGACAGCGGGGTATCCGCCACAGGACCTGCGGCGAAGACCGTAGATGTGGTCAATGAGCCGTTCAACATATACATCACGGGTATAGATCAGTGGGCGTACGAAAAGGGCATGGACCTTGAGAGAAGCGACGTCAACATGATCATAACGGTCAATCCGGTGACAAAGAAGGTGTTGATCACATCGATCCCGCGCGACACTTATGTCGAGCTGTATACCGCAAGGCAGATGGACAAGCTGACTCATACCGGGGTGTACGGAGTTGACGAGACTCTCAATACGGTCGAGAAGTGGCTCGGTGTGAAGCTGAACTACTACGTTAAGATGAACTTTACCGGAGCCAGGGACATAATCAATGCAATGGACGGCATCGAGGTCTATTCGCCTGTGGCGTTCGAAAGCAGCCTGGCGGGATATGAATACCAGAAAGGCTGGAACTTCATGTACGGGAAGAAAGCCCTGTATTTCGCGCGAGAGAGGCATGCATTTGAAGGCATGGATTCCGTCAGGGTCGAGAACCAGCAGAGAGTGGTCGAGGCCATCATCAAAAAAATGACATCCTCCAGAGTGCTGCTGACGAAATACGGCGACATCATGGATGCTGCCGGAGAGCAGATGTCCACAAATATCTCTACTGATGAGATGACTGCGCTCGCGAAGATGCAGATCTCGGAGCTCGCCTCATGGGATGTCGAGATGCAGAAGATAGAGGGCAAATATGACCAGGACTACGTGGCTTCGCTGACGCAGTCCAGAAAATTCGACGTATACAGGCCGGATCCGGCATCCGTACGCAGCTGCGTGGACAACATCGATTCGGTGATGAACCCGTCCCTCAGTGAACTCAGTGAGGCGAGGAAGAATGCCAGTAAAAGCTTCTTCGTCAATGCGGTGAAGAGGCTCGCCGGCGGAGGCAGCGGAGAGGAAGAACCGGAAAACGGCGGACAGGAAGGAGAATAATGGGAAGAGTCTCAGGATTCAAACGTCTGGTATTTGACGTAGCCAAGAAGAACAGACTGTTCCGCATAGCGGGAAGGCATGCCAGGGATGCGGTATACAGGGCCAAGATGGTCATCGACGAGCCCTTTGCCGGCATCGATGACAGACTGGTCTATTTCCAGACCTTTTCGGGAAGGAGCTACAGCGATTCTCCCAAGGCGCTGTACGAGTACATGCTGAACGCTCCGGAGTACGCCGGCTACAGATTCGTGTGGAGCTTCAAGGAGCCCGAAAGATTCAGCGGGCTTCTGGAAAACGGGCGCACCGAGATCGTGAGGTTCAGATCGAAGGCCGACAACAGAGCTCTGAGAAGGGCGAAGTACTGGATCTCGAATTACAGGATGCTCGACTACCAGCATCCGCGAAAGGACCAGATATACGTGCAGTGCTGGCACGGGACTCCTCTGAAGCGGCTGGGATACGACATCGCTGAGAGCGACAACGCCATGAATTCGCTTTCAGAGATAAAAGAGAAGTACAGGACGGACGCGAAAAAGTTCAGATGGCTGCTTTCACCGTCTCCGTTCGCGACAGAAAAATTCACCACGGCATGGAACCTGCGTGAGACCGGACAGGAGTACAAGATCCTGGAAACGGGTTATCCGCGAAATGACAGACTCGCGAAGGCGGGCGCTGAAGAGAGTTCCGCGATGAAGGATAAGCTCGGCGTCGCCGGCAGGAAGGTCATACTCTATGCGCCGACATGGAGGGATAACCAGCACGTGAGCGGCGAGGGCTATACGTATAAAACGGAAGTGGACTTCGACAGGCTCCGGAGTGAGCTGGGCGGAGAATACGTCATTCTTTTCAGGGCGCATTACCTCGTGGCAAACAGCTTCGATTTCGCGCGCTACGAGGGGTTTGTAGTGGATGTGAGCTCGTATCCGGACATAAACGACCTGTATATCGCTTCCGACATACTCGTCACGGACTATTCCAGCGTCTTCTTCGACTGGGCCATACTCGGGCGCCCGGTCATATTCTACATGTACGATCTTGAGGAGTACGCGAACGGCATGAGGGGATTCTACCTCTCGACTGACGACCTGCCGGGACCGGTCGTCAGGGATGAGGACGCCCTCATAAGGGAGATAAGGGCCGCGGACGGCCGGAAAGCCGATGAGGCATATAAAAACTTCGTAAGGACATACGATCCCTACGAAGACGGCGAGTCATCCAGGCGCGTGCTCGAGCGTATCCTGGAGCGCTAGGGTTGCTCAACAAGAGGAGCCAGTTCTCTTATGCGGGCAGGCGAATCATAATATTCCTCTCTGGCATTATCTTCGATCTGCTTTTCCGTGACCTTATAGTATTCGTGTAGGTAAGCGACCGCAAGATCCCATTCCGCCCTGACGCTGTCGCTGAGTTCTGAACGGCCGATCCCTGCCTCATCCTGTATGTATTTTCCAAGATATTCCGTTACCTTTCGCTGACCACGGGTGTTTGTGTGTCCGTGGTTGTAGAAATCCTCCTGCTCTTTGAGACCGATGTCGTGAAAATGCTTCTGCATGTTGAAGGCGCGGCATCCGTTTTCCTCCGCGATCTCCAGTATGCGGTTTGCACGCATGTTGACCTCCATCTCGTCAGGATAACCGTCCACGAGGACCGAAGGGAACTTTACAAAGAGGACCTCGATATCCTCGGACTTGCAGTAGTCTATGAAGTCGAGGATGATCTTTTCAGTCTTCGCGTCAAGAGGAAGCGCTTCATCCGTAAAGCTCTCAGCCTCCACATCCGCCAGCCAGCGGATCCTGGTTTTTGTGAAATTGCCCTTGAGAGGCGAAGGTCCGGCAAACTCGAGCCTGAGCCTGTCAGGCAGGGAAGGGAGGCATGCCGGAACGTTGTTGTGATACTTGATGAACGGGAAGAGGAAGCTTGCCGCGCTGGTCCCGTCAACGAGACTGCTGAGCTCCTCTGCCGTTTCGACTCTTTCTGCGGACCACTCAGTGTGGCTCATGACGATCGACAGCTGGTTGCTCCTGGTATCGATCATATCGCGGTCATAGCCGCCCCCGAACACATCGACGACGACGAGCTTCGGCCTCTGGGTCTTCAGTGCGTCCTTTAAAGCCGGCGTCCACATGGTGCAGGTGGATCCGCCTATCGCATAAGGATAGGAGGTGTATCCGAATTTCTCGTAGGCATATGCGGACGAAAAGTCGGAATATGCCGCGCTCGAACCGATCAGAAGCACGTCGATGCTGTTTTCAGGTTCCTTATGGAAGTTGATGATCCTTATCTCATCGCAGGAAAACGGGATGCACATGAACTTCTGCATGAACCATGCCGAAAAGAGAAGAAAGGCGATCATCAGCACCACCGCGGCGATCCTCAGTCCGGACTTCTTCGTGTTATTGATTTGTTCTTTAGCAGAGTCATTCATATCGGTATATTACGTTTTG
Source organism: Mogibacterium sp. (assembly GCA_017512365.1). Classification (GTDB taxonomy): domain Bacteria; phylum Bacillota; class Clostridia; order Peptostreptococcales; family Anaerovoracaceae; genus Crickella. The sequence continues at coordinate 97,863 of JAFWGQ010000031.1, forward strand.
TATAAATATATTCTGAATATCCTGTCCTGCCGGGTCAGAACTGCTGGTAAATGAATTCCGCAGGGTCGGACATCGGCCCGTAGCAGCCTATGATCAGTATGCACATCAGAAGCAGGGCGAGAGCCGCCCACTGGACGAATCCCCTGTGCCTGACTATGATCTCGGCAGGAGTATCCACCGACTCCTTTTCCATCCTGACGCTGAAATACAGCAGCACGAGAGTGCAGATAAACATGGCTGCATATTCCGCCTTCGTCAGCCCGAGAGTCGGAAGCTGCTCTCTGAAGACGGACAGCGACTGATCCGTCAGCGTGAGCCACAGCATCTGCAGGGCGTTCGTGAAGTTCTCGGCGATGTCGAACACATAGCCCACGAGAACTATGATGAATGTCCTCAGCATCTGGAAGAGATGCCACCATGCGGCATCCTCTTTTATGTGCAGGGCGTTTCTGGACTTTTCATATACAGGCCCGATAAGAGCCGAGATCATGATGATGATGCCGTTCCAGAGACCGAAGCCAATGTATCTGCTGTTGGCTCCGTGCCATATGCCGATAAGCATGAATACTATGAACGACGCCATGGCCGTCGTGAACACCTTCGCCGTGTGTCTGCCTGCGGCAGTCTGCCCGAAGCGCGATCTCGCTATGGAGGCGCTGACGCGCTTTGACCACTCGGACATCGCTATAGGGTAGAAGACGTAGTTCTTCATCCACGCTCCCAATGTGATGTGCCACCTGCGCCAGTACTCGCTGATGGTCCTGGAGAAGTAAGGCCTTCTGAAGTTGACTTCAAGCTCGATGCCCAGCACTTCGCATATGCCCCTCGAGATGTCGATGCCGCCCGAGAAGTCCGCATACAGCTGCAGGGCGTAGAGAAGCACTACGAAGAGCACGGCCGTGCCCCCGTATCCGGCGAACTCCTCTCCGTCGAACATGCCTCCGTGTATGCCGCCGTTCTCGTTGTACGCCTTGATAGCGATCCAGACCCTGTCTGCGATGACCATCTTCTTGAATACTCCCCAGCTGATGTTCATCACGCCCTTCTTGAAATTGTCCCATTCGAAGTCGTGAGCTTCGATCAGCTGATGCTGGAGCCTGCCGAACTGTGAGATCGGTCCCTGGATTATCTGAGGGAAGAAGGATACGAAGAGTGCGAATCTGAATATGTTCCTCTCAGGTTCGACCGTCTCCCTGTATACGTCGATCAGATAGCCCGTGGCTATGAAGGTATAGAAGGATATGCCGAGAGGCAGCAGCAGGTGTATCTGCGGCGCGCCGTCCGGGTCCGCTCCCATGAGCGACGCGATGCTGCCAGAGAGGAAGTTGAAATACTTGAGAAAGAAGAGTATGCCGAAGTTTAGAAGGAGCACTGCTGCGAGCACGCCCTTCTTTTTCTTCTGCGCGGCCTCCTTAAAAGCCTTTTTCTCTTCTTTCGACCACTCGGCCTTATGCTCCCTGACGGCTGCTTTCGTCTCTTTCGAGATATCCGCCATCCTGTTTGCAGCCAGGTATATCGTGATTATCGTGACCAGGATGAAGGCAGTATACTGAAAGCTGTTGTAAACATAAAAAAAGCCGCTCGCGATCAGAAGCACCACCCAGCGGCAGTCCTTCTTCGGGAGAGCAAAGTAAATCATGCCCGTTATGATCGCAAACAGAGCGAATGGAAGAGACGTCAGAGCCATCCGGCAAGATCCTCCGCCATGTTGAAACGGGCCGTCTCGATACGGCTCCTCATCAGTCTCAGATCATTGTTTTTGTCGAGCATGTAAACCGAAGGAAGATCCCTTGAAAGGAACATCGAAAAGCCTTCGTATACGGAGTACGCGCCCGTCCTGTGGAATACCACGCGGTCGCCTTCGCTGAGGCCCGTGAACGAGGCGCCCCTTGCGATGACATCGGCCGTTGTGCAGAGGCTGCCGCAGAGGGTCCACTTTTCCGCCTCTCCGTCCTTCGATCCGCCGGAGCCGATATGCGTTATGACAGGGATCTGCATGCCCTGTATCTGCCCGTCGTATTTCATCATATGCAGGCCGCCGTCGAGTATGGCGTAATGCGCCCCGTCGTTGAACTTGGTATCGACGACCGTATTGACAAGCCAGCCGCACGGCGCTGCGAAGAACCTGCCCATCTCGACCGTGAGACGGACTCTCTCCGAGAATTCCCTGATGCAGCCGGATATCTCATCCAGCCGGGACTTTTCCTTATCGTCGGCGTCAGACGCGAAGTAGTCGACCGCGAGACCGGTGCCGTATTCGACGCGTTCCGCCGTGAACCTGAGTTCTTCTTCGAGCTCGTCGAGGAACTGATTGAGGCGCGCGATCTCCTTTATGATCTCTTTCGGACGCGTCTTCTGCGTGCCCGTAAAGTAGTGTATGCCCTTTATCTCCGTTCCCGGAAATGACGCTCTGTCAGCGATGAGCCTTTTCACGTCGCTTCTGTCCATGCCGAACTGGCTCTCGCACGAAAGCCTGATCAGAACTTCGGCTGCGACGCCGCGCTCCGCGGCCGCGTTGCTTATGTATCTGAGGTGGTTCTCGCTCTCGGCTGTCAGTATCCTGACTCCGTAGTCCATGGCGGTGTCCACCTCGGCCTGCGACTTGTTGACTCCGCTGAATATGATCTTCGCGGGGTCGATCCTGAGCGCTCTGCAGATCTCGAGCTCGCCCGGGCTGCAGACTTCGATCTTCGAAAATTCTTCAGGCAGAGCGGCAAGCAAAAACGGATTTGCCTTTATCGAATAGCAAATATCAGTATCTTCTCCGAAGGCTTCCTTTACCATCCTCGCCCTTCCGGCGAATGCGTCTGCCGAGAAGATGTATGCTGGGGAAGCGACTTCCCGGGCTGCCGTGATCAGAGCGCTGTGCAATGTATCACTCCTCGTCCTGAAGTTTTTCGATCAGCGCATACATGGCCTCTGCCGAGTCGAAGTTCTCCGGCACGAGGTTTGCAGGCCTGATCGTGATATCGAATTCGTCGTTCAGAGTGCTGACCAGCGAAATGATGTCGAACGAATCGAGTATGCCGCCCGTTACGAGCTGCTTCTCGTTTGCGAAATCCACATCCGGTCTCATCTCTTCGAGTATCTCCATTAACTGTTCCATCGTATCGTATCCTTTCTGTTCAAAGATGCCTTTCAGGCATTTTACTTTTTCATCATTTCCCTGAGCTCGCTCATGGCTATCTTGCCGTTCGGCAGATGAGGCAGCTCTTCGAGTCCGACCAGTTTGCGCGGCACCATGAAGGCCGGCATGTCGGCTCTGAAACTGAGCGTGATTTCCTTTGCAGCCGCCGGGCCGGCATAGAAGAGCCAGATAAGCTCACGCCCCTTGTCGTACAGCGATGCGCACTCCGTGATGCCGTCTATGCTCAGGGCATATGCCTCGACCTCAGCGAGCTCGACACGGTGACCCATGTGCTTTATCTGCCTGTCCTTCCTGCCGTGGAAGTACAGCTCGCCGTCTTCTCCGATATGTCCGAGGTCTCCCGTGAGATATATCCGCTCAGGGTAATCTTCGTTCAGAGGGTTCTGCATGAAGACAGCCTCGGTTTGCTCCTTCGATCTGTAGTAGCCTGTAGCCAGGCACGGACCCTTGACGCAGATCTCGCCGATCTCGCCGGCCGGAGTCTTCGACCACGCGCCGCTTTCCCCGTCGTGAGTCAGCAGCAGTATCTGGTAGTGTTTGTACGGCTTTCCGATCGGCAGGACCGTATCGTCAGTTACCGTCTCATCGAGCACATAGTATGTGCAGGACGCTGTCGCTTCCGTCGGACCGTACTGGTTTATGAATGTCACATCCGGAAGGTTCTCCTGCCAGATGCGAAGGTATTTGTTCGAAATGACCGAGCCGGAGAACACGACCGTTCTGAGGTGCTCCGGCCTGGCGTCGGCGAAGCCTCCCAGCCTGGCCGGAATCTCGAGGCCCGCGCAGCTCCAGCACAGGGCCGTGACGCCCTTTTCATTCAGCGTTCTGAAAAGCGCGTCAGGCATCGCGAATTCGTTCTTCGGTATGATGACCGTGCTTGCTCCCGTCATGAGAGGCAGGTACATGTCCCTGATGGCCGCTATGTAGTCGAGAGGAGCCTGGTTGCCGAGCACATCGCTCTCGCCGAGATGCATAACTTCGTTCAGTCCCTCGAGATAGCAGATGAGCGAGCGGTGCGAGGTCAGCACGCCTTTAGGCTTTCCGGTCGAACCCGAGGTAAAGATCATGTACAGCGGCGAAGCCTCAGTGACCGAAGCTTCTCTTTCCGCGACGATATCCTCATCCGCCGGAGCTTTGAGCAGGTCCTCCATAAGAGCGATCTCGCAGCTGCCCGCGATCTCCTTCGCTGTCTCCAGATGGTCCCTGTCGACGATCAGGATCTCCGGCTCTGCGACGCTCATGATCTGCTCGAGTCTCTGACGCGGAACATCCCCGTCCATCGGAGCATAAAAACAGCCCGCGCGCGCGACTCCCATGTAGCACGCAGGGGTATATGCGTTCCGGCCTGTCATCACGGCAACAGGGCGCTCGATCTCAGAGCGCTTTGCGACCCATGCCGCGACCGCTGCCGAAAAACGGTCCAGTTCTTCAAATGTTACGGACCCTTCTTCTCCGGAATAGACGGCGCGGCCTCCGTATAATGCTGCCGACCGCCTGATCCAGTCGAATACCTGTGATGCCATAAATGATTTTCCTTTACAATTAATATGCTGTGTAGATGGTACACCAACGGATGATTTTAATCAAGGCGCAGAAATTTCCTGATATTACTGAATTTTACTGAGTTTAGTGGTAGAATTTTCAGGACTGAAAAGGTATTCGGACCGAATACCGGCGACGCGTTGCAGCAGACCGCGGGAGGATGAAGGAGACCGAATAAATGAGACAGATCACAGGAAGAGCTTTATCGATGATACTGGCGCTGACGCTCATGCTGTCGGCAGGTCTTGCAGTACCTGTAATGGCGGGAGATGACACGCAGAGCGGAAAGCAGCCTGATGCAGCCGAAATACTGCAGCCTGAGGGGTCAGGGCAGTCGCAGCAGTCTGACGAAGAAAAAACGCAGCAGCCTGCCGAAATCAAGACGAAGACCGGAAAGACCAAGGCCCTCACGCCTGCGCAGAAGGAAGCTCAGGAGATAAAGGAATACGGTAAATACAAAGGAAAGAATGCGAAAAAGATCCCCGTCATCACGTACCATAATGTCGTTACCGACAGGCAGAAGAGATCGGAACGGTATCGCTATGATTCGATCGTCATATCGAAGAGCGATTTCGAAAATCAGATGAGATGGCTCAAAAAGAACGGGTACAGGACGATCAGCTGCGAGGAGCTCTATCTGTGGCACAAGGGCAGGATAAAGCTCCCGAAGAAGAGCGTTCTCATCACGCTTGATGACGGCCGCTTCGGTGTTCCGAAGAATGCTTATCCGATACTGAAAAAATACGATCTCAAAGCGACGTGCTTCGTGATCGGTTCATATACCATGAACAACAAGCCTGAATACATGAAGTACAGGGAGATGAAAAAGATACAGAATGATTATCCGAATCTGGAATTCCAGAGCCACACGTGGAAGCTCCATTACAGGTTCAGCCTCGATAAGGGCGTGTATTCAAAAGTGCTGAAGGACGCTAAAAAACAGAAGGCGAAATACGGCTTCGAGTATCTGGCGTATCCGTACGGAAGAAACAATGACCAGATGATAAAGGCGTATAAGAAGGCCGGCATCAAAATGGCTTTTGCGTATCGTCAGTACGGGGACGGCTACGCAACGAGAGATCAGAACATCTACAGGATAAAGAGGATCAAGGTGCAGGGCAACGGCTCGATGTACCAGTTCAGAAGCATCTTCAGATACTGAGCAGGACTTTGACAGGACGGGCGAACGCAGGACAGACAGGAGAGGCGCCGCCCGTCTTTTTATGCGACGAAAGAGGCTGACGGGAACATATTACTTGAGGAAAGATGCGTTCGAATATACAATCAAAGCATGAAACTATCCAGATCGGGACTTATCTTAATGACCATCCTGCTTTCGGCAGCTCTGCTTCTGCAGGCATGCTTTTCAGTAAAGGACACAGCGGACAGAGGGCCGGATGAAGGCTCCGCAGGGCAGACAGCAGTAGAAGAGACTGCAGACGCGGAGCAGGACGGGCCACTATGCACGCTGCTGATGGCTTCGGACTACCAGGCGGAACCGGGATTCGACGATCCCGCAGAGACCTTCGAGGGGCTGCTCAGGGCGGTGAAGGCTGACGGAAGGACGCCAGATAATGTGATCATCTGCGGCGACTACACGAACGACGAGAACCTGTACGACTATCAGCTCAGTCCGGACGATTCCATCGAGGAGATCCGGGGGCTGATCGCGGGCGAGCTGGGGGCTGTGCCGCAGGAGGACATCATCTTCGTGCAGGGCAATCACGACGCGCTGACGGACGCTGTCTCGGAAAGCGGCCTTCACGAATACGATGATTATCTTGTGTATGTGCTGAACACCCAGTACGACTTCCCGTGGAAGCAGGGAAGGGACACGGAGTTCAGGGACAGGGTCATAAGAGCGTCCGAAGAGATGAAGGAGTGCTTTGACGGGCTGATCGAGAAAGGGGAGACAAGGCCGGTGTTCATCGCGGGGCATGTGCCCCTGCACTTTACGGCGAGGACTTCCTCAAGGCACGGCTCGGGCGACAACATGTACTCGGGATACGTCTTCGATGTAGTCAACGAAGCCGCAGAGGATCTGGACATCATATATCTGTTCGGGCACAATCATTCAAAGGGCTGGGACTGCTATCTCGGCGGAGCGAGCATATACAGGGCCCCCGGAGACAGCATACTGATCCCGGACGCTGAGGGAAGGACGGGCAATACCGACGAATACACGGAAGAGACTCTGAACTTCACGTACATGACCGCGGGCTACACAGGCTACTACATGAACTGCGACTCCGAAGATATGGCGGCAGGCGAGGCCGGCATGTATCACGCGGCGGACGAGGCTCTGACATGCACCGTGGCTGAGATTTATGAAGACAAGGTGGTCGTTACAAGGTACGATACCGGCGGGACGCATGTGCTCGGCGCGGCCGGGGAGGCCGATCCGTACAGGGGAGGCATAGACGAGGGACTCATCGGCCCTGAACATTACAGCAAAGAGACCGCCGGTCCCGCGGCGATGAAAAGAATGAGCGCGTTCAAAAGTGGTACAATCAGGGCAGACGGGAAAAACGTGGACGAAGAGAAAGAAAAGGATAAAGACAAAGATAAAGAAAAAGAGAAAGACGCGGCCTGACAGGCCCGCAGGGAGGACCCGTGAAGCAGAGGATCTATAAATACGATAATGTAAAAGCTTTCCTGATATTTCTGGTCGTGATCGGACACATGACGACGGACTACGTATCCGACTCATTCCTGGTCAGATGGACGACGCTGTGGATATACCTGTTCCACATGCCGGCGTTCATATTCATCTCAGGCCTGGTGCATAAGCACTACATCACAGAGGAGCAGGTGTCGCTCGGGACAAAGGGCGAGACGAGGATGCGCTGGGACAAGTTCTGGGGATTCTTCCTCTGCGGATACAGTCTCAAGATATTCCTGCAGTTCACGCGGACGCTGATGGGACAGAACCCGACCTGGCACTGGATAGAAGAGCCGGGCATCCCGTGGTATCTCTTCGTCATGGCGGAGTACGAGCTGCTCTTTTATCTTATGCGCAGGATCGACGCGAAGGCAAAGCCGTGGATGATGATCACGGGAGCTTTTGCGCTCTCGGCCGTCATCGGATACTTCCCGGCCATAGGAGACGCGTTCTGTCTGGCGAGGATGATCAATTTCCTGCCTATATACATGCTGGGCTACTATCTCGACATGAAGACCTTCCCGGAGATGATCAACAGGACGAAGTACAGGGTGATATCCGCCGTGATAGTCATCGGAACCATCCTGATGTGCGCTCTGGGGCCGTGGGAGATGTACTCGCTGCGCAAGCTGTTCACGGGAAGACGCTCCTACGAGTTCCTGGCGGATTACTTTCCGCCGGCCATGACCTGGGGCTGGGCGATGAGGCTGGCGGCATGGGCGTTCGCCCTGGTGCTGTCTCTTGCCGTCATCATACTCATTCCGGACAGGGACATGGGCTATATCACGAAAACAGGCTCGAGGACGCTGAACATATACTTCTGGCACAGGCCGGTCTGCTACCTGTTCAGGAACTGGGCGGTGCTGCCTAAGCTCTACGTGCTCTTCGGAGGGACATATAACGCCGCGGCCGCGGGCGGACTGAAGGGGCACGCGTTCGAAGAAGGAGGAGCGATGATCGCGGCGTATATAGTCTACTGGCTGATCGGCGCGGCGATGACGGCGTTCTTCGCCCTGAAGGTATTCGAGCACCCTTGCTCAGACCTCATGAAGCTCGGAGCGAAGATAGCAGGCACAGGAAGAAAGAAATAAACAGCCCGCGTATGCGGAGCTGCAGCTGCGGACATACAAAGATCAACAGGAGGAAAAGCAATGGCTGAATGGAAAAATCTTGATACGCTTAAAGCTTATGAGGCACTCGAGGCATCGGGACGCCGCGTCGATCTGAGAGAGGTGCTTGCGGGTGATGCGGGCGCGAAACGCGTGAGGGAATACAACGTACCAATGGCCTGCGGACTCAGTTTCAACTACGCCTGCAGACAGGTAGATGAAGAGCTGCTTGGCATGCTGGCTGATCTGGCTGAAGAATCGGATCTTAAGGGCAAGTTCCGCGATCTGTATAACGGCGGGGTGATCAACACGGGCGAGAAGAGGCTGGTGCTCCATCATCTGACACGCGGACAGCTGGGTGATGACGTGACCGCCGACGGCAAAGACAAGAGAGAATTCTACAAAGGCGAGCAGGATAAGATCGCTGAGTTTGCGAATAAAGTGCATTCCGGTGAGATCAGCAACGAGGCCGGAGAGAAGTTCACGACTGTGGTCCAGATCGGCATAGGCGGAAGCGACCTCGGACCGAGGGCCATGTATATTGCGCTCGACAACTGGGCGCGTGCTGAAGGCTGCCATCTGATGGACGCGCACTTTATTAGCAATGTCGATCCTGATGATGCGGTCAGTGTGCTTGACGCCGTCGATGCGGAGCATTCGCTGTTCATACTCGTTTCCAAGTCCGGCACCACGCTCGAGACTCTTACAAACGAGGCTTTCGTGAAGGATGCGCTCACAGATATGGGACTTGATCCTTCAAAGCACATGATAGCGGTCACAAGCGAGACCTCGCCGCTCGCGAAGAGCAGCGATTATCTCGCGGCGTTCTTCATGGACGACTATATCGGGGGAAGATTTTCTTCGACGTCCGCGGTGGGCGGTGCGGTGCTGTCGCTCGCGTTCGGGCCGGAAGTGTTCGGCAGCTTCCTGAGCGGCGCTGCGGAGGCTGACAGGCTCGCTGCATGCAAGGCTCCGCTGGAGAACGCGGCAATGCTCGACGCCCTGATCGGCGTATACGAAAGAAATATCCTGGGCTATGAGACGACCGCGGTCCTGCCTTACGCACAGGCGCTCGCGAGATTCCCGGCTCATCTTCAGCAGGCGGACATGGAGTCAAACGGCAAATCGGTCAACAGATTCGGCGAGCCTGTGGCGTACAAGACGGGGCCGGTGATCTTCGGTGAGCCGGGCACAAACGGGCAGCATTCTTTCTATCAGCTGCTCCATCAGGGCAAGGAGACAGTACCTCTGCAGTTCATCGGATTCAGGGAGAGCCAGACCGGCAGGGATGTGGATATCCAGGGAAGCACGAGCCAGAAGAAGCTCGGGGCCAATGTGGCGGCTCAGATCGTGGCGTTCGCATGCGGCAAGGAGGACAGCGATCTCAACAGGAACTTCGACGGAGACAGGCCTTCGAGCATAATCGTGGGTGACAGGCTTACCCCTGAATCTCTCGGAGCTCTGCTCGCCCATTATGAGAACAAGATCATGTTCCAGGGATTCCTCTGGAATCTCAACAGCTTTGACCAGGAGGGCGTACAGCTCGGGAAGCTGCTGGCAAAGAGAGTGCTGGCTCACGAGACCAACGGAGCTCTGGCTGAGTTTGCCGAAATGCTCGGCATCTGACCTCATCACAGGATAAACACATAATCTTTTCTGATACCCCTTGCGTCGCCGGGGGTATTAGCATATAATAATCGAGCGCGTCAATTCGGGCGGGCATGCCAACTGCGCAGGGAGAACCTGCGCCGCAAAGACCACAGGAGGTGTCAACATGAGAGATTATGAACTTCTATTCGTGCTTGATCCGAGCCTGGACGAAGAAGCCAAGGCAGGCCTCATTGAGAAAGTCAAAGAGGTCATCAGTGCCGGCGGCGAAGCCGGAGAGGCCGACGTATGGGGCGACAGAAAGCTCGCATACAACATCGGCAAGAAGAGCACCGGCTACTATGTAGTCCTGCCGTTCAAGGCTGACGCCGAGCTGCCTAAGGAGCTCGACAGAAGACTCAGGATCAACGAGAACGTAATGAGGCATATCATCGTCTGCCAGGACGAGGAGTAACAGGCAGGGAGGTAAGATTATGAACAGCGTAATACTTATCGGAAGACTTGCCAGAGATCCGGAACTTAGCTATACGCCGAATACTCAGACTGCTGTATGCCGCATGACTGTTGCTGTCGACAAGCCGAGAAGACAGGACGAAGACCAGGGCGCTGACTTCATCAGAGTCACGGTCTGGGACAGACAGGGTGAGAACTGCGACCGCTATCTGTCAAAGGGAAGCCAGGTCGCCGTGCGCGGCAGGATAGAGACAGGAAGCTATACCAACAGAGAAGGTCAGAAGGTATACACGACGGAAGTCGTGGCTGACAGATTCAATGGCGTAGAGTTTCTGGGAAGCAAAGGCAGCGGCGGCGGTCAGGGCCAGGGCGGTTCGTACCAGAGCCAGGGCGGCTCGTATCAGAACGGACAGAGCTCGTTCGGCGGCGGAAGCAATAACGGCTTCGGCGATACGCAGGGCACCGGATTCAGCGATGCGCCTCAGGATACGGTAGGCGGTTTCGACGACCTGCCGGATACGTTCCAGGCGGCTGAGGATGATATTCCATTCTAAGAAAGGGGAAAGCACGAATCATGGAAAGAAACAGCAGACCTAAGCGCATGAACACAGGCATGAGAAGACGCAAAGTATGCCAGTTCTGTGCAGATCAGGACAAGAAGATCGACTACAAGGATGCTGAGACTCTTAAGAAGTATATAACCGAGAGAGGTAAGATCCTTCCTAGAAGAGTTACAGGAACTTGCGCTATGCATCAGAGGGCCGTTGCAAGGGCCATCAAGAGAGCAAGGGTAGTCGCAATACTGCCGTTCGACGCAGATCAGTAAACATCTGACGGAAAACGCAGGATCACAGAGATCATAATCAGGGAGCCGGTCCGTCAGGATCGGCTTTCGTTGTTACACGGGACAGAGGCACAGCGGCAGCAATGTCACCTAACAAACGCAGACTCAAGACAAAAAAGGAAACAGTCAGGGTCAGGAAGGCGCGGACGAATTTCCGCTACCTGAAGAACCTCGAAATGAACCTGCATCAGTGGATCAGGCTCTTTTCCGCTGTGTCCGTTGTCGTAATGCTGGTGGTGACTATAGCGGGCATAGTCCTTTACAATCACTATCACGAATATCCGGGAAAGGTGCAGAGAGACACTGTTACGATCGCTGACAGAGGTGCGGACTATATAGACATCAAATGGGAAGAGCCTCACAATGTGGATGAGTACAAGGTCTTCTTCAGGGAGTATGATCCGAAGACCGATGAAGAAGAGATCGAAAAAAGCGTAGAAGGCAAACAGCCTGATGACAGCTGGCACACGGCCACGACGCACAAGGGAGAGATAAAGATCGAAGGGCTGGTTGAAAACACGAAGTACGCCTTTGTCATCAGAGGAGACAACAAAAAGCACTCGGGCCATCCGACGAAGCACAGGGACTTCAGGACCAAGAAGTCGCAGGAGATAAAGGTCGACAAGAACATCATGAGGTTCACCTTCAGTGAGCCGTTCAGGATCGACCCTGAAGCCAGCACCGCGACAACGTTCAGGTCCGATAATGAAGAGGTCGCGACGGTCAACGAGGCAACCGGGGAGGTAACTGTAAGAGGGGCCGGCGAGGCGAACATCAGCATTAAGGCTGCTGAAAGCAAGGAGTACGAAGGGGCCAGCGAGGTCGTCAATCTTAAGGTCATCGAATCCGAGCCTGTCGACTCGGGCGGAGCGCCTCTCAATGTTATCTACTGGCTTGACGCCGACAACTGCGAGGTCGTAAAGACCATCACGGGCGACGGCGCGGCGGATATCCCGCAGGGGCTTGCGTATACCGGAGACAAGTACATAGTCGCATACGGAATGGGAAGCCCGAATCGCATCATCAGCTTTGATGTGGAAGGGGACGGCAAGGAGGTATCCGTTCCGGGGATCGACCTGGGCAAGCCGAACGGCTTTGCTTATTCGGATGCCAAGAAGCTCTGCTACTGCGTGAAGGGGTATTCGAGCAGGGCTGTTACCTACGACCCGGAAACGGGGGAGTATGATGCCATGAGCTTTGCATACGGATGCTCAGGCATAGGATACGACAGAAAAAACAAGTGGATGTACACGAGCTCGTTCACGGTGATGGCCGCGTACAGCGCGGATGATTATTCGGTGCTCCATACGACGCGTACTGCCAGACATTCGGGACATGTCTATTCACAGGACTGCTGCGGTCACGGAGGGATCCTGATGCACGCCGTATCCGGCAGCAACAGGCACGGCGTCAACTACATAGATCTCTATGATATCGAGAAGGGCAAATACCTCGGCTCATTCGGCTGCGACCTGAGCGAGGTCGAAAGCTGCATAGTCGACAAAGAGGGCTACCTCGAGATCATGGCCAACAACACCAGCAGCACCGATTACATCTGGAAGACACCTATAAACATAGACTCGCTGAGCGACGGACTGTAGATCGCGGTATAAAAAACTCCGGCACCCCGGAGTTTTTGATTTCAGGCTTTTCTCAGCTCAGAGATCTTTTCCCTTGCGGTGATCGCGAGATAGAGTATCTCGTTGGCAGGGGTCGGTATGCCGTGCTTTCTGCCGAGCCGGACGACCTCGCCCGCGTACTCGTCTATCTCGATCGGTCTGCCGGCCTCGACGTCCTGCAGCATGGACATCTTCTTGTCAGGAGGGAAGTTTACGAGCATTTCGATGATCTCGTCCCTGTCGTCTTCATTTATGTCGACTCCCTCGGCTCTGCCGACTGCGATGATCTCGTCCATCAGCATCGCCATCAGCGACCTGACCTCTTCGACCTGTCCGAAGAATCCGCACTCGGCCTGGACCTCTACTGCCGTCTGGCTCGCGCCTGTATTGAGCATCCACTTGCGCCACTTGGCTCTGCGCATGTCTTCGTATATCCTGACATTGACCCCGAGCTCTCTGAGCCTTTCGTAGGCTTCCTGAACTTCAGGCTTCACCTCGTGATTGTCCGCGTAGCCGATCTGCATCTCTCCGAGGGTGTTGAAGTAGACCCTGCGGCTCATGCGGTGGGCATCGGTCCTGAGGACGACACCGTAGAAAACCCTGTTGTCCGGGAATTCCCTTTCGAACAGCTGCGTGGTGGTGATGCCGTTCTCTATCGGGAGGATGAGAGTATCCCTGTCGAGAAGAGGGCGGATGTCGTTTATCAGAGATTCGAGACTGTACGTCTTGACTGCGATAATGACGAGGTCGAGATGCACTCCCTGCGACCTGTCAGAATAAACCTTCGGGAAGAAGATCTCATTGTTGACGGAGATGCCCTTTTCCCGCATGCGCTCCGCACGTTCGCCCGTGGCGACCAGATAGACGTTTTCCGGGTCCTTATGATACATCTCGTACATAAGGGCGCTTCCTACCGAACCCGCGCCCGCGATACCTACTGTTTTGATCATTTTCGTATCCTCGCTGCTGCAGTTATTTCAGATCCTTTACGTTGAGCGGAGTTTTCCAGACATAGTCAGTGCGCTGATCGGTATTGATTATGAGCTGCAGATATCCGTCATTGCCGACCACTATGCTCTCTATCTCATCCATGGTGACTTTTATGGACCCCAGATACCTTCCGTCCTTAGCCCGGTAGACATCCAGGTAATTCAGGAAACGGTTCTTCCTGCTGGTAATGCCGTGGAAGACAAATCCATTGGAAGCTCCGCAGTCCTGCACGGAATGATCAATGCCCGGACTGCATCTGTAGATCTTTCCGAGATAGCCGAATTTCCCGTCAGCGGTGTATTTCCTGATGCAGGATTCCGATGACGCATAAAGGGTGTCCGTGACATTGTCGTATCCTGCGCCGGAAGAAGAATATTTTGTCTTTGCCTTTCCGAATTTGCCGCTCGCAGGATCCCATGTATATATCGTCGTCTGATACCCTTTAAAAATATAGCATAATTTTGTCTTCGGGTCCCATGTTATGCCGTTGAGATGCCCGTAATTTTTCGGGAACGGAGTTACTTTGAGCCTCTTGCCGTCAGCGCTGTATGTGATGATACACTGGGAAGTATACATCCCATAGAGAATATAGTATTCCTTGCCTGTATAGGTGAATGCCTGAGGCACCTGGGTATTGCCGAAGCCTGTTATCGCAAAGAGCCTCCGGCAGTTTTTGCTGTTGAATGTATATACGACTCTCGTTTTGCCTCCGACTGTCGCCTTTTTGCTGAGCGCTTTGGCAGGCGTAGTCCTGATGCTGTTCAGGAGCTGCACAAATTCGTTTTTGAAGGTCGCGGCGATGCCTGTCTCGATGCTGTCTGTACTGCCTGTGATGTTTACGTAGTCGCCGTGCATGTATCCGGTCTTTCCGTTCACCCTGACCTTGTACCATATGGCGCCGCCCGGCTGCATCGCCGGGAGAAGCACGGTCACTCCGGTGCCGCACGGTACTGTGCCGAGCCTTTTGAAACCCGTGCCCGGGCCTTTTCTGTAGTTGACAGAATCGGTGGTACAGGCGGGCACGTTCGCCCAGCTGTTCAGTCTGACCCTGCTGACCTTTACAAAGCCTGATTTCCCGCCTTTGCTGACAGCGTACCAGCGCGATGCAGCGGAGGTTTTTGATCCGGAGGTGAAGACCTCATACATCACGGTAAGAGAGCTGTTCTTCTTCAGCTTTCTGAGGCTTTTCGAGGAAGTGCTCCAGGACTTTCTCAGGTTCACGCCGGCCTTGAGCTTTCCCCTGACGTTCAGCGATGCCGCGTCAGCCGTACCGCCGCTCAATACAGGAAAAGCAGCCGCGCACACCAGAGCGATAAGTGCAGTTGCAAGAAATCTTTTAAGTCTGTTGCCCCTGAGGCTTTCCATAAAGCAAACCTCCCCATTTTTACCGTATGCAGATTATATGCATTGGCATGAGGAGGCTCAAGGATTCTGTACATATTTTATGCTGTCTGGAAGTAGGGCTTGCATTCAGACATATCTTAGTATCATCTGTAACATCACGCCCCTGCTGGTATTTCTTTGTAGTATGGAAGATCCGGAAGCTCAACCCCCAGATCGCGGGCTGCATCAAGGATATCTTCATCCGTGATGGAGCTATTTTCATACAGGTATCTCAGCAGAATCAGTCTATAAACACGCCGACCATTATCGTCACAGCTTGGAATTAAGACTATTGTTCCATTTGGGTATTTTGAGCGTAATGCTTGTCTATTCTCATCTTTGTTCTCATCAAAGTCATCGTAATCATCAATGCTGATGAATACATAATCACTATCTCCAACTTCTTCGAGTTTTTTCTTTCGGACCCCTTTGACTAAGTCTGCATCGCTGTTGTTGGCATAGAAAGGCGTGTTGAAGTCTTTGTTATTACTTGCTTCATCATACCGGTTTTTCCAATGATCTTCATAAGATTCCCATTTAGCGGTCAAAGGAGTTTTTCCTCTGCTTTCCTGGCCTCCTTCAACCTTGTCATTCCCGATATACCATCCTTTGAAATAACTGCCGTCCTTCGTAGGTGTCGGAAGAGGATCAGGATACCTGCCGTCCTTGACTCTTATGGACGTATCTCCTTTGCCGCCGTCAAGATCCAGCGTTACATCGTAATCCTTTTCCTCTTTAGGCTGATCAGACGCTTTCCAGTGGGCGTATACGGTAGTGTTCTTGGTGATCTTCTTCTTCGGGTCGATCTCGCTGCCGCCGGTCTTCTTTGTGAACCATCCGACGAAAACCATGTCGCCCCATTCGACGGATTCCGGTTTCGGAAGGACTTTGCCGAAGGTAGTGTTCTTTGCGACCTTCTTCGTTTTTTTAGTTCCGTGGCCGTCGTTGAGATCGAGCGTGATGGTGACCTTCTCCGCATCGTTTTCCGATTCCTTCCAGTGGGCGTAGAGGGTATGGGCGGTGCTTTTTGTGACTTTGGTCGAGGACATCACCTTGCTTCCCTTGCCGTCCTCCTTTTCGGTATACCAGCCCTGGAAATCATAGCCTTTGCGATTCGCGACCGGAAGACCGCTGTAGGTCGAGTTTTTGCTGACCCTTATCGAAGTCGGAGTGACAGAGCCCCCGTTCGGGTCGAGCGTCACGATTATATTGCCGGTAGTGGTGGTACTCTGGCGGCTCGGAAGGCTTGGCCTGGTCGTGGTTGTACTGCTGCCCGGAGTCGGACTGGCGGTGTCGGAAGTGTCATCGTCAGTGGTGTCGGAAAAGTCATCAGACTCATCCCATCCGTCGTCATATGTATCATCGTAGTTGTCGAACGAGCCGTCGTCGGCGTAATCATAGCTGTCATCATCACCGCTGCCCCAGCCCGTGAACAGAGGCTTCTGCGCAACAGGTGAATCCAGATCGTACCGGCGCATTTCGTATTCTTCAGTAAGATATCCGTCCTCGTCGTTGATGGTCGCGACTACATCGGTGTTATTCGTGAGTCTCGATCTGCAGCCGCACAAAACCAGCATCAGCATCAGAACTGATATCAGCATCAGGTATTTCTTTTTCGAGTCTGTAGTTCTTTTCATTGGTCGTTCACAGCGCATATTTTATAAGGGCGCCGAGCCTTTCCTTGAATGTGAGTTTTTCCTTGACCATGGCTGTGGTGTCCTTGAGGAAGCTTTCCATATCGGCCCTGGAGGCCTCCTCTACCGCATGATCGCTGTATGCGGCCTCGCGCCACAAAAGATACATGTCGCGGTAGCGGTCCGCGTAATCCTGCGTGAACTCGGAAGCAACGACAGGAGTCAGTTCGCCGAAGATCGAAGCCCCGACGTCTACTCCCCCGGCTCTCAGCCACCTTACGGAATAAGGGAACATGGCCGTTACGGCTTCCCGCGGATCACTGCTGTCGATGCCTGCCCGCAAAGCCATCCGCCTTTTATTGAGCCGCTTCCACAGCAGATACGCCGCTGCGGCGATGACGATGACTATCAGAACTGCGATGGCGATGCCTGCATATCCGGCAATGCTGCTTTCGGAGCCGCTGTCATCAGTTCCGTCCTCGGTATTCGGATCGTTCATATCCTCAAGACCGCTGAGGTCGTCGGGCGTCGTTTCATCTCCCTGTATCAGCAGGGAGTTGAAAGCAAATCTGTCTCTGAAGTTCTCGTCCATCCTCGAGATGCTGTAATTCTCGCCGGGATCGATAAGGACGATCGCGCCGAATACCAGCATGACGGCCAGAAGCAGCGGAAGGGAGGACAGAGCGTTGCTCCCGGATAAAGCTATCAGAAGGGCTGCCAGCAGCACGGCGACGCATATCCAGTCAGGTATGAGTCCGTAGTATGCGAACGCGAACATCGTTGCCATCGTGATGCCGTAATACATGCCTTTCCTTGCTCTTGCAGGAGGAAGGGCTGCCAGAAGTCCGATCAGGCAGGAGAGCCATAACATCCCGAGGCCCGGTTTGCCTCCGCCTCCGGGAACCCTTTTATATACATATGCCTGAGCCTCTTCGCAGATATCATAGAACTGGTTGATGAGATCCGCCAGCCCCCCGCCTATGGCGCTGTGGAACACAGCCATGGACGCTGCCAGCAGCACGGCTATGACGCCTGCGGCGATCCACTTCGGCTTGCCCGGCTTTATGGCTCCGAGCATGGAAAGACCGGCAAAGACCAGTGCTCCGGGTACTGTGAAAGGCATGACCTCATAGGAATCCGTTGCCATGCAGAAAAGACACATGAACGCCACCAGCAGCAATGCACCCGCCGCAACAGGCACGATCTCGCGTTTCCATCCGCCGCCTGCAGCAGCTTCATCTATGCTGAGCACAGGTTCGGCGGAGCGGACGCCCGCGACGAAGCCGTCGCCTTCGCTCTCGAAGGCAGATCTGAAAGAAGGAGCGTTATCGGCCGTGACCGCGCCGAATACTACCTCAGAGCCTTCGGCTGCAGAAGCTTCTTTTTTGCGCCCGAAAGAATTCAGCGAGAAGGCTTTGCGACCGGCTTTCTGCTTTTTTTCCTTTGGTTTCCTCTCCTTAGGCTTTTTTTCCTTAGGTTTCTTTTCGCTTTTCTTTTCTTTTCTCAGTGCCATCTATAACTCTACTCCCGCGATATCAGCAGCGGCGGTATCCGCGCTGAATCCTGCGACTGTAAGGTTCTTGTCTGTGAAGCTCTGACCGCCGCCGTACATGAGCACGGTGACCTGACATCCGTTGGTGATGTCTTCTATGTTTTCGGGGATGCGCGAGCCCACGATGATCACGTGAGCGTAGCGGTCCTCGATGAGATCCCTTTCGATCTTGCGGAAGGCGCTCGGCATGGCCGCCGGCACCGCGAGATATTCGTCCGCCGCAGCGGAAACGTCTTCGTCGGTGATTATCCTGCGAACCGCCGCCTCGCCCGTCATCGGATCGGTCCAGCCGACGGATATTATCATGTCGTTCTCGCGCATCGCCTTTATGAGCGAAGCGTATACTGACGCGACCGAGTCAAGGGCCACAGGGTCCTGCGCGATGTCTGCCGCGCTGTCGAGGAGCAGCAGGTACTGGTCCGTTACAGGATCGCCGAGCTCCTTGACGAGCATTTTGTCGGTCTTTTCCGAAAGCTTCCAGTGTATGTTCCTGACGGGATCTCCCGCCACGTATTCTCTTATGCCTATCATGTCGCCGGCGACCGCGCCCTTTGTCCTGTGGGACTGGGTATCGGCTTCAGGCATGGCGGAGACTCCGGCAGGGATGATGCTTATCCCGAAAAGCTCCGGCAGGACAGTCAGATATCTGCTGTCCCTGCAGGCGATCTGTCTCTTCCATACACCGAGAGCGTCGGTCACTACGGCAGCCGATACGGTAAGCTCATATCTGCCCGGGTGGCCCGGCTTGACATCCACGGGTATCTCGACCGTGCCGCGCGGCATCAGGCTCCTGCTGACGGTATATATGTCCGAATCACCGACCCTGAGGTTGCCGCAGAACAGCTCCATCCCGACCGAAGGTACAGGCAGCAGGCCTCTGTTGTGCAGCTTAAGAACGAAGCTGCTCTTCTCTGCGGAGATGAGCTTGTCCTCGAGCGATACCTCGACCTTGCCGGCGGTGTACCTGAGCAGGAAAAACGATACCGGCAGCGCGATGATAAGCGCAACCAGCAGTGCAAGCGTCACCGTCTCGTTCGAGAACAGATACAGGATGATCGCGAATAATATCAACAGGCCCCATACGGCCGCTGCTTTTCTGTGCATCCCGATCCTTTCGTTCCTATACTGCGTAAGGCGACTTGACGCTGTTCATTATCTGTGTGAGCGCGTCGCGCGGCGAAGTGCCGGCAGCACGCGTTTTCTGTGTAAGTATTATCCTGTGCGAGCACACGTCGCAGAACACCTCGCGGATGTCCTCTTCGGCCACATAGTCTCTGCCGTTGATGAGAGCGCAGGCCTTGGCCATGTGGCTCACGGCGATGGAGCCTCTCGGGCTGATGCCGAGCTCTGTCATCTGGCTCGAACGCGTCGCGGCGATGAGGTCGGTGATGTATTCGACGAGAGGTTCCTTGATAGTGACGGCAAGCGTCGCGGCCTGCAGATTTTTGACTGTATCTGTACTGACGATGGTCCTTACCGCCGCAAACGGATCTTCGCTCTGCCTGAGCATGATGATCTTCATCTCGCTGTCCTTGTCAGGGTAGCCGAGGCTGAGCCTCACGAGGAACCTGTCCATCTGAGCATGCGGCAGCACCTGCGTACCCGCAGCGCCGACCTGGTTCTCGGTGGCGATGACTATGAAAGGCTCCCTGAGGGGGTGTGTAGTGCCGTCGACAGTAACCTGCTTTTCTTCCATTGCCTCGAGCAGGGCCGCCTGGGTCCTGCTGGATGTACGGTTGATCTCATCCGCGAGGAGCAGGTTGGTGTCATTGATGACTCCCGGCATGTATGTGAAGGAATCCTTGTCCTTGTTGAAGACCGAAAAACCCACGATGTCCGACGGCAGCACATCAGGAGTGAACTGTATCCTGTTGTAGTTCATCCCCAGAGCCTTGCCGAAAGCGACCGCGAGGGATGTCTTGCCCACGCCCGGTACGTCGTCGAGCAGGATATGGCCGTTGGCCATTATGCTCATCAGCACCTTGCGGATGACATCGTCCTTTCCGATGATCACCTTCCCAATCTCTGCGGTGATGGCATTGGTTGCATTATATATGGCTTTTAATGTATCTTCGTGCACTTTTACTGCCTCCTTGATGTTTTGACTTATACCCAAAGTAATATAACACAAGAGGCCTTGAAATACCAGTAAATCGGGGCATTCTGAACAAAAAGAAAGGGTAGAAAAAAGGCCGCGGCGTCCCTGCCGCAGCCCTGTGGTCATGATATGCTATTTAAGCCTCATGGTCTTCTTCCATGCAGGCGAGTATCCGCCCCAGTTTTTGCTCTGTCCCGACTGTACATTGACGGTGTATTTTATGCGTCCGCGCGGATGTTTGACCGATATGTTGTATGGAGAAGCGATCTTGAAAGTGGTCGTGTATTTCTTCTTGTTGCCTCTGAGCCAGCGTCCGTTGACATAGATGCCCTTCGTGCCCGGCTTCTTTTTGAGCTTGACCGTAACCTTGACATTGTACGTATAGTACTTCATTATACCGCCCCTGATCCAGACGTAATGGTAGCCTGTCCAGTAGTAGTAGCCGGATCTGTATGTCTTGTGGTATCTGACGTTCACAGCCTTGCAGGTCACTTTTTTGATCGCCGGCTTTTTCTTCATGCCGGTCCTGATGGTAGGTGTAGTGCGGTACGGGCTCAGCGGAACGCCGTTTTCACCGTAGTAGATCCTGGTCCTGTATACGGTGTTTGGCTTCAGACCGCCTATCCTGTATCTCGCCGCCAGCGGACCTGATACAGATTCGCACTGCATGTAACCCGTACGGGTCCAGTTAACGCCGTCGGCACTGTATTCCATGTACACTTTAGGCGAATAGAATCTTGTCCAAGCCCATGGGTTGTTGAGAGATCCGACGCCGAACGGAGCGTAATTGAAGTAAGTGGAATAGACTTCGAATACGCCGTTGTAGTTCGGCTGCGGCAATGTCGTTTCAGCATTCGCCTCGGCTGCCGTGAAAGGCAGGCAGGCCAAAACGAGAGCAAATGACAGAAGTGCAGAGACGATCCTTCTGCGCGTGTTGTGTTTCTTTTTCATAACAATTCTCCGTTCCTTCTGATCCGCAGGGCACAGACCGACGTCTGCGGATCATCCCCCTGTGATTATTGTCTCCATTATATTGTATACAAAGAAATACAACAAGG
This sequence comes from Mogibacterium sp., assembly GCA_017512365.1. Classification (GTDB taxonomy): domain Bacteria; phylum Bacillota; class Clostridia; order Peptostreptococcales; family Anaerovoracaceae; genus Crickella. The sequence continues at coordinate 119,563 of JAFWGQ010000031.1, forward strand.
AATTAGATGAAATAATATTAAAGTAAATGCTCTCAAAGCTGTCGTTGTTGTATTATATATATTGACTAAGAATGTGGTACTGAAAGTGCCGGAATACACAGAAAGACATAAAAACAGAAAGACAGGAAAGACTTATGTACGATATCATATATAAATTCACTACCCTGGCAGCGAGACTGCACGAACAGATCCTCAGCATCAATGATTCGGGAGGATACTACTTCGATGACAAGCAGCTGCATTTCATCACGATGGGCATCTTCGGAATGCTGCTGATCTTCATCATATACCCGGTATTCAAGATGCTCGCGAACACCGGGCACACGATGGTCATAACGTGGATCTATGTATTCACGGTCATACTGGTGCTGGCCTTCGCTATCGAGATCGGTCAGTGGTATACGGGCACCGGGGTCATGGACTCGCAGGATCTTGCCTACGGCATAACCGGTTTCCTCGTCATGTTCCTCATCTTCGCGATAGTGAGAGGGACATATCTGGGGATAAAACAGCTTGTCAGAAGGGACGACCGCGATGCGGGGAGGTACGCAGATGGCAGATAAGGCAAGAGTAGCCGTGATGGTGAGCAGCGAAGGCACCAATCTGCAGGCGCTTATAGACGCCCAGAGAGCCGGCCTCATCGACAGGGGTGAGATCGCGCTCGTCATCTCCAACAAAGAGGGAGCCCGCGCTCTGCAGAGGGCCGAAAAGGCGGGCATCGAGACAGCAGTGATAAGGCCGAAGGACTGCGGCGGCCAGAAGGGCTTTGAGGATGCCTGCAAGAAAGCGATCGATTCGAAGGACATCGACCTCATCGTTCTCGCGGGCTTCACGATCATACTCAGCAGGGATTTCGTCAATTACTACAATCACAAGATAATAAACATACATCCGTCGCTCATCCCGGCGTTCTGCGGGGACGGATACTACGGACTGGTGCCGCACGAGGAGGCGCTGAAGCGCGGAGTCAAGGTGACGGGCGCGTCGGTGCATTACGTGAACGAGGTCGCCGACGGAGGAGAGATCATCGCACAGAAGGCGGTGAACGTTGAAGAGGGAGATACGCCTGAGACGCTGCAGAGGCGCGTCATGGAACAGGCCGAATGGCTCATACTTCCGGTGGCGGTCGCGAAGATCTGCCGCAGGATAGTCAAGGAACGACAGAAAAGAGGATAATGCCGGAGCAAGGAGGCAGAGATGGCCAGGATATTCACAGACAGGAATGCGGGCGCTGACGGGAACGGCAGGACCGGCAGGACCGTGCTGACCGGTTTCACGGGCATGGACGAAAGGAGCTTTGCGGACTGCATCGAAAAGCTGAAGCTTTCGATGGACGAGGCTGACCTCGCGCTTTGCGTGGAATACTTCAGGGACGCCGAACAGAGAGACCCGTCCGCGGCGGAGCTCAGGATCATAGACAGCTGCTGGTCCGAGGAGATCAGACACTCGCTGCTCAATACCGTGATCGACAGCGTCACATGTCCGGACTCGCTGCTCGAAAAGGCGTATATAGACTACCTCGCGGCAAGGAAGGCGCTCGGCAGGAACAGGCCGGTCACGCTGAAGGACATCGGGGAGATGGCTGCCAGATACCTGAAAAGCGGAGGGATACCGGAAAGACCTGATGAAGCTGACGAGGGCGGAGACTTCACGCTGAATATCGACGCGGAGGTCGACGGCGAGAAAGAGCCGTGGGTGCTCTTCCTGAACAAGGACGGAGAAACGCTTTCCGGAAGAGCATATACATTCTCGGTCATGAGGCTCATGGCGGAGGCCGGGCCGGGAGCCGGAGACATACCGGGAGAGGATTCCATGGTGTGCACTTCCATGGCGGACAGGATATATCACCGGGGATATAAAGGAGCGTCTGTCATCGCGGACATATCTTTTGCCGCGGCGCCGTATGTCAACCTCAGAGACGAAGAGCCTGAAGAGGGAGACGAGGTGATGCTGCTCGGAGGCCGCGGAGACGGAAGCGCCGCCGCGGAGGAACACAGGATACAGAATTTCCTGAGAAGCGCGATGGTCAGTCGCATGATCAAAAGATGCGCGGTCATCGGAGAGGCCGGCATCTGCGGAGCGGTATGCGGACTGGCGGACGGCCTTGAGATAGATATAGATCCTCTCCTCGAAAGCGAGGGAGGGATGCTGTGCGTAGTATCGGCGGGAAGCGCGAAGATGCTTGCGGACCGCGCGTCGGATGACGATCTGGGCTGCCTCAGGGTGGCGTCGGTCACTGATTCAGGGCGCCTGGTGATGCAGACCAGAGGCGAGATCATCGCAGACCTGTCGACAGGATTCCTCAGGTCGACGGGCGCATCGAAGCACGCAGATATCGAGACTAAGGCTGCGGGCGAGTGGGACAGTAACGATCTGTACGGCGATACAGGGAGCTTCAGCGCCTCGATGAGGACCATGGCACAGGATGTGAACGTGTGCTCGAGAAGAGGTCTCGCCGAAAGATATGACACGAGCGCCGGAGCGGGAGCGGTCATGATGCCGTACGGCGGGAAGAACCAGCTGACGCCTGCCCAGGCGATGGCATGCAGGCTGCCGCTCGAAAGAGGAACAACGGAGGACTGCGTCATGGCAGCGTGGGGCTTCAACCCGAAGATCGCGGAGGCTTCGCCTTATCACGCGGGATATCTTGCGGTGGTCGAGGCGGCGTCGAAGCTCGTGGCGGCCGGGGCGTCTCCGGACGGGATATTCCTCGCGATGCAGGGGAGATTCGCTTCGCCGGATAAGGATCCTTCGGGACTGGCAAAACCTCTTTCGGCGATGCTCGGAGCCTTCGAGGCTCAGATCGGGCTCGGGACGGGATCTCTGGGGACCAGCGAAAAGTGGATGGATGAGGCGGATCCGGAAGGAATGCCTCCGACGCTTGTCGCGGTAGCGTCATCTATGACGAAGATAAGAGAGACGGCCACGCCGGAATTCAAGGAGGCGGGCCATAAGGTCGTGATAATAAGGCCGCTCATCGACGAGTACGGCAGCGGCGTGGGCCTCGGTCTTCCTGAGCCGGCCTCGGTTGTAATGGTATGGCAGAAGGCGTACGAGCTGCTGCATTCCGGAGAGGCCGTGGCGGCGTATGCGCCGGGCTTCGGAGGCATAGGCGAGGCCGTCATGAAGATGTGCTTCGGCAACGGCGTGGGCTTTAAGTTCGAGCCTGAGGTCCTGGATTACGAGGGCAAAGAGCGCAGCAGCTACGCGGTTTCGGCGCGCAAGGCCGCAGCGATGAAGGACATATTCGGATACTGCTACGGCAGCATCATTCTCGAACTCGAGGAGGACGCCGAGATCCTGGGCCGCTCGATAAGCATCGAAAGGCTCGGGCACACGACGGAAGAGCAGACGATAGAGCTCGAGGACGAGAGCGTCGAGATAGGAGAGCTTCTGCTGCAGTACGAGGGCAGGCTCGAGAATATATGGCAGACAAAAGCGGCCGGAAGCACCGGCGGAGCCCCGAACATAAAATACAGCGCACGCAGCTGGCACGCGCCTATATTCAAGCGTACCGAGCCGAGAGTTCTCATACCGGTATTCGGGGGAACAGGCTGCGCGGGCGATGTCGCCCGGGCCGTCAGAGAGGCCGGAGGAGTTCCGGGCATCATGGCAATAAAGGACTATCTGCCTCAGGACGGGGAGCGTTCGGCGCTGCAGTTCGCCGGCGCGCTGAAGGACGCGCAGATGGTGTTCGTGCCGGACGGATCCAATGCCGGATTCTTCAGACATGAGGCGGTCAGGGAGGGCATCACGAGCCTTCTTGAGAAGCACGACGGGCTCATCTGCGGAACGGCGGGAGGATTCAAAACGCTGCTCGAGCTGGGGCTCGTGCCTTACGGCAGATACGCCGAGGAAGGCGAGGAGATACTTTCACTGGAGGCCAATCCGGTCGGAAGCAGGCGCTCGGGCATAGTACGGGTCAGGATATCGTCCAACAAGTCGCCGTGGCTGAGGGACTGCGGTACGGGAGAAGTCAGGCTGCTGCCGTTCTGCTGCGCCGAGGGCAGGTTCTCGGCGTCGGATGAGATGATGAAGCATCTCGCGGGAGCGGGTCAGATCGCTACGCAGTTCGCGGATCCTGAGGGCGACGCTTCATGCGACATACAGTTCGATCCGAGCGGATCAATGATGGCTGTCGAGGGCGTCACGTCGCTCGACGGCAGGGTCTTCGGACGGAGCGGATACGCCGAGAGGACCGGCAGAGGTCTGTACAGGAATGTCGAGGGAAGGTATTTCGGCAACATGTTCGAGAGCGCGGTGCGCTACTTCAAATAATAGTGATCCCAGTGCTCCGCTCGCTGATTTTCGGATCTGCCATTGCATCCTCAGTAATGCTTTCTCCGAATCATACGGCGTTGCCGTAATGACGAAAGCATTGATCTACGGAGGCATTGCTCCTCCGATAGCCGCTTGCGAGCGCGGGGAGTTTTCACCGACGTATTGGGTACCGGGACGTCGTTTCAAACGTCCAGCCGCTTCGCGTCGCACTGTGATCACTATCAACAGGGGAGCTATAAGTGAACGAACGATATAAAAATACCAGCATAGAAGATTTTGTGGAGGGGCTCGGGTCGGCTGCGCCGACCCCCGGCGGCGGCGCCGCCGCAGCGCTGGCCTCAGCGCTGGGAGCCTCCCTTGTGATGATGGTCGCGAATCTGACGGTCGGAAAGCCGAAGTACGCCGAATTCGAGGAGCTCAATAAAGACATACTCGGGGAGGTCCGGATACTGAAGGACAGCCTTCTTGATGGGATGGACAGGGACAGCGAAGCCTTCGCAAAGGTCATGGCCGCATACTCCATGCCCGAAGGCAGAGACCGGACGGAGGCGCTGTTCACTTCCTCGGTCGAAGCGACGGAGGCGCCGCTCGCTGTCATGGAGGATTCGCTCGCGGCGCTGAGGCTCGCCGCGACCATGAAGGGCCGGTCGAACAGGTCCCTCGAAAGCGATCTCATCTCGGCTATGCATCTTCTCCGCGCGGGGATCGTATCGGAGAGCAGCAACGTGACAGCGAACCTGCCTGTCATAGAAAAGAAGGACGGCGCGATGGCGTCAGGCCTGCGGGACCGCGCCTCTTTCATCATCTCGGAAACGAAGGAACTCACTTCAGATATCATCTGACATATCATCATGCTGGAAAGATTCAGGGAAACAAGCTTCAGAAACAGAATAATATGGATAGTTGCAGTATTCCTCCTGGGCATCGTTGCAGGAGACGCCGCGGCGGCTTTCGGGCTGCTGGCGTTCGAATATCTGGTAGATATCAGATCCCCGGCGGTGTTGTTCATCACGGAGAACTATGCGCCGATAGCATTATCTGTCCTGGTGTTCGTACTGTTCTGCCGCTTCACCCGGAAAAACCGCTTCATCCTTGAGGGGATGCTGCCGAAGAACGACAGAAAGTATCTGAGCAAATTCGGCATCGGGCTCCTGCTCGGGTTCCTCAGCAACTTCTTCTGCATACTCTGCGCGCTGCTGCACGGGGACATAAAGCTGGTCTGGAACTTCAGCCTCGCAGGCGTCCCGGTCATGCTCTATGCTTTGATCGCCGTCTTTTTCCAGTGCGTCAATGAAGAGGTCTGGTGCAGGGGCTTCCTGTACGAACGCATCAGCATCCACTATCCGCTGTGGGTCGCCATACTGATCAACAGTGCGGTGTTCGGGCTTCTCCACATCTTCAACGACGGCGTCACGCCGCTCGCGATCGCGGACATCATCATATGCGGCCTGGCGTATTCTCTTCTGCGCTGGTATACGGGCAGCATATGGGCGGCCTTCGGGATACATACGATGTGGAACTTCACGCAGAACTTCATATTCGGACTTCCGAACAGCGGCCTTGTATCCGAGGTCTCGATGTTCCGCCTGGACGCGGCAACGGGCATAAGCAACCTCATATACAGTTACGAATTCGGAGTCGAAGCGGCTCTGCCGGCGGTGGTCATCGACCTGCTGATCGCGGTGGTCATAATCGCTCTGGCGTGCCGGAACGGCCGCATCAGCGAGCTGAAGCTCTCAAAGGAGATGTGCGGATATACAGAACCGGAGCTGCGGCGCATCAGGCGAAAAACCGCAGGACAGGAAGACAAAAATACCGGTGGCAAAGACAGCTGAATAATTGTAAAATGCAGATGTAGGCAGACGGGAGGATCGTCCCGTCATGAAAGAGGAATAACAGGAGGACTATTATGGAAAAGTATGTATGCAGCGTATGCGGATATGTTTATGACCCTGCAGTCGGCGACCCTGACAACGGCGTGGAACCGGGCACAGCATGGGCTGATGTTCCTGAAGACTGGGTATGCCCTCTCTGCGGCGTAGGCAAGGACAGCTTCGAAGCTGAATAGAAAACAGCGAAAAGAACAGAACGATCGAGGAGGAAGTTATGTGCTTCACGAAAAAGGCAGAAAAACCGGTCTCTGAAAATGAAGAAAAGGATGTCGCTCTCAAAGAAGAGGATATCGAAGAAGTAAGCGGCGGGATCAAATGGGGCGACGGCGAAAGACCGACCCTGAAGGACGCTGCAAGCAACGACAGGAAACGCAGAAAATAAGAACGGACTGCTGTATGCTGAAGGCTGCCATCATACCATTGAGGCGTGATGACAGCCTTTTTCGCTGCAGTCATTCAGGGATCATTCGGTCGTTCAGGCGGCTTCCTTTGATCCGTCGCCGGTCGAGGCGCCCATCCCCATGAACACGAAGAAGAACGGCGCTGTATAGAACATCGCGACTCCCACGAACGAAGAGAGGAAATACGCGCTTGCCGCCAGGAACGCGATCCGGGAAGTCAGAGGAAGGGTCTTCCTGCTTCTGAAATAGCGCACCGCAACCATCACCATCCCCGCCAGGTAGAAGATCATCGCAGGGACGCCGTAGTATATCGCGTAGGTCAGAGGCTCGCTGTGCACATCCCCGGCGCCGAGTCTCTCCTTCATCTCCAGGGTGATCCTTTCACAGCCGTGGCCGAACAGAGGCTTCTGTCTGACATACTCCACGCCCTCCTTCCAGAGCATCAGCCGGCCGGTTCCTTCAGAACCTGTAGAATGTCCGGACAGTATGGCTCCGAGGTCCCTGAAAAGGGTCGTCACCGAGGTGCGCACCTCCGGGACTGCGGCGACTGCTGCCGCCACACACAGGACCAGGAATCCCAGAGTCCCGATGCTCTTCTGAAAAGCAGGCTTGTTCTCCCTGTCGGATACCGCGATAAGGACTGTCATTCCCACTGTGCAGATCGCCACGGCAAGCTGCGCGCCCAGGGTGTTGTTGAGAGCCAGCACGATAAGGTTCAGCAGTGCGGAAACGGCGCCTGTGACCGCCAGCCTTCCATGCTCGTATACGAAGCAGCCTATCCCGATCATCACAGCCATGCCTATGAAATAACCGTAATGGTTGAACTGCGCAAAAATGGCGCTGATCCCCTGTTTGTTCTGATACGCCGCAATCGGTCCCGCATACTGATTCGACAGAGCCGTCAGAGCGATCAGATCCGCGACCACGAGATAGCCGATGAGGATGATGCGGCGGAAAAGATCCGTCTTTATGTATCTGCTCACCTTCATGTATATGAGGAAGAAGGCAAAGACGTTGAATATGCCTATGTAGCGCACAGGCAGGCCGAAAGCCGCCGGTCCGTCCAGGCCGTTGACGATCGTGGAGATGATCACGCACAGCAGGAACAGGCCGAAGAAGAGCTCGATCCAGGCGTTCACGCCAAGAGAAGGCTTCCCTCCTTCTTTCTGTCTGCCGCGAAGGTCCCAAAGCGCCAGATCCAGCTTCCCCTGCTTTCCCTCATATGCCAGGAATGCGATCCCGACAGCGATGGTGACGTAGTCGAAGAAGCGGAACGCCCCCCGGAACAGGCCGACCTGCGCCGAGGCGTCCAGTCCGAAGAGCAGCTCGCTGAAAAAAATGACAGCGATCATGCTGACCATCATGATGCCCGGGGTGGAAGCCGCAAAGTCGGCAGCCGGGATCTTTTCCGGCCGTCTGAGCGCCGCCGCGGGCGCTGCAGCTCTGCCGCCGCTTCCGGTCTGAACGGCGCTCCTGTTTACGTTCTTTTTGACGTTTTTCTTTGCACTCTTAGTGTTCTTAGCGCTTTTAGCGTTCTTTGAGTTTTTCTTCTTAGCCATTTTACAGACCCCTTGGTCATACTGTTTCGTTGTTATCGTCTATTTTACATGAAGCATGATCTCATCAAGAATGGCATCGGCAGCGTCGGTCTTGCTCATGAGCGGCAGCTCCTTTATGCCGTCCTTCGTTATCATGGTGACAACATTGGTGTCGCCCGCGAAGCCGGCGCCTTTGGTGCGCAGGCTGTTGGCGCATATCATGTCGACGTTCTTCTTTGCAAGCTTGGCCGACGCGTTCTCCATGAGGTTCTGCGTCTCCATCGCGAAGCCGCAGAGGAACTGTCCCGGCCTTCTGTGCTCGCCGAGATATTTGAGTATGTCCTTTGTCGGCGCGAGCTTTATCGACATGTCCCTGCCGCCGTCCATGCCTGTGGAGGATACGGCGAGATCGGCTTTCTTGATCTTTTCGGAAGCGGGATTCGCAGGCGTGAAGTCGGCGACTGCCGCGGCCTTGATGACAACATCCATCTCAGGAGCCCGCTCCGTGACGGCTTTGAACATGTCCTCCGCGCTCAGCACGTCGACAGTCTCGACGAAAGGCTCGCGCGGAAGGGCAGTCCTGCCGGACACCAGCGTCACTTCGGCGCCTCTTCTCGCTGCCATCCTCGCCAGTGCGTAGCCCATCTTGCCGCTCGAATGGTTCGTTATATAGCGGACGGGATCGACAGCCTCCTCGGTCGGGCCGGCGGTGACGAGCACCTTCAGCCCCTTCATGTCCTTGGGCTTTGAGATCCACTGCTCGACATAGCTTATCAGGACGTCAGGCTCGGGCATCTTTCCTTTGCCCTCGACCCCGCAGGCCAGCATGCCGTACGCGGGCTCGATGATGTCGAAGCCGTAGTCGCGAAGTATGTTGAGGTTGTCCTGAGTGGCGGGATTCTCGAACATGTCGGTGTTCATGGCCGGAGAGATGAGCTTCGGGCAGGTGGCCGCGAGCGCTGTCGTCGTCAGCATGTTGTCCGCGATGCCGTGCGCGAGCTTGGCGATCGTGTTGGCTGTCGCAGGCGCGATCAGTATGAGATCCGCCGCGTGGCCGAGCTTTATGTGCTCGGTCGGAGTGTCGTTGCGCGGATCGAAGACGTCCGTGACGACTTTGCCGCAGCTCATGGTCTCGAAGGTCAGCGGCGTAACGAACTTCGCCGCGTTCTCCGTCATGACGACGCGCACATCATAGCCCTTTTTCTTCAGGCCGCTCGCAACATATACCGATTTGTACGCGGATATCCCGCCGCTTATGCCAAGCAGCACCGTTTTCTTATTATCCATAGTCAATATCCTTTGTCAATTATTCTGATATTCAAAAATGCCCATCACTGCATCAGAAATGTTCAAGATATCAAAGTAATGAGTGTCTGAAATTTTACTGAATCTTCTGACGCGCAGATCCACTAATTTCATATATTCGCACATAACATATCCTTCGACCGGGCAGTTGCTCAGCTCGATGTGAAGAGGTCCGGGAACCGCATTCTTCTGAACAGGGCATACTACAGCTGTTCCGGATTCGTTAAAAAGGTTGTTGCTTACTACCATTACAGGAAAGGTCATTCCCGTAAGCTTAAGCAGATCACCCTGCTCTGCCTTTATCATTTACCACACCTCGTTGCCGACCGGTTCGCCCCAGTCGAATTCACCTGAAATATTAAGCTTGCCATCATATTCAGCGGCTCTTTCCCTGAGACTTCTGTGCCTGAAGCCCGGAGTCAGAATGATCCTGCCGTCGATCACTTCCGCATTCAGAGTGTCATCGAGTTTTAGTCCGGCCTGTTTCATGAATTCTTTCGTAAAGCGAACTCCGCAGCTGTTTCCCCATCGTTTGAGCGTGATCTGCATATTTCCCACCTCCGGTATAAACACAGTATATACAAAAAGATGGTTAAGTCAACAGCAGTCTTATGCTATTATTGAACCATCAGAGTAACTGCTGTACATGCGGAGGATGCGATGAAGATCAGGAAAGAACTGCTCGAGCAGAAATGGATAAGCTACGCGATGGAACATGTCGAGCTGCCGCCGGGAGGCATCGACTGCGGCGAGGGCTGCAATCCCTACGGCTTCCCGCCGGAATGCGAAAAGGTCTTCCGGGAGTTCGATCCCTCCCGCCTGGGGCCGTATCCTCACAGCGATGCGCTTTACGACGCGATACGCGATCACTGGAAGGATATCATCGATGTCGAACGCGGCAACATCGTGCTGACAGACGGCAGCATCAACGCGCTGTACACCATAAACAACATCTTCGACACGCATGACTCCATGGTGCTCGGCATTTCGCCGCAGTTCACCGACTACTACATGCACGCCGAGATGATAGGCATCGACTACGCGCCTTACCAGCTCAAGAAGGAGTTCAACTATAAATTCGACACATACGAGTTCCTTTCGATGCACTTCATCGCCGACAGGTACGCGCTGGCGTCGATGCCGGGCAAGACCTACAATTTCATATACATCGACAACCCCAACAACCCGACCGGCCAGTGCATAGACATAGACGAGATAGAAGAGATCGTCGCCAAGGCGCTCAGGAAGGACATCACGGTCATAATCGACGAGGCGTACGGCGACTTCATGCCGAAGGAGAATTCGGCGATCCGGCTCTTCGCAAAGTATCCGAACCTCGCTGTCGTCAGGACTCTCTCGAAGGGCTACGGACTCGCGGGCATGAGGACAGGCTACATCATCGCTCACAAGGATCTTGCCGGCTATATACACAAGATGGTCAACCCATACATGGTGAGCGAGCTCGCAAGAGAAGTGGGAGCCGAGGCGCTGAGACACCCGGAGCATATACAGAAGAGCGGGCAGGCCTTCGCCGAGATGAAGGAAGAGATCAGAGAGACGCTGAATCCGAGCATCATCAAAAGGTATAAGAAGGGCGAGGGCGAAGACGCGGAGACGATCGTAAGGAAGCTGCCGGGGCCTGCGTCGGGACGGCTGCACATGGCGGAGACCCTCGACACGAACTCGCTGCTTCTGCTCTATCACGACGATAAAGACATAAAGCTTGCCGAAGAATTCTACAGGCGCGGGGTGCTGGCCATCGACGGCTACGACTTCAAGGGCCTCGATCAGACCGCCGCGAGAGTGCGGCTGCCGAAAAAAGAGGAGTTCCCGAAACTCCTCGAAGCTATAAAGGAAATAAACGCGCTGTAGCAGGATCCGTCCGGATGCGCGGGCAGGCACGGAGCCGCCTGTGCGGAGTAAGCTGCATGTGAAGCTATAGGTACAGGAGCACCGACGCGGAGAATATCCCGTCGTCTGTGCTGATGTCGAGCGTGCCGTTGTACCGGCCCGCGACCGCAGATACTGAAGTAAGGCCTATCCCGTGACCGGCTTTGTCCGTGCGGGGCAGGCCGTTTTTATCGAATTTTATCGTGCCGGCGTAAGGGTTCCTGACGGTGAGGCCGAGCATGGCGTCCGTGAGCATGCGCGCGGTCACGTGCACTGTCCGCTCCTCCTCAGGCAGCTCGCGCACAGCGATGAGGGCGTTCTCGACCAGATTGCCGAATATGGCTATGAAGTCCGACTCCGGCAGGGGGAGCTGCTCCGGCAGACCGATGATCCATTTGATGTGGGTAGCCTGCTCTTCGGACATGGCCTCGTAGTGCGTGGCCACGGCGTCCAGTGCAGGATTGGCGGCTATCGGCGCGCGGTAGTCGTTGAATGTGCCTGTGAACTGGCTGATGTAGTCCTTGAGCTTTTCTATCTCGCCGCTCTTCGCGTAGCCGTCCATCACCAGAAGGTGCTGCCTGAAGTCGTGGCGCATGGTCCTGGTCTCGTCCATGTACTTGCGGAGCTCGAGGTAACGCTTCTGTTCGAGGCCTCTCAGCTCGTTCGATTCGCGCAGGGCCGCGTTCTCGGTGATCTGTACCGCAACGCGCCACATGGAGTGGTACACGAGCATGAAGGCGCCCGGCCCGAGCAGCAGGAACACGAGTATGGTGACCCGGGTCCGCCCCGTCATAACGACATCCACGTATCTTGGCATGACCCAGAAGAAAAGAGCTGTTATCGTGACAGTGATGAAGAGGGCGAGCCTGTAGTCGATATCCATCGAATCCGACGAGATAAGGTAGCGGATCTTGACCGAGAGAGTTTTGTAATACAGGGCGCCCAGAAGGAGCATGATCGCGATGCATACCAGGCAGACTTCCGTGTCAAGCGTTGCGAACGAGTTGTCGGACTCGAGCGGAGCCGCGAGCATCATGCCGTAGAGTATGCTGTTGCCCGAGACCATTGCGGCGTTGAAGAAGCAGTACAGCCTCCGCGGGACGAGCGATCTGGTAAGGAACATGTGGATGCACAGCGCGGGCGCGAACGAGACCGCGAACAGCCATTTGACCGGGATGCCGGTCCGGGCCCCGATCAGCGAGAAAACGATGATCACCGCCATGAGCGAGGCGGTGCATATGACCGCAGTCCTTCTGACGGGATACTTGAGGAAATCCCTCATCGGCAGCAGTGCGTAGAGCGCGTTCAGAAGGAGTATGAGCAGTACGAGAAAATAACTGAAGAAAAGCTGTCCGTCCATCACTGCCACCTCTCCACACGGCTTATCATGTACTGGGTGAAGGCCGACATCACGGCGCCGCGCCCGTTGACCTTTACCGGATGCAGGGAGCCGTCCTTCATCTTCATGCAGTCTCCTTCAGGAGCCATCACATGATCCATGTTGATCATCACGCCGCGGTTTATCAGCAGGAACTGAGGGAAAGGTTCGAGTTTTTCGCTCATGCTGCGGAACGTCTCGTTCGTCCTCAGAGGCTGGGAGTTCGTGAGCTGAAGCTCGACTCCCCTGCCGTCCGCGACAGCGGCGCTTATCGTGCGGACAGGCACCCGGAACTCGCCCTTCGCGGACACGGTTATCTCCGGATCCCCGACGCTCAGCACGCGTCCGGCTTCCGTAAGCACGTTGTCCACCTCGTCCTGCCTGCACGGCTTTATGAGATAGTCGAAGGGGTGGACCGGGAAGGCGTCGAAGGCGTATTCGCGCGAGGTGGTCTGGAAGACGATGAGAGTGTGCGGGTCGCTTCCGCGCATCTTTTTGGCGAGCTCGATGCCGTTCATCTCGTCCATGATTATGTCAAGGAAGGCGAGATCGTACGTGCCCGGCCTGAACGCCGGCAGAAATTCCTCCGCCGAAGCGAAATGATCGATGCTGAAGGAAGCGGCCTCTTTCGCATCGCCGTTTCCGTCAGCGCACTCTTCCATGCAGAAATTGCGTATGCATTCCTCGAGTATCTTTCTGTCTTCAGCTCTGTCATCAACGATCGCTATCTTCATGAGGTCTCCTTCGTCCGTAATATTCGATGTTTCTTACCCGTCATTTTACGAAAAAAGAGCCGGGACATCAATCTCCGGCCTGCTTTCATGCCGGAAAAACGTGCCGAAAAAACAGGGTCCATGCCGGCCTTCCATCTTTACGGGATGGAGCAATAGTGATAGACTCATAATGCTGAAAAGGCTCAGGCCTGAATATATCTTTTTTCTATCGTTTAAATGAAAATGGAGAACTGAAATGTTTGACAAACTTATCGAAAAAGTAAAAGCTGAACCTAGGACCATCGTGTTCACAGAGGGTCCTGACGCCCGTATCCAGGAGGCTGCCGCGAGGCTGCTCAAAGAGGGCCTGATGAAGGTAGTGCTCGTCGGCAACGAGGCTGAGATCAAAGACGCCGCCGCAAAGGGCGGCTTCGACATCAGCGGAGCCGAGATCATCGATCCTGAAAAATACGAGGGCATGGACGAGATGGTCGCAAAGATGGTCGAGCTCAGAAAGGGCAAGATGACGGAAGAAGAGTGCGCCGCCAACCTGAAGAAGGGCAACTACTTCGGAACTATGCTGGTAAAGATGGGCAAGGCGGACTGCCTGCTTGGCGGAGCCACATACTCTACGGCCGACACCATCCGTCCGGCGCTCCAGCTCGTTAAGACAAGACCGGGAGCTCATCTGGTAAGCTCCTGCTTCATCCTCAACCGCGAGAGCGGCGACGAGAACCTCCGCACCATCGCCATGGGCGACTGCGCCGTCAACCTCAGCTACGAGGACAGCACGGACAAGGAAGGCAACGTCACGTTCACGGGCGCTCAGAAGCTCGCCGAGGTGGCGGTGGAGATCGAGAAATGCGCGAAGACCTTCGGCATCGACCCTAAGGTAGCGATGCTCAGCTTCTCGACAAAGGGATCCGGCAAGGGCGGCACTGTAGCTCTTTCGGCCGAGGCCGTAAAGATCGCGAAGGAGCTCAACCCTGACATGGCCATCGACGGCGAGATGCAGTTCGACGCGGCTGTATCCCCTACAGTAGGCCAGCTGAAGTTCCCGGGATCGCCTGTGGCAGGTTATGCGAACACATTCGTATTCCCTCTGATCGAGGCCGGAAACATCGGCTACAAGATCGCTCAGAGACTCGGCGGATACGCCGCTTACGGACCGATCCTGCTCGGACTCAACGCTCCGATCAACGACCTGTCCAGAGGCTGCGATGCAGAGGAAGTCTACAGGATGGCTATAATCACAGCAGCCCTGTAGCTGAACTGGCCAGGGGGACAGACCCCCTGGCCGTTTTTTCCTTGGTGTAATGCGCCATGAAAAAACCGCTGATACGAAAAGCATAAGGCGGAAAAGAGAGGAACTGCGTTATGAAGAAGAGAGCGATAAGCATTTTTGTGATGATGTCATTCATGATATCGCTTTGCACGCCGATATCATTCGCGTCGTCTTATCCTAAAGTCAGGGGCAACGACACCTGGCTGAACAAGCACTGGTGCATCCGCGCTCCGTACTCAGCTTCAGACGGAGAAGTACAGATACTGTATTTTGACGGCATAGGCAATCACGGAGACCGCCGGGGCTCGCTGAACATCGGCGGCTATAATACGATATATTATGTCGGTAAATTCAACGGCCGGTATTATTTCAATGTATGTGACAGCCTCGGATTCGTCAGCAGAGGGCTGTATTCGATCAAACCCGGCAGCGGGAAATTCAAAAGAGCGGCCAGAGGGATCAATACTGCCTCCATCAGTAAAAAGGGACTCATCTCAAAGAGATATGTATTTGCGTACAGCTACATGCATGATAAAGACTGGTTCGGAAAAGCATATGTCTTTGATCTGAAGAAAAACAGAAAGCTCTCGCTGGGCGAGATCTACAGCAAAAAGAAAGTCGGGAACAAACTGTACTATGTAAAGAAGGACGGCAGCAACGGCAAAGTCTCGCTGAAACTGTACAGGACCAACGGCAAACGGACAAAGCTGGTGAAAACATATACAACAGAGGCTGCAGCAGACTATTGCGTTTATGATATAAAGCTGACTGAAAAACAGCTGAAATATACATACAGGGGTCCTGCTGATGAAGTAGTGACCGTAAGCAGAAAGTACAGATGATACTAAATGGCCAGGGGGACAGACCCCATGGCCATATACAAAGAGTATTTACAGACAGCATTTGGCCAGGGGGTCTGTCCCCCTGGCCGCTTTTTCGCTGTATGTCTGTCACGCGTGCTTGTTGTCTTCCACGAAGCGCCTGATCTTGTTGGTCGTCGTCTTGTCGAACTCGCGGTCGCGGACTATGACGTGAGCGATGCGCTTGAAGCGAGGCATCGTGTCGTTGATCCTGTCCACTTCGGCTTCGACAAGCGCCTTTGCCTGCTCAGGCGTATAGCCTTCGCCGAGCTTTCTGACGAGGGCCTCATCATCGAGCCTCACCGTCGCGGATATGCCGCTCCACTGCGAGGCCGGATCGGTCTCTCCGCCCCAGACCATGCATTCGGCTATGTACGGGCACGTCAGGAGGTAGCTCTCGAGCTCCTCAGGGAAGACGTTCTTGCCGTTTGAAGCGATTATGACGTTCTTCTTGCGTCCTGTGATGAACACGTAGTTGTCGCGGTCGAGGTAGCCGATGTCGCCGGTGTGGAACCATCCCTCTTCATCGATCACGGCCTTCGTGTTCTCTTCATCTTTATAATATCCCATCATTATCTGCGGTCCGCGGAAGCAGATCTCGCCTATGCCGTTGCTGTCCGGATCGAGTATCTTACATTCCGTGAACGGCATTATGTGACCGGCTGATGCGTTCTTCATGTACTTGCGCTTTGCCGGATTCAGAGCGACGATCGGCGAGCACTCCGATAGTCCGTAGCCCTGTATGGCGTTGAAGCCTATGTTGCAGAACGAGTCCAGGATGGCGCCGTCTATAGGGGCGCCTCCCGAGATCAGGGTATGGAGCCTGCCTCCGAATACGGCGGCGATATCCTTCGTGACCTTTTTCGGAAGCTTCACCTTGAAGCGGCTCGCCTCGCGGTCCATGAGCTCGAAGACCTGCATCTGCTTTTCGTTGAGGCGGTCGCTCATCGAGCGTCTTATCTTGTTGTGGAAGTTCTCGATGATAGCAGGCACGGCCAGCATGATGGTCGGCTGCACCTCGAGGATGTCCTTCCTGATGTACTTGAGTCCGCGGCTGAACGCGACCGTCGCTCCGCTGTATACGCATGAGAGGAATGTCGCGGTGCACTCGTAGCAGTGATGCATAGGCAGCACCGAGAAGCATATGTCCTTCGGACGGGCCTCGAACATCGACTGCACCAGCATGGTGTCGAGCATGAGGTTGCGGTGGCTCAGCATGACGCCCTTCGATACGCCCGTCGTGCCGCTCGTGAAGATTATCGACGCGAGGTCGGTGTTCACCACCTGCGACTCAGCATAGCGGCGGTCTCCGTTCCAGAGCATGCGGCGGCCCGTCTCGCGGAGCCTGATCCACGAAAGAAGACCGTTCTCCTCGTCCTCGTGCTCCTCCATGTCGGCGTTGATGACATATCTGAGGCGGGTCCTGCCGTCCGCCTTGATCTGCTTGAAGATCTCGTAGTACTTGTTGTTTATGGTGATGACGGCCTCGACATCGCCCTTTATGGTCAGCTGCTCGAGCTCGCTCTGATTGAGCTCCCTGTCCAGAGGCACCACGACTCCGACTCCGCCGACGATCGCGAGGTAGGACTCGCCCCACTCAGAGGAGTTCCTGCCGATGAGAGCGATATGCCTTTCTTCGAGACCGAGGTCGATGAGGGATGTTCCGATCGCGTATACATCCTCGCGTGCCTGGCGGAAGCTGATCTTTCTGAACGGCTGGTTCGGCTTGTACTTCTGCATGAAGAGAGGCAGATCAGGGTGCTCTTCGGCGCTGTAGTCCAGCATGTCCCTGAGATCTGTCACCACGTGCTTGTCCTTGAAGAGGTAGCGCCTGTCCTTCGACTTCTTCAGCTCGTCAAGCATCTGCCCGATGACTTCGCGCTCGCGCCTCTTGATGTTCCTGTATTCTGAATCCGTAAATCTTCTGCTCATTCCCTTTTGCCCCTGCGGATGATGTCCGGCCTGCAGACGCGGGGCCTTATCCCCTCCGCCGATATAGCGTGCATTATCCGTCTTTTTTAATTATAATTGTAGCGGTAGCAGCTGCATCATCTGCAGCCGCTGTCTGTAACTAAGGGATTATACCACACTTGTGTGCAAAAGAAAGGAATAAATATAACTATGGAACTGAGTGAACTGAGAATAATCGATCTCAAGGAGAGCATACTGGCCGACAACGACGCTGACGCGGACAGGCTGCGCGAAGAGACGAAGGATCAGAACGTCTACTATGTCAATGTGATGTCCTCTCCGGGCGCGGGCAAGACGACGACCCTGCTCGGCCTGACGGGAAAGCTCAGGGATGACTATAAGATAGGCATACTCGAGGCGGACATCGACGGCGATGTCGACACGAAGACGATGCTCGACGCGGGACTCAGGGCCGTTCAGCTCCACACGGGCGGCATGTGCCACCTCGACGCGGACATGAGCAGGCAGTCGCTCAGAGAGATAGGCGCTGAGGACCTCGACCTCGTGATCCTCGAGAACGTCGGCAACCTCGTGTGCCCGGCGGAATTCGACACGGGAGCCGATCTGGATCTGGTGATCCTCTCGGTGCCTGAGGGTGACGACAAGCCGCTGAAATACCCTCTGATGTTCGAGAAGGCGGACGTCGTGCTGCTCAACAAGATCGACGCGATGGAGGCCTTCGACTTCGATGTGGACAGATTCAGGGAGTACGTCGCGATGAGGAACCCGGACGCGCCGGTCTTCCTCATATCCGCGGCGACAGGCGAGGGACTGGACGCGGTGGCTGAATGGCTCCGCGGCAAGGTGGATCCGAAGATCAGGTGACGGCATCTGAGGGCGTGCCGCTTCGGCACAGCCCGGCCCGCAGGCCTGCAGATGCAGCAGTACAGAAAAGGGAGTGAAAAGATGGCAGTAAAGGTAATAGACGTGAATGTAGGAATATTCGAAGAAAACGACCGCATAGCGGGCGAGGTCAGGGCCTTCAACAAAAAGAACGGCACTCTGATGGTCAACATCATGGCGTCGCCGGGCTCCGGCAAGACGACGACCCTGCTGAGGACCATAGACGATCTCGGCGATGAGTACACCGTCGGCGTCATGGAAGCTGACATAGACGCGACCGTCGACGCCGAGAGGATGGAGGACGCGGGCGTTCGCACGATGCAGATCCATACGGGCGGCGAGTGCGCGATGGACGCTGCGATGACGATGTCGGCTCTTCAGGAGTTCGATACCGCGGGACTCGATCTCATATTCCTCGAGAACGTGGGCAACCTCGTGTGCCCGGCCGAGACGGACACGGGAGCGGACCTGAACGTCGAGATACTCTCGCTTCCCGAGGGCGATGACAAGCCGCTGAAGTACCCTCTGATGTTCACGGTCTGCCAGGCGGTCATCGTCAACAAGATCGACACCAGGAAGTTCTTTGAGTTCGACGACGAGGCTTTCGTAAAGAGGGTGCATGAGCTCAATCCGATGGCCGAGGTGTTCTTCGTTTCCGCAAAGACGGGCGAGAACTTCGACGCGTGGACGGACTGGCTGCGCAACCGGCTGGAAGACAGATAAGCGTGAATTGACACAGCGGCGACTATATGCTAATTTATAGGCAAGAGAGGTGCTGCCGACAGACGGCCAGCCCTTTAGGATAACTAACAGAGTAGTCGCCTTCCGGACAAGGGCGGCTATTTATAATATATGCAAGCAATGCTATCAGAAATTGCTTAACAGACAAGAAGTCAAATAGCGCAAAAAAAGTAAAGAAATCGCAGAAAGGGAGATGTGGGAAAGATGTACGATGCAGCAATAGTAGGAACGGGGCCGGCCGGACTGTCAGCGGCTCTGACGCTGAAACTTCATAATAAGGAGATAGTCTGGTTCGGCTCGGAGGAGCTGAGCGACAAGGTCGGCAAGTCCGAAAAGATCGCCAACTATCCGGGCGTTCCGATGGTGGACGGAGCGGAGCTCAACATGAAGTTCCGCGAACAGGCGAAGGAGATGGGTCTGGAGCTGACCGAAAAGAGGGTCACGAACATCGCCGACATGGGCGACCGCTTCATGATACTCGCGGACAACGACATGTACGAGGCTAAGACTCTGCTGCTCTCGACGGGCATCGCCGCGGCGAAGGGCTTTGAGAACGAGGACAGGCTGCTCGGCATGGGCGTCAGCTACTGCGCTACATGCGACGGCTTCCTCTACAAGGGAAAGACCATCGCCGTCTACTGCACGGACGAGCGCATGGAGCACGACCTCCGCTACCTCGAGGAGATCGCCGGGAAGCTGTATGTGTATACGAGCTTCGGATACAGGAGCGATGCGGAGAATGTAGAGATGCTCAGCCTGCCTGTAAAAAAGCTGGACGGAGGCATGAAGTGCGACAGCATCGAGCTGACAGACGGCACGAAGATCGATGTCGACGGGGTCTTCATACTGAGGCCTGCGATCGCGCCGGCCACGCTGTTCACGGGGCTTGAGATCGACGGAGCGCATATAGTGGTCGACAGGAACCAGGAGACGAATTACAAAGGCTGCTTTGCCGCGGGCGACTGCACGGGCAGGCCTTACCAGATAGCGAAGGCGGTCGGCGAGGGCAATGTCGCGGCGCACGCGATGCTCGAACGGCTCGCCGAAGCATAAAGCGGCCAGGGGGACAGACCCCCTGGCCACAGGGCAGCAAAAAAGCGGCCAGGGGGTCTGTCCCCCTGACCAAACGGCTGTGAGATGAGAGGAAGGAGACGGAGATGGCGGAACTGAAGATAGAAAACCAGGCAATGATGTTCGCCTTCCTGAGCCGCGCGGCCATAGAGGCCAAAGGCGAGGCGGGACGCGACGCTATACAGAAAGGCATGATAAGATACGGCAGGGAGCGCGGAGCGAGGATGGCCGCAAGAGCCAGGGCCAACGGCGATCCGGTGGACCTGTGGACAAACCAGGCCTACGGCGAGTGGAAGCCTGACTACGCGGGGCAGATGGAGTTCGGCATGCTGAGATCAGAGCCGACATACCGGACATATATCGCGAAGTGCGCGTGGTGCGAAGCCTGGAAGAAGAACAACATGCTCGAGTACGGGCGCGAATACTGCGTGCACGTGGATGCGGCAGTGTACGACGGCTTCGGCTGCGGCGCGGTGTGCACCCCTGTCTCGACAGCGATGAGCTGGGGCGGAGACCGCTGCGACTTCGACTGGGGAAAGCCTCTGTCGGAGGAGGAGCTCGGGATGGTGAAGGCAAAGAAGGCGGAACTCGGGACTTCGGCGATGAGGGACTTCAACTACCACACGGCCCATATCTACTGCTCGGTATCGGATGAGATCCGAAAGGCGTTCCCGGGCGAGGCGAAGGAGATCATCGACAGAGCCGTCGCGGACTACATCGGACTCTTCGGACAGGAGGCGTTCGACTGCCTGACAGAATTTTCGCCGGATGAGTTTTAGTCCCTGTTGAACCGGGGGCGCCGTTAGTGTAGAATCAGTGTGCTGTGACGCCGGTGCGGAAGCAGAGGCGAAACAGCACGGATATTATCAAAACAGAGAACGGAAAACAGAATACAGGAGACGGAAATGGAAAACAGAGTC
The DNA here is from genome assembly GCA_017512365.1 of Mogibacterium sp. GTDB lineage: Bacteria > Bacillota > Clostridia > Peptostreptococcales > Anaerovoracaceae > Crickella. Next base: position 140,652 of record JAFWGQ010000031.1, read on the forward strand.
GCCGTGATAAGCATTATCGTCACGGAGCCCGGCCGTGTGGAAGAGCTGAACGAGCTTCTTCATGAGTATTCGCCGTACATCCTCGGAAGGATGGGCGTACCGTACAGAGAGAAGAACCTCAACATCATCAGCATCGCCATCGACGCACCGATGGACGCGATCAATTCGCTCAGCGGAGCGCTCGGCCGCCTCGAAGGCATAAATGCGAAGGTGATCTACGCCAAAGTCCAGTAACATCCCCTGAAGCCGAATTCCCGTACGGATACAAAAGATTCCGGAGCGGGACTGGGGCCGAAGCAAGATGCGGAAGATGATCTGTGCGGCATGCGCCGCGCGGAGCTGATATCGACATGAGCCTTGCTTCGGAAGGAGCGGGGCTTTTTAAGTCCCCCGGACGGCAGACGGCAGACAGCGGATCAATGCCGGCGGATGACGAATGGCGGACGGCGGGTGTCGGACGGGCCTGAGCGGATGTGCCCGGGCGGACGGGCCTGTGCGGAACCGCCGCCGGATCACAAACCGAAATGACCGGCATCATGGCCGGCAGAAAAAACAAGGAACTATAGAGAAGAAAGAACGACAGATGGCAAGAAGAAGAGACGGAAGGCTGGGAGCCGGATGGATCCTGATACTGATCGTGCTGCCTTTCATTGCAGCTGTCATCGCCCTTGGCATAGGACGGATGTCCATATCCCCGGGCGAGATCATTAACGTGCTTCTTATTAAGCTGTCGGGAGGGCACAGCGATAATCAGCTCATCGAAAAGACGGTCATGAACCTGAGGATGCCGAGGATACTTCTGGCGGCGCTTGCCGGATCCGGACTTGCCGTCTCCGGGTGCGCGTTCCAGAGTCTTTTCGCAAATCCTCTGGCAACGCCCGACACCCTCGGTGTCGCAAGCGGCGCGAGCTTCGGCGCGGCCCTCGGCATACTGATGGGCTTCGACCTCATCGGCATACAGATAATGGCCCTTGTTATGGGCGGCGCTGCGGTCACGCTCACATGGCTCGCCGGCTCGGGCAGGGACAAAGGCGGCCTCAGCTACATAGTGCTCTCGGGCATCATGATGGGCTCGCTCTTCTCGGCGCTGGTATCGCTGGTCAAATACGTTGCCGACGAGGAGTCCCAGCTGCCTGCGATCACATACTGGCTGATGGGAGGCCTCGACAAGGCGAACTACAGGACGCTCTTGCTCGGTGCACCTGTCATCATCGCAGGCATCATACTCTTCATGCTGATCAGATGGAGGATGAACCTGCTGCCGCTGTCGGACGACGAGGCGAAGGCCTCCGGAGTGGACATAAGGATGCTCCGCGCTGTGACTGTAGTCGCGGCGACGGCGGTCACGGCGTCGATAGTTTCGATGTGCGGACAGGTCGGCTGGGTGGGCCTTCTCATCCCTCACATGTGCCGCATGCTCTTCGGCAACAATCACCTGTCGCTGGTGCCTGCTTCGGTGAGCCTGGGGGCAGTCTTCATGATAGTGACAGACACTCTGGCGCGCAGCATCTCGGCTGCCGAGATCCCGGTCTCGATACTCACGGCCATCATAGGCGCGCCGGTATTCATAATCCTGATGAGAAGAAGCGGAGGCTGGCGGATTTGAGCGCGAACGGCAAGGCAAAACAGAATAACGCCGCTGCGGACATCCTCCGCATAGAAAACGGCAGCTTCGCGTACAGGGGCGGACCGCAGATACTGAAAGACATAAACGTCGAGGTCGGGGCCGGCGAGATACTCGCGGTGCTCGGGCCGAACGGCGCGGGCAAGACGACGCTGCTCCGCTGCATGATGGACATGCTTCACTGGGAAACGGGCAGGAGCCTTCTCGACGGCGAAGACATAAGGAGCATGCCGGCGTCGACTCTCTGGCGCAGGATGGCGTACGTCCCGCAGGCGAGGTCCGCGGCGACATCCTACACGGCCTTCCAGACCGTGCTTCTCGGAAGGAGCGCCCGCATCGGAGCCTTCAGTTCGCCAAAGGACGAGGACATGGCGGTCGCGGAGCGCGTGATGAAGAGGCTGGGCATATGGGAGCTTGCGGACAAGCCGTGCCACGCAATAAGCGGCGGCGAGCTTCAGATGGTGCTGATCGCGAGGGCCATGGCCGCGGAACCGGAACTGCTCGTGCTCGATGAGCCGGAGTCGAACCTCGATTTCCGCAACCAGCTCGTGGTGCTCGACGCAATGACGTCTCTCGCGGAAGAGGGCGTGGCCTGCGTGTTCAATACACATTATCCTGCGCACGCTCTTCAGAGGGCGGACAGGTCTCTGCTGCTCACGAAGGGCGGCATGAGTATATACGGGCCGACGAAGTTCGTGGTGAGCGAGGACGATATCCGCAGCATCTTCGGAGTCAACGCGATCATCGGCGATTTCGAAGCGGCGGACGATACGGTTCAGAGCGTCATCCCCGTAAGCATCTCGGAATGACCTGGGCGTTCGGCCGGAGTCCTGCCATGCTGTCACGCCCGGCGCGGGAAATGGCCGGCGAGCCTGTGACTGACAATGACAGGCTTCGCATATGAACGAACAGGCGGTCGTGCGACCCGCATCATGACGATATCTTCATACCGCTGCTGAAACAGGACAGCGTCAACTGATCTATAAAAACAGATACAGACAAGACAAATAAAAATGAAGAACAGAGAACTCACAGACAAACTCAACAGAGAGCACCGCCTCAGCGAAGCGGAGTGGATACAGATCTTCGACAGCTGGGACGCCTACGATCTGCAGTACGCATCAAGGCTGGCGAACTGCATCGCGCTCGAACGCTTCGGGAGGAAGATATACTTCCGCGGCATAGTCGAGTTCACGAACATCTGCAGGAACGACTGCTATTACTGCGGCATCAGGTGCAGCAACAGGAACGCCGCGAGATACCGCCTCGATGAAGAGGATATACTGAAATGCTGCGAAGACGGCTACGCCCACGGCTTCAGGACCTTCGTGCTGCAGGGCGGCGAGGATCCATATTACGATCAGGACAGGATGTGTCATATAGTGAGGAGCATCTCGGAGCGCTGGCCGGACTGCGCGGTGACGATGTCGATCGGCGAGCTCGACAGGGACTTCTATCAGGCCCTGTACGACGCGGGGGCGAGGCGCTACCTGCTGAGGCACGAGACCGCGGACCCTGAGCACTATGCGATGCTCCATCCGGCGCCGCTGACCCTTGCGAACAGGATGCGTTGCCTGAGGGACCTTAAGGACATAGGCTTCCAGACAGGCTGCGGCATCATGATCGGGACGCCGCACCAGACTTCGCGGCACCTCGCGGAGGACATGATGTTCATGGCGGACTTCAGGCCGGAAATGATAGGCCTCGGGCCCTTCATCCCGCACAGCGAAACGCCGTTCAGAGACGAGCCGGCGGGCAGCGTCGATCTGACGCTTCTCGTGATCGCGCTCTGCAGGATAATGCTGCCGGACGCTCTGATACCCTCGACTACCGCGCTCGGCACGGTCGAAAAAGAGGGCAGGCAGAAGGGCGTTCTCGCGGGCTGCAATGTGGTGATGCCGAACCTCTCGCCGCTGGAGGTGAGAAAGAAGTACATGCTCTACGACGGCAAGGTCGGAACGGACATGAGCGCCGAAGCGGGCATCACGGCCCTGAGGCAGCAGATGGAAGAGATCGGATACGAAGTGGTCGTCTCGCGCGGCGACTTCTCGCTCCACGAAGAGCTCAGCTGATCCCTGCGGAACTGCTGCGAGACTGAAAGCAATGGGCTCCGGAAGCTGAGCTTCTCCGGTAACAGCGAAGCCGGCAGTATCCGGCCGCAGCTGCAGTCTTACACTTTTATCAAAAGCAGTGTGAGAAAACTCCTACCTCTACAGGTAGTGAGATGAATCACGCCCCGATCGCATCATGAATGATCGCTCGCTTCAACCCCGCCCCTCCTGAAAGCCCGCCCGCTTTGTGCGAGCGATCCAGCGGTTTTCGACAGCGAGCCCGAACAAAAAAAGAACACAAAAGAACAGGACAGAGCCATTTCGGAGATGATCTGCATGGTATAATATGAACAAATGTTCGGGAGGGCATATCATGCGGCGCATCAGAGGCTACAAATACAGAGCATATCCAAATAGATCACAGCGGGAGTTCTTCGCAAAGAACTTCGGCTGCTGCCGCTTCGTGTATAACCACTATCTTGAAAAGAAGCAGCAGCTGTGGAAGGAATGGCATGATACCCTCAGCTATAACGAGCTTTGTCATGACCTCACGCATGTCCTCAAGAAAGAAAAGGAATGGCTGAAAGAAGCAGACAGCGCAGCCC
>JAFWGQ010000032.1 GCA_017512365.1 Mogibacterium sp.
CGGTCATACATATCGAAGAACTGGATTTGTGCGCCGGGAAGTGCGCTGCCTTCCGTGTTCGTCTTCTTTATGACTACGGTTCCGAACGGAACATTGGTAATTTTCGTTTCGCCGGTTATTGTCAGGTTCTCATGGATTGTAAAGCTGTACTCATCTTCATTGAGATAATAGCCGGTCCGGGTTGCTGTTTCCCTGAAAACAAAGCTTCCGACCTCATCAGTGTAGAAGTAAATTCGGCCTCTGCTGTCGGTTGTCTGGCGAAACACCTCCTCGCGCTTGATAACGGGCCTGATCTCTGAAACCTGCTTATCCTCCTTTCTTGCCGCAGCTTCGGTTGCTTCGTTGTCAACAATTTCCCTGTAAACTGATATTTCACAGTTCGAAAGCGGTTCTCCGGTAATGACGTCGGTTTTCGTGATGACGACTGTGCCGCCGCGGATATTGGGGATCTCAATATCCCCTGTTGCCACACCATTTACTGCGATGTCAACGATGTTCTCCGTGCTGTCAAGCTGATAGCCGTCCGGAGCCTCGATTTCAATAATGCTGTATTCGTGGCCGGGCAGCGCAGCATAGTAAAAATAGCCAGTATCATCTGTAACAACCGTCTGCGGGTCCAGCAGCTTCACATGCTCGCTGCTTCCGGTCAGGCCCCTGTCCGTCACTCTGAATTTAGCTCCCGGCAGTCCATGACCGTCTGAGGCATCATATTTGAAGCCTCTCTGAAGGAACGGAACAAAAACCGTCTGCTCTTCAGAATCGATGTCCCTGTGCACCGCAACAATGTTTTTGCCGAGCATCAGGCTTTCGAAAACAACGACTGTTTTTCCGCTTATCAGTTCAAAGGGAACGTGGAATTCGACCGTAACGGTGCCATTCGCTTCCTCTGGAGAGAACTCTGCTTCGGAAACCAGGGCCTCCCCGTCAGCGGTTTTGATAACACCGCCGTCAGCCTTGTTCATGAGTGTGCCGCTCACTTTATAGGTTTCACCGGGAATCAGGTTCGTATAGCTGATGGTATCAAGGATCGTCACGATTTCCGTGTCCGCATCTACCATTGGGATGGAACCGCCCCCGGTTGCGGACGCCTGCGTTCGGATCGTTGGGAAGTGTACCGACTGATCCTCATCCTCAATATCCTCGTGCTTTCCTACCAGTCTCTCCTCGTGATACAGCCGTTCGAAAGCTACCAGAGTGCCGTTTTCGAGGTCAGTGGTGTCCAGCACAAATTTGATGTCCACAAAGCCGTCCGGCTCTTTGGGGATGAACTCAACACTCGAAGTCACGCTGTCGCCGTTGAAGTCCTTGATGACTTTTCCTGTTTCCTTGTTCATGAGGGTGCCGGTCATGCGGTAGGTCTCGCCGGGGATCAGGTTGAAGTAGGCCACTGTATCGGTGATTTCGGTTTCCTTACCGATGCTCGTGACGTGTGCTTCATAACGGTCAACGGCAGAGGTTCTGAGTTTCGGGAAGTGAACAGTCTGATCCTCATCCTCCAGATCTTCATGAATCGCGATCTCAAGATCGTTCAGATAGACTCTTTCAAATACGACAGCGGATTTTCCTTCCAGATCGCCGGCATCGAATTTGAAAACCAGGACGATGCTGCCTTCCGAAGTTTTAACAAGGCTGCTTTCTGTTGCCGAAACCTTGTTGCCGTTCGCATCCATAATCGGCTCTCCGGTTTCCTTATCCATCAGGGAACCTGTGAACGTGTAGGTTTTGCCTGGTTTCAGATTGCTGTAGTACACAACGTCCCGGATCGTAATCTTTCCTTCCGCCAGCAGATCCTTACCGTTGTCCGTTCCGCTGGCCGTCGTGTGGATCTCCGGGAAATATACGCTCTGTTCCTCGTCTTCCAGATCTTCATGAATCGCGATCACGCCAAACTCGTTGGAAACCTGTTCGAAAGCCACGAGGGTTGTCCCTTCCAAGGTGCTCGCGTCAAAGGTGAATGTCAAAGCTGCCGTACCGTCCGACTCTTCCGGAACAAAGGTTCCTTCTGCCCGGATTTCATTACCTTCTGCGTCTAGTGCCGGGTTTTCAGTCTTCTTGTCAATCAGAACGCCGACGGCTGTGTATTCTCTCCCAGGTACCAGATTCTTATATGATATGATGTCTGTCAGAACCAGTTTTTCGGAGGGGCAGACGACATGCTCTTCTACTGCATTCGTGAGTGTCGTACCGATCTCCGGGATCGTGATGGTCTGGTCTTCGTCCGTAATGTCAGAGTGATCTGCAACCGTCCTTCCATCAGCAGTCAGTTCCTCGAAAGCAACCAGGGATGTGTTGCTCAATCGGCTGGCGTCAAAGGTGAAGATCACGTCCACCGTGCCGGTTTCGGTTTCCGGCGTAAACGTCGTTTCCGCAGTCACTTCATTTCCCTGATCGTCCTTTAAGCTTTTGCCGGATGCCTTGTCTTTCAGGGTTCCGGTCACGACATATTCTTCTCCGGGAGTAAGATTCGTATAAGACACTGTATCAATCATGGTTACAGCTTCATCTGCGAGGAATTCATGACTGTTATGCTCGTCATGCGCTGTTGTCCGGATCTCCGGGAAATGGACAGTCTGTTCGATATCTTCAAGGTCTTCATGCTTCGCGATCAGATCTCCACCGCATGTAAGCCGCTCGAAAGCAACCAGGATGACCCTTTCAAGATCGTCTGCGTTGAATTTGAATGTAATATCCACCGTGCCGTCAGAATCCGGTGCTTTGAAGGTTCTGGATACGGTTATCGGATTTCCTTCGGTATCCAGAAGAGGCGTCTCGCTTTCTTTGTCCATCAAGGTTCCGGTAATGACGTACCGCTCTCCTTCCTTGAGCATCCGGTATTCGACAGTATCCACCAGAGTAACGATACCGCTGGCATAGAGTTCCTTCTCGTTGTCTTTGCTCGCAAGAGTTGTTCCGATCATAGGGATGTACATTGTCTGGTTCTCGTCATCCAGATCTTCGTGTCTGGCGACGACACCATATCCACTCTCTACTGTTTCGAATGCTACAATCGCCTGACCGCCGCAGAGATTGCTGTTGAATACAAATTTCACCTCTACGCTCCCATCGGCGGTTTCCGGTGTAAAGACGGTCTCGGCCGTAACAGGTTCATCATTTTCGTCCTTGATCGGATTGCCGGTCAGTTTCTCAACCAGTGTGCCGGTCGCTTTGTATTCCCTGCCGGCTACAAGATTGTTATAGGCAATAGTATCCGTGAGCGTAATCTCATTATCGGCGAGGGCTACATGGTTCCCAGCCTCGGAAAGAAGGGTTGTACGGATCTTCGGAATAGTAACGGTCTGCTCAGCGTCGTCGGTGTCTTTGTGCTGTGCGATGATTCCGATTTCACTGTACAGTTCCTCAAACGCCACCAGTGTCTTTCCTTCCAGCACGGAAGCGTCGAACGTGAATAACAGATCTACCGTACCATCCGGCGCATCCGGCTTAAACGTGCTCTGGCCTGTTATGGCTTCGCCGTTCGTGCTTGTTGCGTCATTCTTGGTCACTTTGTCCTTCAGGGTCCCGATCATGGTATATTCCTTACCGGGAATAAGGTTTTCATACGTGACCGTATCGACTATGGTGATGGGTCCGGCAAAGAATTCCTGGTTGTCACTTTCGTTCTCCTGATGCGCCCTGGTCCGTATTTTCGGGAATGTAACCGTCTGTTCTTCGTCTTCCAGATCCTTGTGCTCTCCGATCACTATGCCGTTTATGGACAGTTCCTCGAAGGCAACCAGGGACAGGCCCTCCAGATATTCCGCGTCGCTGATTCGGAAGGAGAGCGAGACAGAACCGTCCGGTTCTGATGCCCGGAAAGTTTTGGACTGCGTGAACGGCTGGCCGTCTGCATCCTGCAGCGGCTCGCCTGTCGCTTTGTTTATAAGGGTGCCGGTAACCGTGTAGGTTCTTCCGGGGATAAGCTGCGAGTAAATGACCTCATCCACAACGGTTACGACGCCGTTAGCGAAGATTTCCTTGTTTCCATCCTTATCTGCTGCCGAGGTGTGCACAGAAGGGATATAGACCGTCTGGTCCTCATCGTCTATGAGTGCATGAGTCGCAACTACTCCGTAGCCGTTTGAGAGTTCCTCGAATGCAACCACGGCTGTGCCGGCGAACTGAACGGCATTGAATTCGAACGTAAGCGCTATCGTGCCGTCATTGGTTTCCGGAGTAAAAGTCGTCGTTGCTGTTACTGGATTGCCTGCAGCATCTGTTACGGGGCTGTTGGCGGTCTTATCCATCAGCACGCCGCTGGCAGTATAGGTCCGCCCGACTACCAGACCGTAATATGAGACGGTATCCGTCAGGATCACGTTCTCCGCTGCATTGGTGATGTGGAGTCCATTCGCATCGGTCAGCGTGGTTCGGATACTTGGGATTGAGACGGTCTGATCCCCGTCGTCAATATCCTCATGACGTGCGATGACCGCATCGTTTCTGGTCAGCTGCTCAAATGCGACCAGCGTGCATCCGCTCAGATTCGTGGTATCGATCGTAAAGACAACATCCACAGAACCGTTGCTGGTTTCCGGTTTGAATGTGACTTCCGTTTTGATCTCGTTGCCTTCGGTGTCCCGCATAACCTGACCGGTGCCTTTGTTGATCAGTCTGGCTTTCAGCACATAGCTGACATCCGTGGCAAGGTTTTCGTAGTAAACAGTATCGATAATCGTGATCTCACCCGAAGACACAAATTCCTTTTCATCGTTCGGACCATGGGCAACAGTTCCGATCTTCGGGAAACTGACAGTTTCATCCGGGTTCAGAATATTGTCATCCGTATAGAGCTCTTCCTCTCCGTACCAGAGTGTTGTAAAGGATACGACAGCCCTGCCAGCCAAAGAAGTCGCGTTCAGCCTGTAGCTGAGCGTGGTCGTTCCCTCCTTGTTCTTTGCACTGAACGTTGTGGATGCTGTCACCGGCTCTCCGTTAATGATGATATTCTCGCCCGTCGCAGCATCGACCAGACGTCCTGTAACTGTGTACTCAAGTCCTTTGCGGACTCCGGAGTAGTAGATTTCGTCTTCCAGTGTGAGGTTTTCTTCTGCTGACGCGATGTGCTCCCGCGTATCCTTGTCCAGAAGCAGAGTCCGGATATGCGGCGGCTCGTTATCGTCCACCGTTCCGATATTCACGTTCTGACCGTCCTTGTAAATGATGACTTCAAACGTAACCCGGTTCAGTTCCTCGTTCACAGAGGTTTTCAGTTCCTGAAGAACATAGGTATCAAAGGGAAATGCGCCGTAGCCGTCCTTTACCCTGTTCGCTTCGAGACTCCCGGAGAACCATACCCCTGCATCGGGATCCAGAAGCGTTTCGTCCACGTTGTCCTCGGCGTCAACCGCGGCGTCATTCGCGTTGGTTTTTGTACTGTTGACATCCTCGGCGCTTCTGAATTCGCCGTTCACGTCAGTCACAATGATGTGGCTCTCGCCCGTGGTCTTTGACGTAACGCGGAACACGGTATACGGAAGCCGCTGCATGGTGTCGCCGTCTACTTTGACAAAGCCCCAGTCTCCGCGCCAGATTTCGTCATATACGGAGGTGTCGTTATCGAAGACATAGGTCTTGCCCTCTTCCCGGATCTGGATGGTCTGTTTCCAGTCCTCATTCAGAGAGTATCCGTTTGGTGCCTTGATCTCTGTCAGTTCGTATGTACCGTAAGGAAGTGCTTTATCCGTTGTTTTCGCAATGCCATCCGCGTTTGTCAGGATAACGTCCACAACAGCGTCTGGTGCAACTTCCCTGCCGCCGTAAACGATTTTTCTCTCGGACCTGTTTACGATCTGGATCTCAGCGCCTGCCAGCGTTGCCCCGCCGAGAGGCACGGTCTTGCCCGTATCATAGTCACGTTTCTGAACGGACACATCACCGCGAATGACAGTATCCAGAATGCCCTTGTCGGAGGCAGTCAGATCGATCATCTCGCCGTCCGCTGAGATCGTGAATGTCTGGGTCCAGTCAGTGTTGAGATTGTATCCGACAGGTGCCTTGGTCTCGCGGATCTCGTAGGTTCCGAAAGGCAGCGCATCCGCAGCTGTTGAAGCGGCTCCCGAAGCACTTGTCGTGATTGTGAGCACATCTGCGCCAACAGCGTATTCAGTGCCGTTCACAAGAACCGGGTTTTGGGAAACATTTCTGATTGTGAGTTCCGCCCCAGACAGCGCAGCATCGCCCTGGGGCAATTTCTCCACTGTTTCCGCGTCATACTTATTTACTTTTACTCCGCCGCGCCAGACCTGGTCTTTCACAGTGGTATCATCCGCAACGGCAATCGTCTCCCCGTTGTGGCGGATCTGGAGCGTTTTGCTCCAGTCTGCGTTCCTGTCATAGCCTATGGGCGAAGAACGTTCCGTCAGCCTGTATGTGCCGTATGGCAGATTACTGATCGACGCGAAGCCGTTTTCGTCAGTCAGAATCACGTCAACCACAGACCCGCTGTCATATTTTGTGCCGTTATAGATTACAGCAGCCGCGGATTCGTTCTTAACCTCGATCTCGATGTTCTGGAAGGAACCGTTTCCCTGCGGAGTCGTTTTCCCGGTTTCAAGATCTTTCTTCTGAACAGTGATATTGCCGCGGATGACATTGTCCGATACTGTGCCTACATCGATAATCACACCGTTCTCTGAAATGGTAAACGGCAGTCTGGTACTGTTGAGCAGATATCCGGCCGGAGCCGTTGTCTCGGCAATCTCATAGTTTCCGTAAGGCAGGTCGTTGCTGCCTGTAGACGCAACCCCCTGGTCGTTTGTGGTGATCACCTTTACTCCGGCACCGCTTTCGTAGTCGACTCCGCCGACCCGGACACTTTTGCTGTTGGCGTTGTAGATTGTGAATTCCGCACCTGCCAATGTTGCGTCGCCCTGCTTCTGGGTATTGGCGTTCAGTTCAGCGTCGAGTTTTCTGATCGTCACGCCGCCGGATATGGCTGTTTCGGGGATGACAGGTTCATTATAGGTACGTACGACACTCTGGTCCGCACCGTCTTCCGTAATCTGGACACTGTACTTCGTGTTGTTGATCAGAAAACCGGTTGGCGCCTTGGTTTCATAGATAACAACCGTTCCCAGCGGGAATACGATTTCCCCGTTGGTGTCCCTGTACAGTGCGTCCCCGGATACGATGCTGCTGGAAATCCGAATATCCGCAAATCCGTCCGAATCTGTCTTGATAACCCAGGTTCTCAGCGGGTTCCCGCTGGATTCCGCGGCTGCTGCGCTGTTAAACAGGCCGCCATAGAATTTGACAGTGAACTCGGCATCTGCAAGTGACATGTTGCCCGATGTCTTTCCCGCCTCGTTGATTGCTGCGTCTACCTTTCTCAGCACAACGGGGACCGGATCGTTTGTGGGTATATCCGAATACGATACTGTCGTTGTCTGATCTTCATTAATGGAAAAGGATTTCACGCTGCTGTCCAACGCGAATCCCGGAGGCGCGACAGTTTCACGCATCCAGTAGGTATCTACAGGCAGTTCCAGCGTACCCGTCTCTCCGTTACCGTTGGTGGTCAGCGTTCCGAGGCGGTTGC
>JAFWGQ010000033.1 GCA_017512365.1 Mogibacterium sp.
CGAGCGTCTTATCTTATTGTGGAAGTTCTCGATGATTGCAGGCACGGCCAGCATGATGGTCGGTCTTACCTCGAGGATGTCCTTGCGGATGTATTTGAGTCCGCGGCTGAACGCGACAGTTGCTCCGCTGTATACGCAGCTTAGGAAGGTCGCGGTGCACTCGTAGCAGTGATGCATAGGCAGCACGGAGAAGCAGATATCCTTCGGACGCGCTTCGAACATCGACTGCACGAGCATGGTGTCGAGCATCAGGTTGCGGTGCGAGAGCATTACACCCTTGGCAACGCCTGTTGTGCCCGATGTGAATATGATCGCTGCGAGGTCAGTATTGACTACCTGCGCGTCGACGTAGCGGCGGTCTCCGTCCCAGACCATGTGGCGGCCTTTCTCGCGCAGCTTCTTCCAGGAGATGAGACCGGCTTCAGCATCTTCGTCCTCTTCCATGTCGGCGTTGATGACGAATCTCAGATTGGTTTCGCCGCCTGCCTTGATGCGCTTGAAGATCTCGTAGTACTTGTTGTTGACCGTGATGACAGCTTCGAGTTCGCCCTTGATGGTGAGCTGCGTCAGCTCGCTCTCGTTAAGCTCCCTGTCAAGAGGGACCACGACTCCGACTCCGCCTACTATAGCGAGGTAGGATTCGCCCCACTCTGACGAGTTGCGGCCGATGAGACCGATGTGTCTGTCTTCGAGACCGAGCTCAAGAAGGCCGGTGCCGATCGCATTCACATCCTCGCGCGCCTGGCGGAAGCTGATCTCCCTGAACGGCTGATTCGGTTTATACTTCTGCATGAAGAGCGGAAGGTCAGGATGCTCATCTGCGCTGTAGTTGAGCATGTCCTTGAGATCAGTCACGACGTGCTTGTCCTTGAAGAGGTAGCGCTTGTCCTTGGACTTCTTAAGATCTGCGAGCATCTGCTCGATGACCTCGCGCTCACGCCTCTTGATATTTCTGTATTCTGCGTCTGTATATTTTCTGCTCATAAAAGTGTCCCGATTCGCTGCCTGCTTGCGCTGACAGCTTTGTTTCTATATAATTCGTGCATTAATTGAAACTTAGTCATATAATGTAGTTTACGAAACAATATTATATCACATAATCATACGAGAGCATATAACAGACGCCGAAAGTCCCCCGCCTTTGTAGGCGGCGGGGTCCATCTTCGACCGTCGGTGGCGGGTAACAATCCCCGACTGACGCTCTCAGGAGCTGAAGCTCCCGGCGTCTGTTAACGGCGTCGCTCGCTCCAATCAAGCGAGCTTGTTGGAGCTTTGCTCCTGGTTAAATACACGCTCCGTGAGGACTTTAAAAAAAGTTAAATTTTTTGATCTGTTATTTTACATGTAACTTTTGAGAGAGGACACGGGGCTGAATATATAGAAAGGAAGATAATGGAATGGAAGAAGTAAGGATCATAGATCTGAAGGAAAGCATCCTTGCGGACAATGACGCGGATGCGGATAAGCTGCGTGAGGAACTCGCAGAAGAGAAAACTGTATATATAAATGTAATGAGTTCGCCGGGATCCGGCAAGACTTCGACGATCCTCAGACTTGTTGAGCAGCTCAGACTGCTCTGCAGGGTGGGAGTCCTCGAGGCTGACATCGATGGCGACGTCGACACAAGAACCATGCTGGATGCAGGCATCCCTGCAGTGCAGCTCCATACGGGCGGCATGTGCCACCTTGACGCAGACATGAGCCGTCAGGCTCTCCGCGAGATCAATTCACAGGATCTCGATGTGGTCATTCTTGAAAATGTAGGCAACCTGGTCTGCCCTGCTGAATTCGACACAGGAGCTCAGATCAACCTCGTGATACTGTCGGTGCCTGAAGGCGATGATAAGCCGCTCAAGTATCCTCTGATGTTCACTAAGGCTGACGTGGTGGTCGTCAACAAGATCGACGCCATGGAGGTGTTCGACTTCAGCCCTGAGAAATTCAAGCAGAACGTGGCTGAGTGCGCTCCTGAAGCGCCGGTGTTCATGGTATCGGCCGCGACAGGCGAAGGGATCATCGCGCTGTCCGAGTGGATCGGCGAACGCGTCAAGGAAATACTTGAATACATCGATTAGAATGGGGAAACAGACATGTCAGAAAATAATGTAAGAGTAATAGACGTAAACGTAGGCATTTTCGAAGAAAATGACCGGATCGCTGCGGAAGTAAGGGCGCAGAACAAGGCAAACGGGACCTTCATGGTGAACGTTATGGCATCGCCGGGAGCCGGCAAGACGACCACGCTCCTGCGCACCATCAAAGAACTGGGCGGTGAATATAATATAGGCGTAATGGAGGCCGACATAGAGGCGACAGTCGATGCCGAGAAGATGGCTGAGGCGGGAGTCCGTTCGATGCAGATCCATACCGGCGGCGAGTGCTGCATGGATGCTGCGATGACACAGGCAGCGATCAACGAGTTCGACACAGAGGATCTCGACATCGTATTCCTTGAAAATGTAGGCAACCTTGTCTGCACTGCCGAGCAGGATACCGGAGCAAACATCAATATTGAGATACTTTCGGTGCCTGAAGGCGACGACAAGCCGCTGAAGTATCCTCTGATGTTCACGGTCACACAGGCTGTTCTGGTAAACAAGACAGATACGCGTAAATTCTTCGCCTTCGATGATGAGGCATTCGTTGAGAGAGTACACGCGCTGAATCCGCTGTCAGAGGTGTTCTTCGTATCTGCAAAGACAGGCGAAGGCTTCGACGCATGGCTCAGCTGGCTCCGCCGTCAGGTAGAGCTGTCAAAGGCACTGTAACTGAAGCCTCAAAAGTTCCTCGCTCGGGTACGCCTCTCGGCTCAAAATTTGCGACGCAACGGTTTCGGGCTCGAGCTTCGCAGCAAGACTGCTCGCTCTCCCCTCGCAACCGGCTGCAAATTGGCCCCTCGCTCGGATACTTTTGAGTCTTCTGCAACACTGGTTATGAAAGGGGTATTTATGTTTGATGTAGCAATTATCGGGACCGGACCTGCGGGCCTTTCCGCAGCTCTTACGCTGAAGCTCCACAACAAGGAGATCATCTGGTTCGGCTCAAATGAGCTGAGCGACAAGGTAGGCAAGTCAGAAAAGATCGCGAATTATCCGGGCGTTGCCATGGTTTCTGGATCTGATCTGAACAAGAAGTTCCGCGAGCAGGCTGCAGAGATGGGGCTCGAGCCTGTGGACAAGCGCGTGACCAACATCGCCGACATGGGCGGCACTTTCATGATCCTCGCAGACAACGAGATGTTTGAGGCGCGCACGGTGCTGCTTTCAACAGGCATCGCTGCTGCTAAGGGGATGGAGAACGAGTCAAGGCTCCTCGGCGCGGGCGTAAGCTACTGCGCTACATGCGACGGGTTCCTGTACAAGGGAAAGACTGCAGCCGTGTACTGCACGGATGAGCGCATGGAGCACGACATAAAGTACCTCGAGGAGATCTGCGGCAAGCTGTATATCTACACGAGCTTCGGCTATAAGACAGACGCGGAGAATGCAGAGGTGCTGAAGCTGCCGGTAAAGAAGCTTGACGGCGGCATGAAGTGCGATTCCATAGAGCTCACTGACGGGACTAAGATCGACGTGGATGGAATCTTCATACTGAGGCCTGCCATCGCACCGTCGACTGTGCTCCCGGGCCTTGAGATGGACGGTGCGCATATAAAGGTAGGCCGCAGCCAGGAGACGAATTTCAAAGGATGCTACGCTGCGGGCGACTGCACGGGCAGGCCGTATCAGATAGCGAAGGCGGTCGGCGAAGGAAACGTTGCTGCTCATGCGATACTTGAGCATCTCAGCGGGATCGAAAAGGAGAATTAACAGTGGCAGAACTTAAGATAGAAAACCAGGCGATGATGTTCGCCTTTCTCAGCCGCGCAGCCATTGAGGCCAAGGGAGAAGAAGGCAGAAAAGCGATCCAGGACGGCATGATACGCTACGGAAGAGAGCGCGGAGCCAGGATGGCGGAGCGCGCACGCAAAGCGGGCGATCCTGTCGACCTCTGGACAAACCAGGCTTACGGAGAGTGGAAGCCTGACTATGCAGGACAGATGGAGTTCGGCATGCTCCGCTCAGAGCCGACTTATCAGACATATATCGCAAAGTGCGCCTGGTGCGAGGCATGGAAGAAATACGACATCCTCGAGTACGGGCGCGAGTACTGCGTGAATGTGGATGCGGCTGTTTACGAGGGATTCGGATGCGGAGCCGTGTGCACACCTCTTACCACATCGATGAGCTGGGGCGGAGAGCGCTGCGATTTCGACTGGGGAAAGCCGCTGAGTGAAGAAGAAGTCAGAATGGTAGCGGACAAAAAGGCTGAGCTCGGCACAAGCGCCATGAGGGATTTCAATTTCCATACCGCACACATTTACTGCTCGGTCGCGGATGAGCTCTGCAAGCATTTCCCGGAGGAATCAAAGGCGATGATCGACAGAGCGGTTGCCGACTATATTGCGCTTTTCGGTCAGGAAGCGTATGATTGCCTTCTGGAGTTCTCGCCGGACGAGTTCTGACAGACTGGAGACTGATAAATATTGAATTCTTTAAAACTTAATGCTGAATACGCATCAACACACGGGGCATACTGGATGATCTACGGTATCACAGGCAGTTTTGCCTCGGTTTTTATGCTTGCAAAAGGCTACAGCAACATGCACATCGGCATAACGATGGCTGCTGCAAATCTGCTGGCGCTGGGACTGCAGCCTTTTGTCGCTGACCATATGGACAGGGCAAAGGGGATAAAGATAATCGACGCCATAGTCTGGATGACAGTTCTCATGATGCTGACCGGGATGGGTTACTTTGCTTTCGCCGGCGGATCGTTCATGCTGGCTGCAGCTCTCGCGGCCGTTCTGGCCGTACACGCCCTGATCCAGCCGCTGCTGAATTCGCTTGCCTTCAGGCTCAGCGAAAGCGGCTCTGAGGTAAGCTATGGTATAGGAAGGGCCGGAGGCTCGCTGGGTTTTTCCGTCATAGTGGCCGTGCTCGGAACCCTCGTAGAGAAAAAAGGCGAGATGTCGGTCCCGGTATGCATGGAGGCAGCGTGCGCGCTGCTCATAGCGCTGCTCTTCCTTACAAAGCACAGCTTCGCAAAAATGAAGAGGGCAAACGATATCGGGATCGCTGAGCACACCGGCAGAGCGCCGGACGAAACGGACGCGGAAGATGAAAGGATAGATCTCAGGGCATTCATCGGGCGCAATAAATACTTCTTCATACTGAACCTGGGTCTTTCAGGACTGCTCTTCAGCAATGGCATCCTCAGCAATTATATGCCGCAGATAGCAGCCGGAGTAGGAGGCACCACAGAGCAGACAGGAAGGATACTTTCCCTGATGGCCATACTCGAGATGCCTACGATGATGTTCATCGGAACGATACGGAAGCATTTCCGGAGCCGCACGCTGATAAAGATCGCGTCTGTCGGCTTCCTGGGGAAGATCGTGGTCTGCTGGCTTGCCGGTTCTGTCGGACTGCTGTTTGCCGCACAGGCGTTCCAGCTTGTGGCATTCGCGCTCCTGACGCCTGCTATGGTGTATTACATAGACGAGATAATGAGCCCGGGAGAGGCGGTCAAGGGACAGTCTCTCTTCACGATGATGTTTACTTTCTCGACTATCATCGCAAGCTTCGCGGGAGGCTGGATACTTGACGCTTCCGGAGCAAAGGCTCTTACATTCGCGGGAGCGCTGGTGACGGCTGCCGGAGCCGCGGTGGTATTTCTCAGTATTGATAAAGTAAAGTCACACAGATGATTGCCGCGGGGAGGCCTGTGTGTTACAATCACAATGCAACTGAAAACAGGAGATCAACAATGGAAACCAGAGTCGCCGTGATAAGCATTATCGTCACGGAGTCCGACAGGGTGGAAATGCTGAATGATCTGCTCCATGAGTATTCCGCTTATATAATCGGACGCATGGGGATCCCGTACAAGGAAAAGGGGATAAGCATCATCAGCATAGCCATTGACGCACCGATGGATAAGATCAATTCACTCACCGGAGCGCTCGGACGTCTTGACGGTATAAATGCCAAGGTGACCTACGCCAAAGTTTAAAACATCCTCCTGAAGCCGAAATCCCATGGACCGGGTTTGAGGCCGAAGCAAGATGCGATGCTGATCATTTGAAAGGACGTTTTTTTGCGTACTGTATATTTGTATCCATGCAGCCTTGCTTCACACGGAGCGGGGCTGTTTTTATTTGAGGGTAGGGACACCGCAAAAAAACTAAAAAAGGAAAACAAATCAAGCAGATGAGCCTCAGAAGAGACGGAAGGCTTGGAGCCGCATGGATCGCAATACTTATTGTGCTGCCGTTTATTGCAGCAGTCATCGCTCTCGGGATCGGACGTATGTCGATCGCCCCTGGCGAGGTCTTTGACGTGCTCCGCGCCGCTCTGTCCGGCAAACATGCTGAAAGCGCGCTCATTGAAAAGACCGTGATGCAGCTGAGACTCCCGCGCATAATCCTGGCAATGCTGGTCGGAGCCGGACTTTCCGTGTCCGGATGCGCGTTCCAGAGCCTCTTCGCGAATCCGCTCGCGACACCGGACACGCTGGGCGTGGCAAGCGGTGCGGCTTTCGGCGCCGCCCTCGGCATACTGCTCGGATTCGACCTGATAGGCATACAGCTGCTCGGACTGTTTATGGGCGGCGCTGCTGTCGCTCTAACCTGGCTCGCGGGATCGGGCAGGGACAGAGGAGGCCTGAGCTACATAGTTCTCTCAGGCATAATGATCGGATCGCTCTTTTCTGCGCTCATATCTTTCATAAAGTTTGCGGCTGATGCCGAGTCCCAGCTCCCGGCCATAACCTACTGGCTGATGGGCGGTCTCGACAAGGCAAATTACCGCACTCTCGCGCTCGGAGCGCCGGTGATAATAGCCGGCCTTATACTCTTCATGCTCATAAGATGGCGCATGAACCTGCTGCCTCTTTCCGACGATGAAGCGAAGGCATCGGGTGTAAACATCCGGCTCCTGCGGGGAATCACTGTTGTGGCGGCGACTGCCATCACGGCATCGTGCGTATCGATGTGCGGACAGGTAGGCTGGGTGGGACTTCTGATCCCTCACATGTGCCGCATGCTCTTCGGCAACAACCATCTTTCGATAGTACCGGCATCCGTGAGCTTCGGAGCCGTATTCATGATAATTGTAGACACTCTGGCGCGCAGCATATCCGCAGCGGAGATACCTGTTTCGATACTGACTGCCATGATAGGCGCGCCGTTCTTCATAGTTCTGATGAGAAGAAGCGGAGGCTGGCGCATATGAGCGGACAGGTAAGAAATGACGCGCGTTCCGGCGGGGCTCTTCTCAGGATAGAAAACGGGAACTTCGCATACAAGAGCGGACCGCAGATACTCAAAGATATAAATATAGAGGTCGGGCCCGGCGAGATACTGGCCGTGCTGGGACCTAACGGGGCGGGCAAGACTACGCTTCTCAGGTGCATGATGGACATGCTCCACTGGCAGAGCGGACGCAGCCTTCTCGATGGCGAAGACATACGTAGCATACCTGCCTCGAAGCTCTGGCGCAGGATGGCATACGTTCCTCAGGCCAGGTCGGCCGCGGTTTCATACACGGCATTCCAGACCGTGCTCCTGGGTAGGAGCAGCCGCATAGGCGCTTTTTCCGCTCCTTCCGCTGAAGATATGAAGATCGCGGAAAGTGTGATGGAGAGGCTTGGGATATCGCATCTGGCCGACAAAGCGTGCTACGCGATAAGCGGCGGAGAGCTGCAGATGGTGCTCATAGCGCGTGCCATGGCGGCCGAACCGGAGATACTGGTACTCGACGAACCGGAGTCCAATCTGGACTTCAAGAACCAGCTCATCGTGCTCGACGCGATGACCGCCCTTGCGGCTGAGGGAGTCGCGTGCATATTCAACACGCACTACCCGGCACACGCGCTCCAGCGTGCAGGCAAGGCGCTGATGCTTTCGAAAGACGGCAGGAGCATCTTCGGGGATACTACGAGCGTGGTGACCGAAGAGAACATACGCCATGCTTTCGGTGTCGATGCCCTCATAGGCGAGGTGGAGACGCCGCATAACATAATGAAGAACGTCGTGGCTGTCGGGATCTCAGAAGACGGCGCTCCGGAAGCGGCAGATGGCGCTGCAGGCGCGGCTGCTTCTGAAAAGGCAGGGCACAAAGAGGAAGCGATACTCGCTTCCATAACCGTGATCATGCGGAGCAACGAGAGGGCAGCCCTCATAAACAGCGCGTTCAGGGATTACAACCACCTCCTCATAGGCAGGATGGGACTGCCTCACAGGAGGTCCGAAAAATACATAATAAGCGTGATGCTCGAGGGACCGGCGGCGGAGATCGATGCTCTTTCGCACAGGCTGAGCCTCATCCCTGACATCAGCGTGAAGACGACATACGAATAGAGGAAGGGATTCGAAATGATTAAAATTGCAGTATACGGAAAAGGCGGGATCGGCAAGTCGACCACTGTGTCGAACGTGTCGGCTGCGCTCGCGGACATGGGCTACAAGGTGATGCAGATAGGCTGCGATCCTAAAGCTGACTCGACATCTAGCCTGCACGGACAGGGCGACATGACTACGGTGCTCGATCTTGTAAGAGAACGCAAGAACGCCTTTGAACTTTCGGATATGGTAAAGGAAGGCTACGGCGGAGTCATCTGTGTGGAGGCCGGCGGTCCTACTCCGGGCCTCGGATGCGCGGGACGCGGGATCATCGCAGCTCTCGACAAGCTTAAGGAAAAAGGCGCATATGAGACATTCAAACCTGATGTCGTCATCTATGATGTGCTGGGCGATGTGGTCTGCGGCGGATTTTCGATGCCTATGCGCGGCGGCTATGCCGACAAGGTGTTCGTGATCACTTCGGGCGAGAACATGGCCATCCATGCCGCCGCGAATATAGCAGTCGCGCTCGATGGCTTTAAGGACAGAGGCTACGCAACGCTCGGCGGCATCATACTCAACCGCAGGAACGTCCGCGATGAGGACGCGAAGGTAGCGGAACTCGCTTCGGACATCCACTCCGAGGTGATCGGAGAACTTAGCAGGAGCGAGACGGTCACTGACGCGGAGGACCTCGGAAAAACTGTCATCGAAGCTTTCCCTGACAGCGAAATGGCCGGAGAGTACCGCAGGCTGGCTAAGAAGCTCCTTGAGATATGCAATTCGGGAATGAGAAAATGCTGAAAAAAGTAAACGAAAAACAGAATAAAAGGCTGAGTGCGGATGAGATCCCACATGTAAGGATCGCGGACGCGAGCTTCCCGGCACCATTCAGGTCGGGGCTGGAGTATTCATCTCCGGCCCGCGGCACGTGGAACATAGTCCACACCGGGATGCTCATCCCGGAGGCACACGAAATATTCGTGTGCGCCGCGGGCTGCCTGCGCGGAGTCGTCCTGACTGCCGCTGAGATGGGAACCACCGACAGATTCTCCACGGTCGCAGTCAGAGAGAACAACCTCCTCGACGGCGACATGGAAGACCTCGTGATAGAGGGCGTTACGGACATAATCAACAAG
>JAFWGQ010000005.1 GCA_017512365.1 Mogibacterium sp.
CCACCATCTGGAAATATATGCTCGTAAACTGTCCAGCTTTTGCCTGTCACCCTGTCCTCCTTTCTTTTAAGGCCGCCAGAAGTGCTGCCTGACTTGTGTCCTTTGCCTGCAGCGCCTTCATCACTTGTTCGTCGACCGTGCTGCCAATGCACCAGACCGGGCCATTCACCGTTGATTTAGGATGAGGAGGGTTTTTCACCTCTCTTTCGTAATTTGGATTTTTATAGCTCACCGTCCGGTTCGGTCGTGCTCATTACTGCAGCTTCTGTCCGAAGAAATCCTGCATCATGGTCAAGAACCAGTCTGCCCGGCCTTCACTGGTAAATGTGGCGACGGGATAGTTTTCGTTCCCGTTGATCCTGACAGCCAGGACCGGCTTCTTCCGTTCTGGAATGTGCATGACCACAATGGCAACCCCGTTATTCTCTACACCTATGATTCCCTTCATGTCTTCACCTCGCCACATACTGATACACCGCCACAGCCCCACAGGTCAGAAGAGCCAGCCAGCAGATCTCGACGATGATCAGGAGTCTCATAAAATGCTTGTCGTTCATTCCTGCCCCCTTAACTTGAGCCATATCTTCATGAGATCGTCATTCTTCCGGAACTCAAGATCCATGTACTCAAAATCAGCAAGGCTCGCGTGTTTGATAACAAACTTCAGGATCCTTCTGGCTTCTGACTTTTTTGTGACAATCTCCCTGACCGTCTTGCCGTCGACTACACAGTAGTTATACCGGTTCGTCGTTTTGATCAGTTCGTTCAGGTCGATCTGCATCTTCCAAGGTTCGTAGTATCCTTTGAGGTACAAGATACCGTTTTCTATCATTTCTCCACCTTTCTGTCGGTGAACAAAAATACAAAAAAATGGCCCTCTATTCTTATACGTTTTTACAACAGCAAGTTGTTGTTGCTTACTGTTAAAAATATTTTATTTTTTAAAAATAGAGAAAAAATGTTCACCAGATAGCTAAAACCCTTATACCATGCGGGTTTCCGCGGTGAACAATTTTAAAAAATTTTTGTTCACCGGCCCTGTTTTTGTTCACCTTTTAATGACTCAGCTGCTGATCTGTGTCAGCTTGACGCATGAAGGTCCGACGGGTTTTGCCATTGACTTTACCCCGGCCGATACCGATACCATAGAGATCCCAGAGAGCTGCCCGGAAGCTTTTCTTACTGAACTTCGCTCCCTCTGAATCCCACTTTACAAACTCTTCCGCCATCTCCGTGATCGTCCTGCCGATGATCTCTGTATCGGGGTCGAGGTCTTTTGCAAACTGCCTGCAGATGTCGTTCTCTTCATGGTACTCCTCGTTGTACTCCTCGACGGCCTTGCACTTTGTCCAGTTCACGTTTGTATACAGCCTCTTGTACCCTTCCACGATCAGACTGATCCAGTACTCCAGTGCCGGTCTGGTCGTGATCTTAGAAATGAAGTTCGGGTCCGGCTTTTCGACCTTATTGAACATCGGCAGCCAGACGATCCGGCGCTTGTAGGCGTATCCCTTTTCAAAGCTCTTGATGTCAGCGTTCGTGGTGAAGTACAGCTTCGCTGTAAATGTTGCCGATATCGACTCCGAATACAAATGCCTGGTCGTGATCGTGTCAGCCGTGCTGATGTTCTTCAGGATCTTCAGCTCTGTGTCATTGATGGCAGCAGGCTCGATATCGTCTCCGAGGTTGGCAAGCTTTCCGATCATGGTGACGCGGTACCTCTCGTCGACCAGCTGCTTGATGCTCATGTTCGTACAGTTCTTGGCGTTGTAGATCTGTTTCATGATCTGCAGGAGTGTTCCTTTGCCGTTGGCGCCATCGCCGCGGAACATGAAGAACTTCCCCAGGGACCGGATCTTCTCCGGGTCGGTGATCATGACGTATCCGATGACTTCCATGAGCAGGTCCCGGTATGTCGGGTCGTGGTCCGTCAGGTTGTCGATATAGTCGTCTACGATCTGGACTCTTTGGGCATCCGGCTTATAGTCGATGTCGATGTAATAGGGAGTGAATTCCTTATAATCCTTCATCGGTATAAATTCACCGTCCCGGAGGATGCCGTTCCTGAAGCGGATCGGGAAGACTGCGTCCTCGTCAATGAGCTCCGACCTGTAGAAGATCTGTTTATATACCTCGTCGACGAATCTGGTCGACTGCCCTTCACACATCCGGTATATCCGGCGGATCAGGCGCTCGTTCTTCTCGTCTGAGATGTACTCTCCATTTTTGCTCCACCAGACGCGCCCGGAGTACACGACCGTCCGGCACTCTTCCATGATTTTGTCAGCAATCAGCGCCTGGGCGTTCTGATCATCGGCATCGATTTCCATATCACGGGAGATCGTCTCCAGCTCGCTGTCCGGAAGCGGTACAGCGAATACATGGTAATTTATGAAGGAAGTGATCCGCTCGACGTCCGGAACGCCGTTCTTCTGCAGCTGCATCCGGTGAGAGAAAAGGGCCTTGTTTCGGCCCTCATTCTCTCCCATGCCGGTCATATCAGTGTACTTTGTTCGGTTCCTAGTATCGATGTTAAAGATCGCCGGAAGGTACTGCTGTTTATCCATGTTGTCGATCTTGCGCTCGATGCCGTTCCGCTTCACGGTCATCCCTTCGGGATTAGACGTCGATGTATGCTGCTCGATCTCAAAGCCGAGCCTGCAGACGCCGTCCTTACGCTTGACGAACCATGACGGCTTTTTAAACCACAGGTGAGCGCCCCTGTCCGTCCAGACGGTGCGGGTCTGGATGCCGAAGTCCTTGATCATGGCCTTAATGGAATCCTTCGGGAGATGGTCGATATCGATTACGACGTCATCGTTTGCCAGGAGCAGGCCGCAGTCTGTGAAGCTGTCCATGGTCTCGGATCTCTCCGCTCTTGATCCGGCGTGTTTCGTGCCGGGTACGTACTCAATAAACATCTTTCGGCCATCCTTTCAGCTTGTCCTTCACAAGGTTCATATAGTACTCGCGGTCGACGATCTGCCGGAAGTTGGGGATCTCCCTGACGTCGTCGTTCCATACGAACATGAGCTCCGGCACATCCGGGAAGTTGACTAGGCCGTCATCCATGCGGACCTTGTACAGTTTCGTGTGCGGGACGTGCGGGTCATCGATACAGGCGAATACCCTGTTTACCTTGTTCTGCCAGTCTCCATCCTTGTCCTGGACACCTTTGTAGGTGCCTCCGGCTTTCAGGACATACTGCCATACCAAAGGATCGTCGAGGTATTTGTCGAAGACGGACAGGATCGGAGTGCCGTATACAAGGTGCTCGACCATGGCGATCTGTGTGATGCGGTTGGAGTTATTGGAGAAGTACTTATTAGTCTGGTACTTGTTCACGTCTCCGCCCTTGACCGTGATCTTGCCGTCTTCCTCGACAGCGATGTAGTTATTCACGTCTCGCTGGATCCATTCGGTGTAATAGTCTGTTTCGAGCTTGTATCCCTCAAAGGTCTGCTCCCAACGCTTACATATCTCTTCATCTGCGTCATTCAACGCGTTGTCCGCGTTGTATACGACGCCGTCCGTGTTGGCGTTGATGATCTCATATCCTGCGTAGTACAAATCCCGGCAGAGCGAGAACAAAGCGATCTGACCGTAGACGCAGACGGTGGCAGACGCGAGCGGGTTAAAGAGTTTCGAGTATCTGTTCTTGAAATTACCATAGACCGAGTTCAGGATCAGCTTCAGGGCTCCGGCTTTTACCGGGTCAGTGTGCTTGATGCTCACTCTCTCCCGGCGCATCTGATCGTATTTGTCTGTAGCGTCTCCCAGGGCCTGCAGATGCAC
>JAFWGQ010000034.1 GCA_017512365.1 Mogibacterium sp.
CGAGCGACGCCGTCAACAGACGCCGGGAGCTTCAGCTTTTGAGATCGTCAGTCGGGGATTGCGACCCGCCACTGACGATCGAATATGGAACCCGCCGCCTATGCGCACATTGAGGCGGGGGACATCCGGCGTCTGTTATATTGCGGAATCGGACTTCCAGAAGTTCTTCAGGAAGATCATGACGAACGGATAGATCTCGAGACGGCCGGCAATCATCAGCAGACACATGACCGCCTTCGTAAGCGGAGTGAAGTCACTGACCAGAGTCGGAGCTCCCATGTCCGCCATCGTATTGCCCGTATTGGTCAGCATCGCCTGCGAATACGTGAGAGCCTGCTGCAGGCTCATGTCATCGAGCGAAAGCAGAAGCGCTCCGCCCAGCCAGAAGAGTACGAAGAGCACGATAAAGACGTTGGCTCTCATCACCTGATCGCTTTTCATCGGCTTTTTGTCAAACGTGAGCGAACGTACGCTGCTTGGATGGATATGCCTGTAGATCCCGAAGGATACGGTCTTGAAGGCTATGATCATGCGCGCGGTCTTGATGCCGCCTCCCGTGGATACCGCGCAGGCTCCCGTAAAGCTCATCAGCAGCAGAAGGAGAACGCAGGCCTTCGGCCAGTGCGAGACATCCGTGATCACATAGCCCGAGGTGGACAGGACCGATACGGTCTGCATCATGACGCGGCCGAACGTCCTCAGAAGATCCCTTCCACCGGTCCCCGCCGCGATGAAAGCCGTGATGACGGCTCCGGCTGCCAGCAGCCTGCAGACATAGACCTTTATCTCGCTGTTGTATCTGATCTCTCCGGCCTTTTTGTTCATTATCAGCAGGAAGAGCATGCAGTTGACCGATCCGAGGAAGGCGAACAGCGTGATCACGGCCTTGATAGGCGCGGACAGTCCCGTAACGACTCCGTTGCCCATGTGTCTGAGCCCTGATGTGCTGGTGTTGGAAAGCGTCGTCAGGACGGCAGTGAATCCATCCATTCCGGCGATGATCAGCATGATGAACTGCAGCAGTGTCAGCAGTATGTATATGATCACCACCTTCCTGTATCCCTTTCTGAAATCGTTGCCGCTCTTGAGGAACGACGGCCCCGGGAATTCGGTCGACACAAGGCCGTAGCCGAGGTACTGCCTTGTCGGGACGAGTGAAAGCACGGTCATTATTATGCCCACGCCCCCGAGCCAGTTGCATGTCGATCTGAGCAGCTGAAGAGAACGCGGCAGCGATGCTGTGTCATATATGCCTACACCCGTAGTCGTCCAGCCCGCCGCCGATTCGAGGACGGCGTCCGTCACGGAATATCCCGGTATGCTGAAATAGAACACCGGAACTGTCAGCGTGATAAGGAGGATCCAGGTAAAGAATGTGGTCATGTACCATACCCTCGGCCTCACCTGGACTTCGAGCCCGCCCGATATCTGTCTGCCCGCAAGACCGGCGGCAAAGCAGCAGAGAACCGCGACGCCTGCCGCGAGCGCGGGACGGTCTTCCCGGAATATCACGGCAGCAAGAAGAGACGGAAGTATGCTCACTCCGAATATCATCAGGGCGTCCGCCAGTATATTAAGGATGAATCTTCTGTTTCTCGTCATCTTTATCAAAATCAAACCCTGTTAGGATCCCAGAAGAACCTCGAGAACAGTATGAAGAAAGTGCTGAGCTCGAGTCTGCCCGCGACCATGACCAGTGAAAGCACCGCAGTGCTGAAGCTGTCGTAGAAGCTGTATGTGCATACCGGGCCGACCCCGCCGAAGCCCGGACCTACATTGCTTATGCATGAGAGAACGGCGGTGAAGTTCGTCACGATATCGCCGCATCCGGCGATCGAGATCAGAAAGGTCCCCGCGGCAAGCGTGATCAGATACAGCGTCACGAAAGCGATGATGTGAGTCACCGTCCCCGAGAGCACCTTCTGCTCTCCGATGGAGATGTCGTTGACGATGTTGCCGTGCAGCTTTATGTTGATCTCCCTCTTGATCATCTTGAAGAGCACGATGACCCTTATGACCTTTACGCCGCCGGCCGTCGACGAGCTCGAGCCCCCGATGAACATCAGGATGATCAGTATCATTTTGCAGAACACCGGCCAGAGATCGAAATCGACCGTGGCGTATCCTGTCGTCGTCATTATCGTGATCACCTGGAACGCGGAATCTCGCACGGCCCTGTACAGGCTCACGTATCCGCCCTTTATCATCAGAGACGCCGCGACCGCGGCCACGGATACCGCGATGATCTTTGCATAGATCCCGAATTCCTCGTTCTTAAGGGCCCTCAGCGGATGGCCCTGCGCAGCCACGAAGAAGAGTTCGAAATTCGTGCCCGCAAGAAACATGAACACGGTTATGACCCATGTGATGTAGTCGCTGTCGAAGTGCGCTATGCTGTCGCCGTATGTCGAGAAGCCCCCAGTCGCCATCGTCGTGAAGGCGTGGTTGACGGCATCGTAAAGGCTGAGGCTGCCGCCCATGAGCATCAGGGCCAGCGCCGCCGTCAGTATGATGTACGCGATATAGAGCCTCTGCGCGGTGCCGGTGAACCTCGACGTGAGCTTGGTCACCGTAGGTCCCGGGGTCTCAGCGCTCGCTATGTTCCTGGCCTTGATGCCGAAATGCGGCAGAAGCGCCACGAAGAGCACTATTATGCCCATGCCGCCCAGCCACTGCGTCAGCGATCTCCATAAAAGCACCGAGCGCGGCAGAGCTTCGACATCATCTATCACCGTGGCTCCGGTGGTAGTAAAGCCCGAGCAGGTCTCAAAAAAAGCGTCAAAAAAGCCCGGTATCGAGCCCGTAAGGATGTAAGGAACGCAGCCTATGGCGGATGCGATGATCCACGTCGAAGCGACAATAAAATAGGTCTCGCGCGGCTTCATCTCCATGTCGCTCAGGTCTTCCCTTTTTGCGAAATGCACGATCCCTCCGGTGGCGAAGCACGCGATCATGACAAGAGCAAAAGCTCTGACCGATGATCCTTCACCGTATATCAGAGCAGTCACAAGCGGGAGCGCAAAACACGCGCCCATCAGATTAAGAAACAATGCGTAAAAATTCGCCAGCCTCTTCATGTTCTATCTTTTTATGCTGAGCCTCAACGCCGGACGGGTCAGCTTTTCGACATAGCCTATATCGGATACGAGGCACACGATTATGACCCTGTCTCCGTCCTTTATTGTAGTATCGCCGTCAGGGATTATCGTCTCTGTCCCGCGCCTGATGGCCGCGATGATTATGTGATCAGGCAGCTCCAGGTTCTTCAGCGGGATGTTGAGCATGCTCATCCTTTCGGACGCGTATATCTCCATGATCTCTGCCTGGCCCTGGAGCAGTACGGAAGAGAGCACCCTCTTCGAGCCCCGTATGGCCCTGAGTATCGCGCTTGTCGAGATGTCGAGCGGATTGAGCACTATGTCTATGCCGAGCTTTGAGATAAGCTCCTTATAGCTCTCGTGGCTCACCTTGGAGATGACATCCTCGACGCCGTGGTTCTTGGCAGTGAGCGCGAGCAGGAGGTTCTCCTCGTCGTAGCCTGTGCAGGTCACGAAAGCGTCCATCTTGTCCAGGTCCTCATCCTCCAGCAGCCTGATGTTGGCTCCGTCGCCGTTGAGAACCATCACGTTCCTGAGCTTGTTGGTCAGGTAGTGGCAGCGCTGCCTGTCCTCCTCTATCAGCTTTACCTTCGAACCATACTCCGAAAGGCGCTTTGCAAGATAGAATCCGGTCTTTCCGCCCCCGATTATCATGACCCTGCGCGCGTCGGCGTGATGGAATTTCGAATGGACCTTCTTGCTGAGCCTGAAGATGGCTTCCTTCTCTCCTATGAGATAGATCAGGTCCTTTTCCTCGATGACATCGTAGCCGTGAGGTATGATGAGCTTGCCGTTTCTGGCTATGCCTATGACCAGGAAGTCCGGCTGAAGCGACCTGAACTCGATGAGGTTCTTTCCTGTGACCTCCGGCATCCTGGACGCCTCGAATTCGATAAGCGATATCTTGTCGAAGGTGTATATCCCGTTCGAAAGAGTGTATTTGTCTATCAGATATCTGTATATCTCTCCGGTGATCAGAAGATCCGGATTGATGATCATGTCGATATTGCAGTGCTCCCTGATGAACTCGAGCTGGTTCATGTGCTCCGGGTCCCTGACCCTTGCCGCGACATACCTGCAGCCGAGAGCCTTGGCGAACGATGCCGCCAGGATGTTGGTATCGTCCGATGTGGTCGCGCTCAGAAGGAAGTCCGCGCCGCCCGCGTTGACTTCGCGCAGAGTCTCGACCGTCTTGGCGTCTCCCGCCACGGTCATCACATCGTACTGCTGAGCCAGGCGGCTGAGCTTTTCTTCGTTATTGTCCACCAGCGTAACTTCATAGTCGCCGTCCAGCAGAGCTTCGACAAGTCGCAGGCCCAGTTTGCCCGCGCCGAGAATGACAATATTCATCGTTCGTGATCCCTTCGTATCGTTATTTCTGAGCTTTCTTTGCGAGCCCCTGAATGAAAACATCCCATATTATAGACTTTACTCTGTAAACCTACAAGCTTTTTATCAATCCACCGACTTCAGCGACTCCGTCATGGAGACGTCTTTCAGCCTTTTCTGCATCGCCAGACCCACGAGGATCGAGAACACGAAGGTGAGTACGACAGCCTGAGCGATGTCAGATCCGCTCACCCTCGTTTCGAAGCAGAGCATCTTTATCACGATGTTGTCTACCGCAAAGCCCAGCAGCAGCCTGCCCAGAGGCACTCCCACTATGACAGCGGCCGCAGTCATGAACAGTATCTCTCTGAACACGTATGCGCTCACCTCCGGAGGCCTGAAGCCGAGCACCTTGATCGTGGCTATCTCCCGCGTCCTTTCGGTGATGTTTATGTTGGTGAGATTGAATATCACTATGAAGGCGAGAAGAGCCGCTGAGAGCATTATCACTATCGTCACCGCATCCAGGCTCTTCATCATGTCGGCGATATTGTCCTTTACGTCCTGCGAGAGCTGGACCGCAGCCGTGTCCTTCCAGCCTGCCGCGGCTGTTGCGGAAGCCCTGACAGCAGCCTCGTCCGCCCCGTCGTCCAGCTTCACATACGCGGCATTCACTCCGGCCTCCGCGCCGAAGCCCTTCTCATAGGTTTCCGGGCTCATGTATATCATGTCGTTGATGTAGTTGTCCGCGACGGCCGACACCCTTGCCTTCATGCTGCGCCATCCGTCTTTTACAACTATCTCATCTCCCTCTTTTATGCCGTAGTCGCGCATCAGCCTCTTTACGATCACGACCTCGCCCTCAGGCGGGAACTCTATCGGCTCATCGCCCCTGTGGAGGTCCACATACCGGCCGAAGTCATCAGCCGGAGCCGCTATGCATGTCACCGACGCGTCTTCCTTTGCGGTCTCTATGGTCACCTCGCCCTGATGCATGTACATCACGTCTGCAGCTTCCCCTGATCCGGCCAGTTCCTTTTCGAAACTCTTCTGTCCGGCCCCGTCCATGTCCCTGCTGAACACCACCGTGTAATCGTACAGCGATATCTCATCGAACTGGTTGTCAGCGATCTTCGCGACGGTGGTCCCGATGCCGGCGCCGGCGATTAGAAGAGCCGTGCAGCCGCTGATTCCCGCCACCATCATGAAGAAGCGCTTTTTGTCCCTGAAGATGTTCCTGATCGACACCTTGTAAAGGAAAGAGATCCTGTTCCACAGCGATGTGAAGCGCTCAAGCAGTATGCGCTTTCCCGCAGGCGGATTCTTCGGCCTTATGAGTTCCGCCGGAGCCACCCTGAAGTCAGCCGCTATCGATACCCATGTCGCGCCCATCGAGCAGATCAGCGCCGCAGCGAGCGAAACGAGGAAGAGCTTCACATCTATCACATACGCGACATCGTCCGAGAAATCGTACATCATGCTGTAAGCCTTCCAGATCACTGCGGGAAATATCCTGCAGCCGGCAAAGAAGCCGACCACAGCGCCGAGAAACGCCGCGCTCCCGGAATAGAACAGGTACTTGCCCGCAATGGCCGCGTTGCTGTATCCGAGGGCCTTGAGCACGCCCACCTGTCCGCGCTGCTCATCTATCATTCGCGTCATGGTCGTCATGCACACAAGGGCCGCGATGAGGAAAAAGAAGACCGGGAACACTACGGCCACTCTGCTCACGATGCCCGAGTTGCTGTCAAACGACGAATATCCCGCGTTCTTTGTGGCGGACACGGCGTATGATTCACCCGCTTCCATGTCGTCTATCTTCTGCTGAGCCTCCCTGAGGACCTCATTCACTTCCTCGAGCTTCTGCGCAGCTTCGCTGAACTCCGCTTCCGCCCTCCTTCGCTGATCAGCAAGCTCCGCTCTTCCCGCGTCCAGCTTTTTCTGCTCCTCGCCGAGTCTCGCGATGCCTTTCTCGGCCTTTTCCAGTCCGTCGTTCGCCTTAGTCAGGCCGCCGTTTATCTGTTTTTTTCCTTTTTCCGCCTCAGCAAGTCTGCTGTCGATGAGGGCTAACCCCTCCTCTGCCTTTTTTATCTCCGCGTCGACGCCGCGTATCTGCTCATCCAGCGCAGCCGACTGAGCTTCAAGCCCGGTGGTCTGTTCTTCAAGGGCCGCGATCTGAGCTGCAGCCTCTTCCGACATTCGCCTCAGCCCGTCCGCCTCAGCTTCGATCCCGGCCGCCTGTTCTTCGAGGGCTGCGACCTGAGCTTCAAGCCCGGCTGTCTGTTCCTCAAGAGCTGCGATCTGAGCTTCTATCTCCGCCTTACGTGCAGGATCCTCTTCCTTCTCCTCTTCCTTCTCCTCTTCCTGCCTCAGTTCGGCGATCTGCTCCCCGATCGCTGCGATCTGTCCTCTGAGCCCTTCCGCCCGGGACCTGAGACCGGCGATCTGCTCTTCCAGCTCCGCGATCCGCCCGTCAAGCTCCTGTTTCTGAGCGGCAGCCTCTTCCGCCTTCTGTCTGAGAAGGGCCGTCTGTCCGTCCAGGCCGTCCTTTGCCTGCACGAGCTGAGCGCTGATCTCACCGGCCTTTTTCAGTCCGTCTCCCGCTTTGCGCTTTTCAGCGTTAAGCTTTTCTATACCCTCGTTTACTTCAGACAGTTTTTTGTCGAGTTTTTTTATGGCATCCAGAGCCTCGATCCTGCCGCCCTCCGCCTTTCTGCGGTTGCTGTCTATCTGCGCCTGACCGTCTGCTATCTTTTTTTCGGCCAAGTCGAATTCCTCCTCGGCCATCGCCCGGTTCTCTTCGTACTCGGCAACGCCGTCCTCGTACTCCTGCGTCTTTTCATCCAGCTCTTCCTGTGCTTTTTGCTGTTCGCTTTCTCTTCTGGCAGCGGTCACCGTCTCCGAAAGCTCCTCCGCGCTTTCCCTGTGCTTCTCCAGCACATCCGCGATGGCGTTTTCGACATCGTCGCTGAAATAATCGCCCACGGAACTGAGCTTCACATACATGTCAGTATAGTATTCCGTATCGAAAGCATCCCTGTCGACATAGAAGAAAGCGCTCAGGCTGCCGTTCCCGATGTCCGTGAACCCGCGCTGATAATCGAGATACAGCGGAGTGTTCACCGTCCCCACGATCCTGAATTCCCGGACCCTGAAGTCGCTGAGCCTGTCCGCGTCGTTCTCATCCGTCAGCGTCAGCACATCTCCGATGCTGAAGCCTGAACCGCCCATGCTGTAGGAATCCACAACGCATTCGTCCGCCTTTTGCGGAAGCCTCCCCTCCACCAGATCCGGCTCATTTATCGATTCCGGCAGGGATATCGCCCTCATCGCCCTGGAATCCCCGTCGCCGGCTCTCACGAGAACATCCCTGCGGATCGATCCTTCGGCCTCTTCGACCCCGTCCCAGGTCCCGGCTATGCTTACGCTCTCATCGTCTATCCCGTATGAGGAATTGATCTGGTAATCATAGTAGTTCTGCCTGTTCAGGTAGTCCGAAGCGGTCTTTACCATGCTGTCCCTGCAGATCTTCAGCCCGCTGAAAAACCCCACTCCAAGAGCAACGATCGCGAATATCGCGAGATATCTTGCAAGTGAGGTCCTGATTTCCCTGAGTGTGGACTTTACCATTCTATTCTGCTGACCGGCATCGGCGAACTGTTACGTATCACTTCAGTCACCCTGCCGCTCCTTACTTTTATGACCCTGTCTGCCATCGGAGTGATCGCTCTGTTGTGAGTGATTATTATCACCGTAGTGCCGGATCTTCTTGACTGATCCTGGAGCAGCTGCAGAACGGCCTTGCCCGTGTTGTAGTCGAGGGCGCCGGTTGGCTCGTCGCACAGAAGAAGCTTCGGGTTCTTGGCAAGCGCCCGCGCTATCGCCACCCTCTGCTGCTCTCCGCCGGAAAGCTGGCCCGGAAAATTCAGCATGCGGTCCTCAAGGCCGACCGCCTTCAGCGTTTCTGCCGGATCGAGCGGATCGCTGCATATCTGCGTGGCGAGCGACACGTTCTCGAGCGCAGTCAGGTTCTGCACGAGATTATAGAACTGGAACACGAAGCCTATGTCGTAGCGGCGGTAGTCCGTGAGCTCGCGGCTGCTCAGACTGCTTATCTCTCTGCCGTCCAGGACAACTCTGCCGCCTGTAAGCGTATCCATGCCTCCGAGTATGTTCAGAAGAGTCGTCTTGCCCGCTCCGGATTCTCCGACGACTATGGCAAGCTCGCCTTTCGCCACACTGAAAGTCGCGTCCGAGAGCGCTTCGATGTCGACCTCTCCGACATGATAGACCTTTCTGACATGCTCGAATACTACGTAGTTTTCCATTTGTATTTCCCAAGTGCAAACAAAGCTACTCCGCTCGAAGCTCACGGATCTGCCATTGCATCATCAGTCACTTGCGAGCGCGGGGAGTTTTCGCCGTCGCACTGGGTACCGGGACTCCGTCTCAAACATCCAGCCGCTTCGCTTCACTCCATCTGTGCAGCTGGCAAGATCCGCTCGCGACTCTCGCCTCGCAGTCTTTGTTTACACTTTGCTATATAAAGATATTGATGCTCCCGATAACCAGCCCTATGAGAGCGCCGAGGTTTACTATCATGTTGAGCTCGGTCTTCATCACCTGCATGACGCCCTTCTCGAGCTCTTCTGCCGGCATGGAGTTTATCTTGTCCTCTACGACCTGAGCGACATTTATGCGCTTCAGAGCCGAGTTGACCGCGTTCACCACCGACTCCCTGTAGGCGGTCGTGAGCTTCTCTCTCACAGTATCCCTGTCGTAGCCCGCCAGCCCGAGCACATAAAGAGGCGTTCTCTCTCCGAGGTCGTGTATCCTCGAGGCAGTGATCCCGTGGATCATCTCGGTGCCCTTAGCCTCGATGAATTCCTCCATGCTCAGCGCCACGCGGTTCATTATCCTTTCGATCAGCCTGTCCGAGACGACGAGAGAAAGCAGAGTAGATTCCATGACCTGCTCGTTCAGCATGGCCGTGCCCTCCTGCTTTATCGTCTGCGGGATGTCCATCCTTTTGATGGCATCCTTTATCTTGAGAGTAAGCAGCTCCACGACGTTGTTTTCGAAGGCATCGAATCTCTCTTTGCTCCCCAGCATGACCGCACCGGTGTCCTTTATGTTTTCGCCGAGCACTGCCATCGCCCGGTCGATTATCGGTTTTTCCACCTCTTCCGTGAGCAGCTTGCCCGAGACGTCCTCTTTGGTAAAGAGCTCGTTCTGCACTATCTCGCCCGCTGATCTTGCCAGACGCGCCTTGCCCTTTGGTATGGCGCCGGGCGTCAGCGGTATGCGGTACCCGAAGATATACTTCGCCTCGCGCGGAAAGAAGAGCATCTTTACCGCGATCATGTTGGTGAAGTATCCGATCACCGCTCCGATCAGCGGAGGCAGTATGAATCTGCTTATCAATTCCCAGTTCATTTTTTATTCCTCGCAATGTATGCCGGCTTTGCCGAATGAATGCGCAACGACGTTCCTGAGGTTGCTGTCGACGCCGACTATCCACAGTATGTCTCCCGTTTCGATCA
This sequence comes from Mogibacterium sp., assembly GCA_017512365.1. Classification (GTDB taxonomy): domain Bacteria; phylum Bacillota; class Clostridia; order Peptostreptococcales; family Anaerovoracaceae; genus Crickella. Next base: position 9,971 of record JAFWGQ010000034.1, read on the forward strand.
GCATGTTCGGATCAGGCATGCGCGTAGCGTATCCGTCTCTCTCGAGACCGAGTATCATGCATCGTCCGTGCTGGCTGAGGCCGCTCTTCTTTATCGGCTTTCCGACATAGATCTCGGAGCCGCTGACCTTGATCGCGAGACATTCGAGCGCGTTTTCGTTGTCATCATATCCGGTCTCAAGGTATTCCCTCAGCGTCTGCAGCTTCGGCCTGTCCTTTATGTCCATAACCTTTATGAACGTCCTGCAGTACTTTTCCTCGCCGATCATGTGCACCATGTCTCCGGTCTGCAGGACCGTCCTCGCGGGAGGCATCGGTATCTTTCTGTCGCCTTTTTCGATCTTTATCACGTACACGGAGTTGTTCTTTCCCCAGTCGAGATCCAGCAGCGACTTTCCGATAAACGGAGATCCCTCCCGGACCATCCAGACGAACACGTGATAGTCCTCATCGAGCCAGAGTCCGGTATCCCGTTCGCCTCCGCGTTCCTCCATGGTCTTCTGGTTGAGGTTCGCGAAGAACCTCGTTTCGAGCTGGAGGTAATACGTGGCGATGAAATCCGATCTGGATATCATGATTATGCTGAGCGGCAGCAGGAACATTATCAGTATATTGCCTATGCTGAAGAACTTGTACAGCGGTATGATGGCTATCACCTCGAGTATCACGGCCTTGATGGCGGTCATCACCACAAGAGGCGGCCTGTTGGACAGTCTGTCCATCCACAGCTCCGTGAACTCCGCGCTGCGCCGCCCCATGAAAGGCCCGGAGAAGAACGCTATCACGATGTAAATGAATATCGTGATGCCGATCTTTGAAGGCATCTCGCCCACGGCTTTTTCCAGGAACGGCTGAACGTGCCTGACGGAGGTGATGGTCACGACCAGCAGTATGCTGCCGTATACCGCGATCTTGGTAAAGAAATCCTTTATCACGGCCTTCCATTCGGAGCTGTTCTCTTCCTCGACCTGATCGTCTGAGGTGTAGCTGTTTATCCTGTTCCTGAGTTTTTCAGGCATCCTGGCCGTCAGCTTCGGTATGAGCCTGTCCGCCTGCTTTATGAGCACAGGCGTAGCGATTATGGTGATTATGGACGACGCGACTATTACCGGATAGAGATATCCGTCCATCACTCCCAGTGATATCCCCAGGCCCGCGATTATGAATGAGAATTCGCCTATAGGCGCCAGCGATACTCCACCCTTCATGGACGTCTCTATGTCCTGGCCCGAGAGCATCATGCCTATGGTCGCGAATATGAGCTTGGCTGTCACGGCTATTACGGCGATAGGGATTATCGACGTCCAGCGCTGGACGATGATCGCGGGATCCACCATCATCCCTACGGAGAGGAAGAAGATGGAGCCGAACATGTCCTTGATGCCTGCGGTGACCCTTTCGACATTGTGCGAATGGCGCGTTCCCGCAAAGAGCGAGCCTGCTATGAAGGCTCCGAGCTCCATCGAAAACCCGAGTCTCTTGGCCAGAAGCGCCATCAGGAAGCAGAAGCCGATGCTGAGCAGCGTCAGAGTCTCATCGTTCATCAGTCCCATCGTCCTGTCGAGAAGCGTCGGCACGAAGAATATGCCCAGTATGAGCCACAGCACGAGATAGGTGAGCATCAGAGCCATCTGCGCCGGTGAAACTGTTTCGCCCGAGGATCCCTTCGATATGGCGGTCAGCACGACCATCATGAATACCGCGATCACGTCCTCCATGACAAGGGAGCCCATGACAAGACTTGCATACTTCTCCTGTTCGAGCCCGAGTTCGCTGAAGCATTTCTGTATCACTACAGTCGAGCTGATCGACAGCATGGCTCCGAGGAATATCGCATCCATGGTGGTCATGCCGGCCAGGATGCCGAAGCCGTAGCCTACAGCCATGACGCCGGCCATCTTGACCGCTGCGGATACTATGGCCGTGCTTCCCACTTCGGTGAGCTTGTTGAAATCGAACTCAAGACCTATGTGGAAAAGTATTATGATCACTCCGATCTCGCTCCACATGTCTATGGAGTCGGCAGACGAAACATCCAGGAACAGCGGAAAATGAGGCCCTATTATGAAGCCCGCGAGAATGTATCCCAGGATAGTAGGGAGCTTGAGTTTTCTGAATATGATCGTGACCACGGCTGCTGTGGTCAGCATTGCGGCAAGATCGATTATTAGATGCAGTACGTCCATTATTTGGTCCTCAGTTCTTTGCGGATCTGCTTCCAGCCCGGCATGTATCTGTCCATCATGGCGTAGAAGTCTTTTCCGTGATCCGGCACTACGGTATGCACCAGTTCGTGCAGTATCACATAGTCGAGCTCGATGTCGGATCTCAGAGCCAGCATGAGGCTCAGGTTGATGTGCTTTGTCACCGTGTTGCAGCTTCCCCAGCGGGTCTTCATGTCCCTGACGGTCCAGCCGCTGCACCGAAGGCCGGTGACATCCTCGATGTACGGGAGCCTCTCCGCTATCCTTCTCTTCAGATCTCTGCGCCTTGCTTCCTTCTCCGCCCTTGTCTCAGGCTCGGGATAAGCTGCCGCTCTTTCGATTATCGCGGCCCTGTTTTTATCTATCCACGGGCGTTTGCTCCTGATGAAGCGTATCACCTCCGTTTCAGGAATGATATAAGGCGCGCTGACGGCGATGCTGCCGTCCGGCTCCTTAATCCTCATATTCATTCTCCTGATGCGCTTTCTGGTCAGAGAGACCTCGAGCCCGTCTACATAAATCTTTTTAGTCATACATGGTTATTGTACCACAAAAAAAGAAGGGGCTGTCGCACTAAGATAGTGTGGCAGCCTCTTAACATGCCCGCCACGTGGCGGGCTCTTTTGATACAAGCAACCTGAAGGCCTTGCAAATGCTTGGTTTTATCAAAAAACAAAAAGCTCCGCACCATTAGGACACGGAGTTTGGTGGTAAAATGCAAGTATGCTAAACCAAAACATTTTACGGCAAAATTATACGTCGTTTTCGAGGCCGTATCAACTAAAACTTCCGCTCGAAATCGGGCATGTAATTCCCGACAACGACTGCGTGAGGCTCCTGGGTCAATTTGTGGAGGAACTGGATCTAAGCGATCTGTATTCGACCTATTCCAGAGTGAAGGAAAATCAAGTGAGCCCTCGACAGATGCTGAAGATAATGTTGTATGCCTACCATGAACACAACTACTCCTCAAGAGGCATCGAAAAAGCATGCAGGAGAGACATCAACTACATGTATCTTCTGGAAGGTAAGTCCGCACCTGACCATGCAACCATAGCACGGTTTCGATCGCTTCATTTCGGGCAGGTCGCAGATAAGTATCTTGCGATGACGGTGAATTACCTGATGGATCTCGGAGAGATCAGCGGCAAAGAGATCTTCATCGACGGAACGAAGATAGAGGCCAATGCCAACAAATACACATTTGTCTGGAAGAAAGCTGTAACAAAGAATCAGGCAAAGCTTCTGGACAAGACCGCGCTGCTGGTTCAGGAGTGTGTTGAGACATACGGTCTTAGAGAGATATGGCGCGGCCAGGTCAAGGAGAAGCATCTCGGTAAGCTGCTCAAAAAGCTGTATAAGATCAAAGACGAAGAAGGTATTGAGTTCGTGTATGGCAGCGGATGCCGCAAGACACAGCTTCAGAAGCACATCGAACTGCTTGAGGAATACACAGCGAGACTTAAAGAGTATTCCAGAAAGTTGGAAGTTCTGGGAGACCGCAACAGCTATTCCAAGACCGATCCCGATGCGACCTTCATGAGAATGAAGGAAGATGCCATGCTGAACGGTCAGCTTAAGCCGGCATACAATCTTCAGCTCGGAGTCGACTCCGGATATATCTCATGGCTTACATTATCCCCAAAACCTACGGACACCACCACATTAATACCATTCCTGACCGGTATGGAGGCAACTCTTCATCACAGATATCCTGTAGTCGTAGCAGATGCAGGCTATGAGAGTGAAGAAAACTACAGTTTTCTCGAGGACCTCGGTATTACCGCAATGATCAAACCATCGAACTTCGAGATCTCAAAGACGCGCAATTACAAAAAAGACATCAGTCGCAGAGAGAACATGCCGTACAATCCTGACGGCGACTTCTACACATGCATGAACGGCTGCCGTCTATATGCCTGCGGTATTCACCACAAGAAAAGTGTAACAGGGTACGTTCGCAAGGTAACAATTTACCGATGCTATGAATGCGACGGATGTCCTCACAAGTCTGAATGCATCAAAGGCAGGCACTGGAAGACGCCGGAGGAAGAGCGATTCAAAAAGCTCTTTGTGTCGAGGAAGTTCGAGCGGCAGCGTGAGGAATGCCTGGAGCGGATCACCAGTGAAGAAGGGATTCGGCTCAGAGTCAATCGCAGCATTCAGGCTGAAGGTGCCTTTGCACTGTGGAAAGAAGATGGAGCCTTCCGTCAATTCCTGTGTCGAGGCCAGGCGAATGTCTACGCCGAAAGTGTATTGATGGCCATCGCTCAGAACATAGACAACCTTCATCGAAGGATACAGAACGGAAAACTTGGGACTCATCTGTACGAAGTAGCCTAAGAGATAAAAACTGAATACGTAACGTCGGTTGTTATGCGCAAAAATCAAGAAGCAGACTGTCGACGACTGGATCATCTGATCCTGTCGGAGACTGTCTGCTTTTTTCCAAGTTAAGAGGCTGCCACATTTATTCAAATGCGACAGCCCCATGCTTTTTTCTGTTTTTTGACCGATCGCCTCCCGGTCCTTTTCGTGAGGATCAGAACGGATCGGACACCATGACTTTGCCGCCTTCCTGGACGATGATGTTCATGCCGTCCTTCACGTAGTCGAGGAACTCATCTCCGAGCGAATCGACTACCGGCATCTTGTTGTTTTCCAGCCATACATCAGCCAGTACGGCGCCGGCTGCAGCCAGCGAATCGATAGGATTCGAGAACAGCATGCACGCAGGCTGCCTGCCCATCGATGTCGCGCAGTACAGAACGAGTCCGCCCGTCGTCGAGCCTATGGTCTGAGGCAGACACAGCGCCTTGCCGGCCATCTGCTTGCCGTAAAGATCCGGATTGTTCTGGTCTCCGCACGTCGCCTTTTTGTCTCCGAACTGCAGCGCCTTCTGGAACGAGGCCAGAGTGTTGAGACCGCCGCGGGACACGAGCGCCTCAGCGCTTACTCTTCCGGGTACGACTACCCTTCCCTGGAAAGTCTTCATCTATCTGCCTCCTTTCCTGCTGCGCGTTATCTGCTCGAGTATCTCATCGTCAGTATAGTAGCGCGCGGATGTGTATGTCCTGAGCTTGTTGCTCGATGTGATCACCGGCATCTTCTCGCTGAGAGGATTGTTCATGTACATCAGCGGGCATATATACGAGGTGATGACTCCCGTCGCTTTGAGCCTGTCCGCGTACGGGGTCTTTTCGAAGGCTTCGAGCACGTCAGGCGCGGCTGTGAACACCGTCGGCACGGACACTTTGCCGGCTCCGCTCTTCGCGAGGCCTTCTTCGACCTTGTCCGTCCAGTCCCTGAGCTGCTGCAGGCTCATGTGCGGGCATCCCATGAAGCAGAGCTTAGGCTGCGCTTCAGGATCCTTCCAGATAACAGGGTACTCCCTGTACACCCTCTCGAGCTCGGCGTCGTCTATCACGTAGGTCTTCGCGTCTTTTTTGATGAGCTTCTTCCCGGACTTCTTCGCCTCAGGCGTGAGCCCGTCGACGTGAAAGAGCCCCACGGCTCCGTTCGATGCTGTGGCAGCTCCGAAGTCCTTGAGGTATGTGCACGCCTCGTCATCGAGCTCGTTCCCGAGCCACTTGTCGAGTCCTGTGATGTACGGAACGTCCTCCATGACCTTCATGCCTATGGCCGATCCGAGCAGCTGCGCTTCAGGCTTCTTTGAGGTCTTTACCTCGACTATCCAGTCGGCTTTGCGGCCCTCGTCTGTAAGCAGCCCGAACTTAGGCACATATCCTATGACCGAGCCCATCAGGTCGATGATGCCGGAATTGCGGTTGCACCTGGCGCCGAGCACGGAATTCGCGTACACGACTGCCGATGACTCGGACCAGCTGAGCACTTCGCCGAAGCCCGGCTTATTGCCCACCTCATCCATGTAGCAGGTGCAGGTGAAGGCGTTGTCCGAAAGAAGGCCGAGATCGGCGAGCTGTTTTTCGTAATCCTTCTGTCTGCTGTACATGAAGAGTTTGAACACCACGTCCTGCGCGATGTTCGTCGGCACGTTCGGGTCGAGCGGCTTCGGATCCACCGTGAATTTCTGTCCGGAAAAAGCTCCCGCCTCGAGCAGCTTGTCCATGAGCTCGTAGACAGGTCCGAGCGCCTTGAGGCCGAAGGATGTCACGAGGTGGTTGTACTTGCTGCTGATCGGCACCATCTCGGTCGCTCCGAAGAGCTCGCCGTACCTGACCAGCGATTCCATGACCTTCGCGAGCGTCTCGCCTTTGGAACCCTCAAGTATCGCTTTCTGTTCGTCTGTAAGTTTTACCTTGTATTCCAATACTCTCATCTCCTTTCCCTTTATCTCCAGGCTACATCTTTACAAAATGCAGTTCGTTGCCGTGAGCCTTTATGAGCTTCGCGACGTCGCGGCAGTTCACGTATACCGTCGCCGTATTGTCGCACGGATGTATGCCCATGAGCTTGTTCTCGCAGTCCTTGTCGATAAAGACCACGACGTCTTTTTCTTCGTTGTTCAGTATGCCGAAAGGCGTCACCGCTCCTCTGGTGAGCCCCATCTTTGCCATGAGGTCATCCTCTGAAGCGAAGGTCAGCGGGCGGGTGTCGTGCTCCTTCCTGAACTCCTTGAGATTGATCTTCTTGTCTTCAAGGCAGGTGATCAGATAGTATTTGCGCTTCTTGTCATCCCTGATGAAAAGGTTCTTGGCGATCTGCTCCGGATGAGGCAGCCCGCACTCGAGCATCTCATCGATAGTGTATACCGGCTTGTGTTCAGCGATCTCGTATCTGATCTTTTTGTCATCGAGCAGTTCTACGATATCTTCCTTTGTAAGTGCCATGTCATGCCCCCTTTTATTTTGAAAATCTGTATGTTGTCCGCGATCTGAATACTTCTCCGGCCCGGAGGATGCAGTCCGGAAAGTCCTCCCTGTTGACCGAATCCGGCCAGTACTGCGTCTCGAAGCACGCCGCGCTCCTCGGTCCGTAGATGACGCCGTCCTTTCCGACCTGGCCCTTCATGAAGTTCGCGGTATAGAACTGAAGGCCCGGCATGTCGGTCAGCACCTCCATCCGTATGCCCGATTCGCGCGAGAACAGGGACGCGGCTTCCCTGTATGCGCCCTTCTCCCCGGCGATCACGTAGTTGTGGTCATAGCCTCTGCCGTTCCTGAGCGCGATGAAGTCGGCGTCGATATCGCGTCCGATCATCTTCGGGATCCTGAAATCCATCGGCGTTCCGGCCACGCTTTCGACTGTGCCGTAAGGCAGCAGATCCGGATCGGACGGAGTGTATCCCTCCGCTTCGATCTGGACGATGTGTCCGAGCACGCTGCCGCTTTCGTGCCCGTTCAGGTTGAAGTAGCTGTGGTTGGTCAGGCTGAGAGGCGTATCCGCATCGGACCCGGCCAGATAATCTATGTGCAGCTCCCCCTCATCCGTCAGTGTATATGCCACCTCGACATGCAGACGGCCCGGGAAGCCCTGATCCATGTCCGGGCTGTCCAGACAGAACACCACCTGTCTGTTCGCTATATTGCTGCGCGCGAGCTGAGATACTCCGTCGCTTATGCTCTCCGGAGCGGACGACGCCAGGATGTCTCTCGAGCTGACCTCTCTGAACGGTATCTTTACGCTCCACAGCCTCTTGCTGTACGGATCCCTGCCGCCGTGGAGGGCGTTCGGTCCGTTATTGGCCGTAAGAGCGTATTCCTTCCCGTTCAGTGCAAAGCGCGCTCCGCCTATCCTGTTGGCTACGCGTCCGACTGTGGCCCCTATCGAGCCGTGTCCCTCTTCATAGCCCGCAGCGTCGTCGTGGCCGAGCACCACGTCCCTCAGGTCTCCGTTCCTGTCAGGCACGGCAAGGCTCACAAGAGCTGCGCCGAAGTCCGTCAGAGCAGCCGACATGCCGCTGCTGTTTCTCAGGATATAGAGGCCTGCCGTCCTGCCGTCGTTAAGTTTTCCGAAAGTGAGCATCTCCATCTCTTGTCTCCGCCCCGTTCTCAGTCCTATCTCTTTGAAAGCGTGCCGAAAAGGTTCCTTCCGATCGACGACCCTATATTGCCGCCTATCGTGCGCCCCTTCTTGCCCAGCACGGCCTCTCCTATGGATTTTCCGATCTCCCTGCCTATGGTGCCGCCGGTAGATCTGATGACCTGCCGGGTCCCGGACCTGCCGAGCAGATTGTCGGCCACGTCGCCTATGGCTGAACCGCCGTCTTCTTCGGTCTGAGCCGCCGCCTTTGTCTTTGCCTTGGTCTTTTTCTTTGCCGGCGCGGCCTGAACGGGCTCTTCATCGCTTCCGACCTCGTAGTCTATGCTTATCTCAGGCTGTTCCTGCGGCTGTGCCGCCGGGATGCCCGATGTGTTTCCGTAGACCTGTCCGTCCGGCGCAGTGACTGTCTCAGCCGCCTGCTGCGCCGCTCTGCCGGTGATGACCTCGTAAGCCGAGACATTGTCCACCATCTCGAGATACTTGGAGTTCAGCGGCGAATTGTCGACAGCGGCCTGTCTCTCCTCATCCGTGATCGCTCCCATGCGGCTCTCAGGAGGCAGGACGAAGGCGTGCTCCGCCATTGTCGGAGCGCCCTTTTCGTCGAGCACCGAGACGACCGCCTCGCCCGTCCCGAGGTTCTGCATGAGCTCTTTCGTATCGAATGCAGGGTTGACCCTGAAGGCGTCCGCCGCGGCGTTGAGCGCCTTCTGCTCCGCCGGCGTGTACGCGTGCAGGCCGTGCTCTATCTTGTTGCCGAGCTGCGACATCACCGCTCCCGGAATGTCTCCCGGGCTCTGGGTGACGAAGAATACAGATACGCCCTTCGAGCGGATCAGCTTGACGACCTGTTCGATCTTTTCGAGCAGACTCTTCGACGCGTTCTTGAAGAGCAGGTGCGCCTCGTCGAAAAAGAAGACGATCTTCGGCTTTTCGGGATCGCCCACTTCAGGCAGCACTTCGAAGAGCTCAGAGAGCAGGTAGAGCATGAACGCCGAATACAGCCTCGGCCTGTTTATCAGCGTCTCAGCGTCGAGTATGTTTATGATGCCGCGTCCGTCCGGAGCGGTCAGGAAGAAGTCCCTTATGTCGATGGCCGGTTCGCCGAAGAACATGTCGGCTCCCTCGGCCTCCATCGCGACTATCGCTCTTATGATGGTAGCCGCGGACTGCTGGGGGATGTTGCCGTAATCCATCTTGTATTCATCGGAATGGTCGGCCGCGTACTGTATCATCGCCTTCATGTCCTTGGTGTCTGTGAGCATGAGGCCGAGATCATCCGCGATCTTGAAGATGACCTGCATCAGCTCGGTCTGGGTATCGTTCAGATCGAGGACCTGGCTGAACAGCTGAGGACCCATCTCGGACACAGTCGTGCGCAGCGGCGTTCCCTTCTGAGCGTAGATGTCGAAGACGGATACCGGGAAGCCCCTGTACGTGAAGCTGTCCCTTATCCCGAACCTGTCTATCCTCTTCTGCATGCTCTCGCTGTCTTCGCCCGGCACCGCGATGCCTGCCATGTCGCCCTTGACATCGGACATGAACACCGGCACTCCGATCTCCGAAAAGCCCTCGGCGAGGACCTTCAGGGTCACGGATTTGCCCGTTCCCGTGGCCCCGCAGATGAAGCCGTGTCTGTTGGCCTTGTCAGGACGCATGCATATCGCGTCCGCAAGCGTCTCTCCGTCGCCCTTTCTGGCGAACCAGATCATTCCGTTTTCTGTCATATCATGAACCTCCGGTCTCTTTCAGAAGCGTTGCGTCATTTTTCTTAATCTTTATATATTTTACCCGTATTTTCCGATAAATGCGATGTGTTTTCTTACATTTATATCGAACTTCGGTATAATAGTAGACGGTACAAAGGAGAAAAAGCCCATGAAAGAAAAAGACAGACTGCACGGCTTTACCGTGACACGCGTAAGAGATATCGCTGAGATCGAAGGGCGTCTTGTCGAGATGGTCCACGACAAAACGGGGGCGCGCCTCGTGTGGGCCGACAACGGCGAAGAGAACAAGCTCTTTTCCGTCGGCTTCAGGACGCTTCCCGAAGACAGCACCGGCGTATTCCACATACTCGAGCACTCCGTGCTCTGCGGGTCGGACAGGTTCCCGGTCAAGGAGCCTTTCGTCGAGCTTCTCAAGACCTCGATGAACACCTTCCTCAACGCGATGACTTATTCGGACAAGACCCTGTATCCGGTATCCAGCCGCATAAAGCAGGATTACCTTAACCTCATGGAGGTGTATCTCGACGCGGTCTTCAGACCCGCCATCCTCACAGATCCGAACATCTTCTATCAGGAGGGCTGGCACATAGACACGAACGAAGGCAGCCCTGCCTACAAGGGCGTCGTGTTCAACGAGATGAAGGGCGCGATGTCGGACGTCGATCAGCTGGCCGAGCGCACCATGGGAAAGATGCTCTTCCCCGACAACTGCTACGGATACAACTCGGGCGGCGATCCGGACGCCATAGTCGACCTGACATACGATAAGTTCCTGGAGACATACAGAAAGTTCTATCATCCGTCGAATTCGTATTTCTATCTCGACGGCGACATTCCGCTCGACGAGACGCTTGAGATGATAGATTCATATATCGCGGGTTCGGAGAAGCTGGATGACCTGCCTGAGATCGCGGTGCAGCAGCCTGTTGTTTCAAGGCGCAGCATGCCTTTCGACGCGGGCGAAGGAGAAGAAAAGGGAGTCGTCGCCTGCGGCCGCATCATAGGCAGCTGGGGGGACAGAGACGAGATGCTGGCTCTCAGCATCGTTCTCGAGCAGCTCGCCGATTCGAACGAGTCGCCGCTCAAGCGCGCCGTGCTGAGCACGGGGCTCGCTGAGGACATGGAGGTCTACGTATCCGACGGCATAGCCCAGCCTTATCTCATGATGATATTCCGCGGCGTCACCGACGCCGAGGGCGATGCGGACAGGCTGCTCGATACAGCATGCGAGGCTGTGAACAAAGCCGTGTCGGAGGGCATACCATCGAGAGATATCGAAGCTTCGATCAACCAGCTCGACTTCAGGTTCAGGCAGTATCCTGAGCCGCAGGGCCTGTACAGGGCCAACGCCGCGTTCAGTTCGTGGCTTTATGACGGTGACCCTGCGATCTACCTCACCACCGGAGAGGCGATCGCGAACCTCAGGAAAATGGCCGCAGAGGACGGCTTTGCCGGGATCGCGAAGGATCTGCTCGGCAGACGGGACGCGTATTCCGTTCTCACTCTGGTCCCGGATCCGGAGTACGGCGAAAAGGAAGCGAAGGCCGAATCCGATTACGTCGCTGCGACCGTCAGCTCCATGAGCGAGGACGAAAGAGCCGCACTGGAGAAGCTGAACAGCGATCTGCTCAAATGGCAGCAGACCCCTGACAGCGACGAGGCTCTCGCAACGATACCGAGGCTGGCGCTCTCAGACATAGATCCGATGCCCGAGCTCTTCCCTTCCGTGATCATGAAGGCCGGAGAAAGCGAAGCGATCTTCCACAGGCTGGCTTCGAACGGCATCGTATACTTCAACGCGTACTTCCCTGTCACAGGTCTCACTCTGGAAGAGCTGCCGGCAGCCGCTCTGCTCACGGAGCTCTATAAAGATCTTCCTACAGAGAACTACGACGTTCTGGCTCTTCAGAACGAGCTGCGCATGCACGTAGGCGCGATGTCCTTCGGCCTCGACATACTCGCGGCCGATGACGATACGAAGGCGTGCACGCCGTGCATCAGAGCAAGGGCCGCGGTCCTTGAAGAAAAGCTCGGCAAGGCAGAAGAGCTCATGACGGAGATACTCCTGCATACAAGATTCGATGACAGAGATCTGATACGCGAGCTCATAAAGCAGATAGACGAGGAAGGCAAGAGAGCGGCAGTCTCAGCCGGACACAGGCTGGCTCTTTACGAGGCCAGATCCCGCTGGTCGGCCAGGGACGCTGCTGCAGAAGCTGTCAACGGATACAGCTTCCTGCAGTACATGCACAGGATGAGCGAAGCGTCTGACGAAGAGATCGACGCCTTCACCGCTTTTGCAAAGGATACTGTGAAAAGCTGCATCAACAGGGACAATCTCATCCTCAGCGTCACGGCTTCCGAATACGCTGACCTCGCAGGTCTCGTATCGATGCTGCCTGAAGGAAAAGAACAGCCTCTGAAGGCTCACTACGAATCGGATCTGCCTCAGCGCATGGGCATACAGATCCCTTCAGCTGTTTCCTTCTCGGTGCTCTCCTATGACATGTCGGCCGCAAATCTCAGGATGAACGGCAGCATGTCCGTCGCAGCCAATATCATCGGCCTTGCTCATCTCTGGAACGCCATCAGGGTGCAGGGAGGCGCCTACGGCGCGTCGATGACAGCCGGCAGGACGGGCAGTCTGTACTGCTACACATACAGGGATCCGAATCCGGCGCGATCGCTCGGGATACATAAAACGCTGTCTGACTTCCTCGGGGAGTTCGCCTCGGCGGAGGACGCCGACATAGACGGCTTCATCATCTCGACCATCTCGTCGACAGAACCGCTGCTGTCGCCGGCCGCCAAGGGCAGGGCCGCGGACGACTTCTGGTTCTCGGGCTTCAAGGACGAGGACCGCATCCGCTTCAGGAAGGAGATGCTCGAAACGAAGCCGGATGACCTTCTGGCACAAAAAGAAGCTCTCCGCCTGATGGCAGAGAGCGGCCGCATCTGCGTTGCGGGTCCGAAGAACGCGCTGGCCGAATGCGAAGGCCTCGAGATCTTCGACCTCTGATCCCCTGTAAGGGCATGTATCCGGCGGTATCGCTGCCGCCGGTTTTTTAGTTGTCCGAAGCGCCCGGTCCCGCTTTGCCCGCAGACGGCATGACCATGCCGGCGCCGGACGGGGTTATCACCCGGGCAAAGACGAGCAGCAGTATCGCGCTGAGCAGCATTCCGCCGATTATGTCTGTCAGCCAGTGTGCTCCGCAGTACAGCCGGCCGCCGACCGCGACGGCGGTCACGATCACACAGAGGGCCCTTATAAGGCCGGTGAACAGGTCGCTCGCATACCTGTCGATCACCATCATCACCGCGACCATCACGACCGTGATCAGAACTGTGTGCGACGAAGGGAATGACGGCTCCGGCGTCGTCTCTCCCTGCATCAGTATTGGTCTGTAGTTTATGACCACCTTCTCGAACAGCACGTAGCAGCCGATGGTCACGGCAAAGAGACCTCCCATGGCGAGTATCTCCCTGTCCACCTTCATAAGGCTCCTGCGCTTTATGAGCTGCACCAGTCCCGCGATCGCGAACACGATGCATATCCCTATCGCGCCGTAGCCTATGAAGTCCGTTATGTCATACCATCTCATGTTGACTCCGGTCATTTCGAGCACCTTCTGATTGAGATGCGAAAATCCCACCTCTGTGCCGGCAGGCCCTATAGGCGCCACATCATATGTTTTGAGAAGAACGATCTCCCCCAGAAACAGCGCTCCGAAAATCATTGCAGCGAGTATCTTTTTCATTGTTGCTTTGCTTTTCTCCTTGATATTTTCATCTTCGATATTTTCATCTTCCGACTGATCACTGCCGGTCGATCCTGACCGGCGCGGCCGGCCTCTTTATGCCCGCCTTATTGAGCGCGGCCGGTATGGCTTCCATCAGGGGCTCATACACATCCCAGTAGTCGTCTGTCGCCGTCCACACTCTTACGGCGTATGTTATGCCGTCCGTCACGCTGCCGGTCGCGGCGACCACGGGTTCGGGCTCCCTGAGCGCCTTTTCGTTCTCATGCACCGCCTCGAGCATGATCTCTCTGACCCTGTCGCCCGGTTCGGAAGCGGATATGTCGAAGCTCAGATCCACCCTTCTGAGGTCGGAAGCGGTGGTGTTCGTGACGACGGAGTTCATCAGCGTCCCGTTAGGTATCATGATGATCCTGTTGTCGAAGGTCCTTATCACCGTATAGACCAGGCTGATGCTCTTCACAAAGCCCTTGTTTCCGCCGCTCTCGATATAGTCGCCCACGCTGAAAGGCCTGAATATGAGGAGCATGAGTCCTCCGGCGAAATTCGAAAGAGCGCCCTGCAGGGCAAGGCCGATCGCCGCTCCCGCCGCGGCGAGTATGGCGACCATCGAAGATATAGGGACTCCGAGTTCCGCCACTATGGTCACGAAGAGCGCGGTATACAGGACGGCCTTTATGATGTTGCGCACATATATGCGCGCGGTCTCGTCCATCCTGACCATGCTCTTGATCTTTGACAGAGCTTTGAGTATCCAGCTGATCAGGATGCGGCCGATGATATATATGACTATGGCCACCAGTATCCTGAGCCCCAGGTCAGTGCCTGAATCGATCAGGTTCTGAGTCATCCTTCCGATCGAGCTTAATTCCTGTTCCATCTGTACACTCACCTCCCGGTCTGATCCCTTCCGTGCAATCTTAACACTTATGCCGCACTCTGTCCATCCGCGTCCGTCTGCCGCAGCGCTCCCTGCCGGGACACGCGCCGGCGCCGTATCGCGCGCTTCATTGCCACAGGCAGCGCTAAATGGTACAATGTCTGCGTCAAAGAAGAAAAAATCGCACAGGAGATCTGCATAAAATGAAAAGAGTCATCACATACGGGACATACGACCTTCTGCACTACGGACATATCAACATGCTCAGAAGGGCCAAAGCCTATGGGGATTACCTCATAGTCGCCATATCAACGGACGAATTCAACTGGAACAGCAAGCGCAAGAAATGCTACTTCTCATACGAGCAGCGCAAGGCTCTGGTCGAGGCTGTCAGATATGTCGATCTCGTCATCCCCGAAGAGAGCTGGGAGCAGAAGAGATCCGACATGCACGAATACCACATAGACACTTTCGTCATCGGAGACGACTGGAAAGGCAAATTCGATTTCCTTAGGGAAGAGGGCGTGGAAGTCGTGTATCTTGAAAGGACTCCTGAGATCAGCAGCAGCCGGATCAAAAAGGACCTCTACGACGCCAATGCCGTCGACGGTGAATCGAAGACCTCCCACGACGATATCGATACGAATCCGAGATAGGACTTTTCCCGTAATTGGTAAAAAACCGCCCGTCTGAGGTTCGTGTTTTTACCAATTCATGACAGACAGGCCCGATGATCACCCTTCGGCACGAAGAAGAATGCAAAACAGCTTTGCAATAACCGTTTTCCACGGTTTATCGTAAAGCTGTTTTCGGATTTCTGCTCTCTTTTCCTGTTGACTGGTAAATATCCTCCTGTTTTTCTGCAGGAAATTTACCTTTTCTCCGGAAAGTCCTTCCTTTTTCGCCGGCGGACCCGCTAGAACGAAATGATCTCCTGATTGAGATCGTCTACCGTGATGTTCACATTGTGGTAGCGCTCTCTCTTTTCGGTGATGCTGCCGAAATTGATGGCTTCCTCCGGGCAGTACTGCACGCATGCGCAGCACGAGATGCACTTGTCGCTGAATACGACGGCCTTGCCGACGTATCTGATATTGTCCATCGGGCAGACCTTCGCGCAGGTGCCGCACATCACGCAGTTGTCGTTGGCCTTCAGTGTCTGGCCCTGCATGCGGGCGATCACCGGCCATCCTGCATGCTCCGCGTTGTTGACGAGAGCTTTTCCGAGCTTCTTCTCCGTCTTCACCCCGGCCTTGATGTCGCGGGCGAACTTTCCGGCGAAGTGCTCGGATCTCGCCTGTGCCTCCACAGCGCCCATCTTAGGCATCATGAGGTCGTGCGGGAAGAGCCAGATGCATGTGCACTGGTGGGATACCGCAGCCCAGTAGTCGAGCGGGATGAGCTCGTTGAGCTTGTAGAGTCCCTCGCCCTTGTACGCCGCGCACTGCGCGATGCCGAACGTGTATGCGTCAGGGCTTACCCTGATGTCGTGGAGATATCTTTCCACATGTCCCGGGAGTCCTCCGCCGTAGCAAGGGAATATGAACCCTACTCTCTTCGCTTCTCTCACGTCCGTGACCGCAGGGTATCTGCGCATCATGATGATGTCCGTGTCGCCGAGCTCCTTTGCGATGTTCTTTGCCATGTCGAGGCAGTTGCCTGTGCCCGAATAGCAGAAAATGACGTTCTCTTTCATCCTGTGTCTCCTTTTATGCCGGCGGCCCCAGCCGCCCTTGCCATAATAAATATCTGCACAGCTATTATACACCACAGAGGACCCAAAAAGCAGAATGGCGGAAACTGTTTTTTTCAAAACAGTTTTCACCGGAGACGGCCTGCCCTACGCGCTCCCGCCGCCTGCAGCTGTTTTGATGTTTACAAAGGCAGGACCTCATATTATACTTTGCGTGTCAGAAAAGGGAGAGATTCGAAGATGGCAAAGAACAAGGCAAGAAGGAACAGACCGCAGGATCAGGCGAAGCCGAAGAACGCGTCCGCAGCAGAGGCGCGGGACCTGAAGGAACAGGAGATCCCGTCAGCCGGAGCGGACGGACCTCAGAAGAATGCCGCAGAGATGGCGGCAGGATCTCAGAATGCTGCAGAAAAGCCGGCAGAGGCCGCAAAACCCGCTCAGGAAAAAAAGAGCGCGAAGAAGAAGGCCCTTTACAGGGTCGTCACAAAAAAGGACGCGGGCATCATAAAGGCCTACATCACCTTCACATACCGCGTCTTACATCCGGGAGTCTCCGCCAGGCTCTTCATCTACGGTCTTCTGATACTTCTTCCCGGAGTATTTTTCTTCAAGGATCCGTTCTGGAGGATATTCTTCTCAGTGATCGGGATCGCCGTCATGCTGCTGGCATTCTTCCGCCAGTACATCTCGCTCGGGATCACAAAAAAGAACGATCCGGACTATAAGTCCGGATCGGAATTCACATATGACTTCTATGAGAGCAGCGCCGCTTTCTTCAAAAACGGAGAGCGCTTCTCGCAGCTCGATAAATACAAGGACATCACGAACTTCTATTACGATGACGGATACTACTATCTGGCCATAAAGGGACGCGATCTCTTCGTGATCCCGAAGGACAGGTTCACCGTCGGCGATCCGGCTGAGTTCGAAGACTTCATATATAAGAAGTCAAAGCACAGCTGCAGATGGATACCGGACAAGTTCGCCGACAAGGTCAGAAAGCGCCGCGCCGAAAGATCCATCGCCGCCGAAAGGATGTCAAAGCGGTAAGACCCGGCAGTATCGTCTGAGTCACAGTCTTGTCGCCAGGATCTCGTCCACGATCGGATCCAGCGCCGAGGCATCGACTCCGTTGTAGTTTTCCGCGGCTCTTTCATTGATGAGAGCCGCTGTTTCTTCTCCGTAAATGCGCGCCGCGTCCACGAGGAACTTGTCGAACTGCGGCCCGTCGAGCCTCCTGAGCGAGCTTCGGTCTATGCGGCCCGGCAGTATATAGCAGGAATTCAGTCCCTGATTGCTGCCGCTCCTGGCCATCACCTTGTTGAGGTAATCCTCGTTCGAAGGATCTCCGAGTCCCACTCCGCAGACGATGATCTTCTTGCCCTCGAGTCCGAAGTTGTGGTGGTTCTGCCACATCAGGTTGACGCCCCTTATCTCGGCGTCCTTTATCGGTCCGACCCAGATTATGTTCCTGTAAAGCGATACGTATCCGAGGTTCCTCTTGTCGAACTGTATGGCGTCGCAGCCGAGCCTGTCGATCAGCCACCTCGTGTACTGCTCGCTGCTGCCGTACTTGCCGCTGCACACGGTTATGGTGTCCGGCCTGACGTTCTCTTCATTCTCGGCGCGTCTCCTGCCCGCTTCCCTGTTTGGATTCCTTGCCATCACTCACCTCTTACAGATGCTCTTCCGAATACTTGTCGCGGAGCGTGCCGTCGGCCTTCTTTACCTTTTTCTTATACGGCGCGAGAAGGTCGTCGAGATCGTATCTGTCGAAAGGCACGAGAGCGTAGAACTCGCTGACGTCCTCTTCCGTCTCGTTCTTTCTCGTCTGTATGTTGAGCTTCGCGTCGCCCTCGATCAGCAGGACGCCCGCCGTATCGTCCCTGTATATTTTTTTGATGTCCTTATCCTTTATATAGTAGGTGCGGAGGGACATCCCCTTCTGGAACTGATAGTACACCGTGTCGTCGTCGGCCTCGAAGTGAGCCATGTGAAATCCCGCGAACGGCTGCTCCGACACCTTCTTGCCGCGCTTCGACACGAAGATCGCGAGCAGAGCGGTGACCCAGATCGAGATATGCATGGGCAGCTGGCTCATCGTGGTAGTGCCGCCCCTGACTCTCGTATACACGTAGATTATGCACAGGAATCCGACGGCCATTACCACCCAGGCGGCGGTCCTGTATCTGGCCGAAGATTCCTCGGCGGACGACCATGCCTGCTTGTACCTGTTTAGCGTGGTGAGGTCGCCCTGATAGATATCGTTGTCCGGATTGAGTTTCATCCCGGTCCTCCTTATATATATGAAGATATGAGTTCAGTGCTTTGAGCGGATCCTCCCGGGCCCGTTCCACGGAATTGTACTATATATCTTTTATAAACGCAAAAGCTCCGGCGATCTGTTTTTCAGCTGAGACCATACTCCGACATCGGTCGCCCTGTCGATACAAATCATTAAAACCGTTTTAACAAATTCTATCGACAATTTCTTAACACGCACCCTTCACAGAACCGTCACATATTTATTGACTTTGCTTTTAGAGGTGCTATAATCTGGTTATACAAATCGTGGAAGCACTGCGCCCTTTTGGGGCCCGCTCCCGCAGTAAACTATCTCATTATTACATTATTTATGGAGGTTATATTATGATCGTACTGAAAGCTCTTTCGCTTATTGGTCTTGTCCTCTGCGTAGTGCTCATGATCAGAAAGCAGAAGCAGATGGCTGCCAACCCTGACAGAGACCCTGTTACAGGTCTTACTTTCAAGGAGACATGGGACAGAGGCATGCAGCCGAAGAACCTTATCGCTACTACAATCATCGGTATCGTAGCTAACTTCTTCGACACACTGGGAATCGGTTCCTTCGCTCCGTCGACAACAGCATTCAAGCTGACAAAGTCGGTAGACGACGTTAACATCCCGGGTACCCTGAACGTAGGCGACACAGTTCCTGTATGCGTAGAGGCCTTCCTGTTCTTCGGATTCGTAGACATGGATCTTCTCACACTCGTATCCATGATCGTCGCTTCCATCGCAGGCGCATACCTCGCTGCCGGCGTTGTATCGAAGTTCAACCGTAGGAAAGTAAGATACGCTATGTTCGTAGCTATGTTCATCCTCGCTACAGTCATGCTCTGCAAGGTTCTCGGCGTTGGCCCGTTCGGTGAGATCGGAACAGCTATGGGACTCAGAGGCATCAAGCTGATCATCGCTATCGTGGTCAACTTCATCCTCGGCGGACTCATGTCCATCGGCGTTGGTCTCTATGCTCCTTGCATGGCTCTCTGCGTACTGCTCGGACTCGACACAGGCTGCGCATTCCCTGCTATGATGGGATCCTGCGCTTACCTGATGGCATTCGGTAATGGTCCTAAGTTCATCGCTGAGGGACGTTATGACCCTGTTGCATGCTGGACACAGGCTATCGGCGGAGCTGTCGGTGTATGCCTCGCTTACTTCATCGTTAAGAGCATGGACCTCAGAACTCTTACATTCGTTGTTGTATGCGTCTGCTACATCACATCGTTCCTCTTCCTGCACGATGCTATCAAGAAGGGCGAGGCATTCTAAGAACCTCTCCTTTGCGAAATGCAGGACGAACACTGAAAAAGAAAATACCGGTGGGACATATGCCTCACCGGTATTCTTTTTTGAAAAGCATGAGACTGTGAGGACAAAATGGATATACTCAAATGCAAAGCCTTTGTGACATCCGTGGACGAAGGCAGCTTTACCGCCGCAGGCCGTATAATGGGATATACGCCGTCAGGCATCAGCCAGCTGGTGTCCGCGATGGAATCCGAATTCGGATTCGCTCTGCTGGTAAGAAAAAGCAACGGCGTGGTCCCGACCAAGCAGGGCGAATACATCTACCCTCTCGTGCAGGAATACATAGACAAGGAAGCGGCTATATACGAGGCCGCGACCGAGCTCTCGGGCATGTACAAGGGAAATGTAATGATAGCGACCTATGCGAGCATAGCGGCCCACAGGCTGCCTGCCATCATAAGGGAGTTCACCGATCTGCATCCTTCGATCAATATCCAGATCGAAGAGACCACAAAGAACCGCATAGAAAAGCTTGTGGCATCCGGCAAGGCCGATCTCTCGTTCTGCTCGAGACTGCCTAACCAGTCATATGAGTGGATACCTTTCGATACCGACGAGATGGTGGCCATACTTCCAAAGGATCACCCAGATGCCCGTCTGGAGAGATACCCTATAAAGAACTGCCGCAAGGAAGACATAATCATGCCGAGTGAAGGCGATGACGCCGATGTGAGAGAGCTTCTCAAAAAGCACGGGATCGTGCCGAACATAAGGCTCACTACACTCGAGAACTATACCGCCATCAACATGGTGGCCAAGGGTCTGGGCATCGGCATCATGAACAAGGGCATCACGATAGGATGGGACACTGACACGGCGATACTGCCGCTCGATCCTCCGAGCTCGATAGAACTCGGCATAAGCCTGCCGTCGCTCGATACGGCCGCTCCGGCTGTGAAGGAGTTCGTCTGCTTCGCGGCTGAAAAGCTGGGGGCAAAGATCGAAGACCGCAGCGCGTAAAAGAAATGACATTTTAAACGGGCTTCCCACACGGGAGGCCCGTATTTTTATCCCATCTGTATCGGCTCTGCCTACATGCTGAGTATATCGACTCCTTTGTAGAGGTCGAGATCGACTGTCCTTGTTGACTCGAGAGCCTCCGCGATGTCCATATCGAAGATCTCGCCGTTTCTGATTCCAATCGCCCTGTTCCTGACTCCCTGCTTTATCAGGTCGATCGCTCTCGCACCCGACATGGTCGCGAGCATCCTGTCGCGGAAAGTAGGCGAACCTCCGCGCTGCAGATACGACAGGACCACGAGCTTGACATCCCTGCCCGTGCGTTCCGAAATGATCTTTACGAGCTCCTTCGAGTCGACAGGAACGCCCTCCGCTTTGATGATTATGTCGTGGAGCTTACCCTCTCTGACGCCGGAAATGACCTTTTCGCATACAGCGTCGAGGTCGTTGTCGAGCTCAGGCAGCAGCACAGACTCGGCTCCTCCGGTGATGCCCGCGTAAAGGGCTATATCCCCGCAGCGGCGTCCCATCACTTCAATTATGGTCGTCCTCTCGTGAGCGGAGCTCGTATCCCTGATGCGCGTGATACCTTCGAGCACAGTATTTATGGCGGTATCGAAGCCGATCGTCTCGTCCGTATACGCCAGATCGTTATCTATCGTCCCCGGAAGTCCGATGACATTGACGCCGAAGTTCTGCGAAAACTCCTTTGCTCCGGTGAGAGTGCCGTCGCCGCCTATGACGATGAGGTTCTCGATCATAAGATCTTTGAGCACGTTGTACGCCTTCTCCATTCCCTCCCTGGTCCTGAAGTGCTCGCTCCTGGCCGTCTTGAGGATGGTCCCTCCGCGCTGCAGTATATCGCCGACAGACCTTCTGTAAAGCCTCTCGACCTCGCCGTCGATGAGGCCCTCATATCCGCGCTTTATCCCGTACACTTCCATATCGTGATATATGCCGTATCTCGTGATAGATCTCACTGCCGCATTCATTCCCGGCGCGTCGCCGCCGCTTGTAAGTACACCGATCCTCTTCATCTTCTTTTTCGTTTCCTTTCCTGTTCGTATATTTAAGACTCTATTCTTCTGCGCCCATCTGATCCTGCAGTTCCTTTACCATGGTCCAGATGCTTCCGGCACTGGTCACCTCATAGTTCTGAGGCCCCCATACAAGATACTGCGCGCTCTCGAAGCGCCAGCCGACGTCCGTGCCGTCCTGCAGTCTGAAGACAATGTAGTGGTAGCTGTCTGTGACGCCCATGTCAGACTCTCCGCCTATGGTCATCTGCGAAAGCCTGTTGTAAGCCTCCGTGATCTGATCGGGGTCCGTCATCAGGACCTCCGGTCTTGCGCCCATCTCATCGTACATCGCCCGGCATTCGGAAGGGATATTCCCCTCCTCCATGTCCTTCATCAGCTTTGCCGCGCCTTCGTCATCCTGGAAATACAGTATGGAATCGGACGGTATGTCTCCGCTCAGCTCCGTTCCGCCTCCCGGTGCAGGAGAAGGTCCGGGCGCCGGCGCAGGCTCCTGCTTCACGGCGCAGGATGCCATGATGGCAGCGCAGAGCGTCAGTACGAGGATCCCTTTCAGTTTCAGCTTCATTTTTGCGTCCTCCTTACAGAAGGCTTTCTCATATTCTATCACAGCCTTCTGTAATATAAGAGGATGAAATCTGAAGAAGTGTTGCGTTTCTTTTCTTCTGTCATTCTCTTTCAGTGGAGTAATACGCCTCGAGTTCCGGACGCGCAGCCTCATATGCGGCCTTCAGAGCAGGATCGAACTGTGAGCCCATGCCCTCAAGGATGATGCCGTCGGCCTTTTCAAAGGAGAATTCCTCCTTGTATACTCTTTTGCTCACGAGGGCGTCGTAGACATCCGCTATCGCCATGATCCTGGCCTCCGGCGGTATCTCCCGGCCCTTCAGCCCTTCCGGATACCCGGATCCGTCCCAGCGCTCGTGGTGGTAGTGCGCGACGTTCTCGGCAAGCAGGTGGAACTCGTAGTCGTCCGTGGACTTAAGTATCTCGTGCACGATGCGCGCTCCCTCGGCGGCGTGGGTCTTCATGATCCCGAATTCCTCAGGCGTGAATCGGCCCGGCTTTCGCAGCACCGCGTCATCGACCGCTATCTTGCCGAGGTCATGCATAGGAGCGGCCTTTATGAGGTCTTTGCAGAACTTCGGCGTGAGCCTGTAGCCGTCCGGAGCCTCCGGAAGCTTCTTCATGGCATCGATAAGTATGCGTACTCCGACGCTCGTCCTCCTTATGTGGCCGCCTGTGGAATTGTCGCGGCTCTCGACCATGGTCGCCATGCTCAGGATGAGGTTGTCGTGCATCTCGATTATGTGAGCGGTCTTCTCTGCCACCTGGTTCTCGAGGTCGTTGTTGTATTCGTTTATGAGATTGATGTACGCGCGGTCAAGGGTATCGTCGGTGATGATCAGCTGGTAGCCCACCTCGCGTTTCCGGCCCTGCAGGTACTGCACGGTGAAAAGGTATATCCTGCTGCCTTTTTCGTAGAAATGCCTGCTGCCTTCCGAATCCGACGGATCGGCGTCGAAGCTGTCGAGCCACGGCGAGAACATCCTGTCCAGTGTTTCGCTCCTCGAAAGCGGAAGATCCACTGTAAGATCGTTCAGATCAGGTAGTATCTCCTTTGCCGTATCGTCGCTGCCGAGGTAATTCCTGTCAAGGTCAAAGGATATGAAGCCCGTGCTGTTTGAGCCTGCGATCGATTCCATCGCAGTCTCGCTCACATCATACAGGCTTATGCGGTAGACTATCGCCAGATAGCACAGCTGGGCGAATACATAACCCGCCGGCACTATCTCTCTGGGCGGATCCATCCACTTTCCCGCAAGATAGCATCCCACGCAGACCGCAGCCGGAAGAAAGAGCATCAGGATTATCTTCCGGCTCACCTGGTTTTTTCGGATGAAGGCGTAGATCAGGGCGCCCAGACTCAGCGCGAAATAGCCGATCACCAGCATGTAGAACACGCTGTGCATCATGCCGTATTCCTTCACAAGAGTGTATGCGCCTCCGGCCTGCTCAAAGCGATACGATCTGTAGAACAGATCATTTTTACCGATGGTGATGACCGACAGGTATACCACGGAGCTGATGGTCATGAACATCGTCCGCAGCCACTTCCCGAGTCTGATCCCGCACAGGCTGAACACAGCCAGCATTATGATCAGGTGCAGATAGCAGCCTCCGATATATACGATCTTGTACGCGTTGACCGCCGCTTCCGCGGTGCGGGCTTCCGACAGCATCAGATACCCGGCATTGATTATCGGCACGAGGGCGAAGATCAGCGTCAGGTGGACGTCGTAGTTCTTTCGCCAGTTGAACATGTACAGCCCGCTCAACAGAAGGGCCGCAAGAAAACATATAAGATAAAACAGTTCAGACATAATACCCCTATTTTATGCTGTCAGTTCACCGATTTCAATGTCTCCGGCGTCTGTCCTGACTTTGATCACATCAGAGCCGCCCTGCTGTCTGAAATCGTTTCCGTCGATCTCGTCTTCGCCGACCTGTATATCGCCGGCATCCGCATGGAGTTCCATCGTATATCCCCTGATGCCCGTGAACGCCTCGATCTCCACAGAGCCCGCGTCGGCATGCACGTCAGTGACGCCCTTCAACACGCCTGCTACCTCTACGTCTCCCGCATCGGCCTCGATCCTGAGTCCTCCGCTCGTGATGTCCCTGAGGCCGACATCCCCGGCATTCATGTCGATATCCGCGGTCCTGAAGCTCACGCCCTTCATTTCCAGGTCGCAGGCACCGGAGTTCACGCTCACTGATTCCAGCTCCCTGCTGCCGCAGAACACGATGACCGTCGGCTCGAAGACATTGCTGAAACGGACCTCGTTGTCAGGCTCCGCGTCTATGATGAGTCTGCCTTCTTCGGTCTTCACCGAAGGCGCCGTCCTGTTCTTGTCGTATACAACGACCACTTTGCCGTCCAGCGGCTCCACTCCTCCGATGTCTTTGTCATCCAGGATCCCGCTGTAGTACTTGCTGCTGACGATCACGATATCCGCATCGCCCCTTGCCTCGATCGAACTGAACTCGTAGTCTCCTTCGATCATCCCGGTCTCTGCAGGTCCGTTGTCCGGCAGTCTGCCGTTTACGATATCCCTGATCCCGGCGGCTCCGCCGGCTGCGCAGCCGCCTATCGTCAGCACAAGGCCGAGTGTGAACACCACCGCGCACGTCACGAAGAATTTTGCAGTCTTACTCATGTTCTTCATGTCACTCCACCTCCACTTCTATCTCATCCGCCGCAAGCTCTCCAGATCCGCCGTTCCCCGGGGCATCATCCGCAGCAATGTCCGCTGGCGTTCCTCCGCCTGCAGCGCCGGCAATCCCGGACGCCCTCTTCTCTTCGTTTTTCTTTCCGGAGCTTTTCGCAACGGACCTTATTATCTCTCTGATTCCGAGGAAGGCTCCGAAGACCGCTGCAGCCGAGGCCGACGCCAGCATGAGTCCGATACCTACCGTCATGAAGCCCCCTGCCGCAGAGTCCGCAAACGCCGCGATCCCTGCCGCCACAGCCGCTATGCCGGCGATGAGGCACGCGATTATGACGAACAGCACACAGAGTATCATCATGAACACGCATATGACGACCGGTATGGCGATCGGCGCCGAACATATCCCTATGAGTATCCACCAGACCGCGGACAGCTTTTTCTTTGTCCCCGGCTTTTCTCCTCCGGCCGCATCGTCTGCGTCGAGGATCCTGGCCGCGTAGTCGGCCTTTATCTGCGCCGCTATCCTTTTCGGGCTGCCGAATTCCGCCGCCAGGCGCTCCTCCTCGGCGGCTCTGGCCTCTTCATCAAGACCGTCAGTGGCTTCGTCAAAGCACTCCTCGAAATACTGTGTCGCATCTACTATCTCTTCAGGCGGCAATTTTGCGAGTTCATCTCTCAAAGCCAGTATGAATTCCTGTCTATTCATCTGCTGCACCCCCTTCTGCACCTTTCTTACCGCTGTCTGCTTTTGTACTTTTCTTCTTTGTCTTCCCTGCTTTTTCTTCAGCGGGCTCTTCCTTTTCCTTTTTATCTTCCGCTTTGCCGGATCCGGCCTCAGGACCGTCCAGAAGTCTCTGGATCGCGTTCCTGTAGTCGTTCCACTGCTTCATGTAGTCCCTGAGCTTCTCTTCGCCCTTTTCCGTGATCTTGTAATACCTTCTGTTCCTGCCCTGATACGGCTGATCGTAGGTCTGGCAGAGCTGCTCCTGCTGGAGCCTCCTCAGCACCGGGTACAGCGTCGACTCCGAAACCGTGATCGATTTCTTCATCTCCTGCGTGATCTCATATCCGTAGGTGTCCCCCCTGTGTAATATGGCGAGGGCGCATGCGTCGAGCAGGCTGGATTCGATCTTAAATGCCATATGCGCCTCCTTTGTCATGCAATATTATTTATCTGCCAATACTATATGTCATATAATATTGTTTGTCAAATACTTTTTTCAGTTTTCTGAATTTGAATTTTAAGAGCGGGGCCGTTATCGACCCCGCTTCGTTCCTCTCTGCCCCGGCAGCTTTTTTACTTTCTGCCCGATCTGCCGATACGGAACAGCCCGTGCCGGTTGCAGTACGCGTATATGTGCTTCACATAGCCGATCCTGAAGCGAGCTTCGGCGCTTCCCTCAGGATAGAGCTTTTCGAGCTGCACTCCGCGGTCCGACACCGCCGCTATAAACGATATGAAGTGACCCTTTGTCATCGGATGAACCATGCTCACATGGCACTCGTTCCCGTCTGTCACGGCAGTGATGACATGTTCTTCATCTGTGTCCTCAGCCCCGAGAGGCGGAAGCGTGATGCCGCAGCAGCTGATGACGGCATCTCCGGAAGTGCAGATGACATTTCCGCATACAGGGCACACGCAGAACCTGCTTTTTTCCATGTTGAATGAACGGTTTTCGTTCCTGACATCCTCGCCTGACAGCAGCTCTATGACCGATATCCCCAGCGCCTCCGCCAGAGGCTCGAGCAGGCTTATGTCCGGAAAGCCTGCCCCGGTCTCCCATTTGCTGACGGCTTTGCCGCTGACATGTATCCTTTCCGCGAGCTCCTCCTGGGTCAGCTTCCTGCTTTCGCGGAGCCTCTTTACGACGGCTCCCGTGATGTATCTGTCCATTGCTTTTTCCTCCTTACGACGCAAGGCTATCACAGGACTGCCGCGCGCACTACCCACGCATCGTGGAGTTCACAGCCTGAACCTCTTCATGTCCACATTCCCGTTGTCTTTGAACTCAACGCCCTCCGCTTCGAGCATCTCCCTCTGTTCCGGCCAGCCGGGTACCGTCCGCCCCGCGCTGTTCACGACTCTGTGGCAGGGATGATCGCCGAAACGGTCGGCCATGCTCATTATCTTTCCGACGAGCCTCGCGTTCTTCGGGCGCCCGACAGCCTCTGCTATCTGTCCGTATGACATCACTCTGCCCGGAGGTATGCTGTCCGCGACTGCATATACCTCGCGCATGAGGCTCTCGTTCATCACCCCCGCATTTCCGGAGGTCAGGCGGAAGCTCTCCTCCACAAGGTCCATCACGTCACCGTCATCAAGGCTGTCGTCGAGCGTGACGGATATCCACTTGCTGTGGTTCATGTGATAGGCAGGGTATATCCCCCTGATCCTGTGAAGAGCCGCAGTCCTGCTCTCATCCGCCTTCAGGTTCAGCACGTCGACGAGGTCTTCATCCCCGTCTTTGTCCAGCAGCTTCCTTTCGATGTTCATTATGAGACCGAACCATTTATCGCTGCCGCCGTGTCTGAAGACTCCGGCAGGCCCGTACCTGCCTCCGTCCCACGGAAAGTCCGGCTCCACCCCGTAGCGGCCGAGTATGGCTTCGGCTATGCGGTTGCTCTGGTCCGCTGCAAAGGCGACGTCGCTGCAGCAGCTGTCAGCGATGTCCTGCAGCAGTTCCGCATACGCCTCCCTCACGGCGCCCACGAAAGCGCCCGTATGGTTCGGCATGCGAAGAGGAAGATACTCATCGCCCGTCATATTGTCGATCACCCTGCCGCGGACAGTTCCGTTCTCATGTACCCTTATCTCCGCTGTAAAGTCGCCGTCCATGAAGACGCGCGACAAAAACCGGCAGGCGTCTTTGTCTTCAAATCCGTAATCTGCCAGTTTTCGGGTTTCGAATCTTTTTCTGCTGAATATCTTCTGTTCTATTGTCATAGGTCTTAATTTATCAGGAACGGCGGGCCGGCTTCATCCGCATTCGCGCCATAGAGCCGGGGCGCAGGTCAGGCGCGGCTGACCGCCTTCATGATTTCATGGAAAGCTGCATACAGGACTCCTGCTACAGGCCATACGATCCAGGTGAACTGCCAGTTCATTGTTATGAAGCTCCAGCCGAGGTATACGGCCGTTGCGACCGCCCAGTATATGCCGTCGTATCTGGACGCCTTTTTGTCGAGCCTCGTGTATTCACCCTCTTCGAGCAGCTTGTCGTAGCCGCCCTTTCTTATGCATGTCAGGACGATCATCCTGACCCCGGCGGCCACCATTCCGAGCAGCACGCAGACTCCGACAACAGGCAGCACATCGCTGTTATTGCTGTAATGCGTAAGCTGCAGGAACAGCAGCGGTATGGCCGACACCACGCAGAGCATGATGCCGATGATCAGGAGTCTTCCGTGAGTCTCCGAATACGCGCTGCGGCGTTCTTTCGCCATCCCGCTGACTCCGTATTCCGTGTCTATGTTTATCTTTTCGAGATAGTCGTATTTATCCCCGCGTATCGCTGTCATCATGAACATCGCCACCGCGCAGGCCACCATCATGATAAGCACGATCGCTCCGGCGATTCCTGCCGTCTCTTCGCCGAGGGATATCTTTCCCGCCTCGGAGAGCCCCGCCAGAAGAATGACCACGATCGGAGACAGGATGCAGAGCATGACTCCCGTGGATACCATGACGGCGGACTTCTCATTATGCTCGAGGAATGCGCTTGCCTCTTCCATCGATACCGTCCTTACCGTTTCTTCGAGCCCGTTGTCCACCGGCGCCACATCAGGGGCAGCCGGCGTTTCCATATCGTCTCTGAGAAGGTAGTCGGTGCTGACGCCGAACACCTCCGACATCTGGATTATCTTCTTCATGTCAGGGACCGCCTGCGCGCCCTCCCATTTGGATACCGACTGCCGGGATACCCCGAGCCTGTCAGCGAGTTCTTCCTGCGACCAGCCGTTTTTCTTTCTGTTTTCGATTATCTTGTCTGCAAGTATCATCGTTTTTCCTCCTCCGCTTCCATAGCGCCGCATCGCGCCGTTTCGCTTTTGCTTTCTGCCACAAAAGTACACTTTCAGGCGGTTGCGCTCTACCAAGCGGACTTTTCAATCTGTCAACCGGCGGTTGCTTTTCGCATAATTACAGGCCCCTGTCGCATCCGAGGCCTGCAATATCCTGTTTGCTGCTTATTGTCTGTTGTATGCTATTTATTCTTTTGCTATTTCTGTTCCGCACTGTACTCCGTGACATCGAGTATCGTCTCTCCGTCGATCTGCACAGCGCACGGTCTCGAGAATTTCACATAGACCCTGTTGCCTTCGATTATTTTGACCATGTCGGTCAGCTCGACATGCGTGCCCTTGAATATGCGCGGGAACCTTGCAAGCGACTTCATTTTTGACGGGCAGCTGTATACGACCACGGTCAGCTTCCCCGAGAAGCGGTCCTGTCCCGGAGCAAGCATCATGCCTCCGCCGCAGTATCTGCCCTTCATGGAAGGCGCCAGCCATACGTTGTCGTATGTATATTCCCTGCCGTCAACCTCGATCCAGGCGGTGCACGGCTTGAAAGCGTACAGCAGGCCCTTGATCGCGATCGCTGTATAGTTGATCTTTTTGTTCGGCTTTCCGGCCTTTATCCGGTCGGCCTCCTCGCAGCAGTACCCGTCGATACCGAAGCTCATGTTGTTGATGAACCTGTATTCCTTCCCGTTCACCCTCGCGACCGGAAGATTCTTCAGATACCTGTTGAGAAGGACCTCGTGCCCGGGAGTGTCGCCTATGTCGTAGAGGAAATCGTTGCCCGTCCCGTTCCCGTACAGGTATACGTTGTTTTTGAGAGAGTCCGTGTCGACATGGTTGATCAGGTAGTTGATCGTTCCGTCGCCGCCGACGAGAACGACCTCATCCTCATCTTTGAGACCCTGGAAGAATTCAGCGTAATCGAGTTTTGACGCATCGATAAGCTCGGCCCCTATGTTGTATTTCAGGATGCCGTTGTTTGCCAGAGGATTATACAGATAGTATTTCATCGTCTCCCTCCTTGATCAGTGCAGTATCAGTGCAATACCAGTCCCAGTACTATAAGGAACTCGCCGAGCGAGTACGTGAGCATGACAAGAAAATGCGTCTTCAGCCTGCTGTCCTTATTGAAGCGGACGAAGAAGAGCGCTGTATCCGAGATGTAGAAGAGCAGCGCACCGATGGCCGTGATGGCGGCCGCGCTGCCCGTCGAGCTCATCGAGCGGAACCATGCGAAGCAGTTCATTCCCCCGTTGATCAGAAGATACAGGAGCATCGGCCAGAACAGCGCCTTCGGCAGATGCGGCTGCAGTTTTTTGAATATGACCGCGGTAGATACCACGAACACCAGCGGAAGAACGATCAGGGCAAGCCTGTTCACCTTATCGATGTCGGTCATCCCCGCGTAAGTGATCATGAAGAAGAAGTGGCTTATCATGAACGATATGCCGCCTGCGGTGAACCATTTGACGCCGTCAGGGATCAGAAGCACGTCGCCCAGCCACGAAAAAAGCAGCGCGAGCACGACAGTGAGAAGCACAGGCTCCGCGCTGAAGCAGTAGAATGCGAGCAGAGTCAGCAGGATGAAGGGCTTCGTCTTCGCGCGAAGGGCCTTGTCCTTTTTGAGCGATGCATAGAGGTGCACGCCCGTCACTATGAAAAACAATGCAAGTGCTGCCTTATCCATGTGTATATTCTACCCCAAAAGGTATTCTGTGCTCTACCTCATCCTGAGGCTTTTCAGATATTCTTTCTGCTCATCCGTTATACGGCGGCTTTCGACGGACTTCTGTATCGCCTTGTTGTGCGTCCATTTGTCAAGGCGCTTTTTCTCGATGAAAGGAAGAACCGCCTCATGCTGCTTCGCGAGAGCCGTGGCGAAATACCAGGCCCTCATCATGTTCACGTAGTACTCGTCAGAACTTATGGACGCGACCATTTCAGGGCATGACGGGTCAAAGTCCTCATCGAGGAAGTGCTCCATCAGCATCCCGACGGCAAAGCGGACGGTGTACGTCTCTGAAGATCTCAGCCATTCCTTTATCTGCTCAAGGAGCTCCGGCCGGTGCTTCCTGAAGACCTTCGGCGACAGCTGGTCGCACGTTGCCCAGTTGTCTATGTGCGGCAGGAAAGCGCAGACTCCCTCCATGCACGCGCCGTAGTCCTTCATCGCGGACAGCATGAAGGCGTGCAGCTGGTCTTCATCGAAATACGCGTGAGGCATGTCCCCGAGGAAGTCCCCGACATCGTCCCTTTTCATGTACTGTTTTGCCATCACCCTGAGCTGAGGGGTCCTGACGCCGATGACCCGTTCCGGATCGACCGTAGGCATCAGCTTTATCTGGAATTCCCGGTACCCCGGATCCTGCATGGCAAAGAGTTCTTTTCTTATCTCATGGCCTGTCATTTTTCCTGTCCCCGTCTTTTTCTTCAGCACTGTCACTTCTTCAGCGCTCACTGCGCGTCGTCAAAGTGTTTTCAATGTAATAATATCATATCGCCGCCTTCCCGCCTTACTCCGGCCTCACTTCAAACCCGGGAATCCGAGCGGCTTCACCAGATGGAGCACGCTGTCAGTTGCGGCCGATGTCCGGCGCCCGGCTCAGAGCGCCAGGCTCAGAGTCTGATCTCAGTTTGCTACACGCTGATGCACTGTCGGCCCGCCCTTCTCCATGGCCGCGAAGGTATAGCCTTCCTCCTTCGCCCATTCGATTATCTGCGGAAGAGCCTCCGCAGTAGTGCCCTTTGCGCCGCTGTCGTGCATGAGCACTATATTGTACCGGTTTTTTTTGCATCCTCTTTTGACTGAAGAAACGATCTGTTCGGCGCTTATGCCGTTTCCCGACGCGTCGCCCGAGTCCACATTCCAGTCTGTGTAATAATAGCCTTCCTTCTGGACTTCGGCCACCAGCTTTGACATGATCCCTTCGCAGATGTCTTTGCTTACAGTATTTGAGCTGCCACCCGGGAACCGGATCATGAACGGTTCGTAGTTCAGGTCGCTCCGGATATTATCCTCAAGCGACCTGATATTATCCATGAAGACCGGAACCGACTCATATATCTCGCCGTACTCGTGCGAATATCCGTGGATCCCTATCGTATGCCCCTGCGCGAGCATCTCTTTCAGCAGATCTATGTTCTCTTCGCTCCGGTAGTAGCCGATAATAAAGAAAGTCGCAGGCACATCGTATTCCTTCAGTATTCTCAATATCTCCGGCGTTACAGCCTCGCTTGGGCCGTCATCGAAGGTCAGATAGATGACCTTTTCGGGCTTTACCTCAGGCTCTCCCTCTACAATGACCGTCCGCACTTTTGTCGCTTCGTTTCCGTGTGAATCCGATACTCTGTATGAGATCGAATATGTCCCGGGATCGTAGGTATCCACGATCCCTTTTGTCTCAACAGACGCCGTCACATCGCCGTCTGAATCGTCCTGCGCGCTGTACCCCGGGTCTTCAAAGCTGCTGTTCGTCAGGACCTTTATCGTATCTCCCCCGTTAAGTGTTATGACCGGAGGCTCCTTGTCCGTAACTATCACGGTCCGTGTCGCGTTTGCCGTCTTTTTCAGAAAGCAGACAGAATAATCGACCGAATATTCTCCCGGCTTCTTTTCATCCAGGTCCGCAGTGACTTCAACACGGTCTGTGATATCCACGAACCGGAATTTCGCTGAATATCCCGGCTCATGATAGCCCTCCTTCACTGAGGTTTCTATCGTTTCTTCACCCCTGAGAGTGATGACCGGTTCAGTTATATACCAGATCGCCCCAAGCGACAGAGCGATCAGGATCAAAAAAACAAACACGATAAGCGCGGCTAAGGCAAATC
This sequence comes from Mogibacterium sp., assembly GCA_017512365.1. GTDB lineage: Bacteria > Bacillota > Clostridia > Peptostreptococcales > Anaerovoracaceae > Crickella. The sequence goes on from JAFWGQ010000034.1 coordinate 42,892, forward strand.
GTCTTTTCATTCCTGTATTTCCTCTTTCCTTTTACAGATCGAACATGCTCATCTGCGTGTATCTTTCCGGCAGTTCGTTCATATACCTGAAGCAGTCGTCCGGCTCTGACATCATGCCGCTCTCTTCGCATATCCTGCGAAATATCTTTTTCAGTTCTTTTACATTCGGGCTCGGCAGCTCATACGCGTTGCCGTAAGTCCTTATGTACCGTTCCTTCATGCCGGGGAAGTGTCTGTCGAGCGCGGCGTAGTAGTATTCGCGGTCGCCCTCGCGCAGGGTAAGCCCCATTCCGAAATCCATAACGCCCTTCACGCCCGTCCTGACGCATGCATCGAGTATGGCCGTGATGTTCTCTTCGGTATCATTGATGAACGGCAGGACCGGGGTCATCCAGACGATCGTCGGTATGCCTCTTTCCCGCATCATCTCCAGCACCTCGATCCTGCGCTTCGTATTGCACACGTTCGGCTCCAGTATGCTGCATAGCTCATCGTCCCAGGTCGTCAGCGTCATCTGCACGACGCACTTCGCGGAGCGGTTTATCTCGTCCAGAAGGTCCATGTCCTGAAGGATGCGGTCGGATTTCGTCTGTATGCTTACGCCGAATCCGTACCTGTTTATTATTTCGAGACATCTCCTCGTGAGGCGGAGCTGCTCCTCGCAGTGCATGTACGGGTCGGACATCGAGCCCGTGCCGATCATGCATTTCTTTCTTTTTGATCTCAGCGCCTTTTCGAGGAGCTCGGGCGCGTTCTGTTTGACCTCGATGTCTTCAAAAGGATGCGTGAACTGATAGCAGCGGCTCCTGCTGTCGCAGTAAATACAGCCGTGAGTGCACCCCCGGTAGATGTTCATCCCGCAGCGTCCGCCGTTTGTTGTGAGTATTCCCTTTGCGTCAACAAAATGCATGTTTTTCCTGACGTCCTCTCTGCGCCGGTCCGGCCTGCCGCGTATTGCCGTAAGCCGGCAGGACCTGTTTCTAATGCTATGATAGCACATCAACGCAGCCATTGGGGGGCGCCCCCTCGAAATGGTTCCGATCGTCCTCTTTGCTGAGAAAGAAAAGCTGATCCTGACGGAGGCTTTGCTCCATCAGGATCCATGTATCACTGATCAGAGAGGGATAACTCTGTTCGATCAGTCTTCGTATGTTTTGCGAAGGATGTAGAATCCGTCGCTGTTCGCGTCGATGATGATATTGCCCCTGTCGTCGACTACGATGTCTTCGGTCATGGCCATCATCGGTCCCGGGAACGGGAAGAATTTCTTCGTCGGGTTCGGCGGAATGAAGTATGCCTTCTCCTTGATGTAGAAAGGATCGGATACGTCATAGATCCTCAGTCCCGCGGCGAAGTAGCAGTCGTATACCACGTCCGTCCTCTGCTCGAGCCATGGCTTTCCGTCCATAGGCTCATGCAGGTTATGCGGTCCGAACGGCCCTCCCTTCGAGCCCTCTGCCAGGCAGTAGGTATTGAAGTTAGGAGCCGGGAAGTCCTCAGGGACTTCAGGATACGGGAACTCCGCTATCAGCACAGGATTCGCCGGATCGCTCACGTCCACCATGTGGATGTTGTTCACAGACTGCGCCTGCGTGACCATCCCGTCCTTGATGAAGCCGAATCTCTCGCCCTCGTTCGTGACCACGCAGAGGTCTCTTCCCTTCAGCGGAAGAGCCGTGTGAGTCCTTGCTCCGGCGAGCCTGCTCGAGAAGGCAGGCATGAACCTGAGCTGTCCGAGAGCCTTCGGTCTTGTGAAGTCTGAGACATCGAGCACATACAGTCCGTCTCCGCCGTAGCCGAGATAGGCCTTGTCGCCGAGCACGAACGGAGGTCCGTGCATCCAGCCTTTGTCCATGAAGTCAGGATTATGAGGAGCCGAGTGGTCCACCTCGCGCCCCGGCACTCCGTAGATGTACTGATGAGGCGCCCACCAGCGTCCGACCTCTTTGATGTTCTGAGGGTCCGAGATGTCCACGATCCTGTAGATCATACCCTCGTGCTCATCGGCCTCGGCCGAAAGATGCACATAGTCGCCGCCGTTGTACATGAAGCGGTGGACGCCCATCGAATAAGGGACTCCGCAGTCCCAGTATCCGAGGAACTCAGGATTCTCAGGATCCTTTTTGAGGTCGTATACCATTATGCCCTGCAGGCTCTTCATCTTGGCGCGGTCGCCGACCAGCACTCCCGGGCCGCTTCCCGACGTCAGAGCGAATACCAGCTTGTCGTCGGCGATCTGCAGCTTAGGGATCGACGTCGTAGGATATTCCTCGATGCTGAACGGGCGCCACTTCTTGATGAATACAGGATCCCGCGGATCCGTGACATCGCTTATCATGATGCCCACGCCTTCCGGACCTGCCGCGAACGCAGCTCCGTAGAGAAGGTATCTGCCGGACTCCGTGCGGTAAAGAGCCATCTGGAACATGCCGGCTTTGCCGTCAAGATCGCAGTAGCCGAGCACTTCGAGGTTCTTTATGTATCCGTCGTTGCCTTCGCCTTTCGAATAAAAATATTTTCCTTTGCCCATTTTGATTCTCCTTGATGGATGTTGGAAAAAACTTATCTGTTCATCAGCCTGTGGAGCTTGTCCACGAGCGCTCCTATGTAATACACGCCTACGAGCATCGCCGCGCCGATCTGGACGGTGAGACTCATCAGAGGAGTCGTCCTGTCCAGGTTCATCGCCAGCATCCCTATCGCCCATCCGGCAAGCCACGAAGGCATATAGAAAAGCGACGGGAGCTTCTGCGATATCACGACTGCCATGAAGCCCAGCACTGCCAGTACCGCGAACAGCGTCACGTCCGGATCCAGCGGCGTACGCGCCATTACCATTGTGGCTGCGAGAGCCCATATGTCGCCGGCCAGATAGCCGAGCGCGATCCTATGGGCGTCCTCCCATTTGTTGCCGTTGGCTGCGTAGATGCCCGCCGCTATCAGAGCGACCGGCCCTACGCTGTTGCCGAGGTACGGGCTCGCAACGGCCCATGCCGGAGGCAGCACCGCTATGAGGAGCGCAAGCGTCAAAATCTCTTTTCTGCTCATCCTATCTCATCGTGATGTATCCGCGGTACTGTGTCAGATTGTCTGATCTGGCGTAATCCGACAGGAAGATGCCGCTGATCCCGTAGGATTTCTTGAGATAAGGGAAGTCCTCTGTCTCGGCCCATGCAGGCTTTTTGCACTTCTTTGCAGCTGCTTCGCATGCATCGACCCATGCAGTCTGGCACTCGAACCACATCTCTACGATACGGTCGAAGTCGCAGTTGTTGACTTCCTTTTTGATCTTGCTGGATACGCAGCGCGTGCATCCCTCGTGCGAAGTCCAGGCAGGGATGAACTCCTCTCTGAGCCACTTGTCGCCCTCTTCGGCGCTGACGCCTTCAGGATACTTTACGACGAACTGCCATCTGTAGTTCGGTCCGTCCTCGACCGTGCGGCCCTCGCCCTTGAAGTCCTCTTCCCACCATACAGGCACGAATGCGAATATGAAAGGAACAGTTCCCGCGGCCTCGTCGCCCTTTGTGGCTCTTGCGTCATCTCCCTCGAGGTTGACCTCTTCGGATTTTTCGATGCTGTGGGAATGACCCGTGTCAGGGATGTTGTTCTGCCATACGAGCACGTCCGTCGGGAAGTACTCGGTCAGGACCTTGTGATGGTCACCTGCGAAGCCCAGATCGTTAGGGTTGGCGAGCCAGTAGTGCTCAGTCATCTGCATCCTTACGGTGCCGAATCTCTCTCCGCCCGGAGGAGTCGGGAGCGCCGGATAGAACGCGTACTTGCTTACGTAAGGTCCGAACTGCGAGATGCTGTCCGGAACGTGATATCTGTAGAGCCAGTTCTCGAGTTTGATCCTGTAGTCCTCGTGAGCGAGGTCGACCAGGATTATGCTTCTTACCGGATAAAATTCAGGTCTGTTCATTGTTTCTCCTTTCTTCAGGAAAAGGCGGGGCCGCCGGCCGCAACTCTGCTGCAGTCCATGCGGCCCCTGTAAGTATTTATGAGTGTTGCTTTATTATGAGGAGCCGTTCCCCGGGTCTGTTAATTGCCTTTTGACGGGGATGGTGTAGGCTCGATAACGCTTGTGTAGTGCTCCTTGCGGGCCTTGAACTCAGGATCCTTGTAGAGGTTCATGAGCCTGCCCTCGTTCTCGAAGATGTCCTGTCCGTGAGCAGCCTTGCCCGAGAGGATGTCGTGAGCATGCCATTCTGTCGAAGGATCGAACTTGAATACCATCGCGTCGCCTTCAACTACCAGCTTGCCGCGGAGTCCGCAGAGCTCGCACTCGGCGTCTGTCGTGCCAGGGAAGATGTAGAAAGCGTTGCCGTGGCAGTGCGGGCATGCACCCTTCTTGCCCTTCCAGAGATCCACATCATCGGAACCCATGATCATCAGGTCGTTGTCGATAATGTACTGAGCAGCCTCTACGAGATTTCTTGCCATTTCCTTCGTTCTCTCGATCTTGTCGTCCTGCATGATGACGTCCTTGCACCATGAGAAGTATTCATTGTCGATGACCTTCCAGCCCGGGCTCATGGCCAGCATGGCGTGATCAGTCTCTGTCCTGACCGCCCAGTCGGATCCGCCGATAGCGAGGAAGGAGATCGCCTTCTGTCTGAAGTACTTCATGTCCAGAGGCTCCTTGCCCTGCTCCTTGAGCTTCTCCTGAAGTCCGAGCAGCATGCCTGTGTCGTGTCCAGGGCCCATCCTGTCGCAGCAGATGTGGAAGAGTCCGGATCCGCCCGACTCATAGATAGGGTCTACGATGAATACTCCGTCAGCCTCTACCATCTTTTCGTAAAGGGCTGCGAAATCGTCCTTTCTTGTGCAGACCATGCCCTTGCCCATCACGAGGCTTCTCGAGCAGGCCACGCAGCCTGTGCATGTCTGGAGATCCCAGTCAAATGCATGTATGAATTCGATCTCGGCACCGAGCTTTTTGCACTCCTCGAGAGCGACTCTGCACATGGTGTCGTTGTTTCCGTTCTTTGTTCCGTAAGAGATTCCAAGGATCTTCATATTGTTTCCCTCCTGCAATATGCAATATCTTTAGCTGTTATGCTGTTTCGATGATATCACCGGCATCATCGAAAAAATGACCGTTTTCTGAAGTATGTGTGTTTTTTGATCCCTCCGCAGGCCTACTCCCGGCCCGGAGCTCCGGGTCCCATCTCAGGCGCCGGCTCGTTGCAGATCGCTCTTGAGCATCTGTCAGCGACAGGGTTCCAGAGCATCGCGATGATCAGAGTCGGAATGTAGCATGGTATGAAGCCCTTGAGGCATGATGCGATGTATGGTCCGAACTGGAATCCGGCAGGCGAGTTGGCCATGCCGATCGCTGTCATGATCAGGTCAAGGATGACGCAGAACACAGCGGCGACCACCATGTTCAGTATGAGTCCGAACTTGAATGTTCCCGGCTTTGCGTACTTTGAAGCGACCGCGAATCCCCATCTTTCGGCATGGAGGAAGTTAACGAAGAACGTCACTACGTAGGCTATGCATGCCATTCTGATGAAGTTAGGTCCGTTCAGGCTTCCCGGCGCGTCGATGTTTGCGAGCGCGAGAGCGACAAGAGTGATAACTAAGCTGAGCGGCAGGTCCATGATGAGTGCGTATACCGCTGTCAGTTTTGCGCTTTTCTGCATGATACTTTCTCCCTTCGAAATCCAGCATTTTCATCTGATAAAAAAGACAGACTGTCTTGTTGTTTGAATTTTAACAACGGCGGTCTGCCCTGTATAATCATTTAAGTGCTGAAGTCTTCATAACCATATGGTTATGAATCAGTATTTACAGCAGTTTCAGTGTCCTCATTCTTGTTTTTTCTTGTTTTTCTATGACCTCTTTCAGTATGCTCTCCATGGCGAGGACCTGTTCGTCCTCCCTGGACCTGAGCCTCGCGACCGAGACGCTGTCCTTCGCGCTGAACGGGATCCAGTCAAGGTCCTCCGCTCCTCTGGCCCACACCCACTCGTCAGCGATGGTGACTCCCATGTTGTTCCTTACGCAGGTGATGGTCGATTCGTGGTTCTTGACGAAGCGCACATCGGGGATGAAGCCGTAAGGCCGCGTGTAGTTCGAGATCGCCTCGACTATCATGCGGTCGACTATCTCCCACGGAGCGAGGAAGGTCTCTTCCCTGAAGTCCCTCAGCGTCAGCCCGTCCTTGCCTTTCGAAGCGAGAGGATGCCTGGCCGAGTATATGAGTATCTTGCCGATCTCGGCGACATCGCTGTATTCGAATTCGCTGTACTTCATCACGGTGTTCTTCATGGTCACGATGATGTCCAGCGAATCCGTCAGGAGTCCCGTGGTGAGCTCCTTGACCCCGCAGCAGTTTATGACTACCTCCGAGTCAGGAAACTCCGCCTTGTACTTCTTCATCATCGGCGGGATTATGTTGAAAAGATCCCAGCCCTCAAGGAAGCCCACTCTCATGACCGCGTTCTTCTTGCCCAGAATGTGGTCGGCCTTGATCCGGGTGTTTATGTACTCGGCCTTGAAGCGGCTGAAAAGGTCAAAGTACAGGCGCCCCACCTCAGTGAGCTCCGTCCTCTGATTGTTCCTCCTGAAGAGCTTGGCACCCAGCTCCTTTTCGAGCTGGGATATCTGCCTTGAGATCGCCGGCTGCGATACAAAAAGCTCCTCGGATGTCTTTGTGAAGCTGAGGTTCGTGGCCACAGCCATGAAATAATCTATCTGAAGATCCGTCACTGTGTCATCTCCCTGTTCTTCTGTCCGGCAAGCCTCCGGCATATGCCGTCATACACTCTCTTTACCGTCAGGCCCTGAACGACCGTCGTGAAGAAAGCTATCGCGTAGGTGCATCCCGTCACTATGAAATAGGTCTGTTCAGGCAGCATCTCCCTTGTGCTCATCGCGAGCGCGATCGAAAGTCCGCCGCGCAGTCCGCCCCAGGTCAGCAGCTCCACAAAGCTGCGCCTGTCATATCCGTCAGGCAGTTCGCCCATGATAAGAGTGGAGACTGCAAGGCTGCCGCTCCTGGCGATGAGGTTCACGATTATCCCCGCCGCAGCAAGGATGATCACATGCTCCATCTGCAGGATGCGTATAAAGGTAAGACCCAGCATCACATACAGCAGCGAGTTTAGCAGGAGATCGAGCGTCTCCCATATGGTCGAAAAATGCTTCGTGCGCTCAGCCTGAGCGGTCATTCCACAGCGGCTGCGGAGCGCCGAAAAGAGTATCCCGCAGACGACCGACGCGATCGCTCCGGAGAAGTCCGCCTTTTCGCAGATCACATATGAGAGCGAGACCGTGAGTACACTTATGAAAAAGCCCAGCTCCCTGCTCTCCGTGCGCCTGTACAGCTGAAAGCACAGCCATGTCACCACGCAGCCGACCAGAGCGGCTCCGAGCAGTTCCCTTGCCATGATCGAAAAGAAGCCTCCCTTCCCGTCGCCGGTGACCATGGCCGAGAACACGACGAAGAGCGCGACGCCCACACCGTCGTTGAACAGAGACTCTCCCTGTATAAGGAAGGAGATGTCTTCAGGCAGGCCGAACTTGCTGAGTATGCCGGTCGCCGCTATAGGATCCGTCGGCGCCACTATGCTCCCGAACATCAGGCACAGCGGAAGTGTCAGCCCCAGTCCCAGCAGCGCCGACACCCCGTAGAACAGCACCCCGTAGAACACGGCTCCAAGCAGCGTGCATATGATCGAAAGCACCGTGACCTGCCTCGCCTGTTTCCGGAAGTCCGACAGCCTGAGATGGACTGAGCCTGCAAAGAGCATCAGGCAGAGCACCCCTTCCAGCAGGAAGCCCTCTATGTCAAAAAAGTGCGCTTTTGCCAGCACATCGCCGGCTCCCTCGCCGCTTATCAGCATGTCCGCCGCAAGCCATATAAAACCTATTATCGATGAGAACAGCAGCAGAGCTATCTCATGCGGCATCCGCGTGACCTTTTCATTGAATGTCCCGGTCACACAGACTACCGCCATCGCGACAGTGAAAACAAAAAGCATCCCGTTCAAATCATCACCTCATTTGATCATTCCCTTTCTACGCGGCAGGCTCCAGAACGTCATCCTCCGCGTATCCGTAGAAATATTTCTCCGCCAGTTCATCTATCCTGCCGGACTCCTTTTCTTTTGCCAGAAAGCCGTTCACATAGTCCAGCAGGTCCTCCGACCCCTTCGGCATGAGAACGCCCAGTTCTCCGTCAGTGAAAGGCTCATGGATCAGCGGCGCGGCGAGCCGTTCGTCCTGTCCTGCATAATATCCGGCCTCCATGATCTCCGTGATCATGACGTCCGCCTCGCCCGAAGCGACAAGGCCCGGGATCTCCTGATTGACATCATGGATGATCAGCGTCGCGTCCGGCAGGTTTTCACGCGCGAACTGTTCGTTGAGCCCGCCGGGATTCTCCATGACGCGCACCTCCGGCCGGTTGATGGCGTCAATGCCTGTATATATGCCGGCATCCTGCTGAAAGCAGCAGGCAGGCCGTCATGACGATGAGCATCACGATCCTCGCTGCTGTCCTGATCCTTTTTCCTGTCATTTTTTTCCTCCGGATCTCTGCGATCTTCAGAATATCTCGGCGAGCATGCACCTTGCCGAGCCGCCTCCGTATTTTTCGATGCAGTCCAGGGCGGGTACAATCAGATTCATCTCCGACTCAAGCACCGCGGTCTGGTCCTCTGAAAGACTGTCGTGCGCAGTGCGGGACATGACCAGGCACGGTTCCCCGTCCCCGCTGCGGAGCTCGAGCATGTTCCCGGCGAAGTGCTCCATCTGATCGATGCTGATCTCCATTATCATCTTTCCCGCATTCCTGAGAGACTCTCTCACCACTGACCTCTGAACGGGGTCTCTTATCGCTTCCGTGCAGACGACCGCGATCCTGCTCCCGACATGCATCATTACGTTAGTATGGTATATCTGAGCTCCGCTCCTGCCGGCGGCGTCAAACAAGAGCGGGCGGTATCCCAGGCGCAGACACAGATATTCCAGCACGGCCGCGCTCGTCCTCGGCGATCTGCACGCATAGGCGATCCTGTTCACCCTGTCAAGGACCATGGATCCCGTGCCTTCAAGGAACAGACCCTCGCTCTCGAAGCGAGTGAGATCGACAGTTCTTCTTACATCAGCGTTCATCCTGACAGCCTCGAGCACAGCCGGATCCCTTTCGAGCCGCCTGTTTTCAGCGAGCATCGGATAGAGCACCAGGGTCCCGTCGTCATGGACGGAGAACCAGTTGTTCGGAAAGACGGCATCAGGAGTGCGCGGCTCCTCTGTATCCTCCGCAGCGATCACGCTGATCCCGTTCTCTCTCAGAAGTGCGATATACGCATCCGTCTCCCTGCAGGCCGCCGCGGCTGTGCCGCTCCCCTCTCCTTTTTTCTGAAAGGCGTTGCTTGCGGCTGTCTCTTCATTGAAGCCGAAGGCGGCCGGTCTGACCATCAGCACGGTGTCTGTCGTCTGCACGGAAGGCCCGGATCCTCTGATGACGCTGTTGTCATACGCCCTGAGTTCGCAGTTAGCCTGGGAAAAGCACACGAAGTCTTCCCTGTCCATTTCCTCAAAATAGTTGCGTATGATACGGCAGATGCCGCCGTGCGTCACGAGGAGCACGTTCCTCCCCGCTGTTTCCCTGAGCAGGGAGACCACCCTTGCAGCCATTTCGAAATGCGATTCTGTTCCCGGATATCCCGCGCAGTACTTCCTCTTTGCCTCCTGAAATCCCCTGTCAGATCTGTCTACGCCCTCGAAGCGCCCGAATTCCTGCTCGATCAGCCTGTCATCGGTCCTGTATCCCGCTCCGGTCTCAGCGGAAATGATCTCCGCGGTCTGCCTGGTGCGGCCGAGAGGAGATGCTATGATCTCATCCAGCTCAAGGTCCGCGACCGAGCGCGCCAGTTCACGCGCCTGCCCGGTCCCTCTGGCGTCAAGGGGTATGTCAGTGCGCCCCAGAACCTTATTCAGAGCGTTCCACTCCGTTTCTCCGTGTCTCGCAACGTAAAGCATCCGCTTCCTTTCTGCTGTATCTGCCCGCGATCGCGCGATCCTGCATGATGAAAAAAACACGGACCTGACTTGACACTCACAGCCGGATTTGTTATATTTGCGCCTGTCATTTATGCCCGTAATCGGACGGGCGATCCACAAACGACCGTAAATCGCACCAATGACACCAGCACGTATCGTGTCATTTTTTTATTGTTTTTGGAGGATCGTAATAATGAACCTGATACTTATCGGAAACGCCATATCTTTTGCCGGCGCCATGCTCATGGTCGCTGTGGGATTTCTCAAAACGAGAAGGTCCATACTTCTCACCCAGTGCTCGATGTTCACTCTGATGGGCACAGCCAACATCATCCTCGGAGGCATGACGGGCGCCATATCATCGCTGGTCAGCATCCTGAGAAACCTGCTTTGTCTCAAGGGACCTCTTACAGTCCCGATGAAGCTCCTGGTGATAGCCGTACAGGTGATGCTGTCCGCAAGGCTCAACACTCTCGGCTGGATCGGCTGGCTCCCTATAATATCCGCCTGTTTCTACACATGGATGATCGATGTAAAGGACGAGACCAGGCTCAAGCTGGTACTGATCATCGCCCAGTCCATGTGGTTCGTCTACGACCTTACGATACAGAACTACGTGGGATTCACCTTCGACATCCTCACGATACTCTCCAACATGTACGGAATAATCAGCCTCAGGGCTTCCCACAGGGTCGCTCATCACGGCGACGGCGCCGCGGCCATGTAAGGCCGTTTTTTTTACTGTTCACGCCTGCCTCTTTCCCAGATCAGCTCCTCCAGCGTCCGGTAAAGTCTCTCAGGTTCTATAGGCTTTGACAGATGCGCGTTCATGCCCGCCTGCAGCGAACGCTGCACATCTTCATCGAAGGCATTCGCCGTAAGGGCGATTATCGGGACCGTTCCGGCATCAGGTCTGTCGAGGGCCCTTATCGCCTGAGCCGCCTCAAGGCCGTCCATCTCAGGCATGCGTATATCCATCAGTATCGCATCGTAATATCCCGCAGGGCTGTTCCTGAACATGTCCAGAGCAGCTTTTCCGTTCTCCGCGTGGTCGATCTCCGCCTCGCCCGCCTGTATGATCTTCTTCATGATCTCAGCGTTGACTATGACATCTTCGGCCATGAGGATATGCCGCCCCTTCAGTTCAGCCGGTCCTCCCGTTTTGCGCACGTCATTGCCGGCATCTTCGTCAGCGTGCCCGGATTCGCTGTTGGTCAGCGTGACGACCACCGTAAATTCTGTTCCCGCGCCCTTTTCGGACTCTACGGATATGGTGCCGTTCATGAGCTCGACGATGCTCTTCGTTATGGCCATGCCGAGTCCCGTGCTGCCGTACTTGCTGTTCCTGCTGCTGTCCTCCTGCGTGAACGGATCGAATATCCTCGGGATGAAGGTCTTGTCCATACCCACTCCGGTATCCTTTATGCGGAACCTTATCGAGGAATGATCTTCATATTCAGCCGTCCGCTCTATGCTGAGCGTGACATCCCCCGGAGGATCAGTGAACTTGACCGCGTTTGAGAGGATGTTTATGAGCACCTGCCTGAGCTTCATGTCGTCACCGATATAGCAGTCGCTGATATCTTCGCTCACATTGCACTCATAGTGAAGGCCCTTGTCAGCGCACTGAGCCATGACCATGGTATTGATCCGGTCGAGCATTTCCCTGATCGAAAACTCTTCCCTGTGCAGCACGAGGCGTCCCGATTCTATCCTGCTCATGTCAAGGATATCATTTATGAGGCTCAGCAGATGGCTCGCGCTCTCGTTTATCTTTTCGAGGTATTCGCGCGTCTCGTCAGGTATCTCGTCATTGCTGAGGGCCAGGCTGTCCAGTCCGATGATGGCGTTCATCGGCGTGCGTATCTCATGGCTCATGTTCGACAGGAAGGCCGTTTTTGCCTTACTGGCTTCTTCCGCCGTTCCAAGGGCCTCTATGAGGGCCTGGTTCCTCGCCATGGTATCGCGCATCTCCGTATCTATGACCGTCAGGCCGAGACCGACCGCGTGCACTATGTGATCGTCGCGGTTCTTCGCGTGACGGACGCCGGCCATCCTTATCATCTCGTAATACTCCCTGCCGCTCCTCTTCACCAGATATCTGTAAGCGATGATCGGCTCGGTCTCCAGAGCCTTGCGTATGTGCTCCGGATCTATGAATGTCAGGAAGCCGTCCCGGTAGCTTTCGGCAACGTAATTCTCCGCGTACCATGTGAAGCGTTCAAGATACGGGAAATGCACTCCTTCAGGAGTCTGTTCCTGATCATTCGGATCCGCCCTGTAGCAGACCGCATCGTCATTGTCCAGGTCGACATGATAGACGCAGCGGTAGTCTGAAGCCAGGGCCGTGATCATCTTGTCCTGCTGCTCGCGGCGCGTCTGCTGTTCAACAAGCTTCGCGTTCACTTCCTCCAGCTCCTTACGCGCGTTCTCCTTGTCCTTTATCTCGCGGGAGGAGCGCTTCCTGTCGCGCACCAGGAAGCCGATTATGATGCCGGCGACCGCAAGTATCATAAGGCCGAAAAGAACGGCGTTGTCACGTATCATGTCAGTCAGCGAATATGTATACAACTGATCTGTATAATGGTAAGCCAGGTTCTGAGCGTAGTCGGCTCCCAGGACATTGATTCCCCGGTTCAGAAGCTTGAGCAGTCCCTCGTTCCCTGTCTGCACGCCAAAGCATCTGTCGTCATCATAGGTCGTCTGCAGCAGGGAAAGTCCCGAATATCTGCTGTTCCTGAGTATGTCATCCGCTCTGAGGCCGTTAAGCGTCGTGCAGCCCGCCTTTCCGTCCATCACCGCTTTGAGACACGCGTCTATCGACGGATACGCCGTTATCTCCGCGTCGGGATAATGTGTCTTTACAAAATAGTACTGCATGCGGTTGTTCTCGTTCACCGCGAAATGCTTTGTCTTGTCTTCTGAGAACGCACCCCTGAAGACGAGCTCGGTCGCCGCGGAAACGACAGGCCCTGACTGGAGTATGCCGTTCTCCTCTGAATAGTACAGGCCTCCTCCCACCGGAAAAGCCGTATCGATCCTGCCCTCTCCGAGCGCCGCCGTCATGTCGTCATAGTTTTCGAAGCTCTCATATGATACGGACAGATCGTCTATGTCCAGCTCATCCAGCATCTGCGGCACTATATCCTTCACGACGCCTGTTACTTCCCCGGATCCGTCGGTATAGCTGTACGGGATGTAGTTGTTGAGATATCCGACCCTCAGCTCATCGTGCGAGTCGAGCCACTCTCTTTCCGGTCCGGAAAAGACCCGGCTCGAGATGCTGACCGGGTAGTACCTGCCCTTCAGGGCATTGACATAGTTCGGTTCATCCGCCGCCAGTTCCGACTGGGCAGCGTTGAGTTTTCTCAGGAGATCCGGTCTCGACCTGCTTACGCACAGATAGTAGTTTAAGGAACCGAACGCACAGAGAAGCTCCGCGTTGGATCTTCCGTACGCCCCGTCTCCCTCAGCCGCCAGGACATCCACCTCGTGCTTATCGAACGCCGCGAACAGCGGTTCATAGTCGCGGAAGGTCACTACTTCCGCCCGGACGCCGCTGCCGTTCAGATAGTCTCTCAGCGCATCCGCCATGGCGCTGTCGAGGACTCCGATCTTTCTGCCGCTGAGCGTGGCGGGGTCCGCCGTTATCTCATCGTCATCATCGTGCTTTACCAGGTTATAAGTCTCGTTCCCCATGGCAGCATCGGGATATCCGATGATGGATCCTCTTTCCTCCGTGCGTGCCAGGCCGGCAAGAAGATCGATCTTTCCGTCCAGGAGCATCTGATACAGATCACCGAACTCGCCGTATTCGTATTCATAGCGCCAGCCGGTATATTCCGATATCTTCTGATAGTATTCGTAAGCGTATCCGGTCTTTACGGCGCCCTCCCGGGCGCCTTCCTCGAACACTTCGTTTTCATAGTAGCCCACCCTCACCGTCTCTTCATCCTGCGCGGCGGCTGAGACGCCGGCAGGGCGGACAAAAGCCATGCACACGGCAAGACACGCGCACAAGACGATGCGCATCACATTGCCGGATACTCTTTTTTCAACTGTCACGCTTTGTTTTCCCGACATCATGTGCTTACCCGATCTGCTGTATGATCTGTGCGTATCCTTCCGGTCTTCTGCTGTTATTATACCCTATCACGGATATCCTTGCTTTCCCTTTTGCCGGAACAAAGAAAAAAGCACGGCCGTGAGGCCGCGCCGCATGTCATGATGATATCCGGCTGCACACGGGGCAGCCGTCTTCCTGTCAGAAATATTTTGCAAGCAGATTACCGAATGCTTCTCCCAGCGGGACTCTTGCATTCGCGGCTGCGGCACCCAGATCGCTCTGCCCCTGGCTGTTCATGAACAGATATACTGCAACAGCGATGATCACGGCAAGAACGATCATCTCGATCACTGTTTTCAACGAATTCTTTTCACTCATGGTTCATTCCCTCCTGCCTATAACTTATATCATACCGGCCCCTGCCGTACAAGACTCAGGTTCCGGCCGGGGCATTTTTTCAGTTGATGCCCCTGAAGCTCCATGTCTCCGTATCGATCATCAGGAACTCCTCCGTTCCGATCGGCTTTCCCGTCCTGTAGGTCGAGAAAAGATCACAGGACAAAACGCTGCCGCGCCGCTCGAGCTTCTTCACCGGAGTATGCCCGACTACCTGCAGCAGCTCTGTTTCCCTGTACATCCTGTCCCCGCTGAACTGGGGCCTGAACCATATCGGCGATGCATCATCCCACATCTCATCCCTTCCGAGTCTGTTGAGCCTTTCCATAACCGCGCCGGTATCTTCGATGTCCGCATCGCCGGCATGACATTCCGCGAACGACTGAGTGATGCCGCCGTGAACGAAGAGGACATTGTCTATCCTGTGGACGTATGCCATCCGTCTTTCGACAGGCAGCTCGTTTCTCAGTTCATCGAGTTTTTCATTGACGACATGTATGGCGTCCGGGGAAAAGCCGGTCTCATACTGGAGCCACCTGTACGACAGATCGTGGTTGCCGTAGCACCAGAGCGTGTCCGGGAATTCCTTCTGGAAGCGGATGGCCGCATCGAAGGTGTCTTCGTACAGCTGCAGATCATGCTCTCTGCCCCAGTCATCAGGTATGTCCATCAGGCAGACCGCCCTGTCCGCGACTCCTGTGTCCATTATCTCCATTGCATTGTCGAATACCCACGGCTTAAGGTGGACATCCGGTATCACCAGTACTATCATTTGTTATTTATCTCTCCATTCCGCGCTTACGCCGCTCTGTGAATCCTGTCCTACTCCAGTCCCGGGAAGTCCAGCTGCCTCAGCGCCTCAAACAGCACTATGTTCGCCGCGTTCGAAAGATTGAACGATCTCAGGCGGGTATCCCTGCTCATCGGGATGCGTATCGCCCATTCTTTCCGCGCATCGATGAGCTCGCGCGGAAGGCCGGCTGTCTCGCGCCCGAAAAGTATCATGTCTTCGTCTCTGAACTCTGCCCGGGTGTAGAGCCTTTCTCCCTTTGTCGTTGCGAGCCACATCCTTCTGTCCCCGTACTCTTCCATAAACCCGGAGAGGCTCTCGTGGATCTCGAGCCTGACGTAAGGCCAGTAGTCAAGACCCGCCCGTCTCAGACTTTTTTCATCAAGGCTGAATCCGAGCGGCTTCACCAGATGGAGCACGCTGTCTGTTGCTGCGGCCGTTCGCGCGATGTTTCCTGTATTCGGAGGTATTTCGGGTTCTACCAGTACGATATGTATAGACATTTATCTTACTTTACCATTTCAGGGTGATCAAAGGTATCTCTTTTGCGCTGTCGATAATAATATCCGCTCTGTACTCCTCCAGCTCCGCTCTCGGCCTGAAGCCCCAGCTCACTCCGACAGCGGTAACTCCGGCATTATGCCCGGTCATCATGTCGGTATTCGTATCTCCGAAATACAGGCACTCTTCCTTTTTCGCGCCGTACTTCTCCAGTATCTCAAACACGCCCGAAGGATCAGGCTTGATCGGTATCTCATCCGTCTGTCCCTGGATGTGGTCGAAAAAGCCTTTCCCGAATATAGTCTCCACGACGCTCACGGCGCTTTCATGCGGTTTGTTGGAGAATACGGCGATCCTGATGCCTCTGCTCTTCAGTTCCTCCAGCGCGGGGATGATGCCTTCGTACGGCTCCGCGTGATAGCACGGATCCTCCTGCATCCAGTTCCTGCACATGGGAAAGCCTTCCTCCAGATGCGACTCATCGGTATCCCCTGCCGCGGCAAGCGCCCTTTTGAGCGCGTTCTTCAGTCCGTCCCCGGCAAAATAATTGAACGCTTCTGCAGGCTGCTCCGGCAGTCCGTAGTATGAAAGCGTCATGTTCACCGGTCTCGCAATGGATTCCTGTGTCCTTGCCAGCGTTCCGTCAAGATCGAATATGCATATTTTTATATTTCCTCCCATGTCCGTCTCCGTTCCGTCCTAAAGTATTATCAGCAGGTTGTTGAGTCCCATTGCCGGCGAGGATCAGAGCCATCCCGCATACAGCGCGCCCGCCGTTATGCACATCACCGCAGTCAGGATCCACATCAGTCAGAGTCCTGAATCGCCTGCCTCCGAGAAGCGTATCGGAGACTCTGTGCTGTTTTTATCCGGCGTCAGGGACGAAGTCCCGGGCCGGTCCTTTCAGGATCATGCTGTATCGCTGCGAGCCGGGTCTACCTGAAGCTCCAGAAGCCTGTCCCCGTCTCCGGATTGTACTGCCGGTTGATCTTTCCTCCTTTGACCGGTCTCAATTCGATCTCTGCTGTATATAACACTGTGATCGATTTGATATGGCCTGCAGAGACGCAGTGTTTATCTCCGTCTTTATATGAGAACACGCCGTGTGTGTGCTGATACAGTCCTTTATGATCATCGGAGATCACACTCCCTGTAAGCGATACCATTTCCAGCATGCCGCAGATCGTTTGTGTCTCAAAGCTGCCGGTTTCCGGCAGAAACGTCTGTATCTGCGCTTCGCTGCATCCGCCGATCCCGCTGAATATGGCAGACGGGATCTGTTCTTTCTCACAGATATCCAGGATGCTCCCTATTATCTCATCGCCCTTATCCATCCGGATATACACCGTGTCGCCGAATTTTCTGTAATCCATAGTCTTCCTCCTTTTTTATTGTCCCGGATCCTTCATTACAGACCATGATTCTCGATCCTGTCATCTCTGTCTGTGACCGCTCCCCGAATCGCTGTCCCTGACATGCTCAAGTATCATGTTGAGAGCATTGTCAGGATGCTCGTTTATATATGTCAGTATCTCCTCGTATATCATTTCTTCTGTGACATCTTCCAGACTGCTGATATACTTCTGTCCCTCTTCATCATCGCCATACGTTGTCGAGCCGGCGATGCCCAGTTCCTCCATTATGGAGATCAGCCTGTTTCCCGTCTCTTCATCAAGGATCTTCCGGTCCATCAGAAGATTCGTGAAGTCGAATGCATTCAGCGGCTTGTCGGGCTTGGTATAAGGAGCGCACTCATAATCTATCACAGTCTCGACAAGGTCCTCATATGTTCTCGGCAGATCATTCTCCAGGTGATGAGGCTGAGTATCCACATGCATCTCCTGCGCCTCTTTCTGGTCCATGAAAAGATACATCGTCATTTTATCCATGTCGTGGACCGCCGCGCGCATGAGCATCTCTTCTCTCAGAACAGGTTCATGGATATATCTGCGCACGCAGTACTCAAAGGCTTTTCTGTGCCTGTACGTGTATATGCACCATTTCAGGTTTTTCATTGCGCCGCCTCTGTTCGTCTTATCTGTCAGCGATCTTTTTTACCGTGGCACCGACCAGCTTCACCAGATCTTTGCTCATTTTATCGACAGTCTCCTGGACCTCTTCGTGCGAAGTTCCCCCACCGGAAACGTTCGGGCAATAGTTGCTCACGCAGTTGAAGCAGAGGACTTTGACCCCCATATGTCTCAGGACGATCGTCTCACAGGCCGTGCTCATCCCGACCGTATCGGCTCCGCATGATGCATAGAACTCTGATTCCGCGGCCGTTTCATAGGTCGGTCCGGTCACCTGCAGGTACACGGATTCAGGAAGATCCAGGTTCAGTTCTTCGTACGGGATGGACTGCACAACTTCGACCTCATCCGCCAGTGGATGGAGACCTGAACCCAGAACGATGCCGACCTCAGGCTCGAATCCTTCCTTCGGCAGCTTTTTTTCGACTGCCTCCACGACCTCGTCGAGATCGACCTCAGCTACGAGCGGTTCTCTGCACAGAATATCAAAAGCTTTCTGTCCTGTTACGATCGTACCATCATTTTAATGGAATACCAGGAAATAAACCACGCAGTTCAGAAAAAAAAACTTATAAAACACCGGCCAGAAGGTCATCCGGAATGACCATCTGCCGGTGTTTTGTTCATCGCTCATGCAGGCCTGTGCTCTACCTTTTTTTACTCATTACATATTTGAGAGCTTCCTCGCGTGTGACCTTCTCGCCGTTGATGTAATACTTGTTCCTGACAAAGCCGTCATATCTGCATTCCACGCCCGCATCGGCCCAGCACTTCACGACCTCGCGGCGGAGGGCCGGCCTGCAGATCAGGTCGATCTCATTTTTCGGACTGCCGAAGCCCATTTTGCTCAGCACTATGCTGTCTCCGGCCAGTTCATCGGAGTTTCCTCCCGATACATTTTCGAGTTCCTTCTGATCGATCTGCTGCATATCATCTGTCTTATTGTCTTCATCCCTGATCATGATAATCTCCTTTTTCTGTATAAAACATTATAACCATCATGTGAATACTTTATTCTTTGCAGGCAGTTCTGCCTTCACCTGTTATACAAATATATCATAGATACTGAGACAACGAAAATCAATAAAATCCATCGTCCACTTGCCTGATCCGAGCATTTCATGGATGGGTATCGAGCGATGCAGCTTCGTTCTGCAATGCAGCGTACAGAGCATCATGTTCCTTCTCCCGGGTTATGTCTATCGTCACGCCTCTGTACTGCACCGGTCTTCCTTCAGGGTCCCGGGACAATACACCCATGCTGCGGTACCACCGGACCGATCCGTCCTTTCTGCAGAAGCGGAAGTCATGGCCCTTTGTGCTCATGATTTCTTCATCGTAAGCATCGGCATTCAGCTCACTGAAGAGAGCATCCCTGTCTTCCGGGTAAACACCATTCACGAGCGATCCGATCTCATCGGGAAAATCATTCCGATCGCTGTAGCCCATCAGCCTGCGGAAGCCGTCTCCCCACTGCACGGATGCCGCAGATCCGTCCGGCGCATAGCTGATGACCCAGCTTCCCGCCTTTGTAAGATCGGTAAGAAGACGGATCGTTGCGGCCTGTTCTTCTATGCGCTTGTCTTTTTCATCGTTTATCAGGTCCATAAAGGTCTCCCTTCACACGGGTCCGGTCTGCAGGATACTCCTGTTGTATTCTTTTCACTTATGTTTTCAACTAAGGTTGCCGGTTCAATATCTTCGTCAATGCCGCGGATCATGCTGTGAACTATCCTGCGGCATGGAAGCCCGTCTCATTTTCATTTACAGGAATCGTTTTGACCTGCATATCCTCGATCCGAATATATGTGCCCTTCTCAATAGCTATGATCACATTACTGATCTGCTCTTCTGTCCCCTGGATCTCCATGGTAACAGAACCCCCGGGATCATTCCTGACCCAGCCTGTCGCTCCGTACATCTCAGCAGCGTGTCTTGCTCTGTATCTGAACCCGACGCCCTGTACCCAGCCATTGAAAACTATATGCTGACGTATAATGTTATCCATATATCGAATAATCTTTTACCGGCTTACCAGCAGCCTCTTTTCCTGATCGATACATGCCGCGTTGAGAAGCACTGGAGCAAAGGCATGTAGAACAGGCCAAAGCTTACGGTGTCGCCCGTCTTCCATTCTCGTCTGCTGTCTGTCACATCCAGGACAGTATGCCCGCTGCAGCCAGAGTCAGCGTGACAGAGCTGCCGCCGGATACGATCTCAAGCCTGCGGCCGATTGCCTCCTCGATCTGCACGGCGCTCTCTGCCAGATCGCTGATTTGCCTTTGAAAACGGACAGCGTCTGCCTATGCATTGATTGTTTTGTGCAGAATAGCTGCAAACTACAGTGTCCGGCCGTTCCATTTCTATACCGAAATGCTTTTTCACAAAATCAATTGCCGTAAGGATAGATATAAAGGAATCACGCTTACAGCAGCGCGGCCCGCCGATCTCACCGATTTTTCCAAGCGCTTCGGAAGTCATCTGATGAGAGAGTGAAAACGGCTCTGTGGATAAAGGCGTGGAGTTTGAAATAATAGAGATGAACATCCCCGAACTGATTCCGGCTCCGCAGGCGCCCCAGAAGCCGCATGAACCGCCCGGAACACTCCTCCCGCGATTCATCATCTCAATCAAGGCTTCATTAAGATCGATATCTCCGCCGGAGTTTTTGTATGCAGTCAGAAGCGCAGCTCCTACCATTACATGATGTTCGGGCCCATGCATATGGCAGAACGGCAAGTTCATCATTTTCTCCATGATCTCAACAGGATCCTTTGAAGTTTCTTCCAGCGATAATCTGATAATACTGTCCAGCCCCTGTGTGTGACATTCGTTACATACATAATGGCCGTTGATGCATCTCGTCTTACTGTTCTCTTTTTTGTGGCATATCCCGCATTCCATCAATGTATCTGTTTCAAGATACTCAAGCGGAGCCTCGCATATCAAGCATTCCTCATTCATGATTCCCTCCTGATTCACCTTGTGAATTTACGCAGCACCGGAGTCTAATGCGCTGTATTATAAACTTCATAATGTTTTACGGCAAGACCTGTCTTTTGACACATCTTACTATAGTTCTGTGTTTTGTTTTGTTTTTTCTGATTTTTGACAGCTTCACGAGTCGGGTCGTCACCTCACAATGTGCCGCAGCCTGACCCTCCTTTCCCGATTTGCGATCATAGAAAAAGACCCAGCCGTTATTGACTGAGTCTGCATGCAGTCCGCGTACTATTTGCTCTGCTGAAACAGCCACTCCATGGCCGCCACACAGTTATATGCGTAATCGAAAGACGCCATATGGTATGAAGCTCCGCCTCCCGGTCCGCCATTACCACCGCCATCAGCTCCTATGGTTCCTGTTTTCCAGGATATAAAATACTGGTCCTCATCAGCTGTGAACAGTTTCTCTGCAGCTGCTGACAATTCATCCACAGACCAGCTGCCGTCCCACTGTTCATATTTATATGATGCAGAGTCTTTATCAAACATGGACATCACTTCCTGCGCGCCGGTCCATGCCATCTGATCATCTTCGGCAGCGAAGTAAACAAATGTCTGACTTTCAAGGCCGGTCAACGTGTTTACGTCCCACTGACCGTCCACGAACATGCAGGCGGCGTAGAGGTCCGGATATTCAGATGCCAGGATCAGCGTAGTCATGCACCCCATGGACTGTCCTGTACCGTAAATCCTGCTGGTGTCGACAGCGTATTCGCTGCTCATGTAGTCGATATAGCGTTTGGTGAGTTCCACGTATTCCGTTGTGGTATAACCGCTATGATCATCCAGTATCGTTTCGGGATAAGTCGGAACGGCTACAATGGTCGGATGTACCGATTGCCATTCTTCTGCAGCCCACACAAGACCTCCTCGTCCCTGCGTGAGGGATCTCGCAGGATCATTCCCTGTACAGCTGGAATCGGCGATAAAGACTGCCATCGGATAAGAACCGGATGCATCATATCCTTCCGGCAGGTAGAGATTATAGGTAATCGACAGCCCGCTGTCGGGATCTGTGTAGGTTTTCTGCTCAAATTTATCTGCATATGCAGCAATGAGTGCATCCTCATCCTCTGCCAGCGTATTGGCGACAGTGCCAACAGGAGATGCGGCATCTGTATCCGCCTGCTCCTGAACAGATGTATTGCCTTCTGACGATTTGTTTTCTTCCTGCGAAGAAGTATTTCCGCATGCAGCCAGAGAGCAGATCATGAGCACCGCGAGCAGCAGTGCAAAAGTTTTCCTAAACATAAATAATTCCTCCATTCTTAAAATAACGGAGTGTTTTATATTGCGAACTACCATCCGCAGCAGCTTTGTTATTCTGTGCTTCACAGTCTACTGTCTGAAAGTAAAATGAACCTTAAATTACCCTAAAACCAGACCTTCTGATATGTACCGGAGCGGTCATGTGCTGCCGTTATGTACAGGCAAAGTAAAAGCACGGCAGATCGCACCGTGCTTGAATTTGATTGATTATTGCTATATCCGCAGGTATGTTTACAGTTTCTTTCTTGAATTAATCCACTATCATGCCATATGTATTAGGGGCTTTTGGGTTTTCGCTGTCTTCTTCGATGAGGTTAACTGCTCCGTAAACCGCTACTCCTCCTGCAACACCTTCCAAATCTTCATAGTTTAATTCCTGATAATCGTCAGCTTTTGAAAAAAGCTGTCCGGGCTTGAATAGAATTCGCAGGACGATCTGGATCGGCTCAGATAAGATCCGGATTCTCAAAAGGCATCTTTTTTGTGCTATACTTCTGGACATGGAGAAAAAGCAGCGTGTGTCTGTTCCCGGCAGCGATTACGGGACACAGCCTGGTAAAAGTTCATGGATAACAACGAGAAAAAAAGAAAAAAATTACTGAAGGCGGAGATCATCATCATTATCGCCGCAGTGCTCATCGTGCTCATACCTCAGCTCACCGGCACCACGACAGCCTCCCGCAAACCCGGGCCTGTTCATGACATCGAGGATCTGAGCGGCAGGAAGATCGGGATTGTGAAGGACCCGGAGCTTGAAAAAGCGGTCTCGGAAATGTATCAGGACCCCGAGCTTTACTATGCAGATGATGCGGCTGAGCTCCCGAAGCTCCTCTCCGACGGGAAGATCGACGCCTTCCCTGCGTCATATGCCGAAGCGGAGGCCGTTCTGTCTCAGTATCCGGATCTCATAAGTCTGATATCCGCACACCGCAACTCCATGTCTCCTGATGATAACGGCAGGATCACGGACATGGAAGACGCCATATATACAGTAATACGCGCTGAAGACTTCGAGTATCTGGCTGTAGGGAATGTTCCGGATGATCTGAACAAGCCGGGCGCCAGGATAGCGGGGATCACAGGGTCTGAGCTCACAGCTGTACCGGCCGAACTGTGGCCGGAATGCGAGACGGTGAATTATGACAGCTTTTCGGACATGTTCATCGCCCTTGAGAGTGGGAAGGTCGATGCTGTTGCGGCATATTACAGTCATCTCGATCTGGCAAGGGGCAACTATGACGATCTCGCTTTTGTCAGCCTGCCGTCAGCCACAACGATCGACGGATTCGGAACAAGCAGGAACGAAAAGGGCGACCGCCTCAAGGACGAGTTCAACAGCTTCCTGAAGGAGATGACGGCGAGCGGGAAGTTCAGGGAGACAGTCACAAAATGGTCTTCGGTGTCTGCTGAAGACGACGTGGCGCTTGACTATGAATTCTCCGGCGAGAACGGGGTCCTGCGCGTCGTCACGAACGGAGCGTGGTTCCCTATGACATACTATGCCGGAGATCAGCTTACAGGGGAGTTCATCGATATCGTAGATCAGTTCTGCGTGAAATACGGCTATCGTCCTGAATATGAAGTCGTTACCTACTCTGCGGCGATCGCCGGCATCAACAGCGGGAAATATGACATGATAGCAGATGCTCTGTACATCACTCCCGAGCGTCTGCAGAATATCAATATCACAGATCCGGTGCTTGCGAGCGACATGCATATGGTCATAAAGACCGACTCATCATCCGCAGAGGTCCCGAAGGCAGCAGCGTTCCTTGATAAGCTCAGGAAGGGTTTCAAAAACACCTTCATAATGGGGAACGGCCTGAAGATGATACTGAGCGGACTGGGGGTCACTCTCATACTCACATTCCTTTCGGGCCTGCTCGGAAGCCTGCTGGGTGCTCTTATCTGCAGGCTCAGGATGAGCAGGAACAGCTACGCAAACGCTTTTGCAAGGATATATGTCAGGCTGATACAGGGCATACCTGTGCTGGTGCTGCTCCTGGTGCTTTACTATATCGTCTTCACCGGCGAGTCCACCAGTGCGCTGGCTGTGTGCATACTGGGCTTCGCGCTTGATTTTGCCGCCTATGCATCAGAGATATACAGGAACGGTATCGAGGCGGTGCCGGCAGGGCAGTCAAGAGCAGTCAAAGCTCTCGGTTTCACGCCGGCTCGCGGCTTTGTGAAGGTCATCATGCCGCAGGCAATGACACATATCCTCCCGGTATACAGCGGACAGCTGGTGGCTCTTCTGAAGATGACC
Organism: Mogibacterium sp.; assembly: GCA_017512365.1. Lineage (GTDB taxonomy): Bacteria > Bacillota > Clostridia > Peptostreptococcales > Anaerovoracaceae > Crickella. The sequence continues at coordinate 67,233 of JAFWGQ010000034.1, forward strand.
TCCATTGCAGGATATATATCAGTCATGGAACTGACAAAGGTATCGGATATCATCAGAAGCCGCACATTTGACGCATTCTTCCCGCTGATCACCACGGCGATCATATATTTCCTGCTCTCGAATATCATGATAAAGCTGCTGAGCCTTGCAGGAGGAGGCCATGTCCGCAGGGAGCGGGCAGGAAGCCTCCTGAAGGGCATCGACATGGAATATATAAAAGAACGGAGCGATCATGCCTCTGAGCAGAATGACGTCGAGCCTGCAAAAGAACTGCTTGTGATAGAGCATCTCCGCAAGAGCTACGGGGAGGCGGTGCCTATAAAAGATGTGAACTGCATCATAGATGAAGGAGACGTGATCTCGATAATCGGTCCGTCGGGGACAGGGAAGAGCACCCTTCTCAATCTCATCAACCGGCTTGAAGAGCCTGATGCCGGGAAGATCATCCTCGACGGGGAGGATACCGGCGCCGAAGGCTATGACTTCTGCAGACTGAGACGCAAGGTGGGGATGGTTTTCCAGTCATTCAACCTCTTCCCGCATCTCACTGTAGTGGAGAATGTCATGCTCGCCCAGGTGGAGCTTCTGGGCAGGAGCAGACAGGAGGCGTACGATAGGTCGATAGAGCTGCTTGACATGGTCGGTCTTGCAGACAGGGCTCTCAGATATCCTGCTGTCCTTTCGGGAGGCCAGCAGCAGAGAGTGGCCATCGCCAGGACCATAGCGATGGATCCTGAGATCATACTCTTTGACGAGCCGACTTCTGCCCTTGATCCTACAAAGGTGGGAGAGGTGCTGGCGGTCATCAGGAACCTGGCCCGGAGAGGGGCTACCATGCTGATAGTCACTCATGAGATGAGGTTCGCCCGCGATGTCTCGAGCCGCGTGTTCTACATGGATGAGGGCGAGATATACGAGGAAGGCAGTCCGCAGCAGATCTTCGACGATCCGAAGAAAGAGAAGACAAGACAGTTCATACACCGCCTGAAGGTGATGCATTTCGAGCTCGGCGAGAGCAACAAGGATGTCCCTGCGCTCTACAGCGAGATCGAGGAATTTGCCCAGAAGCACATGCTTTCCGCAAAGCTTCGCTGGGGCATGCTGAGAGTAGCGGATGAACTCTGCGTCGAGATCGTCCTGCGCGGCTTCAGAGAACACATCTCTGCCGGCATCACCTTTGAATATGATCAGGAGAAGGGAGAAGTCGGGTTCACCGTGGAATACGGAGGACCGCAGGCTGATCCGCTGTCGGACGATACGAGCATAGCTGTCAGGCTGATGAAGGCTTCAGCGCCGGATATCTCATACCGCTGTGAAGACGGGGAAAACATTGTGACAGGACATATCCCGGGCTAGAATGAAAAGACCTTTAACTTTGCCTGTACTGCCGTTATGTACAGGCAAAGTAAAAGCACGGCAGATCGCACCGTGCCTGAATTTGACTGATTATTGCTACTATATCCGCAGGTATGTTTACAGTTTCTTTCTTTTATTAATCCACTATCATGCCATATGTATTAGGGGCTTTTGGGCCTTCGCCGTCTTCTTCGATGATGTTGATTGCGCCGACAGCCACTACTCCTCCTGCAACACCTTCCAAATCTTCATAGTTTAATTCCTGATAATCGTCAGCTAAGGAGACAACATGCCTCAATGTGCGAAGGTATCCCCGGAAAGAATACAATTCTCAATATCGATACCATCAGAAAGAATACAATTATTCGAATCTTATTGCTGACGCTCATGTAGTATCTTTACGCTATCGATTTAGCCATATTGTAGATGTGATCAGCAACCCTCTCTGAATCTGATATGAGCGAGAGATAGTAAGCTCCTATGCTGATCTCACATTTCCCTGACTTTGCGCGCTCTATGTGTTTCTGTGACATATCCTCAGTGATGGCATCCACTCTGTCTTCAAGCACTTTGGATTCTCCAAGCGTTCTCATGTCACTCTCCGTATATGTCCAGAGTGCCCTTTCATAAAGCTCATCTATCGCCTTTCTGAGTTCCTCGATCTCCTGATGCGCCGCCTCGGATATCCTGCCGCCGGCGTCTATCATTTCAAGAGTATATTGAACTATATTTACAGAATAGTCCCCTATCCTTTCAAGGTCGTTAATAACATGAAAGCTCCTCGCCATAAACTGCGCATCATCATCGTTGATTACCGCCCCGGACAACTTAGCCAGATACTCCTGCAGCTCCTTGTTGAGGAAATTGAGTTCCTTTTCATTCCACCGGAACAGCTCTTCGTCTTTCAGATTCTGACTTTCGAACATCTCGAGCGCCAAATGATAATTATGCATGGCGATTTTGGACATATTGAATATCTCATTTTTGAGCTGCTGAAGCGCTATGACCGGGGTGTTGAGAAGATGGTCGTTGACATAGTACAGCTTAGGTGCGTTAGGATCCACTTCTTCCTGCTCGGGTATAAGCTTCGTGACCAGCCTGACAAGTCTGTCCGTCAGAGGCAGCATGGCAAACGAGCATATTATATTGAAGCAGCTGTGGAACATCGCAAGCTGAAGCTGTGGAGCTTTCGGGAAGAGATCGTGGAATATGCTCCCGAACGATATCTCGCCTTTGCTCGCGATTCCTATTATCTGCCCTATTGCGAGGAAGAGCACTACGCCAAATACATTGAAAAGAAGGTGGATGAGTGCGGTTCTCTTTGCATTTTTCCCACTGGATGCGGCCGCCATAATCGCAACCACGCAAGAACCGATATTTGATCCCATAGTAAGATATATACCTTGAGTGAGGGATATTAGTCCCGCCACAACCATGGTTATCGCAACCGATGTCATAACAGATGAACTTTGAACGATTGCCGTCAAAACAGTACCAACGAGAACAAGTAGAAGTATATTGTCTATGCTTGCGAGGAAATTCCTGACGGAATCGAGATACGCGAAGCTTTCCATGGAGTTGCTCATCATCGAAAGACCGACGAAGAGCATGCCGAAGCCCGCGATTATACCTCCTATCGTTTGTTTGCTGCTGCTCTTGGCGAAGCTCATCATAAAAGCTCCGACGCCCGCAAGTGCTGAGAATATTACCGTAGTAGAAACAGAGTCTTTACCCGAAAGACCAAGTGCCACGATCTGACCCGTTATCGTCGTGCCGATATTCGCTCCGTAAATTACCGTAGCGGCCTGATGGAGCGACATAATACCGGCATTTACAAATCCTATGACCATAACGGTTGTGGCTCCGGAACTCTGAATAGCAGCTGTTCCGACCGCCCCTATCCCTACACCCATGATGTCACTTCCGGACACGGATGCAAAAAGTTTTTTCAGCTGTGTGCTGCCAAGAGCCTCCAGGTTTTTGCTCATCATGTTGCAGGCGATGAGAAATATTCCTATTCCCGCAACAAGAGTAAGAATTGCGCTGAACACGTAGTTGAAATCCATACTTCTACCTCGATGATCTTTGAAACAACTTCATAAATTCTGCGGTAGATATAAAAAGAGACCTCTACCGCAAATTGTTCGGTAAAAGTCTCGCTTCTTACAACACATTCCGGGGACAAGGCCCGTATTGACGAAATATGTCACGCATCGCTGCGCAAGCTACTCCCTTATTATCCGATGATAATATCTCACAATCTCACACTCATGTCAAGAAATCCCGCATTTCAGACCAATCCAACTTACTGAATTAGAATAATATAAGATTTTTTTACTAATTTTGGAAAGAGTAAGAATTTGGAGTGTGGAATGGCTGATCGTACTAAGATATGGATAGCAGACAAAATGAAGACATTAATGGCAGGCAAGCCAATCGACAAGATCCGTGTCACTGAGATATGTGATCTCGCGGACATCTTCAAACCGACTTTCTATTATCATTTTAAAGACAAATACGATCTGGTAGCCTGGATCTTCTTTTATTCACATTTCAATGTCGATGTGCTGTCGGTTGAGTCTGCATCGGAGAGCATGAATCAGGTCCGTAACGATTTTATATTCTATAAAAGGGCATTCGAGGATTCTTCCCGGAACGCCCTGTGGCAGTATATGGTCGATTATTTTACAGAACGTTATGAAGCGGAGGCAAGGCAAATACTTGATTTAGAAATTCTTGATACTGGCAACTGCAAGAATAGCCGCAATTATAAATACCAATGAATCTGTGATCCATTCTGCTGTGGTCATAATGGTTTACCTCCAAATACCGATTGTCGGTCCAGAAGTCCTTTTATTGTTTGCTCATAATCAGAATATATCAGTACGACCTGTTCCCCTGCATGTTGAAAGCCATTGATGATATCTCTGTTGTCTGCTTTCAGACTATCTTTCGTACAGTCTGCATCAATCATCCTGGCTTCGATTTCCGACTCATATCCAATAATCTCGCCAAAATGGTTCTCAATATAGTTCTCGCTCATAGCGAGGCAAATGAAGCGAATAGACGATAAATATCGCTCTTCAAAATCCCGTCTCCAATCAAATGGAATATAGCTGCCTTCAATAATGAGGTTCTGTTTATTTTCGATCGCCGTCTTCACGATCTCTCGTATGATTGGCCACAGATACCCAGTCAGAGCCTCATCATCCTCCGGCGTCAATTCTGTATTACCGCTGCGGATCAGACCCATTTTCAGGTGATCGATCGACAGATACGGATATTTGTATTGTTCGAGCATCTTTTGTGCCAGAAGCGTTTTTCCAGTGTGAGATGCACCCGTAATCAGTATGATCATTTTTTCCTCGTCAAGATTAAATATGTCAGTATCGGTCTCCATATTCCTTTCGTGCTTCTGCCGTCCATTTGGAGA
>JAFWGQ010000035.1 GCA_017512365.1 Mogibacterium sp.
CAGGCTTATCCACAGCCCTGCTGGTTGCCGGTTACCCACAAGCTCCACAGCTTCGGCGGCGGTTTGCCAGACTTAATGCAACAAAGGAGTTTGCCAGATTTAATGCAACAAAAAGTGAGCATTTACTTTGGCAAGTGAAGTGTTGCTCAGGGGGCGTTCAGGGGGTGTCTCCATCGCGCATGGATGATTGTATATTTACTGATTAGTAACTCCGGAAAACTGAAGTGTTGTTTACAGGAGGAAAAACGATGGATGATAAAAGGATCTTTGAAGAGATCACGCTTGATGATCTTGAACAGGTAAGCGGCGGCAGAGTCAAGCTGGCAGGCTATGGACTTCTTTCACTGTTCATCTGGCAGATGAAGCAGCTCGGTCACAGCAAAGAGGAAGCTGTCGAGGCATTTATCGACGGATGGAACGAGAACTGCGAATTCAGGAAAAGATTCACCGACGGTACCGATGCGGACATGGAGACAGGACTGCGATACATCAACGAGCAGTGGTAAGCGGGCCGGCAGGGAAAGCATCCTGCCGTGAAAGGAGGATTGAGATGAGTGTTGATAAAGAGAAAGATCTGAATACAGAAGAACTCAATTGCGAACAGCTGGACGAGGTATCGGGCGGAAGGCTGACGAAGCACGCAGATGAAACGATGGATTCGATCCTGAGAGTCCACTGCGCAGGCGGATACTCGTACAAAGAGGTCAGAGCCATCATCATAGATAATTTCAACAAGAAGAGAGGACTGCCGTCCAAAGACTTCGCACCGGAGGATCTGGATTACTGCCTGAAGTATCTCGACGATAACTGGCCGAGAGTAAGGGAGTATATCAATAATAAATACAAAAACTGGTGATGCTGTACATGCGATGCCCGGCCGGATGGCCGGGTTTTTCCATCGGAGCTTCTCACCCCTCCGAAAATCAATGTAAACGGCAGGCATTCAGCCTGCCGTTTATATTGGTGTCCCGGAGAGGATTCGAACCTCCGACACCCGCTTTAGGAGAGCGGGTATAATTGTGTAATTTTCAATGAATATAATCATAAGTGCAACCATAGGTGCAACTTTACACATTTTTTATTCCTTGCCATTATCTTTTTCATGCAATGAATCGAGTTTATCAGCAGCCTCATCAAAAGCTATATTTGACAAGTGAGTATATGTCAGAGCGGTGGTTCTGATATCTACGTGACCCATTAATTCCCTCGTTACATTGAGCGCTATACCGGCATCCTGACAATCGGAGCCAAAAGTATGCCTATAGTCATACAAGACTAAATCCGTTACAACAAGAGGAGGAACAAGAACGAGGTGTTTACTGTATTTTGGCTTCATTGTTTTGCAGCCAGCAGCAATATTCATTTCTTTTTTGAATGACTGCCACATACGTCTTATGGAATCCTTGCTAAATTGCTTCCCGTTTGCATCAGTACATACAAAGTCGAATGGTCCATGATTTTCTCTCATTAGCCTGTTATAAAGGGGTAAAGAAATAGGAACGGCTCTGACACCTGCGTCTGACTTAGGCTCACCAACTTCGCCGGTTGTTTTAACCGCATCCTTCACATAGATGATTCGTTTTTCCATATCTACATGATTCCATTTCAAGGCGGCCACCTCACCTGGCCTTAGACCCGCATAAAGCATAATCAATACAAAAAGGCCGCCAAAGTGGGTTTTTGCAACTTTAAGGGTAAGTTCTCTCTCTCGTGGAGTGATGGCTCTCCGCTGCGTGGGAGGAGTGCCTTTATATCTTTTTACCCCCTTTTCAACATCGACCAAAGTCAAGTCAGAATTATATGCTTCTCTGAAAATCTGATTACACGTCTCGCGAATCCTTTTCACGTGTGCTGAAGACTTCGTTTCAGCTGCTTCCTGTAAAATCTTATTGATGTCATGAGAACGAACATCCTGTACACGCATATGGCCAATGGCAGGGTTGATGTATATTTTAATTATTGAACGATAATCCCGAACATTGTTATCGTTGATTACACCTTCTTTATATGTTTTGACCCACTCTTCGGCCCAATCTTTGACCAGCATGTTCTTGCGAATGGTTCTTGCGCCATCCTCAAGTTTGGCGCGTTTTGCCTCCGCTCTTTTGCGGGCTTCTTTTTCAGTTTTACCACCGACCCAATATGCCTTCCCATCAACCGTTATTTTTACTCTGTGTTTTGATGGCATACTACTTTCCTCCTTCAATTATCTTAGAAACCATTTCAAGGAACATATGCTGTAATTCTAATGCGCGTCTCGTTTTTCCGGCTTCATATTCGAAATAGTCAAATCCATAGTAGTATACTCGAGGCATCAGCTCAGAAATTAGAACATCTTCAGGGTCTTTTCCATGGTTCAGATAATAAGAATACCTGTCATCAAAGGAGAGGTTGTTCCTCGTGGCATATAGGAAGAACTCGTTGCTTTCATTATGATGTAAGTCAACCCATGAAAACAACTGAGAATCTTCGCCTCCGGGACCGCCATAGGATGTTATTAATTCATCCTTGTAATCAGGGAACCCCTCGTTTAGTTGTTTAAGATTAGCTTTGCTGAATCGTTTGATTGAAGATATGGCCGAATCAAAAAAGACATCTACAAGGTCGTTGCTGTCAGCAAAAGTTGTGTTGGAAGACTTGCTTATTATCCTGCGCAACCATTCCTCAGAAAAAGAAGAAAGGTCAGCTAATTTCTTTTCTACTTTTTTGCTCCAAGCAATCTCTCGATTGACTGCTTTTAGTAAATTTAAAAATCCCAAGTCTATAAGCTGCGAAAGGATACCTTTTACTTGCGAGTTATCAGTTGCCATCAGTTCTTGAACGGCTGATGAAGAAAGACCAGTAACAATCTCAGCGTCTGCTATATCGCGAGTCCTATGCTTGCTTCCTAATAGATATTCAATATCGCAATCAAAAACTCTACAGAGAGCAAGAATGGTCTTTAAGTCTGGAATAGACACCCCGCTCTCCCAATTGTATATCGTTTTTGAATCTACCGATAAATTGTCGTTAATTGTTTTTCCTTTTCTTGGTCCAAGTATTGTCCCTACTTGTTCTCCAAGTTCAGCTTGAGAAAGCTTGTGACCATATCTCTTGATGCCATAAGACTCCCTCTCTGATTCAACGACTCTGCCTATTGTTTCGCTAACTTTGTTCAGGTCTATAGTTTTGCATATACTTGACATAAGGTATAGACTCCCGAAAATCAATCGCATATTACTACTGATATTATTGATTATAAGGCGTAGAAACCCTATAGTCAACAATCTATGATTAGCTTAGAAGGAAACAGACCACTGGAAAGAAATGAGGTTCATGATGTATTCAAAATGCAAGTCTATGATTTTGGAACAGAATAAATCGATATTGCAGTTCGCATATAAGCTCGGAATCAACCCATCTGATTTGTATTGTGCGTTCAATGGAAACAAGCCAATGTATCCCAAATATAAGCGATTGATTGCCATAGAACTTGGGGCAAGTGAAGAAGAATTGTTTGAAGAATCAAAATAACAGCATCTATGACAAAAAGAGAAATCCAAAACGCAATACGGCAAAGCAATGGTGGTGCAGATTTTGCTACCGTCTCAGATATTTCCCGTTTCCTTGGGAAATCGAGAGAGTTTGTGCGAAATCAAATCACTGCTGATTTGGAGTTCATTGGCGCTGAAGGTTATCAGTGCCGTAGCAAGCGCTATTACATAGGTGACGTTGCAGAGCGTATTATGCAGATTCGTCGCTCGTAATAATCAACATAGTAGAGAGAGGAGAACAAAAATGGAAAAAGAAATCAAAACATTACTGTCAATGGGCGATTATGAAATCGCTGAGGTGGGAGCAGTCGAGAGAGAAGAGGACGCACCTTCGAATTGGTTAATGTGCGACCCAACTGTAGATAGCATACTCGAAACAATCGCAGAAGTGCTGTCCGAGCCGTTGGATAATGGTGAAATGCCAAGCGGTTGCTATGTGACCTTGGATTGCTTCGAGAACGGAATGTATGTTGCCGTGTAAATGCAATGCGTACTCTTTTGAGCATAAGTTGCTCAAAAGAGTACGCAGAAAAATGAAGCAAGAAACTGCATATAGACAAAGGGATATAGAGTAGGAGGAGCTATATATGAGAAGAATCGAAGACGAAATAAAAAAGCATGCCAACCAGAATTATGAGTATGGCCCTATAACCCAAGAGGAAGGGGAAAGGATTATACGGAATATATTCTCTGATTGGGACGAGTCATTGAATAAGCACTATGACTCACGCGTTAGGATTGCAGCAACTCCAAGGGAGTGGCTCACGTACTTGGCTCAGCTTGAAGAGCATATGGCTTATATAATTGTTATGGCGTACTTGTCATATGCCCTCGGATATGAACCGAAATGGGAGCACACCGCACAAATCGATTTCATCAGACATACTGCAAAAAGGGAAATCGATTATAACTGCAACCGTCAAATAAGCAGAAGTAAAAATCCGAACTTGTTTGCCGATATTTTGGATGATAACAATATTGACCGCGTTCGAGACGAAGAAATTGTTCCGTTTGAAGAATACGATGAACCATTCTGAAAGTGAGGCGGCATTACGGCATTGTTACGGCAGTATTACGGCTGAACTACGACATTCTTAAGAACAGCTCTCTATACTACTCTATGCTAACCTATCCTATAAAACTAAGATGCTATGCTACCTATACAGAGCGGCTCGAAACGGTTACGACAAGAATTACTGGCAATAACTACTCCCGCCCCTAAACGCCTTGTTTCTATACGGTCTCCGCTGCTTGGGCACCGAATACCGCACAGAAACATCAATAGTTAATTTACATATTATTACTATTTAGGCTTGGGGCGGAGGTAGGAGATAAAAGATAGAGAATAAAGATAGGAAGAAGAAGCGGTGAGAAGAAAGGGTAATCATAATGGAAAAAAAGAGAAGGATATCATTAACGGAGGTTGATGTCGTGATACTGACAGTGCTGTACAAGGTCCTGTGGGCTCACGACTATCATCTGGCGATTTTTGCGGACCAGCCACTGCCCTTCATAAGAGCACGTCTTAAGCAACTCGCTCAGGGGGATTTGATTGGAAGAATCAGCATCTCACGAGGCCCTGCCTGTAACTATATTACGGCAGCAGGTATTGCAGCTTTAGGCCTCGAGCAAAGAAACATACGCATACCCAATATGTATACTTTTCTACACTCTTTGGCTGAAGCAGATGTTTTTACATGGCTATCACTTCCAAGACAAAAATCGTCCATCAAACTCGGAGCTATCATCACCGAGCGAGATATAGCAGCCAAACGTGAAATGATACCCGCCGGTCATCAAAACGGAAAACAACTTTTCGAATCTGCCGACCGCGGAATCCACTGTCCGGACGGGTATATGTATGTTGGAGATAAATTGGTTGCTATCGAGGTGGAAAGGGTAATGAAAAGCAAGACCTCGCGTACACATCTGTCGGATAATATTGCAAGTCTCCACGAACGATTCCGGAGACAAATATGGGTGTACGAGAAAGAAGCGGTTCGTCGCGCAATTGAAGCACAAAAGGTAATATATGGGGACGAACTGATAATGGTCGACCTGGAAAAAATCAGGACTGACATTGGCAAATACATTGAACATTTACCGGGGGAAATCAGCAAAAAATCAGGACGCATCCGAAGGGATTTGATAGGTGAATTGATGGAAGTTATTCCTCTAAACAGAATAGAAAATCTTTATGACGAAACGGAAATAGAACTGGAGGTATAGGGATGATTGAGGTAATAAGAACGAGTAAGGAAGCATCGGAAAAGGTGAGAGAATTCATGAATAGGACAGGGATGCCAACGCGTTCATCTGTATATAACAGAGTGGTAGAAAGCGGGATTTGCCTCGATGAAGATGTCCGAATGTTCCTTGTCGAAGCATGCAGGATTTATGAGGAATATTTAAACGCGATTGATGTTGAGTATGACGATTATGAGACAGACACAAAAATAACTACTATGATTCAGCAATTGTTCTATCTCCAGATGCTTTTTGCGGAGGGTGAACCATGGTAGAGAATCGCTACTTGACTGTTGCTTTGCTAATTGCATTTTGTATTGCTCCGATAAGTATCATAGCTTTCTTCATTGTATATATATTGCTTAGGTCGTTATGTTACTTGACACCAATATTGCTCGGAACTATTGGCACCGTCATTCTGCTGATTGGCTTGAAGACAGGCGTAGATTTAACAATAACCGATTTTGTAACGGTCGAGGGACTTGGTGAATATGGATGGGATTTTTCACCAGGTGCCTGGCTAAAAAGCGACCCGGTCAGCATCGGGACATCAATGATATTGATTGCTGTTGCGTATGCTCTTAATCCAGTATGCACAGCTGAGCGGAGGATGATATTCGACTCTGAGCGAAAAGAAAAGGAGCGATTGAGACGATATAGAGTAAATAAAGTCGATTATTTAAATCCTGCTCATCAGCTCGTGATAGGGGTTTCTGGCGGTGGTAAATCTGCATACTTGGCAAGGACTGCAGAGCAGATACTTGCCAATACCAATGATGTTTTATTCTTTATTGACGGGAAGGCATCAATCGAACAGTATAGTCTTTATGACAATCTGAAAATGTTGGCCAAGCGTTATGATAGGAAACTGATAATCTGGAATGTTACCGGTAACCGAGGAATAGATTGTTCGATATATAATCCATTCGCTAACATGGCGGATATCCATATGCTAAAAGACATGATTCTCGAATTGATGAATACTGATGAAGGCATCATGGAAACGGCAGGAACGGAGCATTACAAAACAATGTTTTCTCGATGGCTCTTGGTCGTCCTTGGATTCATGAAGAAATACAGAATCAAATTCACCCTGCCAAATATAGTTAAGCTGTTGGATTATGAAACAATAAACAACTACATATCCAAAAGAGAGGATGTCAACATTAAAGACAAAGCGAAAATAAAACAGATATCAGATAAGCTGTGGGGCGATGTTGAGGCAGAAGTCGAGAAGTTGAAAATATACATGGAGGGAGTGGGCGAGGACCTTTTTGTAGCAAGAGGAAGAGAGTCATTCAATCTCGTATCGGCATACGAAGAGGGCGCTATAGTACTCGCCCTTGTAGACCAACTTAGTATGCCTGGCCTGGCCCGTGGCTGTGCACGTATGATGATTATGGATATAAGGAATTTAGTAGCAGCAAGACTTTCTGGTCGGATAGACATGGATAAAAGATGCTGGTTCTTTTGGGATGAATTTGCTCGATATGCTACTTCAACAGTACTGGATATTGTGAGCATGGCGAGGTCGGCCGAGTGCACTTGCGTACTTGGCACACAGGCTATATCTGACTTACAGGCGCTTTCCGATGAGTTTTATAAATCTACAGTAAACTGCTGTAATCGCTACATTATCTTTCGTCAGAATGACGCTGATTCAGCGGAGGAACTTGCTAATCTTATTGGCACAGAGCTAAGCGTAACCCAGACGGTAAGAACAACAAATGATTCAGTTACAGGTGAAGGCTCAAGTACCGCGGAAAGGAGCTTCATCATTAGCCCTGATTATATTAAGAACTTGGAAGACAATAGGGGAATCGTGGTTAGTAAAAGGCCAAAACAAATTCAGTTATTTAAAAACCGGTTTGTCTCACAAGAGTAGTTACAAAACGGATGCAACGGGCTTTTATGTTGCTATGATTAGGGCGACAAATTGTCATTTGTAATGAAAAGCAAAGTTTTTGAAGAAACTTGCAAATCCATATACCCACCCAGCGTATTATGTATAATTCAGAAAAGGCGAATAATACATAATCCAGCCCACACCCATTAATTCGAGAAGCCATAAAAAGGCTTCATTTTTTTGATTTCTCCTGCTGTGTGTGGAAGTATATGCGGCGATACAGGGTGAAAAGGATAGTACAAAGCGTATACGTCCTTGTTCATCCATGCCTACGCCGCCTCTTATTTCTTCCGCCAGCAGGGAGAAAACACGCTGGTAGCAATCGTTACTTAGTCACAGTATAAAGGAGGCTACTATGTGCAGAATTAATAAATATGAGCTCGTTGCAGAAAAGGTTCAAGGATATAACGCTGAATATATCGACAAGAGGATAAGGGACAGCAGAGACGTGGCAGATTTTATGATGACTACACTCAGGACCGACAGATACCCGGTAGAAAGATTCTCCGTGTTTATGCTCGACCCAAAACTCAGAATAATCGGATTCAGCGATATATCTGTAGGAAATGTGGACAGCGCACCGGTCCACCCACGAGAGGTCTTCCAAATTGCTTTTGCTACACCGAAAACATCAGCGATAATAGTTGCACACAATCACCCAAGCGGAGACCCGACCCCAAGTAGGCAAGACATAGAGGTCACAGAAAGATTATCGAAGGCGTCAGAAATCCTTGGTATCAGACTGCTCGACCATGTGATAGTCGGAGACGGTTGCTTTGTGAGCATGAAGAGCGAAGGCCATATGATATAACTTCAAAGCCCGGGCAAGCCCCCGGGCTGATTAATTTACCCACCCTAACAGCACGAGTTCTCTTTTTGATTATAAAACTCTTTGCTGTCCCCACCCTTTTTGAAATGAAACTCCTGTTGGCAGGACCTTTTTTGGCGTTTTGCTTTCGCTGACAGCCTATCACATCCGGGGCAGACCCATCGTCAAGATAGTACAAGTCTCCATCTTGACAAAGCCCCTATATGTGTATCCAGGCAGTCAGAAAGCAAAACACAGGAAGGTGCAGCAAGCATCGAAGCCATAAAGGAGGTAACGCTATGGCTAACAATACTGAGGTAACATATGAAATCATCGAGCATATCGGAGAACTCGGAAAGCGGGGCGACTGGACTCGCGAAGTCAACATCGTCGCATGGAACGGCGGGGTCCCAAAAGTGGATATACGTGAGTGGAGCCCAAACCATAAAAGAATGGCCAGGGGCATCACACTCATGGAAGCTGAGGCTGAAAAACTTGCGGAGCTGTTATCTGCAAGATAATCAATGACTCCCGATAAGCAGGAACTGTCGATACTGGCAGTTCCTGCTTTACAAGGGCCTCGGCTCTGATTTCAAAAAAACAAGCATATACAGCTCTGCGCGTGGTAGAATAAAAGTCACTAAGACGTTGATTTCATCGACTTTTTACGAGAAAAAGAAATGAAGAAACTGATTTCGACAGTGCTCATCACAGCGCTTATTTTATCCTTATATCCATTCTGTATTGGGTCGGAGGCATCCGCCGCGTCTTCCTACATCAAGAAACTCAATGTTTCAGTTACCGGACAGACGACAACGAAACTGACATGGACCAAGCTGAGCAAGAAGCAGAAGAGGTCGGTCAGTGGTTTTACTGTGTTCAGGAACGGCAAAGCCGTCAAGAACGTCAAAAAGACTGTGAATTCATTCAATGATTCCAAGCTGAAGGCTGGGTCCAGGTACACATATCAGGTAAAGACCTATAGAGTCATCAAGCAGAGGCAGTATTACAATACTTCCATAAATAAGTGGCAGAGCAAAAAACCAAAAGCGAAATACAGAGGGGGAACTCGCACTGTCAAGCGTAAGAAATTCTCTAATCCTTCGCCGAAGAAAACGGTAACGACCAGGATGGATACCGTTCCAAAGGAAGAGCAGACAAATCCAACAATTGCAGATACTGTAGTAAATACGGCTGCTAAAGAAAGAGAAGACATCAACTTCACATTCAATGGCGTGAAAATCCATCTTGGACAGGCGTGGACCCCGGCACTTAAATCTCAGCTCACATCGAAAGCTAACGGTGTTGTAAGCATCGATTGCGGTAACTACGATATGCACATGTTCAACACGAACACATATGCACCTTTCTTTGCAGTATATGTTGCCGAAGGAGTAATCGGTGGTTGGGCTGATAATGCTGCAACTCATGGGAAAGTTGGGAATGCGACAATCACACGGACAACTGACAACAGTACAGTTATATCGTCGACTCCGGTTGGAACTTATGCAAGTGGTTTTCCGGAATCTTCGACATTGGTATATAAAATTATGCTTGCCGATTGGACGAAATGGTATTCTGAGGTAAATTGGAAAAGCGATAATAATATTGCAAATAATAAGACTATAGGGTTCCACTTCATCAATGCGGCGAGAGTTGCCAAAGGCGTAGGTATCCTTAAAAGGTCCAAATACCTTGAGGGCGCTGACCTCAAAACAGGCGCTCCTCTGACATACTCCGGTACTGTTCGTGCGATTGTTGGGCAGCACGAAGAAACGCAGACATTCTATACATATTATGGAGAAGAAACTGAAACTGTAATGGTTACTGACTATGCTGATATGAATATTACGAATCAGCGCTATGGAGCACAGGCTTGGGCTGAAACTATGGCGGCAAGTCAGAGAATCGACCACGGCGGAATGACCAAAGGTCCTATGCCAGACGCAATCCTTCCATACAACCCAGAAGTCGTTTCTTACGCAACGAGAAAGGACCTTGGAAGAGCAATCGTATGGAATGGGCAGAATGTTGCTACGGGTGGCAGTGCTGAATCTGCAATCTTCGCATATTCAGACAGTCCTGGACATGTAGCGCAAATACTTTTCCCAAATCATAAATCGGTTGGTCTTGGAACCTGCCATTATAAAGACTGGACATGGTGTCAGGCTGAAAACTATTCTATGAGCGAGGCTGAATAAAGCATAATTATGTAGAGGTTTTACGTATGAAGAGAATACTTTCGATATTATCAATATTCATGATGATTGCCTGCATGCCAATCAATGTCGATGCGACATCATTTAAGGTCGTTCCGAAAAAGACAACTGTTGCAATAACATGGGATACGCTCTCTGCATCGCAACAGCGGGCAATCGACGGAATTGCTATAGTTCGGGACAATAAAGTGGTTAAGACTCTTAAAAAAAATGCCACATCATATACCGACAAAAAACTGAAGCCGGGTGCAGTCTATAAGTATCAGATAAAGACTTATAAGTTCAAAAAGCAGACTAAATGGTATAACAAGAAGACTAAAAAATGGCAGACGAAGAAACCGCCGAAGAAGATTCGCGGGAAATCCAAAAAGGTGAAGGTTCGTAAGTATAAGAAAACTCTGTATACAAGAACAGTCCGAACTCGTGGCTCAAATAAAAATAGTTCTGTGACATCGACAAAATCTTCAAATACTTCGACAAATCCTTCAACGCAGACAGAACCGAATCAATCAGGTTCATACTTCTATGCACCTACAATCTATTCGGCATATGCTTGTGAGCCGAATGTAGATAACCCATACATTTCCATTTTCTGGTATGGAGTGCCTGACGCATATGGATACAAGGTATATCGTGACAACAAGGTGGTCAAAACATTTGATAGCAGCGTTACAGGATATACTGACCGAAATGTTGGATGGGCTGAAACGCATACATATGTAGTTTCTGCATTCAATAACGAGGGAATTGAATTGTTTTCCATATCTGCATCAGCAACTACTCCGAACAAAGCTGAAAATAAGTGTACTGTTGAGTATGCCAATGCGCACGGAGAATGGCTCAATGTAAGCGATGCCTATACTGTATTTAATGATTGGAGAATGAATCCATCAAATCAGTGGTATCTGATAGATGATTCTGAAACTGGCAGAGTTACCCTTAATAGTGCGGATGTCCAAAGGCTTGAACGAGACCCTGCTCTTGAAGAAGTAGCTAAACTTCGTGCAAAGGAACAGTGGATACAATATTTCGTGAACAATATAGCCACACACGATAGGCCTAATGGAAAGTCTTTTATAACAGCTTATAAAGAAGCAGGAGTTAATCTTAAAGGAGAAAACCTCGCTTGGAATAATCAAGGATTTGCTGCAAGACAAATCATAGAAGACAGTTATGATAAGAATGGAAATTGGATAACTGGTTGGGCAGAAACGCCTTGCTCTGCCGGAAATCAGGGGCATCGCCGAGTTATGCTTCTGACGGGGAGCCAAGTTACAAAGGTCGGAATAGCCTGCTTCAGAGTCGGAGATATGGACTGTTGGGCGATGGCTATCGGATACTGATTCTGAACGCTCTCTTCGGAGGGCGTTTTTAGTGCCTTAAAACAACGACTCGGATGAAGGAGTATAAATATGTGTTTTATAGACATATCCGGCCTACAAAACATTCTCATGTAATTAAAATCGTTCAAGATGATGATTAATATAGGCTTGGACGATGCGCTCGAAATGAGCGCATTTTATGTATTAGGACAGTCAGTTTTGACGGTAGTCGCTCATATGAGTAGAATTAGAAAAGATAAGAATAATAACGAGGTGTTAACAACAGTAGGTGAAAGAGGAGATTCACTATTGAAGAAGAGAAACATATTATTTGTGATATTTGCAATAATGATTCCTGAAAAAAGTATATATTAATAAGAGGATGTGTTTTAGGGAACTTCACACAATGTGGAGTTCCTTTTTTAAATATGGAAGGGAGCAACCCGAGGTGCAACTCGTTACGTGCCGAATAGTGCCAAACGAGGGCGATGCTTAATAAACAAAAAACGCTGGAAAACTTTGAAATTCCAGCGTTTTACTTGGTGTCCCGGAGAGGATTCGAACCTCCGACACCCGCTTTAGGAGAGCGGTGCTCTGTCCCCTGAGCTACCGAGACATATTTTGACGCCCCGATATTGTAACACGCATCGCGTCATATATCAAGGCGTCAGAATGATTTGTTCATATATGCAGAAGCATATCTTTCATCTGTCAGCGTGTGCCCTTGCGAACATACACATTGCTTGTGGCGATGTACACCTTTTTAAGACCTTTCTTATTGTAGGCCTTCACGACAAACCTGTAAGTATTCCTGCGGCTGATCTTTTTGCCGTACAGCCGGCGGAGAGTTTTCTTAGTCAGCTTACCCGACCTGACAGTTGCCGTCTTTTTGCTGCAGATCTTCTTTCCGTCGTTCGTGCGGACATAAATATCATAGCCGGATGCTCCGGATACTCTGCCCCAGCGCAGGGTCATAACTCCGCGCTTCGATATGTCCATGCTGAGTCCTTTGTCGATAGGGGCCGTCTCTGCGACAGGTTCGGCTGCAGGCGATGATGTCGGAGCTGCCGCAGGCGCCGCCGGTGCAGATGCCGCCGGTGCAGACGCCGGAGCCGCCGTGCCGGTCTGAGCGGTTTTCTTCACGAGTTCTATCGCTCTAGGATAGAAATCCCTGCCGCCTTTGCCGCCTTTGATATTCCTGACTCTGAGCAGTCCCAGCTCGAAGTAGAGCGACTGCGGATCGTCGATTATGGACGTGTAGTTGGCTTTTATCCTGAACTCAGGTCTGTCGGACAGCGCCGCGTTCCATACGTCTCTGGCTCCGGACGCGCAGTTCTTGCTGAACAGCGAATAGAAATTGTTCGCCGGATTCGACATATAGCTGACCATGTCCGCGAACTCCTCCGCTGTGATGTCGACGGTGTAGTAGTTGTTAGGCATCTGGCTGTCGTTGCGCCTGAACTGGTTGAACAGCTCTCTGTCGATGCAGATCCCGCCCTCCGAATGGCCGTACGCAGGGATATAGCCGTATTTCCTCTTTGTCCTGTACATCTTCACGATCGTCGATGCAAGGCCGTCAAAGGCCTTCTCAGGATCGAACTCTTCGCTGCCGTCCTGATAGAGATGTATCTGCTTTATCAGTTCGGCGGTGTCCTTGCTGGATGTTATCTCGCTGTTTTCGAAAGCGCGTACCATGGCAGTAAGGTTGGTGTCGTCGAAGCTGTAATTGGATACAGTCATGCTGTCCCCCTTGCGCAGGGAAATGCTTGCAGGCTCTGATCCGGCGCCGTTGTTGTCTATGTCGAAGTACGATTCCCTGTCGTTTATGCCGAGCTCGTTGTTGTTGTAGAGAGCCGGGTCATGAGCGTATTTTTCAGGGTGCTCATTGTAGTCTTCGAGGAGACCGATGAGTTTGCTGTTTGGCTTGTAGAACTCGTAATAGCTTGCATTGAGGTCCACATCTTCCTTTGCCGTGAATGTCACGGCTCCGTGAGCGATCAGCTCGCCCTTGTGTATGGTCCGCGCGTGAATGGTGAGAGTTCCTACGGTTCTGGTGCCGTTGTACCTGCCTACGATGACCTTGCACGGAGCGCATACCATGTCGTTGGATGAGCCCGCATAAGCCGTGACATAAACGGCCATGCCGTTTTCAGGGATGTCGCCCTCAACTCTGATCAGTCCGCTTTCGCTGACGGATACCAGCGGGTTGGACGAGATGTAAGTGATGCTGTTGTCGTATACAGGCAGCAGCCTGGCGAGGATCCCGCTGTAGCGGGTCTTTGCCCTGAGCTGATACTTGTCGCCTTTGTTTTTGAGCTCGATCGTTTCAGGCACGCCGGTGACTTCCGCTTCCCTGGTGCTGTAAGTGATCCTGAAATCTCTGTTGGCGGAGAAGGCTTCTCCCGGATCGACGATCCTGCTCCCTGCGTTGACAGAGGAGAGGACCCTGCTGTCTGTCCAGGCCGGTACGACGCGGAGCATCGTCCCCTTAGGCACGAGGTATCCTGAACAAGGGATGTCCCCGACCAGCTCGCCGTTATCTCCGACCACAGCGACTTTTATGTCGCCGCTGTCATCGAAGCTGACGGCCGCCATGGATTTCCTGTCCGCATATACATTTATGTGGAACAGAAGGCGGATCTGGCTGTTGCCTTCTGCATATGCCCACACATCGGTGGAGCCTTCCGCAGCAGCATTCAGGACCCTGTGCGTATCGTCCGCATATGTCACCACGTTGTTCGCCGCAGCGCCGTCATCGGTCACGATCTCCCATTTCATGCGGTCGGAACCTGTCGAGAGTTCCGCGAGATCGGTGATGCTGAGGGTACCTCCTTTTTCGGCCTGCACTGAGATGCTGCCTTTTGCCCTGAGCTCAGTCTGCTTGTAGAAGACCCTGAGATTTGAGCTCTTTTTGGCCGGCATCTTTATGACATATGCCTGTTCATTGCTGTCGAAGTGCTCCTCATCCATGAAAGAGCTTCCGTATAAGAAGAAAGAATGGGAACAAAATGATAAAAATATACGGATGCGATTTTCACGGTTTTCGCGTCAAAAATTGCAGAGAATATGTGCTCATAGTGCGCGTTTTGTCGTATAATGAATCTGTATGGGAAACATGTTGTGCTGAAGGGAGTAACATTATGTATAAAGAGACATTGAGACAGGTATGGGCCGAGATCGACATGTCGGCTTTCGACCACAATGTAAAGCAGATCAAAAATCACATGAAATGCCCTGAGATGATCGGAGTCATCAAGGCGAACGGCTACGGGCACGGAGCTACGGAGTGCGCAAAGGTGCTCCAGTACAACGGAGTCAACAAATTCGCGATCGCTACTCTTGAAGAGGGAGTAAATCTCCGCGAGGACGGCATCGAAGGGGACATCGTGGTACTGGGATTCACTCCTGTAGAGTGCGTGGACACAGTGGTCGAATACGATCTGACACCGGTGGTGATGTACTATGAATATGTAGAGGCGCTCAACGAAGAAGTCATGAAGCAGGGCGCCGAGCCTGCAAAGATCCTCTTCGGACTCGATACCGGGATGGGCAGGATCGGATACAGAGTATTCACGGACGAGGAGCGCGAGTACGCCCTGGAACGCTACAAACAGATGACCGAGCTCCCGGGGATCGAGATCGCGGGCGTCATCACTCACTTCTCGACAGCGGACGAGGAGCAAAGAGAATATACGAACATGCAGATCGGCAACTACAACGCGTTCATGGAAAAGCTGAACGCTGCGGGTTATTATCCTAAGAAGATCTGCGCCAACTCGGCTTCGATCATGGTCTATCCTGAGATCCACTTCGACGCCTGCCGTCCGGGGATCATTCTCTACGGACTCGCGCCAAGCGAATACCTCAAGGGCAAGGTGCTCGATCTCAGGCCTGTCATGTCTGTAAAGGCGGAGATCGTGAATCTCAAGAAAGTGCCTAAGGGCACATCGGTCAGCTACGGCCGCAAATTCACCACGACCGCGGATGAGACAAAGATCGCCACTATCGGCCTCGGCTACGCTGACGGCTATTCAAGGCTGAACAGCGGCAAGATCAGCGTGCTGGTCGGCGGCATCAAGTGCCCTGTCGTAGGCAATATCTGCATGGACCAGTGCATGATAGACGTATCGGCAGTGCCTGACGTGCACCGCGGCGACGAGGTGGTCATCCTCGGAAAACAGGGCGATGAGGAGATCAGCGCGGACGATCTGGCGGCGATCAACGGAACGATCAACTACGAGATCACATGCTGCTTCGATCTCAGGATCCCTAAAGTATACATGAACTATCCGAAGGGCATGCTCGACTGATAAAAGGCTGTTTATGAGCGAATTCACTTTATTTGACGGTAAATTTCTGATCGGCATTCAGAAGCTTCTGAATGCCGATTGGCTTACTCCGGTAATGAAGGCCATAACCTTTCTGGGTGAGAAGGGCATATTCTGGATATGCGTATGCCTGCTGCTCATCATGTTCAGACGCACGCGCAGACTGGGCATCATATGCGCTGTCTCTCTGGCCTTCACATTCATATGCTGCAATCTCATCATAAAGCCGGCGGTGGACCGCACCAGGCCCTGGATCATGTTCAGGGAGGTCGTCAGATACCTCGAGCCGCCCGGGGACGCGTCGTTCCCGAGCGGACATTCCGCCAACGCGATGGGACCTGCCTGGGCGATGTTCATAGCCAGCATGCCGCTCCGCGGAAAGAGCTATGATGAAGTCCCGTGCCTCGGGTGGCGCGGGGACGGAGTCAGCCCGAAGGCGGTCCACGGATTCGGTGCGGCGGCTGTCGTACTGGCTCTGCTGATAGGCCTGTCAAGGCTGTATCTTGGGATGCACTACCCGAGCGATGTGGCCTCCGGACTGCTGCTTGGCATGATATGCGCAACTGTGATGTTCCGGGCGATACGCCTGATCGAGATAAACGACGGAGCGCTGATCGGCAGCGGCGAACGAAGGAAAGAGAAGGCCGGTAAAAAACAGGAATGAAGGAAATGATCGGAAACAGATGGGACGAGCTGCTGGCTGACGAATGGCAGAAGCCGTATTATCAGGAGCTGCGCTCGTTTCTCATCGAAGAATACGAAAAAGGGACCGTATATCCGCCGGCGGCGGACATATACAACGCTCTGAGGATGACGGACTATGATGGTGTAAGAGTCGTCATACTGGGGCAGGACCCGTATCACGAGCCGGGGCAGGCGCACGGGCTCGCTTTCAGCGTGCAGGCGGGAACGCCCGAGCCGCCGTCGCTCGTCAACATTTTCAAAGAACTCGAAAGCGACCTCGGGATCGTTCCTTCGAAAAGCTCCGGCGGAGGTCTGCTCGATCCGTGGGCGCGGCACGGAGTGCTGCTTCTCAATACCGTGCTGACGGTGCGCGCGCATGAGGCGGGATCCCACAGAGGCAGGGGCTGGGAGACCTTCACCGACAGGGTGATAGGGCTCCTCGCGGCAAGAGAGCAGCCCATGGTATTCATACTCTGGGGCTCCCAGGCGGGAGCGAAGCGCGAGCTCATACAGAAGGCCGGCGGAGGCGCCGGGCGTCACCTGATCATTCAGGCGCCGCATCCGAGCCCGCTTTCGGCATACCGGGGGTTCTTCGGAGGCAGGTACTTCTCCAGATGCAATTACTTCCTCGAAGACTGCGGCATGGAGCCTGTCGACTGGACACTGTAACGGTTGAAATCCGCATGGTTTTTTGCTAATATATGCGGGTATGCGGAGCCGGACAGGAGAGGCCTCAGGTCCGGTCCGGCGCGGCCCGGAACAGATAAAAATGCTGCGTGCGCGGCAAATCATAATAAAAGAAAAGAGGAACAACGAGATGTACGACAACAAAAAGAAATTCAGAAGATCCGCTGTGGCGGTCATATGCTATGTGCTGGCAGCGCTCATGCTCATCTACACCTGCTATCAGATCGGCAGCACTATCCACACGATCAATGAGTACTACGCACAGTACGGGATGAAGGCTACACCGGTAGAGTATCTGACATACGTCGGCCAGAACGCGATGACTCCGCTCATCAACGCGGTGATCCTGTTCATGCTCGCCAGGGTCCTTGAAGAGGTCAGAAAGAACAACCCGGCCAATTACAGGAGCGACGAGGAGATCGTCGAGGCGGCCGAGGCAAAGAAGGCGGCAAAGGATACAAAGAAGTTCGAAAAGGGCGAGAAGGCCGCAGCCAGGGCAGCAGAAAAGAACGACGTCAAGGTATCTGCCGCAGCAGAGAACGAAGAGCCTGTGATCGTCGACTTCGCATCAGCTGACGCCGAAAAGCCGGCAGAAGCTAAGAAGGAATCTTCCGCAAAGAAGTCTGATGAAAAGACTGATGAAAAGAAGCCTGCCGCAAAGAAGTCTGCAGCCAGGAAGCCTGCCGCAAAGAAATCCGCAGACGGAAAGGACGGAACGAAGAAAGCCGCAGCCAAAAAGCCGGCGCCTAAAAAGAAGGCCGCTCCTAAAAAAGATGACGCGGAGAACAAAGCTGAAGCTGAAAAGCAGGAAAAGCAGGAAAAGACAGAAGAATAGATCTCTGAAGGCCGCGTGACCGGTAATGGCTGACGCGGCTTTTTACGATACGGAGGGTACATGATCGACTGGAAAGAAATAAGACTTGAAGATAAGGCGGCGATAGAGGACAAGATATGCGCCAGCGGGTGTCACGGAGCAGACTACAGCTTCACCAACCTTTACATATGGCGAAAAGCGTACAGGCCGCTGATCACGTGGTGCGACGACCGCCTTCTGGTAGGCATGCCTCAGTGGCACATATACGCGTACCCGAAGGGCGACGGAGAGATAAAAAGGAGCATAGAGCTGCTGCTCGACGAGGCCCGCTCACGCGGAGAAAAACTCCATATGAGAGGGCTCACGGACAGGACTCTCCAGGAATTCCTGCCTCTTTACGGAGACAGATTCGAGATCACCGAGGACCGCGACAACGCCGACTATATCTACTCGACGGAAAAGCTCTGCGATCTCCCGGGCAGACATCTTTCCTCGAAACGCAACCACATAAAGCACTTCGAGAGGAACGGGGATTGGGAGTTCGTACCGGTCACGGAGGACACTCAGGCGGCGAGAGACTTTGTGAATGAGTTTTACAGGGAAAAGAACGATCCCGAGCTCGCTGACGAAGCCGGCGCGATCGAAGAGATGTTCAGGAACTACAGGGAGCTGGGCTTCCTCGGAGGACTGCTGTACCAGAAGGGAGAGCCTGTCGCGTTCACTGCCGGAACCAGACTCGACAACGAGGTCTTCGATACCCACTTTGAAAAGGCTCTTCCGGGAGTGGAAGGGGCCTACACCATGGTCAACCGTGAGTTCGCAAGGCTCGTGCACGAAAGATTCCCGGAGATACAGTACTTCAACCGCGAAGAGGACATGGGCATCGAGGGGCTGAGACGAGCCAAGGAGAGCTACCATCCTGACTTCCTTCTGATGAAGTACTACGCGAAAGAGAAATAGCCGCTGACGATGACGGAGAAGAGCTTCGAGATAAGAACGACCGCCGAAAGCGGCATATACGAAGGGATACGGGATCTGTGGTGCGATGTGTTCGGCGATGAGCCGGAATACGTTGACGGCACGTATGAGAACTTCGGCGAAGACATTACGGGCTGGGCCGTCACGGACACAGGCGGCAGGGCGGTGAGCGCCCTCAGCTGCTACCGCTGCGGGACCTTCAGGGGGCAGGACGTGTACGTCAGCTACGCGGTGTGCACCTCGCCGGATCACAGGGGGCAGGGCCTCGCGGGCATGCTGGTGGACCGCGTCAGGGAGGATGTGCTCGCAAAAGGAGGCATCTCCGTGGTATCGCCTCTTGAACCATCGCTCGAAAAGTGGTACGCGGGTCTCGGATACGAGCCGTACTTCCATGCTCCGCGCATCACGCTTTTTGCGGCGGACGATGATGATGAGGAATACGAGGACTTCGACGACTACGACATGGATTTCGGAGACAGGGAGGCTTCCGGGGAGTTCCGTCCGGGCATCGTGCTGGAGCCTGCGGACAGGGACAGGTACAATATGTACAGGGAGGCCTTTCTTGCGAACAGGCCTCATGTCGAGCTGAGCGGCAGGATGCTCAGGCAGGTCGAGTACGAGTGCTTTGATGACGGAGGGCTCTATGTCATAAACGGCGGCGACGCCATTTGCGACATATCGACGGCAGAGGGCGGCAGCCTCGTCATGACGGAATTCATACTGAGTCCCGTGCTCGGGGAACTCTCGCTCGAGATAGATGAGGAGATAACGCTTTCGATCGCCCGGCAGAAGGGCGCGTTCGAGGTGACATATACCACACCGGGCAGCCAGAGATGCCAGTCGATGGCGGCCGGCGTCAGAGAGTTCGACCCGGAAGAAGAAGGATACGAATACAGCAGTGCGTATTACGGATTTCCGATAGATTAAAAATGCAGCTGTGATACGCAGAGAAACCGGAGGTGATCATGAATATAGTATGTCTGGACATGGAGGGCGTGCTTGTCCCTGAGATATGGATCGCGTTCAGCAAAGAGAGCGGCATACCCGAGCTCTCGCGCACCACAAGAGACGAACCCGACTATGAAAAGCTGATGAAATGGAGGATAGGCGTCCTCAGAGAGCGCGGCCTCAAACTGAAGGACGTGCAGGACACGATATCCGGGATCGATCCGCTGCCGGGGGCGAAGGAATTCCTCGACGAGCTGAGAACCCTCACGCAGGTCATAGTGCTGAGCGACACATTCTCGCAGTTTGCCCAGCCTCTCATGAAAAAGCTCGTCTGGCCGACGCTCTTCTGCAACGAGCTCGTGATCGATGAAGAGGGCTTCATCGCGGATATAAAGATGAGATGCGAGCATTCAAAACTCACGACGGTAAAGGGACTGCAGTCCATAGGCTTCGACACGATCGCGGCCGGAGACAGCTATAACGACCTGGAGATGATACAGGCGAGCAAGGCGGGCTTCCTCTTCAGATCGACGGAGCAGATAAAGAAGGACTATCCGCAGTACCCGGCATTCGAGGAGTATGACGAGTTCCTTGCGGCGATCAGAGCGGCCCTCTGAAATTTCCTATCCGTTTTGTAGGAATTCGCTTGATTTTGGCTGCCCCCGGTTGTACTATAGTGGGGCAATACAGAAACCGCAGATATTTCGAAGATAAAGGAGACTGAAGAAATGATCACTAAGGATATGGTAATCGGAGATGTAATAAACGCTCATCCTGAGCTCGTCCGCACATTCTTTGCGAACGGTATGATGTGCATAGGATGCCCTGCATCCCAGGGAGAATCCATCGACGAGGCAGCGCAGGTCCACGGACTTGACGCCGATCAGCTTGTGAACGCTCTGAACGAGGCTCTCGGAGCATAGTCAGAACGCAATAAGGACACACGGACGAAACCGGCAGGGAGGTCTGCACTCCCGGCCGGTTTTTGCAAATACAGGCACATGCGTGTAAAATCACTGTGTATGAAAAAAGGAAGAAACGGAGGCGGGAGAATGTATTTTGAAGTAAGCAAAGAGGTGTTCGATAAAATGCCGGAGTTCGTGGTCGGAGTCGTCGCGGTCCAGGGGATAGACAATACGAAGGACGTGCCGGCTGTCACGGAGATGCTCGATAAATACGCCGTGGAGTGCAGGCAGTACTTCGAGGCTTCGGGCAACAAGGCGAAGGATGACCCGTGCGTCACGCCTTATCGCGAAGCGTTCAGGGCTATAGGCGTCAATCCGAACAGATACGCCTGCGCCATCGAGGCTCTCATGGACAGGATCGCGAAGGGCAAGGGGATGCCTCACATCAATGCCGCGGTCGATCTCGGAAACGCAGTATCTCTCAAATACAGGCTGCCAATAGGAGCTCACGACATGTATACCTTCCTGAAGCCTGACGGAACGGGCAGGGGCAGCGAGGACGCCGGCATCGAAGTCAGACCTGCGGTCCCTGAGGATCACTTCAGGCCTTTCGGCGCTCCGGAGGGCGAATACGACGATCCGGAACCGGGAGAGATCGTATACGTGTCCGGCCATGAGGTCAGGACCCGCCGCTGGGCATGGAGGCAGAGCGAGCAGGGCAAGATGTCCGAAAAGACTACTGCGGTGTTCTATCCGATCGACGGATTCAGAGACGTGAACATCGAGGACATAAAGAAGGCGATGAAGGACTTCACCGAGCTTCTCGCCAATTACTTCGCAAGATCCGGAAGCCGCTGCACGGTGGCGACCGGCATGGTCGACAGGGACCATCCGAGACTCGACTTCTGAAAAGAACGGAGATGATAAAGTGAAAAAGGCTGTTGATATCGACAATGAGATGAAGGCTGAACTCATAAGCCGCGCCATCGGGGCGCAGAAGTATTCGTTCGCGCCGTATTCGCGTTATAACGTGGGAGCGGCCGCGCTCTTTGATTCCGGAGAGATCTATACCGGAGTCAACGTAGAGAGCGCGTCGTTCTCGGGTACCATATGCGCGGAGCGCAATGCCATATTCAGCGCCGTCGCCGAGGGAGAAAGAAGGCTCATCGCGATCGCGATCGTCGGCGGCACGGACTTCGCGCGCGAAGAGTACTGCGTGCCGTGCGGGGCGTGCAGGCAGGTGATGAGGGACTTTGCCGACAAGGACAATATGATAATCCTTTCGGCGAAGGAGCCGGATGATTATCTGGAGCATACTCTCGATGAGATGCTGCCGTTCAGCTTCGGCCCGGAATCGCTCGACTGACGGAGGATGATGATGAATCTCAGGACGCTGTGGTCGGTGACGAAGAGGATAGGTTTCCACAAGGTGCTCGCGGGCTTCGCGGCGTGGTTTTTCATATCTTCGCTTCTGACCATGCTGGCTGAGCCCGGCATTACGCGTTACGGGGACGCGGTATGGTACAGCTTCGTCGCATGCACGTCGATAGGCTTCGGCGACCTGGTGACGACTACCTTCATCGGCCGTCTGCTGACGGTGATCCTTACCATATATGAGATAGTGATCGTCGCGATGTTCTCGGGCGTCGTGGTCAGCTATTATCTCGAAGTGGTCCACAGGAAGGAGAACGCCGTCATAGCAAACTTCCTCGACAAGATGGAGCATCTCACCGAGCTGTCCCCGGAAGAGCTCCGGGAGATACAGGACAAGGTGAGGAAATACAAGGTTTAGCATGGAAGCCTGCATAAGGATATTTCGAATATTATAAAAATATTACGATGAAGAAAAGAACAGGCAACGAATTCAAGCTCGGACTGCTCACCATATTGCTCGGCGCGTTCTGCGGTGTGGTGATATGGCTGTTTCTGAGGCTGCTGGGGATATGCACCGGCCTTATCTGGGATGTCATCCCGGCGAAGGCCGGTTTCAAATACCTGCCTGTCCTGACATGCGCAGCCGGTGGTCTTGCGGCGGGACTCATGCGGAAAAAATACGGAGACTATCCGGAAGAGCTCCATCAGGTGCTCGGAAAGGTAAGAAAGGAAAAGCACTACGACTACAGTAAAATGACAGTCATACTGGTCTGCGCCTTCATCCCGCTCGTGTTCGGAGCGAGCGTCGGCCCCGAAGCCGGACTGACCGGCATCATAGCAGGGCTTTGTTACTGGGTCGGAGATAATGTAAAATACGCAAAAGAGCACTCTGAGGAATATTCGGAGATAGGAGCGGCGGTCACGCTGGGGAGCCTTTTCCACGTGCCGCTCTTCGGCATATTCGCCGTCGAGGAGGACCCGGAGGGAGAGGGAGCCGTCCCGGCGATACCCAAAGCATCGAAGCTGCTGCTCTACGGCCTTGCCGCAGGCTCGGCGTACCTTGTGACGAGGGGGCTCGGCAGTCTGCTCGGGGATGCTTCTCTCGGCTTTCCGTCGTTCGATTACGCTGAACCGTCAGCCGCTGACTTTGCCATGATGCTAATCTACATCCCGGCCGGCATGCTCCTTTATGTCGTGTTCGGCTGGTCGGAAAGGATCACGGGGAAGGCGGCGGACATCATCCCTCCCGTGGCGCGCGAGACACTGTGCGGCGCGGTGATCGGCCTGACGGCGCTGCTTGCTCCGATGGTCATATTCTCGGGAGAGGAGCAGATGGGCGAGCTGCCTGATACGTTCATGCGGTACGCTCCGGCCGCGCTGATCGGCATATGCCTGCTGAAGCTGCTGATGACGGCCTTCTGCATACGCTTCGGAATGAAAGGCGGGCATTTCTTCCCGCTGATATTCTCATGCTCGTGCATGGGATTTGCCGCGGCGATGCTCGTGTTCGGGAACGCGGCGGGCATCACCGATGCTGCACTGCTCACGGGACATGCGGTATTTGCCGCTGCGATAATAACGGCAGCAACGCTCGGAGCTCAGATGAAGCAGCCTGTCGCAGTATCGATGCTGCTTCTGATATGTTTCCCGCTTCGCTTCGTGCTGTGGATATTCCTCGCTGCCGCGCTTGCGGGCAGGACAGCGGGACGAAAAGTGAAAGAGACTGACCGGAGCGGGAAAGGGAACTGAATGGATATCAAAAGGATGAAAAAGACGGTCATGATCACAGTCGCATGCATAGCGGCGGCGATCGTCGTGATAGTTCTTTCCGGCACTCCGCTGTACTTCAGCATGGACGGCGCGGACAAAAATGCCGGACCCGCAGCCGGCGGAAAGATCCCGATCAGCGTTCTCATACTCCCTAAATTCGAGATAGGAGAGATGACCGGCGATGCTCCGGGAGAGGCGCAGCTGTTTTATGAGAACATGTTCACGGACGCTGATGAATATGTGATACCGGGACTGGGAGACGGCACTGTCATGTATGTGAAGGACGGACACGCACTGTGCCTTGCCGGAGTCGGCAAGGTCGACTCCGGCCTCAGGACCGCAGCGATACTTACCGATGAGAGGTTCGACTTTTCGGACGCATACATAATCTCGGTGGGCTGCAGCGGCTCGGCCGAAGGATACAGCGTGATGGGAGATGTCGTCATAGTCACCGGCATCGTGGACTACGATCTCGGACATCACGCGGATCCGCGCGAGCTGAAGGACCCGGATGCACCTACCTGGTTCCACGATGAAACTCTCGACGGCTGCGCGAGCCTGGTGACTGACAGGGAGCTTACGGACAGGGTCTATGAGCTGACGAAAGACATAAAGATCGACTCGACAGACCTGACACGCAAAGCCATGAAGGAGACATTCGGCGATGGGGAATGGGCGGCCCGCGAGCCGAAGGTCCTGAAGGGCGCGGATGTGACCGGTGATGATTTCTGGAAGGGAGAGTACGGTCACAGGAACGCGAAGCTGATCACGGAAATTCACGGATGTCCCGATCCTTATGCGACCGCGGACATGGAGGAGATCGCGGTAGGACAGGCGATCAGCCGCCTGGGGATGCTGGACCGCTACATCCCGGTCCGCACGAGCGTCAACATGGATGTGTTCCTGAAGGGAGAGTCACCGGAAAGCCTGTGGGGGACAGGAACAGCCATCATCAAAAATGACAGCGCTGAGACTCTGGACATATTCCCGGTGGCTATGATGAACACTTACAGGGTGGTCAGCGCCGTCGTAAAGGCGATAGACAACGGAGAACTCTGACCGCGGAAATGGTATAATCAGCAAGACAGGAGGGTAGTAAAGTGAAAGCAGTAAGTATTGTATTGAGTGTAATAATGATCATGTGCGGGATAGCGTGCATGCTGACGCCTGCAGCGACGTTTCTGTCGATGGGGTATTTCTTCGCCATCATGTTCTTCGTCTACGGACTGATGGGCGTCATAAGAGCGTTCACAAAGAAGGATCTGGACACGCTCCATGTGGTCACGAGCGTCCTTGCGCTGATCGTAGGCGTAATAGCGATCGTGAAGCCGGGCAGCACGCTTGCCCTTGATGCCGTGATACTCGGATTCATCGCCGCGTGGTTCCTCGTCGAGGGCTGCGCCCGCATGGTGATGGCATGGAAGGTGAAGGACTTCAACAAAAACTGGATCTGGCTGTTCCTCATCGGCGTGCTCGGAGTGATACTCGGCGTGTACTCGCTCATCCATCCGATGGCCGCGGTGATCACGGCGGGGCTCCTGATCGGCTTCAGCTTTATACAGACAGGCTTCAACATGCTGGCGATGGCTGTTTCGTCAGGCAAAAACGACAGGGAATAAAGGAGAGACCGCATGATATACACAGTGACATTCAATCCGGCGATCGACTACATCGTCAGGATGGACAAACCTCTCGACCCGGGGATGACCAACAGGTCTGTGTCCGAGGACTGCTTTTTCGGGGGCAAGGGCATCAATGTCTCCACCATCCTGAAGAACCTCGGGATAGAGAACACCGCTCTCGGCTTTGCCGCGGGATTTACCGGCGAAGCGATCGTGCAGAGCGTGAAGTCAAAGGGCATAATCGCGGACTTCATAATGCTGGACGAAGGCATTTCGAGGATCAACGTGAAGATCAAATCCGATGAAGAGACGGAGATCAACGGGCAGGGTCCTGCGATCAGCAGGGAGGCCTATGATGAGCTCCTTCACAAGCTCGACAGGCTCAAAGAAGGCGACATTCTTATCCTTGCGGGCAGCATCCCGAACTCTCTCCCGGATGATGTCTACGAGATAATACTGGAGAGACTGTACGGAAAAGGCGTCACCTTCGTTGTGGACGCCACGAAGGATCTGCTCCTGAAGGTCCTCAGGTTCAATCCGTTCCTGATCAAGCCGAACAACCATGAACTCGGCGAGATGTTCGGGGTCGTGCTGAAGACCGACGATGAGATCGAAGAATACGCGAGGAAGCTGCAGGACATGGGCGCGAGGAACGTGCTCATATCGATGGCGGGCGACGGGGCGATGCTCATTACAGAAGACGGGCAGAGGTTCCGCGCGGGCGTTCCGGAGGGGAAGGTGAAGAATTCCGTCGGAGCCGGAGACTCCATGGTGGCGGGATTCGTGGCCGGATATATGAAGTCGCACGACTACCTAACAGCTCTCAACATGGGGACCGCGGCAGGCAGCGCCACCGCTTTCTCTGACGATCTTGCGACAGCAGATCTCATAAACGATATTTTCGAAACTCTGTGAATAAGTTCCGTAGTTTCGTTGATATATCATAGTTATTTTAAGATGCGCACAGCGCAGAAAGGTTCAGAATGAAAATTACGGACTTACTCAAGAAGGAAGGGATCGCCCTCAACCAGAAGCCGGCCGACAAAGCGGCGGTTATCACGAAGATGGTGAACCTTCACGACAAGGCAGGCAATCTCAATGACAAGAAGGCCTACAAGGCGGCGATCGAAGCCAGGGAAGAGCAGGGATCGACCGCAGTCGGAATGGGGATCGCCGTTCCGCACGCAAAGACGGATGCCGTAAAGCAGCCGGGTCTCACAGCCATCACTGTTCCTAAGGGAGTCGACTACGGATGCCCGGACGGATCGCCGAGCAATCTGTTCTTCATGATCGCGGCGCCTGCAGGCGCGGCCGACACTCACCTCGAGGTGCTCGCCAGCCTGATGACGATGCTGATGGATGAGGAGTTCTCGAAGTCGCTCATAGCAGCTAAAACGCCGGAGGAGTTCCTGGCACTTATAGATGCAAAGGAAGCAGAGAATGCAGAGGAGAAGGCTGAAGAAGCGGCTCCTGCAGCAGCTGCAGCTTCCGGCGGCACGAAGGTCGTGGCCGTAACGGCGTGCCCGACCGGCATCGCCCACACCTACATGGCGGCGGAGGCGCTCGAGAAGTGCGCGGCGGCCAGGGGCGTAAACATCAAGGTCGAGACGGACGGCTCCGGCGGGGCCAAGAACGTCCTCACAGCGGATGATATCAAAGACGCGGACTGCGTCATCATCGCGGCGGACAAGAACGTGGAGATGGGACGCTTCAACGGCAAGAAGCTGATCAAGGCTTCGACGGCTGACGCGATCCACCGCTCGGAAGAGCTCTTCGACCGTGTGGCGGCAGGCGATGTGCCTGTATACCAGCACACCGGCGCGGCTGCAGCGGCTGCCGAGTCTTCGGGCAATGAGAGCGTCGGAAGATTCATCTACAAGAGCCTCATGGACGGCGTATCGCACATGCTTCCGTTCGTCATCGGCGGCGGCATCATGATCGCTCTGGCATTCCTGCTGGACGACTACTCGATCGACCCGGCCAACTTCGGTTCGAACACTCCTGTCGCTGCATGGTTCAAGTCCATCGGCGGCGTGGCGTTCAACTTCATGCTCCCTGTGCTCGCGGGATTCATAGCGCGCAGCATCGCAGACCGTCCGGGTCTTGCGGTAGGATTCGTCGGAGGAGCTCTCGCCGCATCAGGCGCGACCTTCGCAAACCCTGCCGGCGGCATCCCTTCGGCCTTCCTCGGAGCTCTCGTGGCAGGATTCGCAGCGGGCTTCATCGTAAAGGGACTCCAGAAGCTCACGAGCAAGTTCCCTCCTTCGCTTGAAG
Source organism: Mogibacterium sp. (assembly GCA_017512365.1). Classification (GTDB taxonomy): domain Bacteria; phylum Bacillota; class Clostridia; order Peptostreptococcales; family Anaerovoracaceae; genus Crickella. The sequence continues at coordinate 28,420 of JAFWGQ010000035.1, forward strand.
GCATCAAGCCGGTGCTGATCTATCCTCTCGGAGGAATACTCATCATCGGCGTGGTGATGTGCGCCATCAACCCTATAGTAGGCGCACTCAATACATGGATCTCGAACGTTCTCATGAGCATGAGCTCGGGTTCGGCGGTATTGCTCGGACTGGTCCTCGGCGCGATGATGGCGACGGACATGGGCGGACCGCTCAACAAGGCTGCGTACGTATTCGGCACGGCGGCTCTCGCCAACCAGAACGAGATCGGCTACATGATCATGGCGGCGGTAATGATAGGCGGAATGGTGCCTCCTATCGCGATCGCTCTTTCGACCATCGTATCCAAGAAGAAGTACACAGAGGAAGAGAGAAAATCCGGCCCTGTCAACTTCATCATGGGACTCTGCTTCATCACAGAGGGAGCCATCCCGTACGCTGCGGCTGACCCGCTGCACGTCATCCCTTCGCTGATGATAGGCTCGGGCGTTGCCGGAGCGCTCTCGATGGCGTTCAAGTGCACGCTCATGGCGCCTCACGGCGGTATCTTCGTATTCCCGGTAGTCGGCAACGTAGCCATGTACCTCGTGGCTCTGGTAGTAGGCTCGGTGGTGGGATGCCTGCTCCTCGGACTGCTCAAGAAAAACGTCGAGGAATAAAAGCAAAGGTCAGATCAAACCTTATAACATAAGCATTTGCACATTGAAAAAGAGATGTTCTCCGTTTTGGAAAACATCTCTTTTCGATTGCTTCTCTCTTTTGAGATAACGGCTCGTGCGCGGCTGCTCTGTCGTCGTCTGCGACTCGCCAGTCTCAGGCGCACTGCGTAAATGTCTTTCCATGGCTCCAGCTGCGCAATGAATGCTTGCTGATCGCCAGGACAAGACATCTTATCTCTTCGAGAACTGGCTTGCTCTTCTGGCCTTCTTGAGACCCGGCTTTTTACGCTCTTTCATACGAGGGTCTCTTGTCAGGAATCCTGCTGCCTTGAGTGCAGGTCTGTAAGCCTCTTCGTCGACCTCGCAGAGTGCTCTTGAGATGCCGTGTCTGAGAGCTCCGGCCTGGCCCGTGAAGCCGCCGCCGTTTACTGTGGCGATGACGTCAAAGCTGCCGAGTGTTCCTGTCAGCTCGAGAGGTCTTCTGACTTCGTTCTTGACGACGTCCTTCTCACCGAAGTAAGTGTCGAGATCTCTCTTGTTGATGATGATGTTGCCTGCTCCAGGGAGAAGTCTCACTCTGGCTACAGATGACTTTCTTCTGCCTGTTGCCTGATACATTGTCTTTGCCATTGCTTACTCCTCCTTTCTACCATGTCCACTCTTCAGGCTTCTGAGCTGTGTGCGGGTGCTCAGGACCTGCGTAGACTTTGAGCTTCTTGAACATCTGACGGCCGAGCTTGCCCTTCGGCATCATGCCCTTTACAGCGTGCATGATGATCTCTTCAGGCTTCTTCGCTCTCATTTCGCCGAGAGTGGTTTCCTTGAGTCCGCCCGGATAACCGCTGTGTCTCTTGTAGATCTTGTCAGTTTCCTTCTTGCCTGTCACAGCTACCTTCTCGGCGTTGATGACTACTACGTAGTCGCCTGTGTCGATATGAGGCGTGTAGATAGGCTTTTTCTTTCCTCTCAGGATCATGGCTGCCTCGACGGCGAGCTTTCCGAGAGTCTTGCCTTCAGCATCGATCACATACCACTTGCGCTCGATGTCCGCAGGCTTTGCTGTGTAAGATTTCATCTTGTTTCCTTTCTACCTACTCGGATCTGCCTGTGTGCTTTGCGTCCGGATCACCGGTACCCGTGCCTGAAGCAGAGCTTTTTCGGTCCGCCTACTCGGTAATGGAGAATTACTGTTTCGGCATGACTAGTAATGAATTATTAGCTTCGCAGCTGCCGACACTGTGGTCTGCCGCGATATCCCGTGTTTGCACACGCCCAATCAGTATATTCACGCAGAGCTGTCAAGTCAAGAAAAAAAGTGTATTTCTGCAAAAACCGGTTCTCCGGTCCTCGTCCATCTTGAAAAAAAGAGAACAGGTAGATTAAGATGGAAGCGATATGCAAAGAGTACTGACTGACAGGGCGAAAGGTAATGCGGCGCTGCTTCTGACAGCCATATTATGGGGCACCGGCTTTATCGCGCAGAAGATCGGCAATACTGTCATGCCTCCTATGACGTTCAACGCGGTGCGCATGCTGATGGCATCTGCTGTGCTGCTTCCTCTTGTGCTGCCCGGACTCAGGAAGAGCGGATATTTCGATGCCTCCCGGAGCTCAAAGGAAGCGGTCGCCTTCAGGCGGCGCAAGTCGCTCGCTGCGGGATTCATCTGCGGCTTTTTTCTCATGATCGGAACCACGACTCAGCAGATCGGTCTGCTCACAGTAAGCGCAGGAAAGTCCGGATTCATTTCCTCTGTATACATAGTGTTCGTGCCGCTGTTCAGCGTACTGATCGGAAAGAAAGTGAGCCTGAAGTCGGTGTTCTGCATCGCGCTGGCGATGGCAGGATTCGCCGTGATGAGCCTTGAGGGAGGTCTCGGGGGAGCAACGCAGGGAGACTGGCTCACCCTTATAAGCGCCGCAGGCTTCGCCGCGCAGATCGTGGCGGTCAACTGCTTCATCGACAGGGACAACGCCCTGCTGCTTTCACAGCTGCAGTTCCTGTGCGGCGGGATCATGAGCCTCGTCATAGCCATACTTGCCGAAAGGCCTGATCCGGCAGCTCTCCTGGCAGGTATCCCCGTCCTGCTTTACTCGACTTTCGTTCCGACTGCCGGAGGCTACACTCTGCAGATAATCGGTCAGAAATATACGGATTCGACGACGGCAGCCCTGCTGATGTCGACCGAAGCGGTATTCGCGGCGGTCTTCGGGGCGATGCTGCTCGGAGAGATGATGAGCGCGCGGGAGACAGCGGGGTCGGCGATCATATTCGCGGCAACAGTCATCGGCCAGGTCGAACCGCACCGGCAGCGCCGGCAGGATGATACGGGCTAAAACGTGCTAAGACAGGCCTTCGGGGTGTATAATAAGGCAATACACAGAACATACAGGATGATCCGGAAAAGGAGGAACAAATGAAATACGAAATACTCAATGCGCCTTTCACTATCCTGACACTGCACATGGAGCAGGGAGAAGGCATCAAATGCCAGAGCGGAGCGATGGCCTGGAAGAGCCCGGGCATCACCATGGAAACGAAGACGGGCGGCCTCGGCGGCATGTTCAAGAAGGCTATCGTAGGCGAGTCGCTTGCGCTCAACCACTATACGGCTGAACAGGCGGGCGAGCTCACTCTCGCGAAGCGCGTCCCGGGGGACATCATGACCTTCAACATCGCCGAGACTCCTTTAATCGCACAGAAGACATCCTTCCTCGCTTCGACGGAGGGCGTGAACATGGAGGTCTATCTGCACAAGAAATTCTCGACCGGATTCTTCGGCGGCGAGGGATTCCTGATGGAAGAGTATTCCGGGAACGGATACGTATGGCTCGAGATCCACGGTGCTGTCCAGGAGAGAGAGCTCGCAGAGGGAGAGACCATGGTGGTGAGCAGCGGGCACGTGGCCGCGATGGACGCTACCTGTACCATGGAGATACAGCAGGTGCAGGGCCTTACGAACATCTTCCTCGGAGGAGAAGGCCTCTTCCTGACGACAGTCACCGGTCCGGGAACAGTCTGGCTCCAGACCATGCCTATATACTCGCTGGCGATGAACCTTTATGAGTACATGCCTCACCCGAGCGGGGACTGATGAATAATCTGTTCGATTACCTTGAATGCAGAGGGGACATCTCTCTCGATGAGGATCCCTTCAACGAAGTGGATAACGTGGTGCTCTCGGAGCTGGCTTATGTCAGCTACGGGGGCATAGTTCCGCGTGACGGAAAGCCTGTGCCTGTCAGTGAGGTCAGGGAGGCATTTTTTGCGGCAGTGCAGAGAGAAGCGCTGCGCGAAGAGAGCAATCACATCGCGAGAGCGCCTCTTCTGCTGGACAGCATTGCCGGGGGAAAGCGCTTCGGCGCAGCTGAGCTGACGGGCTATGTGGACATAGTCGACACAGACGAGACGGTCCAGATGTCGGCGGTCACATTCCTCCTCGGAGACGGGACGGCCTTTGCAGCCTTCAGGGGCACGGACGGCACTGTTGTAGGCTGGAAGGAGAACTTCAGCATGAGCTTTCTCCCGGCTACGGAGGGCCAGCGCCGGGCCGTGGAATACATGAACATGATCGGCGGGATGACGGAAAGGCCGCTGCGGGCCGGAGGCCATTCCAAGGGAGGCAACTTCGCGGTCTATGCGTCGGCTTTCTGCGACAGAGAGGTACGGGACAGGATCACGGACATATATTCAAATGACGGACCGGGCTTCAGAGCCGAGGTCATCAGGTCAGAGGAATATAAAAGCATTACAGGAAGGGTCACGAGCATCGTGCCGGATACATCCGTCACGGGCATGCTGCTGGGCAGCAGCGTGAGACCTAAGTACATAAAAAGCAGCGCTTACGGGATAGCCCAGCACGATCCGACGACATGGAATGTGGGAAAGAACCGGTTCATGAGATCGACGCCGTCCGAGCTGGGACTCTTCATCATGAAGTCCCAGAAGGACTGGCTGAGCAAGCTCGATGATGAGGACAGGGCGCATTTCGTGGACACGCTGTTCACGATCATCGAGTCGACGGGGGCGGGCACCCTGGACGAGCTGAGCATAAACAGGATCAGATCCTCTTCGGAGATGTGGAGCAGCATCAGGGGGATGACAAAGGAAAGACAGAAGGAGATGAACCGCATCATCGGCGAGCTCCTGCACAGCGGCACGCAAACTGCCCGGAAAGCCATTGCCGGGAAAAGGAAATAATCAGGGACAGGATATGGATTATCGTTTTGCTGAATCACCGGAAATGTACGGGGACCTGCATCTGGCCCTGATCGTGCTCGCCGCAGCACTCAATATAGTCGTATACCGCATCATAAGGAAAAGGCCGGAGGACTTCCTGTTCAGACTGCTGCGGGCGCTCGGCCTGTTCATGATCGCTGCCGAGATCTTCAAGCAGTGGTTTTGCTATACATATATCTACGGAGAAGTGATCAGCTTCAGATACTTCCCGTGGCAGCTGTGCTCGATGGCGATGTATCTGTCGTTTGCCGCAGGTTACCTGAAGGGCAAAGCGCAGGAAGGAGCTCTCGTATACCTGAGTACTTTTTCGCTGCTCGGGGCTGTCATGGCGCTGGCTTCTCCTGCCGGCATGCTGCTCGATCACGCCGTGTTCACGCTCCATTCCTTCGCGTATCACGCGCTTATCATCAGCGAATCCATGATCGCTGTGGCGATACTGAGGAAGAGAAAGAGGCCTTATTTCCGCAGCTCGCTCCCGCTGTTCGGTCTGACCGTCGCCATCGCGGAGATCATCAATGTCCTTTCCAGGCACATGGTAAACGACCCGGGACGCGAGGCGGACATGTTCTATATAAATCCGTTCTATCCGACTACCCAACCGGTGTTCAGGAGCATCGCCCTGAAGTTCGGAAACATCACGGAAGCGATAGCATATCTGCTATGCGTGATCCTGGCGTCGTACCTCATATTCCTCGCGGAGAACAGACTGTGTTACACTGACAACGGGACCGGAAGCGGCTCCGGGATACAGCCGGACAAGACATACATCATATCCCTGAACAGGGAGAGGAGCGTGATAGCGCTGATCGCCAGCGTCATCACATTTACATGCTGTCTGTACGCGATCGTCATCGGGCTCGGAGTGCGTCCGAACATCACGCAGGCCGGGATCGGTCTGGATCTGTTCCGCTTCTTTACGGTCAACTCGAACATCTTTGCCGCGTTCGGAGCTGTCCTGATGCTGCCGTACGCGGTGGAGGGCATAAGAAAAAAATACTTCACCTGTCCGGGATGGGTACAGATCATCCAGTATTCCGGGGCGGTCTGCACCGGCATCACCATGCTGTTCGTGCTCCTGATCATGTTCCCTGTAGGCGGCGCATACATGGCGTTCGGAGGGATATACATATGGCTCCATCTCGTGTGTCCGCTGACGGCGCTGTTCCTGCTGTTCTGCGTGGAGAGCAACATCCGGCTGACAAAAAAAGAAGCTCTTATCGCGCTTTGCCCGTTTCTGGTATACGCGGCCGTATACTATACAGAGGTGGTCATAATGGGTCCGGAAGGAGGCGGGTGGCCGGATCTGTACAGTATCACAAAATATGTGTCGCCTCTCGTCGGTACGATCGGCATGGTCGCCCTGGGACTGGCTGTCACATTCGGGATCCGATGGCTGTTCAACAAGGCGGCGGAGCGGAGACACAGTGAGCTTCAGCGGCTCTGGGATGACACGCTCACGCCGGTGGACGTCCGCATCGAGACGTACGGGCTGGGACGCTTCAACGGTCTTCACAGCGACATCCGGGACATCACCGTGCCTGTGGACATATTCAGGGATCTTGCCGAAAAGTATTCGCTCAGTGTGGGCGATCTGATGAAGGCTTACAGCAAGGGCGTCGAAAGCGGCCTTGAGGAAAAAGGGGCTATAGCCTCAAAACGTTAAAAAGAGCCGGACGGCTCATTTCAGCACAGGAGATATAAAAGTGGGAACGAAACGGTATTATTGCAGAACGATCAGGACGCTCAGCGCATGTCTGGCGATGGTTTTTGTCCTGATGCTTTCGGCTCCCTTTGTGTTTGCCGATGATGAGGTGTCGATAAAGGACCTCGAGGGCAAGACCATAGGAGTACAGACCGGGAGCATCTTTGACAAGTATGTCGAGGAGGCGATACCCGGCGTGAAGGTAGAGTACTTCAGCACCTTCACTGACGAGGTCAACGCTCTCAGAGCGAAAAAGATCGACGGCTTTTCCACTACCGAAACGAGCATGGACCAGCTCATGAAGCAGGAGAGCGGGATCACCACGGCAAAGGAATCTCTGGGCGAGATCGGCACCTGCTTCCTTTTCCCGAAGAACGAGAAAGGCAAAAAGCTGGTCTCTCAGATGGATGAGTTCCTCACAGGACTTGAGGAAAGCGGAGAACTCGCGCGCATCCACAAGGCCTGGGTCGGAGATGACGAGTCGCTGAAGGTCCTCGGTGAAGATCCCGACTCGCTGCCGGCAACGAACGGCACGCTGAGATTTGTCACCGAGGGAACGTTCCCTCCGTACGACTATTTTTCAGACAATAAGCTGGTAGGCTATGAGGTCGATCTGGCAGTAAGGTTCTGCAAGGAGTACGGCTACGGCATAGAGCTGATCGACATGAATTTCGATGCACTCATGCCGGCTCTGCAGTCGGGGAAGTGCGATTTCGGAGCGTCCGGCATAGCATCGACCGAGGAGCGCAAGGAAAAGATCTATTTCTCGGTGCCTGACTATTACGAACAGATACAGGTCGCCGTTCTCACGGAATCAGCATCGGGAGAGGGCTTCATATCTTCGGTGATGACCAGCTTCTACAGGACCTTCATACAGGAAAGCAGATACAAGCTCTTCCTGAAGGGCATAGGGACCACGATAATGATCACGGTGTGCTCGGTGCTGCTCGGAACGGTCATCGGCTTCCTGGTGTACCTTTGGTGCAGGAGAGGCGGAAAGATCGCCAACAGGGTGACGTCGTTCTGCGTCTGGCTTGTACAGGGCATGCCTGTCATCGTGCTGCTGATGATCCTTTACTATGTGATCCTCGGAAAGGTGTCCATAAGCGGCATGTGGGTGTCGGTTATAGGCTTCACTCTCGTGTTCGCGGCCTCGGTATACAGCATGATACTCTCCGGCGTAAAGGCGGTGGACTACGGCCAGACCGAGGCGTCATACGCTCTGGGCTTCACGGACAGGGAGACCTTCTTCGGCATCATACTCCCGCAGGCGGCACAGCACTTCATGCCGATGTACAAGGCTGAGATAGTCAGCCTCATCAAGGCTACGGCTGTTGTCGGGTACATAGCGGTGCAGGATCTCACCAAGATGGGCGACATAATCCGGAGCCGAACCTACGAGGCGTTCTTCCCGCTCATAGCTGTGGCTGTGATATATTTCATCATTTCCGCGATCCTCACGTGGATCGTCAGCAGGATAACGGTATCCGTTGATCCTGAAAAAAGAAGCGTTTCAGAGATCCTGAAAGGAGTGAAGACGGATGATTGAATTCAGACATATGCAGAAGGCATACGGACCGTCGGTGGTCCTGAAGGATATAAATACAGTGGTGAACGAAGGGGACTCCATCGCCCTGATCGGACCGTCGGGCACGGGCAAATCCACTCTGATGAGATGCCTGAATTTCCTTGATCCTCCTACGGGCGGCCAGATATTCGTCGACGGAGTGGAGCTGACCGCTCCGGGCTGCGACATCAACAGGATGCGCCAGAAGATGGGCATGGTGTTCCAGTCGTACAACCTCTTCAATCACATGACGGTCATAGAGAACATAATGTACGCGCCGGTGAAGCTGCTCGGACTGAGCAGGCAGGAGGCCTACGACAGAGGCATGGAGCTGCTGAGGCAGGTAGGCCTTGCGGAGAGGGCTCTCAAATATCCGTCTTCGCTTTCAGGCGGACAGAAGCAGCGCGTCGCAATCGCGCGCACGCTCGCCATGGACCCTGATATAATACTTTTCGATGAGCCTACGAGCGCTCTTGATCCGACCATGGTGGGCGAAGTCGAGGCGGTCATCGAAGACCTCGCGCTCAGCGGCAAGACCATGATGATCGTGACTCATGAGATGAGGCTGGCAAAGAAGGTGTCGAACCGCGTGCTGTACATGGATGAGGGGATCATCTATGAAGACGGGACGACCGAGCAGATCTTCGAGCATCCCGTCAAAGACAAGACGCGCAGGTTCGTAAGAAGGCTGAAGGTACTCGAACTCAATATAGGGAGCAGGGACTACGACTATGTCGGCGCGGCTTCCGAGATCGAGCAGTACTGCTTCAAAAACAGGATCCCGCAGAGACTGTGCAACGGCATACAGGCGGCCGTGGAGGAGCTCTGCTTCACGATACTTATGCGCGAGCTCCCGGAACCGAAGATCGATGTAGTGGCCGAGTACTCGGAAAAGCACGAGTCCGCCTATATCACGGTCAGGTATCCGGGCGATTTCAGACCGGGCAGTTCGGATGACAAGATACCGCTGAAGGTCCTCGATGTCTTCAGCAGCACGCAGGAATACAAATATGATGAGGAGTCGGGGATTAGCACGATCGTGATCAAGATCCTCGACAGGTAAGACGGATCTGACGGTCCGGCCATGTGACCGGAGAAATGAGCGAGGGAGCGGCTGAACTGCCTGTCATTCTGGACGGCGCCATGGATAAGCCGGATTCTATGATAGATGCCGCGCTTCAGCGCTGGATCGATTTTTCTGTCAATGCCGGTGTAACAGGGGTCTTTGATGCCGGTATCCCCGGATTTCCTAAATTTCATGAGCGCGTTTATTCCCGCCTCCGTGAGCTGGACAGACAAGGGAAGCTTCCGATTTATGTAGATGGCTGTTATGTGATCTCGGCAGCCTGGGAGGCAGAAGAGGGCATAAAGGAGCTGAAGCGCCTTCAGAAGGAATACAATACAGAGCACATGAAGATCCATACCCTGAAGCTTTTCATGGACGGCACCTTGAAGCTCCATTCCGGGGCCATGGTCACGCCTTACGTGGAAACCGGGGAAAGAGGATGTACTGCACTGGATCTGGAAGAGCTTGTGACGCTTCTGAAAGAGCTGAATAAAGAGGGGCTGGACTTTCATACGCATACAGTCGGTGAAGCCTCATCCCGCTTGGTGCTGGATGCCGTGGAGCAGGTCAGAAAAGAGCTGGGAGATGAATTCCGTATCAGGGTCGTAAGCGCTCACCTGCAGATCCAGGACACCGCAGATCTCACACGTTATGCGCCTTTGGGAGTGATCGCGAACTTTACGCCATGGTGGCACGCTGATGATGTCAATGTGTATAAGAGGCTTTTCGGCGAGGAACGGGGCCAGAAACTGTATCGCTGCAAATCAGTTTGGGACAGCGGAGCTCTGGTTGCCTGGTCAAGCGATACCATTGTATACACGGATTTTTCTAGTTGGAACCCTTATCTTGGCATGGAAATCGGAATGACACGCTTTATTTCTGAATAGACAAAGCTTGCAGGTATCGAAAGATATGATTATATATTCCCTCCTGAAGATGAGAGAATGGGCATTGAAGAAATGCTTCTGGGATATACGATTAATGGAGCGAAGCAGCTCGGTATCGAAAATGCCAAGGGATCCTCTAGAAGTTGGTAAGGATGCAGACTTCCTGGTATTTGATAATGATCTCCTGACTGCAGAGCATGATGGATTCAGTAACAATATGCCGAAGGACGTGTATTCCGGTGGAAAGAAAATCAATTAACGCAAGGATAAAAAAGCTTAGCTTTCGTTATGGCCAGGGTGGATGCCCTGGCTTTTATCATGTCCGAAACCGGGTGTTTCGATACCCGATAGGTAGGCGTGGATTGAAGTTGCAAGGAGATGCCGCAAAATCAACACCTGATGGGAAATACAGTTTTTCGTAAATCGTCCGAAAACCCATACAGACTACGTACAACCGTGTACAGACTTACATAATTGTCGTCAAATGAAAAACTGAAACCCTGTGATGCAGTAATTGCAAGGGCTTCAGCGATTTACTTACTTGGTGCGCCCGATTGGGAAGCAAAATCGCTGTAATACAGTGAAATCGAGCGCTTCAGCGATAACCAAAAAACGTCCAAAATGCGGAACGATGCATACAGGGGTGGGAACGACGCATTCAGGCGTCGGAACAAAGCGCGCTATTGTCGTCAAAAACTTACGGTACGCATCTGTGCTGTTCAGAAAATCAGACGAAGGACGCTGCTTAGCATTTGCTCCTTCAATGTAGCTGCAGGTATCGGATCCGGAGCAGTAAACCACCACCTGACAGTCTGCTCCAGTCCTCCGATTATAAATTCCGTCAGCAGTTCCGGCTCTGCAGCAAGATCATGTCCGGCGGATTTGTCATCAATCAGATGCACGAGCAGCTCGTCGTGCATACTGCTTCGTATCACTTCGGATAAGGACCACAACATGGAGTCAGAGGCAAGTGAGCGAAGAAGGTCCGTGTTGTTTTCAAGTAATGTTAGAGCATCTGAAATAAGCTTCTCATAGTATGCCTGACCAGAAAGGCTGCTGAGGTCTTCATCGCTTCTGTGGTAGCGCTGCAGAGTATCGCGTATGACAAAGTCTGCGAACTCATATTTATCTGAGAAGTGATTGTAGAAAGTTGCGGTCCTTACTATCGCCGCGTCACAGAGCTCTTTGACTGTGATCTGTTCAAAACTCTTCGCTTTGAGGAGGTCAGTAAATGCGCGGGTAAGCGCCGCATATGTTTTCTGTATACGGAGGTCTGTTCCTGACATAATTGACGGATTTCCTTCTAAAGTTAATTAATTGATTCTGAGAAGGCGTTCATGCCTTCTCTTTTTGTTTGAAATGAATATATTGATAGTGTAAGCAATTAATTTACTGATGTCAAATAAAATTCGGAGGTCGGAAATGGAAACTATCAGAGTAATGAACAGGCCTGAAGACTATGCTGAGGCTAATATCAATAAGGACCATGTTGAAGTATGGGAAGAAGGAGAGCGTAACAAAGGGAATAAGGGATGCCTTGAATGGTGGTATTTTGACTGCGACACTGAGGAGGGTATCAAGATAGGAGTTAATTTCTCCCTGTATCAGGTGCTCACAGGAGCAAGCGGCGAAGGCTACAACCCGTTTGTTTATTTCAACATCCAGATGCCTGACGGAACAGTCAAGAACCACTTTATGATGTTCAAAGACGAGGATACTTCAGTAAGCAAAGACAAATGCGAAGTGGTGCTCGGAAGCAACAGATTCGCGGGAGACCTCGACACCTATCATATCGTGATCAATGGTGATGAAGGCACAAAACTTGATGTTACACTGAAGAGCACATCCAGCGCCTGGAGACCGGGGACGGGTTATGTGCTGAATGAGACTACAGACCAGTTCTTCACATGGCTGTGTGCAGTTCCGAAAGGAGATGTCAGCGGAACGCTCACAGTTGACGGAAAAGATTATGCAGTCAAGGGTACAGGCTATCATGATCACCAGTGGCCGAGTATCCAGACGTTCTTCTTCTGGAACCAGTGGGTATGGGCAAGACAGCAGCACGATGATTACACGCTGGTCCTCTTCGACTGCGTTGCTCCTGAGGCAAACGACTACAGACGCATCCCAATCTTCTTTATTGAGGACAGAGACGGCAATGTGATATTCGACAATACCGATACAGAGACCTGCAGAGTTGAGATTCCTGAGACAATGGTACACGATAAGTGCGGCAGGACATACCCGGCAGTATCCAGGTATATTTTCACCAAGGGAGACACAGAGGTTGAATATACACTGACAGCAGGCAAAGAATTCGTCTATACGGATCACTACGCACTTGCGCCTGCTCCGCTCAAAGCAGTATTCGATGCAAAAGGTGTCAACACAAAGTACAGCAGATTCGCTGCGACAGGTGATTTTGTCATGAATAAGGGCGGAGAGAAAGTCCTGGAGTTCTCGGGAGATCTTCTGTATGAACTCGAGAGCTTCACTGAGAACTACTATCTGTAAGGACTGGCAAGACATGAAGAGCCATCAAGTTAACACGTCAGTCTTTAGAGCTACGGATACGGATGAGAGCGTGCTGAACTCCAACACCTACATCATAAGTTAGCCGGATGATATCCTCAGGTGGGTCAACGCAGCCACGTTTGACCCACTTTTCGGTTGTGCCGACTATTATGTATGTGATGGCATTGATGAGATAGCTATAATAAATGACCTCTGGGTCGGCGATTTTTCTATCTGCCCAGATTTTTTCTATAAGGTCTGAAATATTCGATGCAAGAACACTTCCTGAGAGGTTGCTCAGAACTATCCGGAACAGTTTTTCGTTCTGAAGAATAGCACTGGAAAACGATCTGTATGCGCTGTTGAGTTCATCCGCACTGCTTCCGCTGTCAAACAGGACGTCAAATACTGTTTCAAGCTCCGGATACAGGATTTCAGCAGCGTCTGAACCGATGCTGTCGAGAAGATCATATTTATCTCTGTAATGAGAATAAAAAGTGCTCTTGTTGATTCCGGCCGAAGCGATGATTTCCTGTGTGCGTATTTCTTCGATGGATTTTCTGGAGAGAATATCATAGAAAGCGTTTTTTATTCGTTTTTCCGCTGCTATAAATCTGCTGTCCTGCTTGTTCATGTGTGTACTTTCTTCACTAAACAACTTTTGTCGGATTTCGTTGGTTGTCTGATATTTTAGCACATTTTATAATTTTTACAGTAGATATATTGCATTAAGAGACAGTTGAGGATACCGGTCTTCAGCAGAAAAAGAGGGAGAATAACTATGTTCAGAACTAAGCATGAACTGACAGAGGGCGAGAAGAAGTGTCTTGAAGCGTATAACCGCGAGAAGAGCGCAAAGCCTCGCAAGAACCTGATCAGACTTGTACGTCATATCAACATGTTCAACCCCGTTCCGGATGAGAACTCGTGGGAATACATTTTCTTCGACCGACAGCTCTCCGATGAACAGGTAGATTTTGCTCTGAAGATGAAGCTCAGACATCAATATACGATAAAGGAACTGGCTGAACTTCAAAAGATGAGTGTTGAGGAAGCGGCACAGAAGGCATATGACCTGTGCTATATAGGCCTCCTCGAATACTGTAATTCTCCGGGAGAGGAAGATAAAGTCCAGCTGCCGGTATTTGCTCCGGGTGCAATGGAGAGTACTGTAATGACAAAGGAGCGTACGGATATGTATCCGGAGACCGCTCCGGCCTTCCTTAACTATATCCTCGACCTGCAGAAGAAGATCACATGGGGATCGTTCATGGGAGTTGCACTGATGAGAACTATCCCGGTCGAGAAAGCGATCGAAGGGAATACCCGCAAAGCAAAGTTCGAAGAAGTGTCGTACTGGCTTGACAAAGCGGGAGACAGCATCGGTATCGCTCCGTGCGAATGCCGTAAGTTGAGGCGTATGGTCGGTGAAGGAACTGCTGATCTCGAAGGTGAATGGTGCATCAATCTCGGCAATTATGCAGAGTCCTGTATCCGTGTCGGCAAGGCAAGAAGGATAACACGAGAAGAAGCAGAGAAGATCCTGCTGCGTGCCGAAGAACTGGGATATGTACATCAGCTTTCCAACATTGACGGACCTGACTTCTCGCTTTTCATCTGCAACTGCAAGTGGGATACCTGCATGGCTCTCAAGACCAGCTGGTACACATCATCACCGGATCTTTCCAGCTCAAATTACAGAGCAAGTGTAGACCCGTCACACTGCGTAGCGTGCGGCGGATGCGTAGAGGTCTGTCCGCAGAATGCGGTCAGACTCGGACAGAAGCTTTGCCAGAAGAGACCTGTGGAAATCGAGCCGGCTAAGGTCGCAAGCGACTTTGTCGTAATGCCGCCTAAGTACTGGAACGGAGATGCGTTTCTGACGGAAAGAGACAATGTTGTTCCTGAGACGGGCACTGCCCCTTGCAAGTCAAACTGCCCGGCACATATCGCTGTCCAGGGATATCTCAGGAAGGCAAGTGAAGGCAAATACATGGAGGCTCTCGAGCTCATCAAGAAGGAGAACCCGTTCCCTGCTATGTGTGGCCGCGTATGCGCGAGATTCTGTGAGCAGGTATGCACGAGAGGAGACATCGATGAGCCTGTAGCCATTGATGAAGTCAAGAAGTTCATCGCAGATCAGGAACTGAATGCTGAGACAAGATTCATTCCTGAGAAGAGATTCGACCATGGCCATAAGGTGGCTGTTATCGGATCCGGTCCTGCCGGACTCTCAGCAGCATATTATCTTGCCGTATGGGGACATGATGTTACCGTGTTCGAGAAGCAGGCGAAACCGGGCGGCATGATGGTATATGGCATACCTTCTTTCAGACTCGAAAAGGACGTAGTTGAGGCCGAGATAGATGTGATCAGACAGCTCGGTGTTGAGATAAAGTGCGGCATCGAGGTCGGTAAGGATGTCACTCTTGACCAGCTGCGTGCTGAAGGCTTCAAGGGGTTCTATGTAGCTATCGGACTTCAGAACGGCGGATCACTCGGTATACCGGGGGCAGATGCTGAAGGTGTAATGGCCGGCATCGACTTCATGAAGAGGATCAATGGTGGTGAAGAAGTAAAGCTCAAAGGAAATGTGGTCGTCATCGGCGGAGGCAACATCGGTGCGGATGTTGCCAGAACTGCTGTCAGATGCGGAGCTGACAAGGTCATGCTCTACTGCCTCGAGTCTTACGATGAAATGCCTATGGGCCCTGAAGATCAGCATGAATGTGAGGAAGATGGTATCGAGATCCACGCAGGCTGGGGACAGACAGAGGTCGCTGCAAAGAGCGGCAAGTGCACCGGCATCAAATTCAGAAAGTGCGTATCGGTCAAAAATGCAGAGGGCAGATTCGATCCGAAGTTCGACGATGCTGTAACAGAAGAAGCTAAGTGCACTACAGTATTATTCTGCATCGGACAGAAGCCTGACTGGGGCAAACTGGCTGAAGGAAGCAATGTGAAGATCTCCGGAAGAGGACTTGCAGAAGCTGACAGTTGGACATACCAGACAGCAGAGCCTGATGTATTTGTCGGCGGCGATATTTACACCGGTCAGAAGTTCGTGATCGACGCCATTGCAGCAGGCAAAGAGGCTGCAGAGTCACTACACAGATATGTACATGAAGGACACAGCCTGACTCTTGGCCGTGTAAGGAGAGACAACTTCCACTATATCGATAAGGATAATCTGGTAATCTCGAGCTATGACCACAGCGGCAGGGAGAGATATGAGATCGATCCATCCAAAGTCAGAACATTCCGTGATGAGCGCAAGACTTTCACAGAAGAGCAGGTGAAGACAGAGACTGCAAGATGCTTAAGCTGCGGAGCTGCCAAAGTCGATCAGAAGATATGTATTGGCTGCGGCCTGTGCACGGTACAGTGCAAGTTCGATGCCATCCATCTGGATAAGGTACAGGAAGTATGGGGAATTCCATATGAACAGCTGATACCTAAGGTCGTAAAGGAAGAAGTGCTGAAAGTCGGAAAGATTATCGCAAGGAAAGCAAAGGCGTAGTCATGCATGAGATAAGCGTACTGCAGAAGGCAGTGGATCTGGCTGAACAGACTGCAATAGATAATAGTATTTCCCGCATCTCCTACCTCACCCTCGAGGTAGGAGAGCTGTCGGGCTATGTTCCGGTCTTTTTCCACAAATACTTCCCGGTTGCAACAGAGAACAAGCCTGTATTTGAAGGGGCTGAGCTCAATATAATATCTATTCCGGGGGAGGCACTCTGCAAGGAGTGCAGCGCTATGTACAATGTGATGCGCAACGAAGGAAAGTGCCCTAAGTGCGGATCGCGCAGCAAGAAGATACTTGGAGGTCAGCAGTTCAGGGTTCTTGAGATAGGAGTTGCAGAACCTGCAGAGGCAGGAGACATAGATGAAAAATGAGTCATGGGACGTACCCGGTGACTCATTCAAATCTATAACGAAGTTCCGTTCCTTAAGATCCTGAAATGATTTTTTCTTGCGGTCAGCAGTCCGTCCTGCTTCATTTTACCGATCTCCTTGGAAAGAGCCGTCCGTTCTACGTTCAGATAGTCGGCCAGCTGCTGCCGGTCAAAGGGGATATCGAATTCGTCAGATCCGGTCTGCAGTGATACAGAACTCAGATAAGCCATG
>JAFWGQ010000036.1 GCA_017512365.1 Mogibacterium sp.
CGACGCCATAATCAGTGAAGATGAGATGTCAGACAACGCGTCACCGGTGCTGAAATCCATAAGGCGCGATATGCGAAACAAGAACGAACTCATAAAGTCGCGCCTGCAGAAGATGGTCAGCTCGTCCTCCGCGAAGTCGCACCTTCAGGATGCCATCGTAACTATGCGGAACGGCAGGTACGTGATACCGGTCAAGAGAGAGTATATAAGCCTGTTCCCCGGAATGGTTCACGACCAGTCCTCAACGGGAGCCACTCTTTTCGTGGAGCCGCAGGCTGTTGTCACTCTCAACAATGAGCTGAGGCAGCTGGAACTTGATGAGCAGGCCGAGATCACAAGGATACTCGAGCTTTTCAGCAGCAGAGTCGGAGAGCATTATCAGAGCCTGCAGAACGACCAGAGACTGATGGCCGAGCTCGACTTCATCAATGCAAAGGGCAGACTTTCGGTGATGATGGACGGCGCCGAGCCGCAGCTGAACGATGAGAACATAATAGACATAAAAACCGGGCGCCATCCGCTGATCCCTGCGGACAAGGTGGTGCCTACAAACATAGAGCTCGGCCGTGACTGGACCACTCTCCTCATAACCGGGCCTAACACCGGCGGCAAGACGGTAACACTCAAGACCATCGGGCTTCTGTGTCTGATGGCACAGAGCGGTCTGCATGTTCCTGCAGATGAAAGGACCAGCCTGCCGGTGCTTAAGGAAATATTCGCCGATATAGGCGATGAACAGAGTATAGAGCAGAGCCTCAGTACTTTCTCGTCTCACATGAAGAACATCATAGAGATCTTCAGGAACGCGGGAGAGGGAAGCCTGGTGCTTCTCGACGAGCTCGGAGCCGGCACGGACCCTCTTGAAGGGGCCGCACTCGGAATAGCTGAGCTCGAGAGACTGAAAGAGGCAGGCGCTCTGGTAGCGGCTACGACGCATTACACAGAGCTGAAAAAATACGCCCTTTCGACTCCGGGAGTCGAGAACGCTTCGATGGAATTCAACGTGGAAACACTTTCACCGACGTACAGGCTCAGAGTCGGACTTCCGGGCAAATCCAATGCTTTCGAGATATCCGAAAAGCTCGGACTCGATAAGTCCATTATCGAGAGGGCGGCGGAGCTCATGGGCGAGGAGCAGCTTGAATTCGAAGAGGCCGTGAGCAGGGTCGAAGCCGACCAGGCGGCGGCTGAAGCGAGGCTGGCGGAGGCCGGCAGGGAAAGAGAGGCCGCTCAGGAGGCCATGAGCGAAGCCGAAAAGGAACTCGCGAAAGCGAGAGCAGAAGCAGCGAAGATCGTAGAAGATGCCCGTAAGAAGGCAGGCGTAATGCTGAGGGACGCTCAGGGAACGATAGATGAGATCGCGAGCGAGCTCAGGGACATACAGCACAAAAAGAAGAACGCCGGGTTCAACGAAGGCCATATAGCCGGAGGAGCAGCCGAGAGCCGCAGAAAGCTCAGGCAGGCGGAATCCGCGCTGAAGCCTGCGGATGCACCTAAAGTCGAGACCATACAGACAGGCAAGATGCCGGATCCTGAAGATCTCAAGGTCGGCATGAGAGTC
>JAFWGQ010000037.1 GCA_017512365.1 Mogibacterium sp.
ATCGGAGGGCTGAGGCTCGATCCGTGGCAGATGGATGTCCTGGATGACTGGCTCGGGAAAACACCTTCCGGAAAGTGGGCATCATCGACCTGCGGAGGATCAGTACCAAGGCAGAACGGAAAAACACTTCTACTGCAGGGCAGAGCCATTACCGGAATGCTGATGTACGGAGAGCAGGTCATATATACGGCCCACCTTCAGAAGACAGCGACAGAGACATTCGAAGAGATGCGGCAGTTCTTCGAAGGGCCGAAGATCATTAAGCATGTGAAAGAGATTAAAACGGCGCTCGGTCGGGAACAGATAATCCTGACGAACGGTGCGCGGATCAAATTCCTGGCACGAACACGGAACGGTGGACGAGGTCAGCACGGAGATCTGCTGATTATCGATGAGGCTCAGGAGATTGATGAGAACGCACAGGCGTCATTCCTTCCGGCAATATCTGCGAGCCTTAATCCGCAGACGATTTACACCGGAACGCCGCCAGATCCGACGGCCCCGGGCATTGTGTTCCGTGGGATACGGAATAAGGCACTGGACGGCAAAACAAAACGAGCCTCATGGTTCGAATATTCAGTTGAAGATATCGGAGATGTGACTGATCGCGAACGCTGGGCGGCATCTAATCCGGCATTAGGCCGGAGGATACTGTTGTCGACCATAGAGAGTGAATGTGAGCAGATGGACCCTGACACATTCGCGAGAGAGCGTCTTGGCTGGTGGAGCCCCGTCATCACATCGGAGATTGAAACGGCGATCGATGCGGACGAATGGAACGCATGCTCGTCTACGGCTCCAAAGCCGGAAGGAAAAACAGCTTATGCAGTAAAGTTCGCGTCTGACGGATCAGAGGCAGTCATTTGCGGAGCTGTAATTCCTGCATACGGCCCAGCGAGAATATCGTTGATTGACCGGAAGCCTGCCGGATACGGAACCAAGTGGCTCGCAGAGTTCCTGATCCCGAGATCCAGAGCGGCATCGTGCGTCGTGATTGATGGCCGGAACGGTGTCGACGTGCTGATTGACCGAATTGCGGACTCGTGGAAGTACAAAGACTCCGTAATCAAAGCAAATGCGAATGATATGGTCGCCGCTGTGAGCGTTCTGATGGACGGACTGGCGGAAAAGTCGTTCACATGGTACGCACCGCAGGAAGATCTCCGGAACAGCGCTCTGTCTTCGATAAAGAGACCGATTGGCAAGGGGTGGGGTTTCGGTGGAGACGACAGTGCACCTATAGAAGCCGCCGCTCTGGCGTTGTGGGGAGCAAAAACAAGTAAACGAGATCCGTCGAGAAAGATGAGGATCGGATGATGATTAGTTTGGAAAAGTCTATTTGTGGTGTGTACGGCATCACCGATCAGGAGCGCGAGCAGCTGTCTGATCTGGTCGATATTTTCAACGCGCACATCGGAAGAAATGCAATCAAAAACAAGTTTTACGAGGGGAATGTGACGCTTCAGGAGGTCAATCTTGGCATCGCTCTTCCTGAGAGCTTCAGCGGCCTTGAGATTGGCTGTGAATGGGGTGCAAAGGCTGTTGATGTCCTCGCTTCCAGGTCAATCTTTGACGGATATGTCGGAAGCAATGGTGAGGAAGTGGCTGAGATGCGCCAGATCATGATGGATAACTGTCTGGTGTCTGAATATGCCAAGGCCTGCAAAGATGAGCTGAAATATGGCTGCACATTTGCCACGATGTCCGCAGATCCTGTTATCGGATGCCGGATCAGATTCCACTCTCCGGCGACTGCTTCGGCACGCTGGAACGGAGAGGCAGGGCGAATCGACTGCGGTCTGTCTATCATTGACATGGAGAAGGACCAAACGCTGCAGAGTGTGGCTGTCCCGTCCGTGCTCCGGTTCGACACTGCCGATGCCGTGATCATCCTGAGGAGAAATGACGGAAACTGGTCTGTCGAGAGGCATCCGCACATCATGGGAAGACCGCTCATGGAGCCGATGATCTGGAATGCGACCCCTGCAAAGCCGTTCGGACGTTCACGCCTGAAGAAACCTATCCGTGAGCTGATCAAAGGATACGTGAGAACAGTCGCCAATGCCACCATCGGTCTTGAGTTTGCTACGTCTCCCCAGAAATATCTCCTGGGCGTCACTGATGAG
>JAFWGQ010000038.1 GCA_017512365.1 Mogibacterium sp.
CCTTTCGCAGAACAGTCCGTCGAACTCCGGCTTGAGCGATCTGTAGTTGATCGTCTCAGGTTTTGTGACTTCACCGTGCGACCATTTGAGCATCTCTTCCGTGGATGCGAGCTTGATCTGCAGGGATTCAATATTTCTAAGATCCTGGTTGTTATCTGTAATCATGATATTGCCTCCCCTTTCTTACTCTTCATCCCCAAACAGCGATCCGGCCTCAGCTTCCGCCAGGTCTTCAAGGCTGTCCATCTCAACAGCGTCTGTAAGGTCCATATCCGGCTCGGCAGCGCCAAGTGCCAGTGCTTCGATCATTGATGAAAGCTTGTCGATGTCGAAGTCGTCTTCTTCATCTTCAGCTTCAGCAGCCTTGAGTTCGGCAGCTGCCGCAGCAGCTTCCTCATCCTGCATCTGCTCTCTTCTCTCGCGCTCAGCTCTTCTGTCGTTTTCGCTCAGCATTCTGTCGAATGTAAGCGCGCCGTCGTATTCCGAAGTCTCTCTGATCTTGATCTCGCTGTCATCGCCGGCCTTTGTTCTGATGTCAAGAGCAAGTGCCTGGAGCTCCTTGATGAGCACCTTGAACGATTCAGGAATACCAGGTTCAGGTATGTTGACTCCGTTGATGATAGACTCATATGTCTTTGTACGTCCGATGATGTCGTCGGACTTGACGGTCAGGATCTCCTGCAGAGTGTAAGCAGCGCCGTAAGCTTCGAGCGCCCATACTTCCATCTCTCCGAATCTCTGTCCGCCGAACTGTGCCTTTCCGCCGAGAGGCTGCTGTGTGACCAGTGAGTACGGGCCCGTTGATCTGGCGTGGATCTTGTCATCTACCAGATGGTGGAGCTTGAGCATGTACATGTAGCCTACTGTAACAGGGCTGTCGAAGTACTCGCCTGTACGTCCGTCTCTGAGTCTCAGCTTACCTGTCTCCGGATAGCCCTCTTCCTTGAGGAGCTGGATAACGTCGCTCTCGTGAGCTCCGTCGAATACCGGAGTCGAGACGTACCATCCCTTTGACTTCGCGGCCAGACCGAGGTGTACCTCGAGTACCTGTCCGACGTTCATACGGGAAGGAACGCCCAGAGGGTTAAGCATTACCTGCAGCGGCTCACCGTCTTCCTTGAACGGCATGTCTTCCTGAGGAAGGATCCTCGAAATAACACCCTTGTTTCCGTGACGGCCGGCCATCTTGTCGCCTACGTTGATCTTTCTCTTAGTAGCAACATAGACTCTTACTATCTTGTTTACTCCCGGAGGGAGCTCCGTGCTGTTTGTCTTGTCGAAGACTCTTACGTCGATGACGATACCCTCTTCGCCGTGAGGCAGCTTGAGGGACGAGTCTCTGACTTCCTTCGACTTCTCGCCGAAGATGGCGCGCAGCATTCTCGCTTCCGGAGTGAGGTCTGTCTCGCTCTTCGGAGTCAGCTTGCCGACGAGGATGTCGTTCGACTTGACCTCGGCGCCGATCCTTACGATACCTTCTTCGTCGAGCTCCTTGAGCATGTCGCCCGGGAGGTTCGGGATATCCCTTGTGATCTCTTCAGGTCCGAGCTTGGTGTCTCTGGCCTCGCACTCGTGCTTCTCAATGTGGAGAGAAGTGAGCACGTCGTCCATGAGCAGTCTCTCGTTGAGGATGATAGCGTCCTCGTAGTTGTAGCCTTCCCATGTCATGAATCCGATCAGGAGATTCTTTCCGAGGGAGATCTCGCCCATGCTTGTGGACGGACCGTCAGCTACCACTTCGCCTGCCTCCAGATGCTCGCCGTATGCGACGATAGGTCTCTGGTTGATGCAGGTTCCCTGGTTGGAACGCTTGAATTTGAGCATCTTGTACTCATCTACGGTTCCGTCATCATCTCTTGTGACTCTGACGTAATTTGCGTCGACATATGAGACCACGCCGGCGTGCTTGCAAAGAACTACAGCGCCGGAGTCACATGCAGCCTTGTACTCGATACCTGTGCCGATGTAAGGCGCTTCTGTAACGAGCAGAGGAACTGCCTGTCTCTGCATGTTTGAACCCATCAGCGCACGGTTAGCGTCGTCGTTCTCGAGGAACGGGATCATGGCCGTGGCTACGGATACTACCTGCTTAGGCGAAACGTCCATGTAGTCGACTTCCGTCTTAGGTACCATGGTGATTTCACCCTTGATTCCTCTTACGGCGACCTTGTTGTTGACGAAGTGGCCTTCTTCATCGAGAGGCTCATTCGCCTGGGCAACGATCATGAGGTCTTCGTCAGCTGCAGCAAGGTATTTCACCTCTGTTGTGACTACGCCTCTCTCCTTGTCGACCTTGCGGTACGGAGTCTCGATGAATCCGTACTGGTTGATTATGCCGTATGTTGTGAGCGATCCGATAAGTCCGATGTTAGGACCTTCAGGAGTCTCGATAGGGCACATTCTGCCGTAGTGCGAGTAGTGTACGTCTCTGACCTCCATGCCGGCTCTCTCTCTTGAAAGTCCGCCAGGTCCGAGTGCCGAGAGCCTTCTCTTGTGAGTGAGCTCTGCGAGCGGGTTGTTCTGATCCATGAACTGCGACAGCTGGGATGATCCGAAGAACTCCTTGATTGCCGCGGTAACAGGCCTGATGTTGATCAGCTGCTGAGGAGTCGAGTTCTCAGTGGTCATTCTTTCCCTGATGGTCTTCTCCATTCTGGCGAATCCGATCCTGCACTGGTTCTGCAGGAGCTCTCCGACTGTCTTCAGACGTCTGTTGGAGAGGTGGTCGATGTCGTCGGTCTCGCCTACGCCGCTGTTGAGGTTGATCAGATAGCTGATGGAAGCGATGATATCCTCGAGGATGATGTGCTTCGGGCTCAGCTCTTTTCTTCTGTTAGCGATGAGCGATCTGAGCTTGTCCTCGTCGCCGTCTGCAGCCTTGATGATGTCCATGAGAACAGGATAGAAGACCTTCTCGGACAGTCTGTAAGGCGTAAGGTCGATGCTGACATACTTGGCAGGATCTACGAAGTTGTTTCCGATGACCTTTGTGACCTTGCCCTCTTCGTCCTCGTTCTTGCTGTAAACATATACAGACTGAACGCCGGCGTCTTCGATGACCATTGCCATCTGTCTCGAGATCTTTCCGTCCTTTTCAACAAGGATCTCTCCTGTGTTAGGATCGATTACATCCTCTGCCGCAACTGTATCCACGAGTCTGTCGTGGAGTCCGAGCTTGCGGTTGTATTTGAATCTTCCGACCTTTGCGAGGTCGTAACGCCTCTCATCGAAAAGCAGCGCCATCAGCATGGATCTTGCGTTCTCAACTGTAGGCGGCTCTCCCGGTCTCAGTCTTCTGTAGAGTTCTCTGAGTCCGTCAGCGCTGTTCTTTGTTGCGTCCTTCTCGAGCGTGCGCATCAGTCTCTCATCCTCGCCGAAAATTGCGATGATGTCTTCGTTGCTGCTGAGCGCAAGCGCTTCAGGATCGATGATGCCGAGTGCTCTGAGGAACGATGTGAGCGGCTGCTTTCTCGTTCTGTCGACTCTGACATACAGGATGCCCTGGGAGTCTGTTTCGTACTCGAGCCATGCGCCTCTGTTAGGGATGACCTGCGAGCTGTAGAGTCTCTGGTTGGACTTGTCTGTGGCAACATCAAAGTACGGTCCCGGAGAACGTACCATCTGTGTAACGATGGCTCTCTCTGCTCCGTTGTAGACGAATGTACCCTTCTCAGTCATGAGTGGGAAATCACCCATGAACACGTCCTGTTCCTTGATCTCACCGGTCTCGCGGTTGATCAGCCTTACCTTGACTGTCAGAGCTGTCGCGTATGTGGCATCTCTCTCCTTGCACTCCTCCTGATCGTACTTAGGAGTGTCGGAGAACTGGTAATCCGCGAACTCCAGGCTAAGAGTATTGGTGGTATCGCGAATAGGAGATACATCGTCGAGTACCTCGCCGAGGCCCTCTTCGACAAACCATTTGTATGACTTTGTCTGAACGTCGATGAGGTTCGGCATTTCGCAGACCTCATTGATCTTGGCAAAGCTCATACGCTCTTTTCTTCCAACTTTTACTGGGGTTGGCATGTTCTTTTGCTCCTTATCTTTCTGTTTGTGACCGGCATATATAGTCCGTCCGCGAACGTCCTCAAAAGTCCGAAGCACAGTCCGCTTCATCGCTCCTCCAAGCGCCTCCGGAAATTCCGCTCCGCTGCAAGCGTGCGGAGCTCCAGTTTCCGGAGTTCGTTTCGTCGTCGGAGCGCTGCCGCGGTGTGCTTCTGCACTTTCTGCGGAATGTTCGCTGCCGGATTATATATGCCGGCCTCTTGAACAAAAAACGATTATGTTTTTGAAAAAGTGCACGTTTTTGGCGTTTTTTTGCACTGTTTTTACGCCCTCTAAACGCGCGAAATGAGCCTCGATAGCCGGGGCTCATTTTATTGCGTGGGTCGAACCGATATCGCACGGTTCAATTTGTGTACGCATCACTGCGCGAGTTTGTTGTCCCGTCGCCGTAAGCCGGCGAAGGGATTTTTCGTTATGCGAGGCACAGGCGTGAATCGTGAGCGCGCGTACTAAGACGTACGTAAGCGAACGATTCGCGAGTGCAGCGACGCAGAACGGAAAATGTCGAGTTGGTTACTGAAGTTCTACTACAGCGCCAACAGCCTCGAGGGCCTCCTTAAGAGCGTAGCTTCGTCAGGCAGTACGCCTTCCTTTACAACTGTAGGAGCTCCGTCTACGACAGCCTTTGCTTCCTTCAGTCCAAGTCCTGTAGCTTCTCTGACAGCCTTGATAACCTTGATCTTTTCCTGTCCGATCTCCTTCAGAACGACGTTGAATTCGCTCTTCTCTTCTTCTTCTGCTGCTGCTGCGCCTGCTGCAGGAGCTGCTACTGCTACTGCGGAAACGCCGAATTCTTCTTCAAGAGCCTTAACGAGCTCGTTGATCTCAAGAATAGTCATGCTCTTCAGAGCCTCAATGATCTGAGTCTTATCCATTGTTTTTCTCCTTTTTCAAATGTTCATTATGCGGCAAA
>JAFWGQ010000039.1 GCA_017512365.1 Mogibacterium sp.
GCAAGCACTTTGTGGGATTCTATAACGAGGACGATGTTCTCATAGCGGTCATGGATCTGATCACCGGGTATCCGGAGAGCGACGATGCTTTCATAGGCTGGCTCATGGTGAACGGAGAGATGCAGGGCAGAGGCATTGGCTCAGGCATTTTCGCCGACGTGCGCGCTGATGAAAGCGGCAGGCTATGACTATATGTCGCTCGCCTGCATAAAGAAGAATGAGGAGGCTCTGAAATTCTGGAATGAACAGGGCTTCAGAGTGGAGGAAGAGACGGTCAGCACTGACGGTTACGAAGTGTTCAGGATGGCCAGGGATATATAAAAGAAGACGGGAGACGCGAGAAGACACGGGAGGTTTCCTGTCTGCGTAAAGGGAAAGATTTGAGATGGATTCAGGACTGAGATTCAGGAAGGCGGATATAAACGATATAAATGATATAGACCGGATATATGAACGCACGCACGATGCGGAAGAGGCCGGCCTGACAACGACGGGATGGGTCAGGGGGATCTATCCAGTGAGGGAGGTCGCCGAGGGATCGATCGGGCGTGATGACATGTATGTTGCCGAGTATGACGGCAAGGTGGTCGCGACCGGGATCATCAACAAGACGCAGGTGAATGTATATCTCGACTGCGACTGGGAGTACAAGGCACCGGACGATAAGGTGTGCGTGCTGCATACACTGGCGGTCGATCCGGGCGCGAGAGGCCTTGGGATCGGCCCGGCTTTTGTGCGGTTCTACGAATCGGTCGGGAAGGACTGGGACTGCGAGGTCCTCAGGATAGACACCAATGCCAGGAACAAAAGGGCCAGAAAGATGTACGCTAAGCTCGGATATATCGAGACTGATATAATCCCGACCGTGTTCAACGGGATACGTGATGTGGATCTGGTCCTTATGGAGAAGAAGATATAGAAGTGACGCGCTGAGGCGCGGTTCGCAAAAGATAGAAATATGCGGATCAGCGGTTCATAAAAGGTGGAAAACGCGTAATCAGCAAAAGGTGAGAACCGCGCGATCAGAAATAATCGGAAAACGGCGCAGTTAGCAAAAGGCGGAAAACGCGCAATCAGGAAAAGCAGAATACAAAATGGGACAGTTAAGCATTTTTGACACAGATACTAATGACAATCAGCCGCTCGCGGCGAGGATGCGTCCGAGGAATTTCGATGAGTTTGTCGGCCAGCAGCACCTCGTGGGCGAGGGTAAGGTGCTGCGCAATCTGATAGAGCGCGACAGCGTATCCTCCATGATATTCTGGGGGCCGCCGGGCGTGGGCAAGACGACGCTTGCGCAGATAATCGCGGCCAGGACGGATGCGCAGTTCATCACGTTCAGCGCAGTCACAAGCGGCATAAAGGACATAAAGACGGTGATGCAGCAGGCGGATAAGATGACTGCCATCGGAGCGCGCACCATCGTTTTCGTGGATGAGATACACAGATTCAACAAGGCGCAGCAGGATGCATTTCTGCCTTTCGTGGAGAAGGGCAGCATCGTGCTCATCGGCGCTACGACAGAGAACCCTTCATTTGAGGTGAACGGCGCTTTGCTCTCAAGGTGCAAGGTGTTTGTGCTTCATCAGCTCAGCCCGGAAGATATAGCGCAGCTCATCAGGAACGCGCTCTCTGACCCGCGGGGGTTCGGAGGGCAGGACCTTCGCATGAGCGATGATGTCATCAATGCGCTCGCGTCTTTTGCCAACGGTGATGCAAGGACTGCGCTTTCGACTCTCGAGATGATGGTGCTGAATGCAGATCACTCGAGTGATCCGGCTGACGGGCATGAGGTGATCACGGTCACGACTGAGGATTTTGAGCAGTGCACTTCGAGGAAGTCACTGCTGTATGACAAGCAGGGCGAGGAACATTACAATCTTATCTCGGCTCTGCATAAGTCGATGAGGAATTCGGATGCGGATGCGGCTGTATACTGGCTGGCGCGCATGCTTGAGTCGGGCGAGGACGCGATGTATATAGCGCGCCGCGTCACGAGATTCGCGGCGGAGGATGTCGGCCTCGCCGACCCGAGAGCTCTGGAGCTCTCGGTCGCGGCATTCCAGGCCTGCCATCTGATTGGAATGCCGGAGTGCAGCGTGCACCTCACCGAGGCCGTCATCTACAATGCGCTCGCGCCTAAGTCCAACGCGATGGAGGTCGCCTACATGCAGGCGGCGCGTGATGCAAACGAGCACATAGCCGAGCCCGTTCCGCTACAGATACGCAATGCTCCTACAAAGCTCATGAAGGAGCTAGACTACGGCAAGGGCTACATCTACGCCCATGACACCGAAGATAAGATCGCCGACATGGAGTGTCTGCCTGAGAATCTGCGCGGCAGGGAGTATTATCATCCGGGCAGTCAGGGCTTTGAGCCGCGCTTCAAGGAACGCTATGAAGCAATAAAAAAATGGAGAGAAGAGCATAAAAAGAAATAACGTGGCTTCTCCGATAAAAGGCTCCTCCGGAATATATGGCGTTGCTGTAAAGTAGAAAACCTTGATCTCGGGAGGCTGAGCTTCTTCGATAAGTGCGGAGGAACATAAAGAAGAAAGAACTCGTCGTATCCAATAAGTGTACAAAGAACAAAAGCTGAAAGTATTTAAACGTAAAGACATAACAACAGAAAAGGGATTCAGAGAAAAGCACATTTCATATCAGATTTTAGGAAAAGGGGGCGCTATGGAAAAGACGGACGGCAGATATTCAGCGTATATTCAGATCCTGAAGGAAGAGCTCCTGCCGGCGATGGGCTGCACAGAACCGATCGCCATCGCCTATGCCGCGGCCAGGGCCGCCGCAGTGCTCGGCACCACGCCTGAGCGCTTGCTGGTCGAAGTCAGCGGCAACATAATCAAAAATGTAAAGAGCGTCGTGGTGCCTCACACAGGCGGCCTCCGGGGGATCCCGGCAGCCGCGGCAGCCGGCGCCGCCGCAGGCGCCGCCGACGCAGAGCTCGAGGTCATCTCAAATGTAACTCCGGAGCAGGTCGTGGAGATCAACGCGTTCCTCAAAGATACGCCAATCGAGGTCAGGCACGTCAACAACGGACACATCTTCGACATTATCGTGACCGCTTTTGCAGGCGAAGATTCGGCCTGCGTCCGCATAGTTGACTACCATACAAACATAGTGCTGATCCGCCGCAATGACGAGATCCTTTTCGAAAAGGACGTTGAGGAGCCGACAGAGTCCGGCCTGACTGACAGGAACTGCTTAACCATCGAGGGCATAGTCGAGTTTGCGGACATCGTCGATGTGGAAGAGGTCCGCGAGACGCTCGAAAGGCAGATCAGTTACAATATGGCTATCGCCGAGGAAGGGCTCGCCGGCGACTACGGTGCCAACATCGGAAGTACTATGCTGCTCGGTCACGAGTATGATCTCAAATATGTGATGAGATCGTACGCAGCAGCAGCGAGCGACGCGCGTATGAACGGCTGCGAGCTTCCGGTCGTCATAAACTCCGGAAGCGGCAACCAGGGCATTACGACAAGCGTCCCGGTCATCGTTTATGCAAGGGCGCGCAACAAATCGAAAGAAGAGCTCCTGCGGGCGCTCTGTGTATCCAACCTCGTCACGACCCACCTCAAGACCGGCATAGGCAGGCTTTCAGCATACTGCGGAGCGGTAAGCGCGGGCTGCGGAGCAGGAGCAGGTATAGCCTATCTGCAGAACGGCGGAGTAGAAGCCGTGGCTCACACCGTTGTAAATGCCATTGCGATCAATTCCGGCATCGTCTGTGACGGTGCCAAGGCAAGCTGCGCTGCGAAGATATCTGTTGCTGTTGAAGCCGGACTCATGGGGCTGTCAATGTACAACAAAGGGAATGAGTTTTTCGGCGGCGACGGTCTAGTGAAGAACGGTGTTGAGAGCACGATCGACACCTTCGGCCGCCTGGCCAGATTAGGCATGAAAGAGACAGACGAAGAGATCATCCGCCTCATGCTCGAAGACTGATCGAACATAAACTAAAGCTTCCTGCAATAGGTGCAGCATCCCATTTATATGCTCCATCATTTGTGATAATATTGTTCTGTAAAAGTAATGAATCAAATCAGAAAGGAGATAAGTTATGCCAATTCCTACTCCTCATATAAACGCAAAAGCAGGCGACTTCGCTGAAACAGTCCTGATGCCGGGTGATCCGCTCCGCAGCAAGTTCATCGCAGAGACTTTCCTTGAAAACCCTGTGCTCGTCAACAATGTCCGCGGCGTGCAGGGCTACACCGGCACTTACAAGGGCAAAAGAGTATCGGTTATGGCTTCCGGAATGGGCCAGCCTGCGATCGGCATCTACTCGTACGAGCTCTTCGCGTTCTACGATGTTAAGAACATCATCAGGATCGGCTCCTGCGGATCGATCGACCCTGAGCTCCACGTACGCGACATCGTCATCGCCCAGGCTGCATGCACCAACGGCAGCTATGCAAATCAGTACGAGCTCCC
>JAFWGQ010000040.1 GCA_017512365.1 Mogibacterium sp.
AGACCGATGGTGGCAGAAAGTCCAAGCTATGATATGGACATCGAGCCAGACGATATTGAAGTCTCCGACACCGTGACTGTCCGCTGGGAGATTGGCTGATTACAGCAGGTGAAAAGAGGTTAAGATATGTGCGGACCGTTAATTGACTGGAACGGGAACGGGCAGATTGACCCGTCAGACATCGCCGTCACCCTCGCCGCTGCGGAAGAGGAAGAGACGGGCGATGAGGACAATGAAGACGAACAGGAACAGGCCATGACAGGTGGTACATGCAGGGCGTATGTGATCCGCCCCCTTCGCAGGGATGAGACCGGGCTGCTGAAGGACTTCCTGTATGAGGCGATCTTCGTGCCGGAGGGGATGGAGCCGCCGGAGCGGGACATTCTTGAGAAGCCGGAGCTGCGGGTGTACACAGACGGCTTCGGCACCCGGAAGGGCGACAACTGCCTGGTGGCCGATGTGGACGGCAGGGTCGTCGGGGCGGTCTGGACGAGGATCATGGACGACTACGGTCATGTGGATGACGATACGCCGTCCTTCGCCATATCGCTGTACAGGGCTTACCGGGGAAAAGGCATCGGGACCGCCATGATGCGGGACATGCTGGATCTGCTCCGGCAGCAGGGGTATCAAAAAGCCTCTCTTGCGGTGCAGAAGGCAAATTATGCCGTCAGGATGTACGAGGCTGTCGGCTTTCAGACCGTCGATGAAAACGAAGAAGAATATATCATGGTATGCGAACTATGAGCAGAGAGCTAAGAATAATAGAATACTTTTCAAGCGGTGAGCAAAGCAGCTGGCTTGACCAAATACAGAAAAGTGACTGGGGTGCCGGGCAATATCTCTGCGAGCTGCTTCGGAATCATCGCCTGAAAGAGCTGTGCGGAGAGAGCACAAAAGTGCTGATGCTGGCAGACGGTGAGCAGCTGGTTTCCTTCTGTACCTATGCTGAACAGGACGATATCCGCGAGCCGTCGCTGACTCCGTGGGTCGGCTTTGTGTATACTTTTCCCGCGTTCAGGGGCAATCGGTATATGGGACAGCTGTTGGATCATGCCGAAGTACTTGCACGCGGAGAAGGCCATCGGTGCATTTACATCTCTACAGGCGAAACCGGCCTGTATGAGAAATACGGCTATTCTTTCTGGAAGACAATGAAGGATGTGAATGGAGAGGACAGCCGGGTATACCGAAAAATGATATGTGAACGATAAGGAGTGTGGAATCATGTTTGAACCCTGGCAGCTGGGCCTGATCGACGAGGCAGGCTATAACGGGATCCGTCCGGAGCATATCCGCCGGGTAGGCGATGAGCTGAACAAACTGCCCTATGACAACCTGGATGAGCAGGACTTCCGGAGTGCCTGCCGCCGCGCCTGCATCGATCCGGACAACTTCACCCAAAGCGATATCGAGTCGCTGCAGGACTATCTGAATCAGTTTTGAGAGCGTCCTGTCAGCGGCGGGCATGCCGTACGGAGATCCGGTAAGAGACGGCAGAGGTATTCTCATTAAAGTATATCCAAAAGTGAGGCTTGAAGCATGAACACAGAGAATCTGAGATGGACAAGGGCACCGCAGGAATACAGTATCCAGCCCGGGCGAATAGAGATCACCACCATGCCGCATACCGATCTGTGGCAGCGGACATATTATCATTTTCGGAATGACAACGCGCCGGTGCTCCAGATGGAGACAGAAGAACAATACTTCTCTTTTGTCGTCAAAACCGACTTCTCGGAAAGCCATCATCGGTTTGACCAGTGCGGCATTGTCATGTATCTGGATTCCGAGAACTGGCTGAAGGGCTCTGTGGAATATGAGAATGAGACTTTTCAGCATCTGGGTTCTGTTGTGACGAATCACGGGTACTCTGACTGGGCAACCACTGCGATTCCCGCAGATGTGAAGGTCATGTGGTATCGATTCAGCAGGCGGGGAGATGACTACTGTATTGAGTGTTCGCAGGACGGTAA
>JAFWGQ010000041.1 GCA_017512365.1 Mogibacterium sp.
AATGGTCTCGCAAGATCATAACGGCGTTGCCGCAATGACGAGACCATTGATCTCCGGAGGCTGAGCTCCTCCGATAGAATGGTCTCGCAAGATCATAACGGCGTTGCCGCAATGACGAGACCATTGGCGAAACTCTGACTGAGAAGGAACTGAACATGGAAAAGAAAAAAAAGAACTCATCGGTCAAGCTGATCGCGATCGTAGTCATGCTGCTGCTCTGTGTCGGGGCGGCTGCGTATATCGTCAGGATCGTAAAGGACAAGAAGGCGGCCGAGCCGGAACCGGCGGAAGAGCCTGTGGCGGAAGAGGTACAGGAGCCTGAGGACACTTCGGCGGAAGATGAGATGAAGGCGAAGCTGGCGCACATCATGACGAACAGCGGCTCTTCATCCGAGGAGAAATACACCATGGCGGCGCTCGATGCAGCTGTCGAGGGCGGGAGCGTGTGTCTGTCGATGCCGGTCGTCGCCGCCAAGGACGGCACACTGTATGTCGCGTACGATGATTATCTCTACGACATGACGGGCATGGACGGCTACCTGACCGGGATGACGGACGGCCAGATCGCGGAGGTAAAGACAAAGGGCGGCAGCGACATAGTCAAGCTGAGCGATGTGTTCGGGAAATACGGCACGGACATCTCGTATGTCATCGAGATCAGATATCCGAACGAGCGCAATATCATGGCGTTCGTCGATACGGTAAAGGCTGCGGGCGTCGCGGACGTCACGAGCCTGAGCAGCTATTACTTCGATTCGATCAACAGCGTCGAGAACGAGCTTCCCGACATGCCTAAGATATTCCTCAGCGAGAACGAGGTGGATCTGAGCCAGGCGATGGCGGCTGAGAATGTGGATACGATCTCGGTCAACAAGGAGCTGATGACGGATGAGAACCTCGCCGCGGTGCATGAGAGCGGCAAGAAGTTCAGCGCCTGGACCCTCAACAGCGACGAGGAGATCAGAAAGGCGGTGAGCATGGGTCTCGACTCGTACTTCACTGACGAGGGCGCGCTCGCTGTCAGCATCGAAAAGGGCGAATAGCAGCATACAGGAAAGGGTCAGGGGATACATTTCCTCTGACCCGTTTTTGGAAAAAACGGGAGACGACGCCGGTCCTTATGCTGATCGATGTCGACAGGAACATCATCAGCGGATCCGTCGAAAGACAGGCAGAGAAAGAATAAGGAATAAGGCAGAAGAGGAGCCGGAAGAGGTGCCGGAAGATCCGTTTCCTTGATAAATGACCGCGGAAATTGTAAACTCACTGTGTATAGCGTTTTTGCAAGAGGAAACAGATAATACATGTATTATTCAGTGGTAGGATCGCTCGCGATCCTCATACTTCTGATCGAGAATACCGATGTGCTGACAGGGCGCATCAGCAGGGTGGATACTCCTGCGGGCAGGACATACAGATGGTTCCTGTACGCGGTGCTGTTTTATTACATCACTGACGTTCTGTGGGGCGTGATCGAGAGCCAGAAGATAGCGGGGCTGCTCTTTGCGGACACTACGCTGTACTTCATCGCGATGGCGGCCGGAGTGCTGCTGTGGACGAAGTTCGTCGTCCTGTATCTGCGGGATGACAGCATGTCCGGGAAGATACTGGTATACGGCGGCCGTGCGGTCGCGGCGGGAGCCACGGCTCTTACTCTGATCAATATCTTCATGCCGGTGATGTTCGTGGTCACCCCGGACTGCACATACCGCGTGCTGGCCGGAAGGCATGTGATGCTCGGCGCGCAGATAATTTTGCTGCTGCTGATCTCGATCAACGCGGTCACGATGGTGTTCCGCAGGGAGACCGGTCCGGGAATGAGGCGCAAATACCGCACGATGGGGGCCTTCGGCTTCATCATGGTGCTGTTCCTTCTGCTGCAGTACATGTTCCCGTACCTGCCTCTCTACGCGATGGCCTACATGCTGGGAACATGCATGATCCGCGTCTTCGCCATAAGCGACGTGATCTCCGAATCGAGACACGAGCTCGAGGAAGCCGAAAAGATACTGGAACTGCAGCAGTCCATAAGGGCGCTGATGGAAAACCTGCCGGGCATGAGCTTTTCGAAGGACGGGGAGACGGGAGAGTATCTCGCGTGCAATCAGGGATTCGCCGAGTACGCCCACAGGGAAAGCCCGGAAGAGGTCGTCGGTCTGACCGACTTTGACATATTCGATCCGAAGACTGCAGCGCACTTCGTCGAGGACGACAGGAAGGCTCTTGCGATGGACAAGCCTTATGTCTTCGTCGAGGACGTGCCTGACGCGGCGGGCAATCCCATGCGTATACAGACGACCAAGCTCAGATTCATCGATTCGCAGGGGAGGACCTGCCTTCTGGGGATGTGTCAGGACATGACCGAGCAGATGATACTGCGCCAGGAGGCGGAGCGGAGCGAGGAGGAACGCATCGCTTACGCCAGGATAAACGCACTTATCGGAGACTTCCTCTGCCTGTACATAGTGGACCCGGTGAGCGGACTGTACCACGAATACAGCAAGTCGGGAAATTTCAAGAAATACGCTCTTCCTGAGAGCGGCGATGATTTCTTCGGCGTCGCGGCGGAATACGCCCGCAGATACGTCTATCCTGACGATCAGCACATGTTCCTCACGGCCTTCACGAAGGACAATGTGATGAGGGAGATCTCGCTCAACGGCCACTTTGCAATGAACTGCCGCTTCGTCATGGACAGCAGGCCGGTGCACACCAGGCTCAGGGCCGCCTTCGTCGTCGAGAAGGAAGGGATGCGCATGGTCGTGGGCATCAATAACATAGAAGCCAGCGTCCGTCATGAGGAGGAGTACGCGAAGACACTCGCGCAGGCCCAGACCAGGGCGAGCGTCGACGCTCTCACGGGAGTCAGGAACCGTCATGCGTTCCTGGCCGCCGAAGAGGAGCTCGACAACCTGATCGGCACAAGGATCGTGCCGACGTTCGCCATAACGATGCTGGATGTGAACGAGCTCAAGAAGGTCAATGACACCGAGGGACACGCCGCGGGCGACCAGCTCATACGCGACGCCTGCAAGGTGATCTGCGACATCTTCGATCACAGCCCGGTGTTTCGTATCGGCGGCGACGAGTTCGTTGTCATTTCCCGGGGGACCGACTACGACCATATAGATGAGCTGGTCGCGGAGATCGCGAAGCATAATGAAGAGGCCAAGCGAAACGGCGGGCCTGTCGTGGCGTGCGGCATGTCGAAGTACGACGACGACGATTCCGCGACGGCGGTGTTCGAGAGAGCCGACCACGCGATGTACAAAGACAAGGCAAGGCTGAAGGGAGAAAGGCTGGGCAATTGAAATACCTTTACATCCTCCTGGTATTCATACCGGTAACCATTGCGGGCAAGATCATGGGATTTTCCGACCCCATGCTTTTTGTATTCAGCTCGCTTGCCATAATCCCTCTCGCGGGGGTCATGGGCAAGAGCACCGATGACATCGCGGGTTACTGCGGACAGAGGATAGGAGGGCTGCTGAACGCGACCTTCGGCAACGCGACCGAGCTGATCATAGCTTTCGTCGCGATGAAGGAGGGACTTTTCGATGTCGTGAAGGCCTCTCTTGCCGGATCCGTGATAGGGAACATCCTGCTCGTGCTGGGCATGTCGATGCTGGCAGGCGGGATAAAGCACAAGACGCAGAAGTTCAACAGGGGATCGATCAACATAACATCGAGCATGCTGCTTTTCGCGGTGCTCGGGCTCGCGATCCCTGCAATATTCACGCATGCTCTTCCTGAGGGCAGCCTTACTGTGCAGTACGAAGGACTCAACATCATAGTGGCGGTCCTGATGCTGCTGGTATACATCATGCAGTTCGTGTTCAGCTTCGTGACCCACAGGTCTCTGTACGAGGAGACAGTGCCATCCGGAGAGGAAGCCGAGGAGCAAAGATCAAGCCTGCCGAAGGCGATAGGACTGCTGGTGGCGTCCACTGTATGCATCGCGGTCCTCTCGGAGATCTTCGTGGGAACGGTCGAACCCATGGCCGAAAGCGCGGGTCTTTCCAAGACCTTCGTCGGCATAATCCTTGTGCCGATCATCGGAAACGCAGCGGAGCATTCCTCCGCGATAATCATGGCGGTCAAGGACAAGATGAACGCCGCGATCGAGATCGCGCTCGGCTCGAGCCTGCAGATCATACTCTTCGTGGTGCCGGTGCTGACGCTTCTGAGTCTGCTCTTCACTCCGATGAGCATAGTCTTCACGCCGTTCGAGCTGGTGTCCGTGACCGGAGCGGTGCTGATCGCCAACAGCGTCGCGGGCGACGGGGAGTCGAACTGGCTCGAGGGCTTCCAGCTGATCACGGTGTACATCATCATAGGAGCGGCGTTCTTCTTCGTGTAGGATATTGGGGGGATACATAGAAGGATGAAGGGATCACAGACTACATCAAATGATACGGGCGGCGGCCTGAAGCCGTATCTTTGACCGCTGGCGGTCTGGGCGCTGTCAGTGGGCTCGGCGAGGCTCCGGAGTTCGGCGTGATCGGCTGCGATGTGAACGGACTCAAGAAGATAAACGACACTCTGGGACATAAGGCCGGCGACGAATACATATGCGCCGCCTGCAAGATGCTGTGCGAGTATTTCAAGCACAGTCCTGTTTTCCGCATCGGAGTCGACGAGTTCGTGGTCATCCTGACCGCGGCCCTTATCCTCCAGACAGGAGCTTTCGCGGTCAAACGGGTAAGCTTTACAGTCAGAGTCATATGACGCTGAAGCAGGCGGCACAAATACACCGGGACCGGATGATTCGGGACGGGAGTACGGAGTCATGACTTACACAGAGACAGTTAATCTTGTTTTTTCAGGCATATCTTTCGTGATATGCCTTCTTTTCGCGCACTACATCGTTCTGGCGGCAGCCGGCGTATTTGCCTGCAGGAAATATCCGCACGCGGAACGCAAGAACAGATACGGACTGATCATACCGGCGAAAAACGAAGAGGCGGTGATCGACGCCCTGATACAGAGCGTGCGCAGCAGCGACTATCCGCAGGAGCTGCTGGATATCTTCGTTGTCGCCCATAACTGCAGCGACAGGACGGCTGAGATCGCCCGCAGGACGGACGCCCGTGTCTATGAATACAATAATCCGGACGAGAATACCATGGGATGCGCGATACGCTATCTGTTCGGCAGGATAGAAGAGGACTTCGGAACGGCGAGCTACGACGGATTCTTTATCTTCAACGCCGACAACACGTTT
The DNA here is from genome assembly GCA_017512365.1 of Mogibacterium sp. GTDB lineage: Bacteria > Bacillota > Clostridia > Peptostreptococcales > Anaerovoracaceae > Crickella. Next base: position 5,225 of record JAFWGQ010000041.1, read on the forward strand.
GAAAAGGACTACTTCGACAAAATGAACGACGCCTTCGAATACTACGGCCGTAAGTACGTCATCAGTTCATTCCGTCAGGCGTCCAACTTCAACGAAAACATGATGACGGTCATGTACGGGGCGTATTTTGCGACCAGCTGCTATCTGGGAGCTCGCGGGAGGACGGTGCTCGGCACATCGAACCGCATCTTCGGCTGCGGCTATCTCTTCAACAGCGATCTTGTGAAGGACGGCTGGGATTACTATTCGCTGACTGAGGACCTGGAGTTCTCGGCAAGAGAGTTCATGAAGGGGACCGAGATCAGATACTGCGATGAAGCGGTGTTCTACGATGAACAGCCGACAACTTTCAGGATAATGTGGAGGCAGAGACTCCGCTGGGCGAGAGGCGTGATCATCGTCTCGAGAACGCATCTGGCGGGCTGCGTAAGATCCATCTTCGACCCGGGGAGAAAGAACAGGTTCGCGGTATTCGACATGGCGACGTTCATCTCGCGCGTCATCACCGTTCTCATATTCCTGTTCCTGCTGCGCTCGCTTCTCCTGCTCTTAGCGCCGCTCTTCGGCGAGAGCCTGAGCCGGGCGTTCCTGTACTGGAACAGCGCGAGGCCGTGGTGGTACAATCTGTTCCGCTCGGGCGAGACGGGGGCGCTCTACTCGGTCGCCGCAGGCTTCATCAACGCTTATGCGGTCTCGATGGCGACGTATCTGCTGACCATGTTTCTCGGGCGGAAAAGGTTCCGCTCGGTATCGGCGGGAAAGGCCGCTGCGGGCCTGTTTCTCTTCCCGTTCTTCCTGCTGAGCCAGTTCGTGCTCGACATACAGGCCCTTTTTTCGAGGAACCTTGCCTGGAAGCAGATACCGCACACCGGCAGGCAGGACTCGCGCTGAAGTGACCGGAGGATATTTATGGACGAGAGGACCGAAAAACTCGAAAAACTGGAAAAACTCGAAGCCTATTTTGACTGGCGGTACAGAGAAAAGAAGATGCTGAATCTCTTCGTCGGCGCGATGATAATAGTCATGTGCGTATTCGCTCTCATCTACATGGCGAAGCTCGACAGAGAGGGGATACTCATGCTGCGGTGGATGACTGTGGACGGCACATTGTTCACTCTCATACTCACGCTGTTCTTTTTCGCGGTCAATATCGTCGAGATCAGCAGGAACACCGAACTGACGAGGAGGGCGGTATACTTTACCAGACTGTCTTCGGCAGTGGCTGAATCCGTGATCATAATCGTCGTTCTCATCAGCCAGCTTCCGGTATTCCCGATGCACATGCACATAGCGCGGCCGGACATGTTCTTCATGCACATCGCGATCCCGATCCTGGTCATCGCGTCGTTCACCATGAACGATTCACCGATAGGCAGGCTCAGCAGAGCGGAGACCTTCTGCGGCACATCGTTCGTGACCTTCTACGCCGTGATAATCCTTACTCTCATAGGATCCGGCGTCATCAGGAGGGAATATATCCCGTACGGCTTCCTCGACATCAAAGCCATGAGCATACCTGTCATCATGGCGACGGTCGCTGTGTTCTACGTGATGGGCTACGCACTCTCCGCAGGGCTTTCGAAAATGAACAGAAAACTGTACTGGCGATGGTTCAGACCGGGGGAGTGATGGCAAACGCTGCGGCCGCGGAAAGATTCCTGAAACGCACATGACCGGCGGCTCCTTCCTCTTACTTTTTACGCCTCTTTTGTGGTATAATTCCTGCAATTGAAAGAGATGACCGGATCTGTCGAGATGTCGATGATCAAAGAAGGAGATGTCTGGAATATCGACGGACTGTCTTCACCGAAGTTAGAAAAGTTCACGCTCCGGATGGATAATCAGTAGGAGTAATATTGTGAAAACAAGATTCAAAAACAAATCGCAGATTTTTGATATCGTAGTCAACGCGGCGGCGGTGATCCTTTCAGTGGGCGTCATGCTCTACGGAGTCAGCCACTTCGGACTCGCCGACGCGTGGCCGGAGCTGGTGCTCAACCTGCTCTACCTCGCATGTGTGGCGATGATGGTGATGTATTTCTTCGGACGCCTCGACAGCATGCGTTTCAATTACTGGTGCTCGATATGCGTAGGCGTTGCCGTGCTTTTACGCGACATCCTTTTTCCGCCTCCGCTGGAGAGCTATCCTGTCCATCTTATCTGCCTTGCGCTCGCGGTGCTGCTCCTTCTCATGCTCACATACTTCTATGCACGCAAAGACTGGGAGAGTTACACCAAGCGCAACCTGTGGATGCTTTTTGTCATCGACATGGCCATTGCCGTGATGTACAACATCGTCATTTACAACAATCCGGTCAATGAGTATACCGGGTACCTTCTCACTGAGATCTGGATCCGTCCGACCATCATCTACGGACTGGTGGCCTGCTTCGTGTCGGGAAAAGAAAAAAATCAGACAGCGGATCCTTCCCGAAAATGAGATCTGCTGCCAGACCGTCCTCTTTGAGATCAGGAGTGTAAGGCGCGTTTTCGAATCTTACATCCATTCCTTTGAACAGCCTGACTTCGGCTGATTTTCCGCGAGCTCTCTACTTTCGCTGTGCATGTAACGATCACACAGAATACATTCAGACAATGATCGGGAAAACCATAGATACAACGCATGGCACAATACATTATTGGATCGACCCGGCCGGGGCCTGCAAAGAGCCCCAGCTTGTCTTTCTGCCCGGGCTTACCGCAGATCACAGACTGTTCGACAGGCAAATCGAATGCTTCGAGGGCAGATATCTGGGCCAGATGTATTCGCAGCTTTATCTGATACGCCCTGCAAAGAGAGCAGAGATACACGCGATATGGGATGATAAGTGGAGCGTGATCCGCTGAAAGTGACACGCATCATATTAAGCACTTCCTCGCCGAGGCTGTGCAAAGGGCTGCAGTGATGTGCCGATCCGGTCGTCTCATAGGAGACGACCGTTTTTTCGGGTCACCTGAGTCACCGGGTGTTTCTGGGTCATGGTAAAATTTGTTATAATGATACGAACCGTATTTTCATGTTCCATCACATCAGGAACTGAGTGCAGATATGGAATGATTGCAAGAGACTGACCGGATTGAAAGAGACCACTGAATTCGAAATATACATAGGGTGCAACGATTCTCAGATACAGGATGCGATCGTGAGCCGGGAGGAACTCGAAGATATCGTGGTTTCTTTCTTTGAACGCAATAACATCGATTTTTCATTGCTGCACGCCTACGGCGGCTATCTGAGCAAAGACGGGATATTCGTTTTGGAAGACAGCCTGTGCATCAGTATTATCGGCGATTCCGATCTGGATATACTTGAGCTGGCCAGAAGCCTTGCGATGTACATGAATCAGGAGACCGCCATGGTTATCAAAACCTGTGAGAAGTCGAAGATCAGCTGAGAGCAAAGGGCATGAGTAAAGCTTTTTTCATTGAAGGAACAAAATATGAGATCTTTGTCGGCATCAAGGATAAGGACAGCTATCTTGAAGTCCTCAGCGTGGAAGAGTTCAAAGATATACTGACCGAAATCTGCACAGAAAAGCAGATCAGTTTTACGATGCTGACACAGCATGGCGGATACACTCACGGAAAGGGATATACTACCGAGACCAGCCTTCGTGTGGTGATAATAGGACTCAATGATCATGAGGTCGAACTGCTGGGTCAGAGGCTGAAAAAGAAGATCAATACCGATGCCGTGCTGATAACCAAAACAGAAATAGAGTACTGCTATATCTGAATCAAAGAGGCAGGAAAGGAAGAGAAAATCACTCTGATCCCCGCCTTTTTTAATGTGCGAGGTGTTTGTATTCATCATCATGGTGGTCAGATGAAAAAAGGTGATGTGCAGACCTCGCTGTCTTGCTTTATCAAAATCAGAGAGCATAGTCGCTGTCTCAGGAAGGACATCATTGATGAATATGCGGCACAAGCCGGATATTCACGGAGGAGATGGAATAATGAAGCTGGAACACGGCGGATTTTCTACAATGTATGATAAAAGGGTCAGAGAACTGAGCGGCAGCTCGGAGATGAAAAGATGTGAGCTGATCCTCACTGACCTTTGCACTTTCCGGTGCCCGTACTGCCACGGCATACGTGAGGAATGCCGCGGCAATATCCCGATGGAAAAAGCCAGAATGATCATCGATATCTGGACTGAGAACGGATTGGAGAATCTGAGGTTTTCAGGCTGAGAACCGACGATCTGGCCTGGGCTTCCGGAACTTGTAAGATATTCGAAGGAGAAGGGCGCCGGAACTATAGGAGTTTCCAGCAACGGTTTTTCCGATATCTCTGTATACAACGAGCTGATAGATGCCGGAGTGGACAGCTTTTCGATCTCACTTGACGCATGCAATGCGGAGGAAGGGGACAGAATGAGCGGCGGCATCAAGGGCAGCTGGAACAAGGTCGTAAACAATATAAGAGAGATATCCAGAAGAGCAAAGGTATCCATAGGGATCGTCGTGACCTGTTTCTTGCGCGCTACTACAGGATGGGAAGCATGAAAACAGTGCTCCACAGAATCGATGAGCGATTGAGGACGCGCATGAGAGTAGTCATATGGAAGCAATGGAAGACAAATGAGGAGCGATACAGGTGCTTGCGTAAACTCGGGGCACCCGAATGGATGGCAAGGAAGTCTGCGGCGTTTGGAGACCACTACCAGGCGGTAGCCAAGACCACAGGACTGCACCTCATCAGCAAGGAAATCCTCGCAAGGCGAGGACTCCTAAGTTGTGTAGATTATTACTTGGGTTGAACCGCCGTATGCCGAACGGCACGTACGGTGGTGTGAAAGGGGCTACGAGTTAGCCCCTACTCGATTGTTTGCAAGTCTTTCAGCTGCATCAGACTATCTGCTTTGCATATACCTCTTTTACGTAACGCTTCTGATGGATAGACAGACCTTCCATCAGCCACTTGTATTGCTGAGGTGACATATTGATGACCTCAGTCGCATTCCTC
>JAFWGQ010000042.1 GCA_017512365.1 Mogibacterium sp.
GAACTTCGCCGGATCGCTGGCCCTGCAGAGGCAGCTGCTGTTGGACTATGAGGAGGATGTCCGGAAATATGCGGAAGGGCTTGATCAGGCGAAGATCCTCAGCGTTTACCGCCATGTTCCGACGCAGCTTGCCAAGGAAAACAAGAAGTTCCAGTACAGTACGATCTCGAAATCTGCCCGCGCAAGGGAGTACCAGGGCTGTATTGAATGGCTGCAGGACGCGGGCGTGGTGAATATCTGCTATTGCCTGCACTTCCCGGAACTGCCCCTGAAAGGAAATTATGACGAGGCAAAGTTCAAGCTCTATTATGCCGATACCGGGCTGTTGGTGGCCTCTCTCGACGAAGAGGCGCAGGAGGACCTCCGAGCAAACAAGAACCTGGGCGTCTACAAGGGTGCACTATATGAGAACCTGGTTGCAGAGGCTCTGATAAAGCAAGGTCTCGGGCTTTATTACTATAAGCGAGAGGATTCTCAGCTGGAGGAGGATTTCTTCGTCCGAACAACAAACGAGCTCCTCCCCGTAGAGGTCAAGGCAGGAAACAATAGTTCCAAGTCCCTTTCTACCCTGATCCGCGGTGAAAAGTACGCCGACGTCAAGCGCGGTATCAAGCTCTCTGCCGGAAATATAGGCTTTTCCAACGGGATCTTTACCTTCCCGTACTTCTGCGCATTCCTCCTGAAAAGATGGCTGGAGCAGCTTGGGCATGACGATGCAAACGAGGAAACCGCGAACTAGAGATCAATAAAATGTAACATCGAAAATCGAATTTCCAGCCTGGAAAAACAGATAGAATTGACCAAAAATCGCGAAAATACGATCATTCGGGTCAATAGAGCCGCCAAGACCGCCATTGAGGTCTTTGATGAGATTTTGGAGAAGGACAAGCTCGATCCGAAGGATCTGCACCTGATCATCGACAAGCTCTATGTCTATGAAGATCATGTCGATATCAAGCTCAAGGACGACATCGACAGCATTTTGCGCTGCGGCATGCTGCCGGAGGATGCAAACGGGACCGAAAAATTGGAAGAAGCCGTCGAAAATTTTAATTCAGGCACGAAAGATAGCTTACAAGTCACAACAGTCCAGACATCACAGAAGCGTCCGGACAAGGTTTTTCGTGCCAATGTTATCTGTGACGGTGACAGGTCACATAGGCATAGGGATTGTCCCCGTCTTCCCAGGGGAGGGTGAGAATCCCCTCCCCGAGAGACGCGCGGCACGAAGGACAGGCGTGCATCTCAGTCCGAGATGAGCAGGCAGCTGCCGTCCGAGATCTGGAGGGCGGTCCCTTCTGTCAGGGTGATTCGGGTCGATTCGCCGACGCTGAGCTCAAAGGATTTGAGGACCGAGCCGTAGTCACCGAGAATGACGACCTGCGCATTGACAATGTCGCTCATCATGCCGCCCAGCGAGCCCATGAGTCCGCCGAGCTCATCGTTGAACATCCCGCCGAGAGAGGAGTACAGATCACCGTAGGTGTCGCCGAAGGTTTCGGTGCACTTGATGGTGTAGCTTCCCGGGAGAATATCCTCTCCTACGATGAACTTGCCTTC
>JAFWGQ010000043.1 GCA_017512365.1 Mogibacterium sp.
AGTAATCCGTTTCATCGAAGCGTTCTGCCATCACCACGAGGGCAACCTGGCACCCGGCTTGCTAAAGCTGGAGCTATATCAAAAAGCCTTCCTGTCGGTAGTCTTCGGAATCGTTGACGAGAACGGAGACCGGCAGTTCCGGGAAGTCGTCCTGATCCAGGGACGGAAGAACGGCAAGACGCTGCTTGCGGCGGCGATAGCAAACTACATGTCCTTCCTGGATGGTGAATACGGCGCCAGGATCTACTTCTGCGCTCCTAAACTAGCGCAGGCAAGACTTTGCTATGACGCGCTGTACCAGATGATCCAGCAGGAGCCGGAGCTGGAAGAACTATCCCAGAAACGAAGGACGGACATCTACATCCCGTCCACCAACACGACCATGGAGCCGCTGGCGTTCAACGCCAAGAAGTCGGACGGGCTAAACCCGCACCTGGCCGTGGCTGACGAGATAGCCGCATGGTCTGGAGATCCCGGGCTTAAGCAGTACGAAGTCCTGAAGTCCGCCCTGGGAGCCAGACGGCAGCCGCTCATCCTGTCGATCACAACCGCCAATTACCTGGAAGGCATCTATGATGAGCTGCTGACCAGATGCACAGCAGTGCTGAAGGGCACCAGCAAAGAGACACGGCTGGCACCGTTCCTTTACCAGATCGACGGCATCACGAAGTGGAACGACATCAACGAGCTCCGGAAGAGCATGCCGAACCTGGGAGTTTCGGTCAGCGTGGACTACATGCTGGAAGAGATAGCCATCGCAGAGGGAAGCATCTCCAAGAAGCGCGAGTTTCTGACGAAATACTGCAATGTGAAGCAGAACTCCTCCATCGCCTGGCTGGACGCCGTGACGATCGAGAAAGCGGTCTGCGAACCGCTGCGCCTGGAAGATTTCCGCGAGTGCTATGCCACGATGGGCATAGACCTCTCAAGAACTACAGACCTGACTGCGGCCGTCCTTCAGATCCAGAAGGGCGGAAACATATACACCTTCGCGCGCTTCTATCTGCCGAAAGAGAAGATCCAGGAAGCGATAGCAAGAGACGGCCTTCCTTATGACATTTACATCCAGCGCGGCATCCTGTTCGAGTCCGGGGACAATGTCATCGACTACACAGATATTGTGAACTGGGCGAAGGAGCTGATCGAGAAGTACCACATCTACATCCTGCAGGTGGGGTACGACCGCTACTCTGCCCAGTATCTGGTACAGGACATGCAGGCGTATGGATTCCACATGGATGATGTATATGTACAAGGCGAAAATCTAACAAGCGTTATCAATCAGACCGAAGGGATGATGAAAGACGGCAAGATCAAGATAGGCGACAACGACTTGCTAAAGATTCACTTCCTCAACAGTGCTCTGAAGATCAACGCCGAGACAGAGCGGAGAAAGCTGATCAAGATAGAACAGCGCGCTCACATTGACGGCATGGCGGCCATGTTATGCAGCATGTGCGTCCGGCAGAAATGGTGGAACGACATAGGCGGCCGGTTGATTAATGAAAGGAGATAGAGGGCAAAAGATGAGTAATAAACAAATGACACGCCGAGGACTCTTTGACTGGCTGTTTCCAAAACAGCCGACACAAACCCAGAGAGAAGGATCTACCACCTTCCGCTTGACTACGGCCTACGAGCCGGTCTTCCATGACTACTTCGGGAGCCTATACGAAGACGCTCTGGTGCGCTCGGCCATTGAAGCCAAGGCGAGACATATCAGCAAGCTCAAAGTGGAGATGCAGGGCAGCGCACAGCCTTCACTGAAGAGCATCCTGAAGAAGGCACCGAACGACTGGATGACCTGGCCTCAATTCCTGGCCAGATGCAGCACAATTCTCGACTGCACGAACAACCTCTTCATCGTTCCGGTGCAGGACAAGTACCTGCAGACCATAGGCTTCTTCCCGGTTCTTCCGGAAAGAGTGAAGCTCCTGGAGGACAAGAAGGGAAAACTGTGGGTACAGTACCAGTTTAAAAGCGACCAGTTCGGCTATGTCGAGTTTGACCGCTGCGCGTACCTTAACAAACACCAGTATCGCAGCGACATGTACGGCGAAAACAACACAGCGCTCAACAGCACGATGAACCTCATCGCTATCAATGACCAGGCGATAAAAGAGGCGGTCAGATCATCCGCTTCCTATCGCTTCATGGCAAGGGTAACGAACTTCACGGCTCCGGACGATCTGGCACTGGAAAGACAGAGATTCACCAGAGACAACCTCTCCGGCGATAGTTCCGGCTTGCTGCTGTTCCCGAACACCTACGCCGACATTAAGCAGATAGACAGCAAAGCCTACACGGTCGACGCCGAGCAGATGAAGCTCATCCAGACGAATGTCTTCAACTACTTCGGAGTCAACGAGGACATCATTCAGAGCAAAGCCAAGAGCGACGCCCTGGATGCGTTCTTCAACTCTGTCATCGAGCCGTTCGCGATTTCATTGAGCGAGGCGATGAGCCGGGCGATTTACACCGACCGGGAAAGAGAGTTCGGAAACCATGTCTATGTCTCCGCCAACCGCCTGCAGTACATGACGACCAGCGAAAAGGTCAGCATGGCGCAGCAGCTGGGAGACCGTGGCGTCCTGACCGTGAACGAGATCCGGGAGCTGTTCAACTACGCCCCGATCGAAGGCGGAGATGTCGCATATATCCGCGGCGAGTATAAGCCCACGGAAGCTATCACAGAAGGAGGAGCAGAATCGACAAATGAAGAATCAGGGAGTGGCAGAAGCTAACTACACTGTTTACGAACATATAACTCCAAACGGAAAAAAGTACATCGGAATAACTGGCCAGAGCCCTGAAAGCCGATGGCAAAACGGCAAAGGGTACAGGAAAAACGAATACTTCTACAACGCCATCAAAAAGTACGGCTGGGAAAATGTCGAACACGCGATCATTAAAACCAACTTGACAAAAGAAGAAGCCGAGCAGATGGAGAGAGAACTGATAGAAAAGTTCAAAACAAATGACAGAGAGCACGGCTACAACATCACAAGCGGCGGCGAATGTATCGGAAAGCATTCTGAAGAATCAAAACAGAAAATGAGCGTCAAACTCAAAGGAAGGCCAAGTTCAAACAAAGGGAAATCGATGCCCGTCGAATCGCGGGCGAAATTAAGCGCATCCAGAAAAGGGCAACGCTACAACATCGGCATACCCTTTACAGAAGAGAGGAAGCGCCATTTAAGCGAGCATCATGCAGATGTGAGCGGAGAAAAGAATCCCCGATACGGCAAGAAAGTGCCAGCTGAAGAAATAGCGAGACGGCAAGCGCACAGAGTTTACAAAACAGGCGGAGAGAATCCCACGGCGAAGAAGATATGCCAGTGCCTGGAAGATGGGACAGTCATCAAGGTCTGGGGAAGCATATCAGAGGCGGCGGAGGAATACTGCAGAACATCACTTCGAGACTGCCTGCGAGGGAAGTACAAGCACCACAGAGGCTATGTATGGAAATACTACAAAGGAGAGAGCTATGAAGAATAACAAATGCTACAGAGAAGCAGACATCAAAGTCGTGAAACGAGCGGAAGCTGAAGACGGTTACTTTGTCGAAGGCTACGCTTCCACCTTCAAGCCGTATGTCCTTTTCAGCGACGACGGCGTTGATTATAGCGAAGTTATTGACAGGCACGCATTCGATGAGACTGACATGAGCGATGTCGTTTTCAGGATCGATCATGAAGGCGCAGTTTACGCACGCACATCGAACGGACTCATCGAACTGTCTGTTGATGATATCGGCCTTTTTAATCGGATAGACTTAGGCCAGACGGAAAAAGCGAAGGAACTCTACAGAGACATCGAAGTCGGAAATTATCCGAAAATGTCCTTCGCATTTACAGTCGCCGAAGACGAATACGACAAAAAGAGCCACACAAGGACGATAAAGAAAGTCGGGAAACTTTACGATGTTTCAGCCGTGAGCTTCCCGGCCAACCCCGACACACGCATCGATGTATCAACTCGCGACTATTTCAACGGAGTGATTGAAATGGAAAGAGCGGAGAGACTCCGCGAGGAAGAAGAGCGGGAGAAGAAGGAGAGTCTTCTCGCACGGGTTAAGAGTCTAAAAGGAGGAGAGTAAATCATGGAAATCAAAGAAATGACCATGAACGACATCGAGATCCGCAGTGCTGAAATCGAAGAAGAGATCCAGCAGGAGAACGCCGATGTCGAAACTCTGACGGCCGAGGTCGAGGAACTGGAAGCCAGGAAGGCGCAGATCATCGAAGAAGCCGAACAGAGAAAGAGAGAGGTCGAGGAAGTCAAACAGACTGCCGAAGCCTTAAACGAACAGCCTGAAATGGAGGAAAGAAAAGTTATGACTAACGAAGAAATCAGAAACAGCAAGGCTTATCTGGAAGCCTATGCCAATTACATCAAGACGGACAAGGACACCGAGTGCCGTGCTCTGCTGACCGAAAATGTCAGCGGCACCGTTCCGGTTCCGGAGTTTGTCTATGACATTGTAAAGACCGCCTGGGAAAGAGACGGCATCACCAGCCTGGTCAGAAAGAGCTATCTGAAGGGCAACCTGAAAGTTGGATTTGAAATATCCGGCGAGGACGCGGTCTTCCACGAAGAAGGCGATGATCCGATCGATCCTGAAAACCTGGTGCTCGGTGTTGTCAACCTTGTCCCCCAGAGCATCAAGAAAGCAGTCCAGATCAGTGATGAAGTCTATGATCTGCGCGGTGAAGAGTTCCTGCGCTATATCTACGATGAAATCACCTACCGCATTGCCAAGACTGCCGGCGAAGCTCTGCTGGCCATCATCGAAGCCTGCGGCACCGTCAGCACCACCAATGCTCCGGCGGTCGCTCAAATCGTCTCCAGCACTGCTTCCATCGGCCTGATCGCGCAGTGCCTGGCCGAGCTGTCTCCGGAAGCCACGAACCCGGTCATCATCACTACTCGCCACAACTGGGCTGACTTCAAAGCCGCGCAGTATGCCGGTCAGTTTGATGTTGATCCTTTCGAAGGCCTGCCGGTCATCTTCAGCTCTGCGCTGTCTGACTTCGGCAACAGCACTCATGCAAATGTCATCGTTGGCGACCTTGGCTATGGCGCGCTGATGAACTTCCCTAATGGCCAGGAAATCAGATTCAAGTTTGATGATCTGACTCTGAAGAAGGCAGACCTGATCGAAGTGCTCGGCCGCATGTATGTCGGTATCGGCGTTGTCGCTCCTAACGCCTTCGTGCAAGTAGTCGGCGGCGGCGACTAGAAAAAGGAGATAGGAAAGGATGAAGATATTGATCGCAATTCCGTGCATGGATCAAGTCCCTGCTGTGTTCGCGCAAAGCCTTGCTGCGCTCGAAAAAGTGGAGGAGTGCTGGATTCAGACGAGAATCGGTTCGCTTATCTACGATGCCCGGAACGAACTGGCGAAGGAAGCTCTACGGATTGGAACCGATTATGTCTTTTGGATGGATTCGGATATGACCTTCACCCAGGACGCACTGAAGCGCCTTGTGAAGAGAGCGAAGGAGTACGGAGAAAACACGATAATGACCGGCTTATACTTTCGGCGTGTTGAGCCCTTTTCACCGGTATTATTAGACACTCTGGACATCGGAGACGATGGCCGTGTACACTTCGAGAACACGAAGAGACTGCCGAAGGAGCCGTTCGAGGTCGCAGGCTGCGGCTTTGGATGCGTGCTTCTTCCAACGCAGGCATTGATGGATGTCGCCGCCAGGTTCGGGGACATGTTCGGCCCGATGAAAGGCGTAGGGGAGGACTTGTCGTTCTGCATCCGAGCCAGGGAGTGCGGCTACCGGATTATCTGCGATCCAGCGATAGAGTGCGGTCATGTTGGCCACAACATCATCACGAGAGGATTCTGGGAATCCTATAAGCATTTAAAGGGGAAGGCTGGCAAGTAGTCAGCCTTTTCCTTTTTGGAGGTATACATGGCGAATCAGCAAACTATAGACAAAGTGAAGCTGGCGCTTCGCGTGGTCACTTCTGCTTTCGATAGTGAAATAGATGATCTGATCGATGCAGGGCTGGCGGATATGGGAATCGCCGGTATCACCGAAGACGATGACACGAACGCTCTGATCCTGCGCGCAGTGATAACCTACTGCCGCGTCAACTTTGGAAGCCCGGAAGACTACGACAGACTCAAGGCTTCTTATGACGAGCAGAAGGCGCAGCTGCAGATGGCCACCGGGTTCACCGACTGGGAGGCGTAAATGGACAGAAGCGCGGTCATCACACTTGTCAGCGAAACATACAGCCAGAACGCCAGAGGCTCGATCATTGCAACCGAAAACACGAAGCAGGTCTACTGCCAAGTGGACAGCGTAACGGCCACCGAGTTCTTCGAGGGAGGCAGGAACGGTCTGAATCCGGAACTGCGCTTCACGCTCTTTTCCTACGATTACGAAGGGGAAAAGATCATCGAGTACCTGGGAGACCGCTTCACGGTTTATCGAGTCTACAAAGGCCGAAACGACACCCTGGAGCTCTACGCCGAGAGGAGACAAGGCGATGCGTAGCCTTCAGAAGCAGATGAACGAGCTGCTGAAGGAATACGGAGACGCTATCCAGCAAGCCGTAGAGGATGTCCTTCCGGAAGTGGGAGCGCATGCGGCGAAAGAGCTGCAGCAAACCTCACCACAGAGGACTGGCAATTATGCCAAGGGATGGAAGGCGACCAAGGTCACGAAGTTAAGATCCAGCGTCCTGGCTACTGTCTACAATGACAAATACTACCGGCTGACTCATCTTCTGGAATACGGACACGCAAACCGAGATGGAGGCCGCACGAAAGCGCAGCCTCACATCCAAGGCGTGGAGAAGTCCGCTTCTGAAGAACTGGTCACGAAAGTGATGGACGCCGTAGGGAGGATAAAATGACTTATCAAGAAATCTATACAATGCTGTCAACGATAGACCGAGGCGGCTCCCTGGGAAACATCCCGGCGGTCATGACGGCCTGGCCGATCGGCAGCGTTCCGGACTTTCCCTACATCGTCTTCACTTATCCGGAAAACGATGACATCATCGCTGACAACTACAATTATGTGAAACGCGTGCAGCTGAACATTGAGCTGTACACGGACAACTTTGATCCCGACACGGCCAAGCTCATCGAGGACACCCTTGATGCGCATCGGCTCTCTTATCAGAAGACGACCGAGTGGCTGGAATCGGAAAAAATGTACGAAACCCTATTCATTACGGAGGTTTTACTAAATGCCTGAACAGAAAATCAGAATCGGCTTTCAGGATGTCTACTACGCAGTCATCACCGTCAGCTCGACCGGCGTCTACACTTACGGAACGCCGAAGAGACTGCTCGGCGGCAGATCTATGAGCCTCACGCCTACCGGCACGAACACCGGATGGAACGCAGATAATGACCCGATGTACTGGGTAAATCACGGCGACCAGGGCTACGATGGGACTCTTAATGTCGCCAGCGTGGGAGATGACTTCAGAGAAGACTGCCTTGGCTATGTTGCGGACACGAACGGAGTCCTCTATCTACCGGCGAACCCGACCTTCAACAACTTCGCGCTGCTTTGGCAGCAGGACGGAGACACGCTGAACACGAGATGGGTACTCTACAACTGCGCATGCACCGGAATCGGCCATGAAGCCCAGACCGGCAAAGCGGAAGATCCTACGGAATACCAGATCCCTATCTCGGCGAGAGAGAGAACTGACACCCACATCGTTGAAGCGAAACTGACTGACGACTCATCCGCGAATTATACGAACTGGTTCTCGACTGTATACACAGTCGCGTAAAGGGGATGGGAAACATCCCCTTTTTTCATTTAGGAAAGGATAAACATGCAGAAAGACATCTTAATTGACGGCAAGACGGTGCCTATGAAGGCCACCGGTGCTACTCCTGTTTTTTATCGCAAAATCTTCGGCCGGGACATCTTCCATGACATGATGGCCATGAACGAAGGAATAGGACACGATGCTGAAGGCAAGCCGTTCGTGAAGGATTTCGAAAAGATAGACTTCGGGACTGTTGAGCGCCTGGCGTACACCATGGCCTACCAGGCAGACCACAGCCTTCCGGAGTTCATCGACTGGCTCGACCAGTTCGAAACATCGGCGGCGGTCATGCTTGCCATGGATCAGTTCCTCCCTCTATACATGGGAGGACTGGAGACGGCATCAGTCTCAAAAAACTCATAAAGCCGACAGCGAGAGACTTCAATGTCGGCTTGTATTTATTGCGAGCCTTCCAGGTAGGGATGAGCATCGCGGATCTGGAAGAAATGACGGTCGGCATGGTCTTCGATGTCATTGTTGAAAGCGGAAACGATTCCGCTGAATACGAGACGATCGGAAGCCTGGACGACTTCAAAGGAGGGAACTAATGGCTCTCAAAATAAAGGGGATAACGATAGACCTGGGCGTTGACACGAAGCAAGTCACCGAAGGTTTCATCAATATCAACAAGCAGCTGTCTACAACAGACAAAACGCTGAAAGACATCGACAAAGGGCTGAAGCTAGATCCTACGAACACGGAACTGCTTGCCCAGAAATCGAAATACCTGGCGCAGGCCATCGATCAGACAAACGACAAACTGGAAGAAGAAAAGAAGATCCTCCAGCAGCTCGAAAAGGAAGATGGCGGCACCGGAAAACACCAGCAACAGATAGACGCTCTCAAGCGCGAAATCGTTGAAACGACAGCAAAGCAGGAAGCCTACAAGAAGCAGCTGGAAGACACTGCAGGAGCGACTGACAAATATGCCAAGAGCACGGACAACGCGAGCAAAGAGACGAACGACTTCTCCGACTCCGTAGAGAAGGGAGTCCTGAAGGCTGAACTGCTCAAAAAAGGCGTTGAACTGGCAGCGCAAGCGGTCGGCAAGATGGTCGGCTATCTGAAGGACGCCGTGAAGGCTTCTTCTGAATACGCTGACAACATCATGGTCGAGGCGCAGACTGTCGGCATCAGCACGGACGCGTTGCAGGAATACTACTACATGGCCGAGCTCGTGGACACGGATGTCACCACGATCACCGGCTCCATGACCAAACTCACGAGGACGATGGGAAGCGCAGCCAAAGGCTCGAAAGCCAGCGCTGACTCTTTCCAGAAGCTGGGAGTCAACATCTATGACGCAAACGGCCAGCTGCGTTCTTCGGATGATGTCTTCACCGAGATCATCGGCGTCCTGGGAACGATGGAGAACGAGACCGAAAGAGACGCGGTCGCCATGGACATCTTCGGCAAGAGCGCGCAGGCGCTGAACCCTTTAATCGCTGCCGGAGCGGACAATATCAACGCCTTCCGCGAGGAAGCTCATCAGATGGGCTATGTCCTGGATGACGAGACACTTGAAAGCCTGGGAGCGGTTGATGATGCGTTCCAGAGGCTCACAGTAGCAGGGGACGCGGTCAAGAATCAGATCGGCGCCGCGCTTGCTCCGGTCATTGCAGACATAGCCGAGAAGTTCACAGCCTGGGCGCAGAGCGTGGACTGGGAAGCCGTAGGGCAGAAGATAGCGGAGTTCGTGGAAAAAGCCGCGGACTTCATAAAAGGTCTCTGGGACTTCTTATCAAGAGCCTGGGACGGGATCACTTCCGGACTGGAAGCCGCCTGGAACTTTGCAAAGCCGATACTCTCGGCCATCGCTTCGTTCTTCTCGACTCTTTACGGCACGATCAGCTCGGTGGTCGGTGCGATAGGCAACTTCATCGGAGCGATCGGGAACGCGGTCAGCGCCGCCAGGGACTTCCTGGGAGGCGTAGGCAGCAGGATCGGCTCCTTCTTCTCCGGACTTTTTCACTCCGGAGGATATGGCAGCCCTGCGTTCGCCAGCGGCGGATATAGCTTGAGCACTAATGTGACGATTCAGAACTACGGCACGCCGGTGAGCGCGAACTTTGCAAACGAAATCGTGGAGATGGTCAACGCGAATCTCGGGAGGAAATTGAGACAATGAGTCAAGATGTCAGACGCTTCTGGCTTACTAATGCCAGAGGAGAAAACTACAACCTGATGGGACAAGCGCCTTTTCTGCACACTCCTTCCGGCCTTGGATTCCAGGTAGACCTGCAGACCTTAAGGCTCGGCAACTCCCAGCTGATCACGGCGGAGTCCTACAACCTGGGGAGCTTCCAGGCGGATCTGGTATTCTTCGGCAATAGACCCACGCAGTACCAGAACTATCAGACTTTTCTGAGGTTCATACGCTTCACTCCGATCCAGCTGCACTACCAAACGCCGAACAGTAACTCGTCTTTCTTCTGCTATGTGAGAATTAACTCGCTAGGCAAGAGCGAGATAAGCCCGACTGATAATGTTCTGCATGTCCCGGTCTCCATGTTGAGACAAACGCTATGGTATAGCGACACGATCAACTCGATCACAGTCCAGAACACTCTCTCCGGCGGAAAAGAGTATCCCCTGGACAGACCCTACATCTACGCACAGCCGGCCTTCACGAATATACCTGTCTACAATAACTCCATCACGGACGCACCGTTCCAGATGAGCCTGACTGGGAGCATCACGGACATGGAGTACGGCGTTTATGATGCGGACGGAAATCAGTACGGCGCGTGCAAAGTGGTCGGCACCTACGATGTCATCACGATCGACAGTGACGAGCTGAACGAAAACATCTACCTGGAGAACGGCGGCAGCGTAATCGCGAACGCTATAAACTACCAGGATCTGACTGTCGGGAACCCGGCCGAGATATATGTAACCTTCATCAAGCTGAAGCCTGGCCAGAACTACATCCGCTTCGAGCCATCGGCCTTCTCCGGAGATGTCACGATAACCTGGAGGGACGCTTATGTCAGCGTATAGGATGTTTGTGAAATCGGCCACAGATCTGTCCGGTAGAGCTGTAGCAAACTTTCCGCTGATTTCTGGGAAGTTTGGAGAAGACCAGCAGAGCATATACACCAGCAGCTTCGTAGGCGTGGATATTCCTTCAAACTTTGAAGCCGGCGACTTCTGCGGAGTCTATGATGAGTACGGAACTATTGTCTATTCCGGCATTATAAATCAGATCCAGGGGAACACGATCGAGAGTAGAGCGATGCTGTCGCTCTTCGATTTTGAATGGTTTCTAAAGCCTATAACCGGAGTAGACCCGAACTATTACGCAGAAGAACAAATAAAGTTCATCGTTGATACTGGCCTAACGGATAGCGGAGTAGTAGCGCAAGGCATCAAAGCAGACATGACGATAACAGACGCAACACAGACAGTGGCCGGAAAGCTCTACGCTCATAACTCGGTCATCGAAAACTGGCCGAGCACGAATATTGCCAAATTCATGCTTGATACACAGAATGCCTGGGGATGTCACTACTACTTCACGCTTCCTTATGCTCCGGGAAATCTGGCGCTGACTATCAGCCAGGCAACGCATGCGAAAGAAGTTATAGGAGACAACACAACAGCAGTCTTCAACATCAATGCCGGAGAGGAACAATCTCCGGACAATGTTCTGCGCGTTTGGGTATGGAACGGAAGCGGCGGAAACTTCTGGACATACACGCTCCTCAAAGATGGAACATACACGCAAACACCTCCAGGAGATGCTTCGCTTTTATTCTCAAAAATGAGAGTGAAGACGCAGAGGCTAGTGACTGCAGATTGGGACTTTCAGAACACGGTGCAGATGCTGATGCCTCCATTGATTTATAACAGCAACATAAGCTTCGACATGCTTCTGGAGAATAATCTCTATGATTTTTACGACTGGCAGCTTGGCATGCCTATGGAGGTATGGAAAGAAGGCCGATATTATCAGACCGTTTACACGGCATGGGAAATGGAGTTCGCCGATGGACAGCCGGCGAGCATAGTTCACATTACATGCGGCACAGCCAGATCCAAGCTGACGGAGGTACTAAATGATCGAAAATAAAGAGCAGTTTGGCCACGCCGGCCTGGAAGTCAAGGGCATCACGATTCACAACACCGGAAACAAACTATCCGCGCAGGAGAATTATGACTGGATGGCCAAGACAAAGTTCAGCACCGGCTGCCACTACTTCGTAGACGAGAAGGAAAGCATCCAGGCGCTTCCGGAAGACTGGTGCGTTTACCACACCGGCAAGGGAGACGACTGGGCTTGCAAGCACACCATCGCGATCGAGATATGCCGGAGCCAGTGTGATGCTAAAACCTACGCCGCAGCCGAAAAGAAGGCCGTGGCGCTGGTCAAGAAACTGATGAAGAAGTACGAGCTCACAAGTGATGACATCTACTTCCACAACGACTTCAACAGAAGGGCATACTGCCCTCATAGAATACTCCGCACCGAAACGAAAGCGGAGTGGAAAGCGAGGTATAAACTTTAATGGCTATCAATGTAATGGCTAACAATGGCGCCAGCATCCCTGCGTCCTCTGATGGCGCGCTGTACAACTCCCTGACCGGGAACCGCGACTATGTCATCAAGGGCATCGGTGGAGAGCTGGCGGTCTCCGGATCTGGCGGCTCCTACACTGTAGCAACCGGCGAGGCTGTTCTCTGCGGCCGCCATGTAGTAGTCGATGCTTCGGAAGCCGTGAGCGGCTCCGGAACGATAGCGCTCCAGGTCGACCTCTCCCAGCCGGCAGGAAGCGAAGGCAGCATCGTGGTCATCCCTTCCGCAACTCCTCTACAGACTGATGACCTTAACAACGGAGGCACGATCCGTCAGATGGCTCTGTATGCAAACGGAGCAGACGCCAGGAAGTACAATTCTGCAGCGGTCAAGACTTTCAATACTATCACGGTATCCGGAACGCCTACTTCTGGCGCTTCACCTGCCTGGGATAGTAACGGAGACTACACCTACAGCCTCAATGTTTCCATCTCCGGCATAAGCAGCAGCGACATCGTTCTGAACTTTGTAGCTGACATGACCATCTTCAACGCAGTGGCGCCTATCATCCAGACAAATGACGGAAGCATAACGCTCTATACTACGGACGGCACGGCTTTGTCCGGAGTCATCCAGACGATCAGCGTCATAGGAGCATAATTATGCTTACGCGCATCAAAAAAAGCGCAGGAACTGGCGGAGGCGGCACCTGGACGGAGTTCACAGAAACAAAAGGCTCCGGAACTGGCCAGGGAAGAAATGTCACTTTCACGATCGGCCTGAAGGTTAAGAGCGGATATGGAAATGTCAAAAAACCTCCGAACATCGCTGCGAAATATGACGCAATAATCAACTATGCTGACAGCAGCGTCTATCAGATCCCGAGCGCGAACTTCTGGACAACAGAAACAACCGCCCAGGCTAACTTCTCCTTCGTGAACCCCTATCCGAGCAAGACAGTGACAAGCATAACGGTGAAGTGGTACTCCTATTCCAGCACTGCTACAACCTGCACCTTGACCTATCTCGGAGGGACGCAGCCGGTCATCTCTTCGATCACCGGAAATCCGATCGAGCTGACGCTGACCGCTGATCAGAGAGCGAAACAAGTGAGCGCAACCTACACGCCGAAGCAGGACTACAATGGCTACGACGCACCATGGCCGCCAATGGCACGCGGGAACCTGTTCGACCAGGAAAACGCGCCCAGGCTGAAGAAAATCATCGATGCAAACGGCGTGCTGACCAATAACGGAACTGCTTATGCCGTGGCATTTTACTGCGAACCTAACACAACATATACATGCACCGAGTTCGTGACTGCTACCTTCTGGAGAGCGGCATGCATCAACCAAGATCCAGCAACTGCAGAAGACGGTGCAGCGCTGACGCAGGTGACAAGAAATGCATCGGAAGGAAGCATCACGATCACTACAGAAGCCGACACAGTCGCCATCGTCATGCAGTATCCGAGTGGCATCGCGTCCACCAAGCAGATCAGCGTAGTGCTTGGAGCAGATGCTCCGGCTTCATATCTGCCGTATGAAAACGAATGCCCGATCGGAATCACTATTGACCTTTTTGCAACAGCTGGGAAGAACATGGCTGGCATAGCTACGAGCAAATCTGCTGCGGGCGTCACCTGGACAGTCAACGCAGACGGTACCATCTCAACCACAGGGCAAGCTACTGCAAACACATACCTGAACATCCCTGTGCCGAGCTTTTTGTATGGTGATTATACCTATTGCGGAAGCCCGCCGAACGGATCTAATGCTACATACTATCTCTATGGAAGAGACGAGACGCTGGTCGCAAGAACAAAAAAATGGGACGGAACAACAAACTCCGGCTACTCCTACGGAACAGTCCCGCAGCAAGTAAAGTTCATAAAAGGCCATACCAGCGTTCTCCGTTGCTATGTAGCGAGTGGTGTGAACACGGACGGTCTGGTATGGACTCCGATGATTCTGAAAAAAGGAGACAACGACACGACATACACTGCGCCGCAGAATGACGAGCACACGGTCAACTTCGCCGAAACCATCTACGGCGGCACCTACTACGCCGGCGGAGCCTTTGACGAAGAGTATGTCAACATCGCATCCTACAACGGCGAGGCGATCAACGAGCCCTGGCTTTCATCTCTGGATGAGTACACACCAGGCGGAACGCCGACAACCGGCGCCCAGGTCGTCTATCCTGCCAACCATGTCGTGAAGACGGTCGCAGCTGACAGCCTGCCGCTGGATCTGCACCAAGGCACGAACAACATCTTCGCAAACGAAGCGGACGACATAACGCTGTCATACGAGGAGTAACACATGCAGAACCTAATCTGGCCAGCTCGAACGATAGCGTTTAGTCAGCTCGAAAACGAGCGAGGGCATAGTCACTACCGCATCAACGCCGTGGACATGATCGGCGAAGACACCGGAGAAGATGTCATGTACGCGCCTTGCGATGTCATCATCCTCCATGTCGACAGATCTGCGAGCTCAAGCCACACCGTCTACTTTGGTAGCTGCGACACAAAAGGCCGCCCGGCGAAGGTTATGTGCGCGGACGGCAAGGAGAGAGTGGTCACCATAGCGATGACGCACATGGACAGCGTGGATCACCTGAAAGAAGGCCAGCGCTTCAAGTCTGGCGACATCTGCTACAAGGAAGGCCGCTACATGGGCGGCAAGAACAAGGTCGGAGCGCACTGCCACATTGAGGTCGGTGAAGGATGGGCAATTCAGAAGCAGACCTTCACGGAAGGCGGCAATTCCTATCTGCGCTTCACCCAGGATCTGGCGCCGACTTCGGTCTTCTTTGTCCTTGGCACCTGGAACCGGATCAGATGGGACAGGCTGGCATCAGCGAACCGCGACCGAACTGCCACGCTCTACTACACCACTACCAGGGGAACGGAAGAAACGAGAGGAGACTTCGATATGAGACTTCGTATGTACACGGCCAAAGGCGTCCAGGCCATCCGCCAGACGATCGAGTTCCGGAAATCGGGAAGCAAGTACATCCCGAGCGGCAAGATACTGGCGAGAGTCCCGAAAGGGAACAAGGAAGCCATCATCACCGGCATGATCGAGGGCATCCAGAAAGACGGATATCAATGGGTATCTGTCGACTGGAACGGCATCACCGGCTTCGCACAATGGGACAGCGCCTACTTTGAGGTGTTGGAATATTAAAGGAGGAAAAGAAAATGCTTTTTTATCTTGCAGCAATTATCATCCCGGTAGCGTTAACCATGAGAGAGGTCTTCACGCTTCCGGACAAAGTCTATGACATCCTGAAGTTTTTGGTCACCATCGGCCTCCCGGCCACATCGACCTTCTATGTCGGCCTGGCGAAAGTCCTGGGCTGGCCGTATGCTTCGGAAGTAGCGCAGATCACGACTCTGGTCTGCACTTTCATCGGCACCCTGATCGGCATCTCCAGTCATTACTACTGGCAGGAGCCGGAACTGGAAGGCGATGACCTGGGCGATGAAGACGCTCACTTATAACCTAACGAAGAAAAACGAGGAGGTTCTTCTCTACCTAATCGCTGACTGCCACATAGGAAGCGAGCACTTCAACGAGCCAAAGCTGCGCGAAGTCCTGGACGAGATCATGGAACAGCCGAAC
Organism: Mogibacterium sp.; assembly: GCA_017512365.1. Taxonomy (GTDB): domain Bacteria; phylum Bacillota; class Clostridia; order Peptostreptococcales; family Anaerovoracaceae; genus Crickella. The sequence goes on from JAFWGQ010000043.1 coordinate 15,970, forward strand.
GCCTACGCAATACTCAACGGAGACCTGATCGACAATGCTACGAAGTCATCGGTCTCTTTTGATTATGACGGCCTGACGCCTTCCGCGAGTCTGGGACTTTGCCTCCAGCTCTTCAAACCTCTGGCGGATGCCGGGAAGATACTTGCTATAAACACCGGAAACCACGAAAACCGCAGCAAGAAAGATGTCGACCTTGATCCGACCGCCATCCTGGCGCAGGCGCTGGGCATCGAAAAGGCATACTCCAGGACAATGTCCGTCCTCTTCCTAACCATGGAGGGAAAGAAGAATCACAACATTGTCTTCAGTGTCATGGCCTACCACGGCAACGGCGGAGGAGTCCGGATCGGCTCGAAGGCGAACAAGGTCGAAGACATGGCGAAAGTCATGGCATGCGATGTCTACTGCATGAGCCATGTCCACACGCCGATGACCTTCAAAGAGGACTACCTGATCGCAGACGGCACGCATGGAGTAGTCAGACCGGCGACCAGGCAGTTCGTGATAAGTAACTCTTTTCTGAATTATGGAGGATATAGTGAAGAGAAAGCCTACACTCCTACGACAATTTCAGTGCCGAAGATCCACCTGTGCACTCGAAGGATCAGAAAAAACGGACTGGATAGAATCGAAAAGTACACTTTTTGCGAGGTATGACGATGGAAAATATTACACTTGGCCAGATCGTGAGCTCGATAGCAATTATTACAGCGTTGTGTGGCGCCCTGACGCTTGCCCTTAAGCCGTTCAACCGGCTGAACAAGGTGGAGGAGGCGGTCGTTCAGATGAAACAAGACACCACGATCATCATGCGGACGCTTATCCCCATACTCCAGCACATGAGCGATGACCCTTCGGGCAACCATACTAACGAATTAAACAGCGCAAATCAAGCGCTCATGAATTATCTGACAGAAAGAAAATGACCAGGAATCACTCCTGGTCTTTTTTTTATCCCAAAAAGCCAGCGTAGAAAGGAAACCG
>JAFWGQ010000044.1 GCA_017512365.1 Mogibacterium sp.
ATCATCGACAAGGAGATCGGCCGCAGCATCAAGATGACCCTCGAGAAAAAGGGCGTTGATGTACATGTAGCATCCCCTGTTCAGAAAATTGAAAAAGACGGCGACAAGCTGGTCGTAACTCTTAAGAACAAGAAGGGCGAAGAAGTCCAGGTAAAGGCAGACAAGGTGCTTATGTGCGTAGGCAGAAGACCTAACACAGCCGGAGTATTCAGTGAAGAGCTGCTCAAGGAGTATCCGGACCTCGTGGACGCCAAGGGATTCATCAAGGTAGATGAGAAGTATGAGACTCCTGTAAAGAGTGTATTCGCTATCGGCGACTGCATCGGAGGCATCCAGCTGGCTCACACCGCATCCGCAGAGGGACGCAATGCAGTGGCACTGATCAACGGCTGCCAGGCTACCATCAACATGGGTACAGTTCCTAGCTGCATCTACACAGACCCTGAGATCGCAGTAGTAGGAATGACTGCAGACGAAGCAAAGGAAGCAGGCATCGAAGTCATAACAAAGAAATACCCGATGTCCGCAAACGGCAAGACCATCATCGCAGGACTCGACAGAGGCTTCGTAAAGCTGGTTGCAAGAGCTGACGATCACGTGATCATAGGTGCTCACCTGCTCTGCGGCAGAGCTTCCGACCTCATCGGCGAGCTGGCAGTAGCTATCGGACGTGAGATGATGCTCGAGGAAGTCGCGAACATCATTCATCCGCATCCATCATTCGCAGAAGCCATCATGGAGGCTGCAAGACTGTAATTTGATAATAAAGAGGGCTTTTATATACTCCGTCAGGTACGCTCTCGCTGTTATCGAAGGAGCTTGCCGACGTAGATCAATGCTTTCTACATTACGGCAATGCCGTGATGAAAGAGAAAGCATTTCATTCGCACGCAGCGGTACTAAGCTCTGACTTCGCTGACGCTTGTCAATCGCTAAGTGCCGGCGTGCTCGAGTCACCTGTCGAAGATATAAAAGCCCTCTTTTTAGTGCAAAAAAAGACCTGCATTTGTGCAGGCCTTTTTTGTTGATCTGATTATTCGAAGTCGAAACGCAGATGTGGCTCTCTTGCTGCCTTGGTGTCGTCGAGTCTCAGTACCGGTGTGGTCTGCGGCGCCATCTGTACGCTCTCAGGAGCATTGAAGATGCGGTCGTAGATCTCGCGGAATGCTGTGATAGCCTCGTCGAGGGTCTCCTTCGTCTCTGTCTCTGTAGGCTCGATCATGAGGGCCTCGTGGACGATCAGAGGGAAGTAGATTGTAGGCGGATGGATGCCGTAGTCGAGGAGTGCCTTGGCTACGTCCAGAGCCGAAACGTGAGTCTTTCTGTATATCGGATCGAGGCCGATTACAAACTCGTGCATGCAGGTCGTATCGAATGCGATCGGATAGATATCTTTCAGCTTCTCCTGCATGTAGTTAGCGTTCAGTACAGCGTTCTGAGCAAGAGTGTAAACCTCTTTGCCGATGGTCAGCAGGTATGTGTAAGCCTTGACCATTACGAGGAAGTTGCCGTAGAAGCCTGTCAGGTTGCCGATGGACTTCTCAGCTCTCTCGTAGTTCTCGCCGTCCTTGCATACGAGGCCAGGTGCGAATGGCGCCAGGAAATCCTTGTATGCGCATGGGCCGCTGCCAGGACCGCCGCCGCCGTGAGGTGTCGAGAATGTCTTGTGCAGGTTCATGTGGATTACGTCGAATCCGATGTCTGCAGGACGTACGATACCGATTACAGCGTTGAGGTTAGCTCCGTCATAGTAGCAGAGTCCGCCTGCCTCATGGACGAGTTTTGTGATCTCCATGATGTTAGGGTCGAAGAGACCAACTGTGTTAGGGTTGGTCAGCATCAGACCTGCAGTCTTAGGACCGAGGTGAGCCTTGAGGTCGTCGATATCTACTGTGCCGTTCTCGTTCGACTTGATGACGATGGTCTTGTAGCCTGCCATTGTTGCCGAAGCAGGGTTTGTGCCGTGAGCAGCATCAGGTACGATGATCTCGTTACGCTCTGTGTCGCCTCTGTCTGTGTGGTAAGCCTTGATCAGGAGAAGTCCGGTGAACTCACCGTGAGCTCCGGCTGCCGGCTGGAATGTGACTCCTGCCATGCCTGTGATCTCGCAGAGGAATTTCTCAAGTTCTGCAATCAGCTCGTGAGCGCCCTGTACAGTATGTGCAGGCTGCAGCGGATGCAGTTTGGCGAATCCAGGAAGAGCCGCCATCTTCTCGTTGATTCTAGGGTTGTGCTTCATTGTGCAGGAGCCGAGAGGATAGAATCCGTCATTGACTCCGTGAGCTCTCTTAGCAAGAGCTGTGTAGTGTCTTCCCATCTCGTTTTCGGAGATTTCAGGGAGATGTGCCTTCTTCTCACGAAGCGGAGCTGCAGGCAGCTTCACAGGAACATCGCATGCAGGGAAGATATCTTGTCCTCTACCAGGAATGCTCTTCTCGAATATTAATTTCATCTTAGAACACCTCCTTTGCGATAGCTATGACTTCATCGATATCTTCTTTGCTGTTCAGCTCTGTGCAGCACCACAGGATGCAGTCGGTGTCGCAGCCGGCGTCACAGCAGCCGCAGCAGAGCTTGAGTCCGCCGAGGATGCCCTTCTCTTCGAGAGCTGCGAGCAGCTTGTCGGCATCAGGGCATGTCGTTGCGAATTCGTTCCAGAACTCACCCTTGAAGCATTTCTTCATGCCGATCTTTTCGAGCTCATCAGCCATGTAGTGAGCCTTGGACGAGCAGAGTGCTGCAACATCCTCGAATCCCTTAGGGCCGATCGTTGAGAGATAGATGCCTGCTCTGAGTGCACACCATGCTTCGTTGGAGCAGATGTTGGAGCTGGCCTTTTCGCGGCGGATGTGCTGCTCTCTGGCCTGGATGGTCAGAACGAAGCCTCTGTCGCCTCTTGTATCTACAGTTTCACCGATGAGTCTGCCAGGGATCGCACGCATATTCTCCTGCTTTGTCGACAGGAATCCGAGGTACGGTCCGCCGAACTCGAGTCCGAGTCCGAGAGGCTGTCCTTCACCTACTGCGATGTCTGCTCCGACCTCGCCAGGGCTCTTCAGAGCGCCGAGTGCGAGCGGCTGGCAGTACATGATGAACTTAGCGCCACCGTCATGGGTGATCTTGCAGAGCTCTTCAGCGTCTTCTACGATACCGTAGAAGTTTGGATACTGCATCAGGAAGCAAGCTGCTTCTTTGTCATCAGCAAGAGCCTTTGCGAGAGCTTCTTTATCAGTTTCGCCGTCCTTTGTAGGGATGACAACTACCTTGCTTCCTCTTCCGAATGAATATGTGTTGATTACTGTAAGGATCCTCTCATCGAGAGCACCGGATA
>JAFWGQ010000045.1 GCA_017512365.1 Mogibacterium sp.
CCGACGAGAAGATGGAGAAACGGAGACGGTTATCGACAAAAGGACGGAGAGACTACTCCGTTTTTTAGTGCGATTAAAAAATACGGATGGGACAACATCGCCCACGAAATCGTAAAAGACGGGCTGACGAAGGAAGAGGCGTGTTTGCTCGAAATCGAGCTCATAAAAAAATACAACGCACAAGACAGGGAACACGGCTACAACGTGCTCAAAGGTGGAGACATCCCCCTTGCTGACTGTCCGGAGTCCGTTCGAGAAAAGATGCGGGAAAGCTCGTACCGCAAATGGGAACGCGAAGAGTACAGAGAATCGCACACAGGCGACGAGCATTGGACGCGCAAACGAGGGCACTCACGGAAAAGCGTCGAGGCAATGCGGAAAAGCAACCTCGGAAGGAAAAGAACCCCGGAGCAAATAGAGTTCCTCCGAGAAAAAGGCCGAAAGCAAAAGAGGCTTCGCGGGAAAGACAATAAAAAGAGCATACCGATTCTGTGTTTCAGTAAGACCGGAGAGTTTTTGGGAAAATACTACGGCGCTCTCGAAGCAGAACGAGAAACAGGCGTATGTTTTCAAAATATATTCAAGGTTTGCAACGGGAATAGACATACCGCTGGCGGCTATGTCTGGAAATACGAAAGCGAGGGAATTTAACGATGCCGATCAAGAGTAACAGAGAATACAGAAACATGACGATGGAAATCCGCGAGTTGGAGGACCAGCCGGATGCGATGGTCGTCAGAGGATACGCGAGCACGTTCGACGAACCGTACACGCTGTACGAAGACGCCGACTGGAGGCTCGAGGAAGTGGTCGACAGAAATGCGTTCGCAAATACGGACATGGCGGACGTCATCATGCAGTACGACCACGAGGGGCGCGTATTCGCCCGGAATAAGAACAATACGCTCACAGTCACACCAGACGACCACGGTCTATTGATAGAGGCCAACCTCGGAGGGACGGAGCTGGGACGCCAGCTTTACGAAGAGATCCGGGGCGGCTACACGGACAAGATGTCGTTCGGGTTCACGGTAGAAGCTGCGGACATCCTCGACACAAAGACCGAGGACGGCAAGGCGCTCACTGTGAGAACGATCACGTCTATCCGTAAATTGTACGACGTTTCTGCGGTTTCAATACCAGCCAATGACGCGACGGAGATAAGCGTCAGAAGTCTCGCAGACGGAGAGATCGAGAGACTGAAAGCGGAGCGACTCGAGGCTGAAGAGGAAGCACTGGAGAGACGGAGAGCAGAAATCAAAGCGAGAGCGTTAGGAGGTAAATAACTAATGACACGCGACGAAATCATGGAACTCGGTCTCGAGGAAATCGAAACGAGAGCGGCAGAGATCGCAAAAGAGACGGCCGAAGCTGATAACGAAAAGCTCGAGACGCTCAACGCGGAACTGGACGCTATCGAGGAGAGAAAAAATGCACTTCTCGAGGCAGCCGAGGAAACAAGAAAAGCAGCCGCCGCAGTAGCGGAAGGCGCTGGAGAAGTTATCGAAATCAGAAAAGAGGAGAAACCGATGACAAACATGGAAATCAGAAATAGCCACGAATACATCGAGGCGTTCGCCGAGTATGTAAAGACCGGCGAGGACATGGAATGTAGAGCACTGCTGACCGAGAACGTGAACGGCGTTGTACCTGTTCCGGAGTTCGTAGAGAACAGAGTCCGCCAGGCATGGGAGAGAGACAAGATCTTCTCCAGAATCGCAAAGACCTTCGTTCCGGGAAATCTGAAAGTCGGATTCGAAGTATCAGCTACAGACGCAGCGGTACACACCGAAGGACAGAACGCACCGAGCGAGGAGACACTGGTACTCGGTATCGTGACAATGGTACCGGCCAATATCAAGAAGTGGATCACCGTATCCGACGAAGTGCTGGCTCTGGGAGCAGAGGACTTCCTGGCTTATCTGTATGACGAGCTGACATACAAGATCATCCAGAAGGCAGCAGACCTCGTTATCTATGCAATCCAGAACGCACCGACAACCGTTCCAGCTGATAAGGACAAGGTTCCGGTCGCTGCTGTTACTGGTCCTGCATCATCCGCTGCAATTCTGGACGCCCTGGCACTGCTGGGCGACGGAGCACAGGACATCGTATTCATTGCAGACGGTCAGACAATCGCAGACATCAAGAAGGCTGCACTTCTGGCGAACTATGCGTTCGATCCGTTCCAGGGTCTCGAAGTTATCCAGAAGGAAGGCGTCGACGGCGCTATCGTTGGCGACCTGGCTGGCGTACAGGCTAACCTGCCGGAAGGCGAAACAGTTCGCTTCACTTTCGACAACCTGTCACTGGCTGAGAAGGATCTGGTTAAGATCGTTGGCAGACTGTACGCTGCAATCGCAGTAGTAGGTCCGAAGATGCTCGTCAACATCACCGACGAGTCCGAGTCTTAATCGAAAGCAATCAATACGGGCGGTCCGGCATAGTGGATTCCCTTTCCGGGCCGTCCCTTTTGTGAGGTAGTAAATCATGTCAACACTGGACAAGGTAAAACAGGCGCTCCGGATCAAAACGGACGCATATAACGACGAACTCATGGATCTGGTCGCGGCAGCGGAGCAGGATCTCGGCGTTGCGGGTGTCATTATTCCGCAGAAATCGCAGGAGATCGTACTCCGGGCCGTTATCACCTACTGCAAGATGTCGTTCGGGCTGCCGGAGGACTATGACCGGCTCAAAAGGTCCTATGACGAGCAGAAGGCCCAGCTGTCCAACGCGACAGGGTTCACCGATTGGCAGGTGAGGCGCTAATGTATGACGGCGTTGCAACACTGAAAAAATACGGGGACCCGGTATTCGATGCAGAAGGGAACCAGAGAGCGGAGATCATAACGACCGAAGTGTACGTTCAACCTCGCGGCGTATATCAGTCCGAGTTCTACAATGCGGCGCAGCTCGGCCTAAAACCGTCTCTAACGCTTTTTATTGCGAATAAGGAAGATTATACAGGCGAGAAGGTTTTAACCTATGAGGGTCGCGATTATGACGTTATACGCGTTGACTGGTCCGCTCAGCGTGACGGGATCTCGCTGGTCTGTGAGGAACGGGTCGGTCCGGGGATCCTCGAACCGGAGGAGAGTGAGTCGTAATGTCAAAAACTGAAAGCGTTGCGATCCAGATGGGTCGGATCATGGACCAATACAGCAAAGAGGTCAAAGAGGTCACGGACGAGGCAATCACGCAGACGGCAAACGAATCGCGCCGGAAGCTCCGGAACACTTTACCGAAAAAAACCGGGCATTATGCTCGAGGCTGGTCGATAAAAAAGGTCAAGGGGCGGAACGGGATCTCAGAGGTAACGATCCACAACAAAACCGACTACCAGCTGACGCACCTGCTCGAGAACGGTCACGTCATCCGAAATGCTAAAGGAAAATACGGCCGGACGAATGGTATCAAACACATTAAACCGGTCGAAGAGTGGGCGCAGGATGAGCTCCCGCTGGAAATTGAGAGGAGGCTCGACTAATGACAATCTATCAGACGTTAAAATCAACGGGTCTCCCGTGCGTGTTTTCGCATTTTAGAGAAACGGACGAGGTGCCGACCTCTCCGCCGTATATCTGCTACATCGGGTCCGGACAGGACACCGACGCAGCGGACAATACATACAGGTGGAGGAACAACAGGTTCCAGGTCGAGTATTACTTCACAGAAAAAAGCCAGGCAAACGAGGCCGCGATCGAGGACGCGCTCCTGGGTCAAGGCTTCAACTACACAAAGAGCGAGGACGTCTACATCGAAGAGGAGGGCGTCTTTGTTATTTATTATCAAGTTTAGGAGGACAAGATGGCCAATAAAGTAGAATTTGGTATCAGCCAGCTCCATGTCTGCACCTACACGGACGACGGCGAGGGAAACATCACGCTCGGCACTCCGTACCACCAGAAGGGCGCGAAGAGCTTCTCTCCGGAACAGGACGCAGAGAATAACACCGACTACGCTGATAATATCGACTACTGGTCCGAATACACAGAGGGACCGATCAAGGGCGACCTCGGAGTCGAGATCTTCAGCGACGAGTTCAAGACTCAGTTCCTCGGCTACAAGCGTCTCACGAATGGCGGACTGGCGAACGTAAAGAACGCCAGGAAGCCGAAGGTCTGCGTTATGTTCCAGGTCGAGGGCGACGCCGAGAGCAGAAGGGTTATTTTCTATAACTGTTCACTCGGTCCGATCGGCAGATCATACGAGACAATCGGCGAAAACAAAGAACCGGTCACAGAGACTATCGCAGTCACCTGCACCGGCGACAATGAGAGCGGCGCGAGAATGGCTGTACTCAAACCGGGCGACACCGGTTACGATACTCTGTTCACAAGTCCGGGAGCACCGGAAGTTGAGTCGGAGTCATAAAAAGCAATCGAGGCGGGGCATATCGCTCCGCCTTTTTTGTAATTGGAGGAGGAAAACAATGGAGAAAATCATAAACATAGGCGGAAAAGACGTCCGGCTGAACAACAAGCTCGGCTGGACAATGGAATACAGAGACCAGTTCGGTCGGGATGTAGTCAGCGAACACCTGCCGATGATGTCTACTATCGTGGAAATGCTGGCGACGGTAATAGCTGACGCAGGGACGACTAAGGGCATCACTGCGGTCGATATCGTCAAGGCTCTCGAGGGAAGGACTATCGACATCATGCTCCCGCTCTCACAGGCAGAACTGCTGACAACGGTCGTCAATGTAACCTGGGCGATGGCGAAGGCAGCCGATGAAAGCATCGAACCGCCAAAACAGTGGGCGAACCAGTTCGATAACTTCTATGTCGACGAGATTGCGCCGGTCGTTTACGAGATGGCCCTGGAAGGACTGAGCTCAAAAAACTTGACATGGCTGAGGGGTCTGATGGACAAGACGACTCAGCCGTCACTCTCGACACCGTTATCCTCGCAGGACTCGAGCGGGGACTAACAATGACGGACCTCCGCGAGATGCAGCTCGGACAGGTGGTGGATTTCATCATCGCCCACAACAAGCGATTGCAGGAAGCGGAGAAGGCTGAAGAACTACGAAAGAACAAACCGCGTAAAAGGAAGGCCACACAGGCCGACATCAACGCATTTTTTGGATAGAAGGACAGTAACATGGCTGGACAGATCAAAGGTATCACAATTCAATTTAACGGCGACACGACTAAACTTGATAAAGCGATGCGCGAAATCAAGAACGAGTCGAAGTCAATCGACCAGCAGCTGCGCGAGGTCAATCGGTCGCTGAAGTTCAATCCGGGGAACGCGGAGCTCCTGAAGCAGAAGTTCACGCTCCTGGGGCAGAAAATAGACGCTACAGAGAGCCAGCTGAAGCAGTTCGAGGCGGCAGAGCAGCAGCTGAAGGCTCAGGGCGTATCAGAGGAGTCTGCGGAATGGATGACGCTCCGCCGGAACATCATCGAGGCCGAGTCGAAGCTGAAGCACTACAACACAGAACTCAAAAAGGTCCAGTACGCCAATATCACCAAGATGGGCGAGGCGTTCAAGAAGGCGGGACAGAACATGAGGACCGCCGGAACATACGCAACGATCGGCGGAGGCGCGATGATCCTGGCCGGGAAGAAACTGCTCGACCTGAATCAGACGCAGTCACAGGCCGAGACCAAGCTGACGGAAATCTACAAGACAAGGATGGGCGCGACAGACAAAGCAGCACAGTCAACTATGAAGCTGGCGAGTGAGCTGCAAAAAGAGGGCGTAGTCGGTGACGAGGTCGCTCTGTCCGGTGCTCAGCAGCTGGCGACTTATGCCAAAATGCCGGCGACGGTCAACAAACTGCTCCCGGCGATGGAGAACCTCCTCGTCCAGCAGAAGGGCGTAAACGCTACGGCGGAGGACGCGACAGGAATCGCCAATTTGTTTGGTAAGGCTATGATGGGGCAGACCGGAGCGCTGCGGCGTGTAGGTATATCTTTCACAGACGCGCAGGAAAAAGTCCTCAAATACGGGACCGAAGAAGAAAAGGCTGCCATGCTCGCGCAGGTCGTAACGCAGAACGTCGGAAACATGAACCAGAAGTTTGCGGAGACCGACGAGGGCAAGATGGCACAGCTCCGGAATACTCTCGGGGACATCGGGGAACGGCTCGGATCCGCGCTTCTTCCTGCACTGGCGTCGATGGCCTCGTGGATCCAGGAGCACGTCGTTCCGGCGGTCGAGAATCTCGTCTCGTTCGTTGAGGAGCATCCGATAATCACGAAGATCGCGCTCGGGATAACGACGCTGCTCACGGTGGGCGGTCCGCTGCTGATTTTCATCGGAGCGGTAGTCGGAGCTATCGGGACAATTACAACTGCATTCGCAGCGATGGCGGCAGCCGAGACGATAGCGCTCGGTCCGATTGCCCTGATCGTTGCAGGAATTGCCGGGGTAATCGCTGCAGGAGTCCTGCTCTATAAGAACTGGGACAAGGTCAAGAAAGCAGCCGCAAGGACATGGAACGCGATCAAGAACGCGATCACTAAACCGATCAAGGCGGCGGTCGACTTTGTCAAGCGGATGGTCCAGAAGATAAAGGACTTCTTTACCTTCAAGGTATCGCTTCCGCATATCAAGCTCCCGCACTTTGTAATCGAGCCGCTCGGCTGGCAGCTGGGAGACCTTCTTCAGGGCATTATTCCACATTTGGGAATCGACTGGTATGCACAGGGCGGTATTTTCAGCAGCCCGAGAGTCATCGGTGTTGGAGATTCCAAAAGCCCCGAAGCGGTTATCCCGATCGATAAGTTACAGAGTATGATCAACGCATCGAACGCTCAAATGGTGTCTGCTATCGTCACGGCATTACAGGCCATGAACGCTGGAGACAACGGAAAACCGGTCAAGCTGGTCGTAAATCTCGGCGGTGCTCAGGTCGCGACGCAGATATTCAAGCTCAATAAACAGGGACAGTTAATTATGGAGGCATAACATGAGAAAACCGTGGATGCAATATATCACGATCAACGGATACGACGTTCCGTACCCGAACGACTTCCAGCTTCAGAAGGTCCCGAACATCGTAAACGAAATAACCACGCTGACCGG
>JAFWGQ010000006.1 GCA_017512365.1 Mogibacterium sp.
CAAATCTGTATTTGAATCCAATCGTACAGATAAAATACTGAGGTAAAACTAGCGGACATATTAAAGAGGCGAAGTGTAGCATCCGGAATGGCTACTCTTCGCCGTTTTCATTTGAGTAGGAAAAACACAGGAAGTTAAGGTTGATTTGTGCTTATTATGTATACTTGCATTATAACTGTTTTGTAACCGAAAAACCGATTGCAATTATTATAGTAAGCAATATCTTGCAATGGAGGATCTCAAAATGCTCAAAAAACTGATCATATGGATAAAATCATGTTTTGCGGGAGATGCTGCTGTCAGCCGAAAAAGCAAAGCCGAACTGGATATTAAGATGGCAGATCACAAAGCAAGAAATCGCGGCTGGAGAGGACCTCTGAATGGATAGCAATAGTGAAAAGGGCCTGGTCATGAGTGTGGCATTCGGCATCATTTTAATATTGCTGCTTTGCTCATGCGGGCCTGAACCCGGCACGAGCAAGGCATATCGCACTGATGATGTCTCAGACTATGATAAATCACTCATCCTGCGCAATTACGGACCGGATCTCGACGGTGACCTGTCGATATTCCCGGAGGAGATAACTGCCAAAGAGGCAAGCTTTTCAGCGCGTTTTGATCCGAATCTCTTCGACACAGACGGATACATGATACTCGAGTGCAGCTATGATAAACCCGCATTCGATGATGAGATCATCAGACTGCAGGGCCTTTCCAGGACGATCGAATATGAGGGTGAGCAGTTTACGAATGAAGTGCTGTATGACGAAAAGTCATATAATTATCCGGCATATACAGCAAACGACGGTTTCGGAAATACCTATGAATATGCTCTCATCGATCAGGCACAAAACAGGATAGTGTATATCTATATGGCATATCCGGGCAGTAAGCTTCTGAAAAAATACAGTGACTATGTCAGGAAGGATCTGTCGTCATATGCTGAAGAGAACACGATGGATAGATTCTCAATGTACAACCATTCATTTGACGGCGGAGAATCCTGGGTCGAGTATGATGATAAGGTAGTCCTTACAGCTTCCGGAACATTTTTCCGGAAGCTCTTTTCCTTATGATATACTTAACGCATGATCGAAAACAGATACGAAACAATTGTTAAAGAATGGAAGAGAAGACCCCTGAAATCCGCCGCTGATGTTGATACTGCGCTTGATAATTTCAGGGTGCTTTTTGCGTACAACTCCAATAAAATTGAAAACCCTGAGACCACTTATCACGATACAAGAGAGATATTTGATAATGGCCGGGTCATCGGTTATACAGGCGAACTCAGAACGCTTTTTGAGATACAGAATCAGAAATACTGTTATGATTATCTTAAAGATAAGATAGTTGCCATGGAAACGGTAACGCCTGAACTGATCCGTGAGATACATAAGATACTTATGTCCGGCTGTTATGATGAGACAAGATGGATGCAGGGGGAGAGACCCGGGCAGTATAAACTGCATGACTATGTAACAGGTGATAATGTCGGTTCCCTGCCGGATAATGTGGCAGCTGATATCGAGGACTTATGCGGGGAGATCGCTATCGTACCCGAAACCGGTATACTTACAGCGGCATCGTATTTTCATCTCAAATTCGAGTCGATCCATCCGTTTGCTGATGGAAACGGCCGGACCGGGCGGACGCTGATGAATTACTATCTGATGATAAACGGGCTGCCCCCGACGATCCTTTTTGAAGAGGATAAAAAGGCCTACTATATGGCGCTTGCTGTATATGATAAAAGTGAAGAAATATCGGGATTCAGAGAATTCATAAAAGAGCAGACTGTCAGGACATGGACGAAATCGGAAAGGCCCGAAAAAACATTAGCACTCTTTCTACAGCACAAAGCACAGGTCCGGAAACGCTGACTCCGCTCTGGCGGAGTTTTGTTTTCCGTCAGCGATTTGAAATCGACCGAATGCCTGACCAGCCTGAAAGGGCTGCGACATATCATCGCAGCCCTGACAGGAAAGGTTTAAGAGGTTGTTATGAAGAAGTTTGTCTGTTGCCTTGACAAGTACAGGATAACGATGATTCCTTAAATGAATCGAAAAATCTTATGATATAATTGAATTCGTATATTCAATACTGAAAACGACCGGGAGAGGACCGGGGGGAAGCGTAAAGAACGCGGAGCGACGGATCAGATGAGAAAAATGAAAGCAGAAGACAAGCCTCATGTGCTTGAAATGATGAAAAAGTTTTACAGTTCCGATGCTGTAATGACGAACGGATCCGAAGAGATCTTCGCGAACGACATAGAAGAATGCCTGTCTGATTCTCCCTATCTGGAAGGTTTTGTTTTTTCCGACGGAGAAGGGAATGTAAAGGGCTATGCCATGATAGCGCACAGCTACAGCACGGAATTCGGCAGGCGCTGCATATCGATAGAAGACATATATCTTGAAAAGGAACTTCGGGGAAGCGGCATTGCCTCGGAATTCCTTGATTATCTCAGGACCCGGTACCCGGACTACGTAAACAGGCTGGAAGTGGAAACGGAAAATGAAGGAGCCATAGCCGTATACAGAAGGAACGGGTTCGAAGAAGTACCGTATCATGAGATGATAAGGCTCAATAATGCGGATTATCCGCAGGGGCTGTGAGCTGCAGGAGACAGACAGGATGAATTTACTTTCAAAACTTACAGAAGGGCTGCGATTTCCGGCAGATATAGCGGACAAGCGGAAAAGACAGAAGAAAATGGTAGAAAAAACAGTAAACGATGAGGGGTTATCAAAATGAAGAATCTGAAAACCTGACGCTGCTGCACTCCAACGACCATCACGGGGACTTCCTCGCAGAGAAGGTGGACGACAAGCTCATAGGGGGAGTTTCGCGGCTGTCCGGCTATATCAACAAGGTCCGCAATGAGGAGAAGAATGTCATTTATTCCATCTCCGGAGACATGTTCCGCGGCTCTCTGATCGACAGCGAGTTCCAGGGTCTCTCGAGAAGGTAGTCAAGGCGTACAAGGATTATACAGACGAGAAGTACGGTCGCGTCCTTACAAGATTCCCGCGCGCCTACACGCATCCAAAGCGCAACATGGAGACCGAGCTTGGAGATCTCATGGCGGAATGCATGCGCGATCAGATCGGCGCGGATCTTGCTCTCGTCGGCTCCGGAAGCATACGCAAGCCGGAATTGGGACCTGTGGTCACAGTCAGGGATTTCATGGAGGTGTTTCCTTTTCAGGGCCCTGTGATGGGATTCAGGCTTACAGGCAGGCAGCTCAGGCATATCGTGACATTCATGCTTCGCGAAGAAGCGTTCAATGATGGTGAAGAATGCGAATGGTTCCAGTTCTCGAAAGGCTTCTTATGTGAGTTCGACCGGAAGAAGCACTCGGTCATCTCGCTTAAGATGAACGGAAAGGAAGTCGAAGACAAGGACGTGTTCACAGTCGCGATGCAGAAGTATTTCTTCGATAATATCGGAGATTTCCTCGATCGTCCGCATGAGGAGATCGAAAAGAACGGCAGACCGTTCGAGGTTGCAACCAATGCGCCAAACGTGCTGGAAGAATACCTCAAAGATCACGAGAGCCTGAAACTTGACAGCGAAAAGAGACTGATCATCAGGTAGATGACAGAGGAAAGGAAGAAGACAATGACCATAAAAAAAGCGTATCGGGGACGGCTGCCGAGTGGAAGCTGAGCGGCTGGTTGGACACCCAGAGTGCACCGGAACTGGAAGCGGAGCTGAATGAACTGACGCCTGACGTCTCCTCCCTCGTTTCTGACTGCTCGGGGCTGGAGTATATCTCCTCTGCGGGACTGCGCCAGCTGGTCGCCGCGCATAAGAAAATGAACGGGGCGCTGAAGCTGCGGCATGTCTCCGATGAGATCATGGGCGTGATCAGAATGACAGGGCTGGACGAAGGCTTCTTTGAAGATGTGCGCGTCTTCGGGAGAACTATCCCGTGCATAGCGCCCGGAGGACCTGAGCTGATACGTGAACTCTTATGACGAAAAGGGGCGGGATCCGTCATTTTTGTTATTCAGAATATGCACAGCCCGCCAAACTGTGGTAAAATCATTGCGCGGGTTTGGGCGGTTTTTCATAATATTAACGAGTGATATGAGAAACACAGCATTTGTAGTACTGGCATTAATGATAGTCGGCCTTGCAGTATGTTCTTACAAGGCCATGAAGCACGACAAATCGATAAAGCACTCGCTTGCCTTGCTTTTGCTTGCTCTCATACCGCCCATCGCAGGCAATCTCATAATAATCGCATCTACTTCAAGGCTTCCTGCCCTGATCGGCTGCTATGTTTATTTCCTCGGCATGGATCTGGCAGTCGCATATCTTCTTAAGTTCTCACTTGACTACTGCAATGTGAAATGGAACAACAAGCTGGCGATATCAGTGGTATATTCGCTGTTTACGCTGGACATAATACAGTACGCGCTGAATCCTTTCACCGGCCATGCCTTTGATGTCAGACAGATAACAGTGGGCACGGCTCCGTATTTCCAGACCGTTCCGTATATAGGGCAGACCTATCACAGGATAGTGGTGTACGGATTCTTCTTCGCGTCGATCATTATTTTTGCTGTAAAGGCCCGCCGCACATCGCGAATCTACGAAGAGAAGTATCTCATGATACTCCTGTCGATGCTGGTGGCCGGCATCTGGGAATCATATTACATCTTCTCAGGCACGCCGGTGGACACATCGATGATAGGCTTCGGGATATTCGGCTTCCTGGTCTATTACTTCGCGCTGTTTTACAGCCCTAAGGTCCTGGTGGAAAGGATGCTTGCGAGCATAGCTTCCGATCTTCCGGATGCGCTGTTCTTCTTCGACGGGGACAGAGAATGCGTGTGGGCAAACAGACAGGCGCTCGAGCTCATAGGAAACGAAAGCGGCAATCTGGAGAATGTGGGTCCCATGCTTGCCGCGACCTTCCCGAAGATAAAGGACATAGACATAGACAGGGAGTGGAAGACTGACCAGGTGATAGGCACGGGCGAGAACGCCAGATACTACACCGTGGAAAAACACATAGTCACCGATGACAAGGGCATTTTCGCAGGCACCTTCGTCGATGTGACAGACGATACCGAGACCAGGCGTCAGCTAGCGACCGAGCGCTATAACGCTCGGCATGACAGCCTGACCGGGCTCTACAACAAGGAGCACCTCCTGAAGAGCATACGCGAAATGCTCAGGAAGAATCCGGATGTGCCTTATCATATCGTCTTTCTCGATGTGAATGAATTCAAAATGGTAAACGACGTGTTCGGAAAGGACTTCGGAGACTACGCTCTCAGATGCGTAGCCGACTGGATAGCGTCCGACATGACTGAAAACTGCGTGTACGGCAGGCTGGGCGGAGATACCTTCGGCGTATGTCAGCCTGTAGCTGAGTTCGATCCTGACAGGATCAATGAAGCGCTGGAAAACTTTGTAGTCAGAAAAGGCGACAAGGAGCATCATCTTCTGATACATGCCGGCATTTACCAGATAGACGATCCTGACATAGACGTGTCGGTTATGTTCGACAGGGCCCGCATGGCGCTCTCCAAGATAAAAAGAGTGTACTCGCATATCGCGTTCTATAACGACTCTATCCGCGAGACCATGCTGTGGAACCAGAAGATATCCGCAGAGATAACTGCCGCCATCGAGGAAAGGCAGCTCATTCCGTACTTCCAGCCTATCATCGACAATGAAGGCAGGGTAGTCGGTGCCGAAGCCCTGTCAAGATGGATGCATCCGGAAAAGGGACTGCTGTCGCCGGCGGCGTACATACCTGAATTTGAGAAGAACGGCAGGATAATCGATCTGGACAAATACATGTGGCGATGTGCCTGCGAGCAGCTTGCCGAGTGGAAGACCACGCGGCCTGAAATGTTCGTTTCGGTCAACATATCGCCTGTGGATTTCTATTTCATGGATGTACGCCTTGAGATAAACAAACTCGTCAGGGAATTCGGCGTGGAACCGTCCAGGCTGAGGCTCGAGATAACCGAAGCGGTCATGATGAGCAACATAGCGGAAAAGATACAGATGATAAACTGGCTCAAGCAGGACGGTTTCATCGTGGAGATGGACGACTTCGGATCGGGATATTCATCGCTCAACATGCTCAAGGACATGCCTGTCGATCTCATAAAACTCGACATGGCCTTCCTGCATGATTCGATGTTCAACAACAAGGCAAAGACCATCCTCAAAAGCATAGTGGGCCTCATAGACCTGCTGGGCATGGATTCGCTGGTGGAAGGAGTGGAAACAGAAGAACAGTTCATCATGATGAAGGAGATGGGATGCATGTACTTCCAGGGATACTTCTTTGCGAAGCCGCTGTCGCTTGAGGAGTTCGAGAAATACTGCGACAACGCCGCCGCCTGAACCGGCTGTGCGGGGGAGGAGAAGGATGAAAATACTGTGTATCGGGGATTCGAATACTTACGGGTACGATCCCCGTTCTTATTTCGGATCAAGATATCCTGAAGAAGTGCGATGGACCGGCCGCCTGACCGGCCATGAGGTGATCAACTGCGGAGTCAACGGAGCGACGGTCCCGCGCGACAGTTCGCGGCATGCCGGGCTGATCAGGCTGCACGAGCCGGATCTGGTAACGGTGATGCTCGGCACCAACGATCTGTGCAGCGGGCTCAGCGCTGAGGAGACCGCCGGCCGGATGGATGCATTCATCGGATCGATCATGTCTTCAGGCAAAAAGATACTGCTGATCTCGCCTCCGCTCCTGCAGCCCGGCGAGTGGACCATGGATGACGAAGCGCTTGAGGAATCGCAGAGCATCGGAGAACTGTACAAAAAAACGGCATCCGTAAGAGGATGCCGCTTCGCTGACTCTGCGGAGTGGGATATCGATATAAGCTTCGACGGTGTGCACTTCTCGCCGGAGGGTCACGCCCGCTTCGCCGAAAAGCTGAATGAGATCTTGAATATCATTTCATTTTAGTGATCGCGGTGCTCATGGCCGAGATATCGCCTATGAGTATCGTCCCGACGAGTTTGCCGTGATCGTAATAGTACTTCGAATATGTCTTCTTCACATCGTCCTTTATCTGTTCGGATCGGAACTTTCTGTCAGGATCCTTTCCGTTGGTGCCGAGGGCAAAAACGCTGGTGTTCATCGCCTCGATCACGAGCGAGCTGCCGATGGACCTGTACCTTATCTCCTCGCCTGCGGCGTTGGCTCCCGCTATGCGGCCTGTCTCCACAGCCTGGGCCCAGAACGCCTGAGGCTGACCATCCACGCTGCAGCAGTCTCCCGCCGTGAATACATCAGGGACGTTCGTCCTCATGTGATCGTCGGCGAGCACCCACTTGTCCACCGCTATGCCGCTTTCCTCTGCGACAGCGGTATGCGGCCTCATGCCGGTCGACATTATCACCAGCTGAGCCTCATATTCCGTCCCGTCATCGAGCACAACGGCGTTTTCCCTTATCTCCGCGATCTTTGCTCCCGTGACCACATCCACGCCTGCCTCGATGCAGAGCTCTTTGAGCATCTCGGATGCGGTATCGTCGAGCTGTCTCGGAAGGAGGCCCGGAGCTGTCTCGAGCACGGTCACCTCAAGTCCGCCCTCCTTAAGGCCCCACGCGCCCTCAAGACCCATGACGCCGCCGCCGATGCAGACGGCTTTCGAAGCTTTGCGCTCAGCTATTATCCGCCTGACCTTCTCGGTATCCGCGATGCTCCTGACCGAGACGACATGGCCGAGATCCGCGCCTTTTATCGGAGGCACGAAGCAGTACGCACCGAGAGCATATATGAGCTTGTCGTATTTCATCTGTCCGCTGCTGCCGTCCGCATTGCGGATGCTGACGGTCTTTGCCGCGGTATCGACTCCGAGGACTTCGGTGCCGGAAGCGAAGTTGATCCTGTTTTCCTCATACCACTCGGGACCCTCAATGACGAGACCGTTGTAGTTGTCGCCGAAGTCTCTGACTATGCCTTTGGTGAGCATCGGCCTGTTGTACGGGAGGTGGGACTCCTGCGTAACGATCGTGACGGTCGCTGTCTGATTGCGTTCCCTGACCGCCTCGGCTGCGCTCTTGGCTGCCGGGCCGCCGCCGATGATCACGAAGAACTCTTCCGTATCCTTTCTGAAATCCGTGCCCTTCTTCTCCGCCGGAATGAAATTCTCAGGGCCTACTCCGCATACCGGACAGGCCACGGCGCCCTCCTCGAATTCCGCTCCGCATACAAGGCACTTGACCATGCTGCCGCTGCCTCCGGACGACGCCGGCTGTATCCTCGAAGCCAGATCTTCGGCCGAAGCCGGTTCGAAGTATTCCGGTCCGACGCTGCATACCGGGCAGGCGTCGACGCCTTCCTCGAACACAGCGCCGCAGAAGGTGCACTTCACCATCCCGACCGGCTCAAAACATTCGGAGCTGACTCCGCATACCGGACATTCTTCCGTTCCCTCCGGCAGATAAGCTCCGCATATGGTGCATTTTACCTTAGCCATATATACCTCCATGTTCCAATCCATACATCAACACTGTACCAGTACATTATCGCATGGCAGAGGCTCTGATTTGTGATATATTTATGTTATTAACGATAGCTATTCGATATGTGAAAATCAAAGGAAAAGAGGTGACCATGAGCATGGAGATAAGGACAGTCAGAACGGATTCCTTCTCGATGGACTACTTCTGTTTCGGGAAGGGTAAGAAGGCTTTGGTGATACTGCCGGGCCTGAGCGTACAGAGCGTCATGGGCCTTGCCGGCCTTGTCGCTGAAGCGTATAAGATGTTCGCCGATGATCATACGGTGTACATGTTCGACCGCAGGAAGGAGCTGCCGGATCCGTATTCCATAAAGGATATGGCTGAGGATACGGCGGAGGCGTTGCGCTGGCTCGGACTCAGCGATATCGATCTGCTCGGAGCGTCGCAGGGCGCCATGATCGGGATGCAGATGGCTGCCGGTCATCCGGAGCTTGTACGCAGACTGGTGATATGCTCATCCGCATCACGGGTGGATGAGGATGCGGCAGGCCTCTTCAGTGAATGGATCCGTCTCGCAAGGGAGGGAGACAGGGAAGGTCTGTACATGGCGTTCGGCGAGGCGGTATATCCGCCGGATGTGTTCGAAAAGTCAAAAAAAGCGCTGAGAGCCGCGGCGAAGACGGTCACTGACGAGGATCTGGAACGCTTCGTCATCCTTGCGGACATGAAGGACTTTGACATCACGGAGGATCTTAAGAAGATCACATGCCCGGTACTCGTGCTCGGCTCCATGGACGATCAGGTGCTCGGCTGCGAGCCTTCGTTCCGGATCGCGGCGGAGCTCGGCAGGAGGAAAGGCATTGTCCTGCAAATGTACGACGGCTACGGCCACGCGGCATACGATCTGGCTCCGGACTACAAGGAAAACATACTGCGTTTCCTTTCCGGCGATCAGGAGCAGTGAAGGGCCGGAGGAGAAGACATGCGATACTACGACCTGGAATTCCACAGGGGAGGCAGGGACGCCCGGCCGGAGAACACCCTGTATTCATACCAGTACGCGCTCGAGAACGGCGCGCTGACCATCGAATGCGACATGCAGCTGACCGCTGACGGTCAGATAGTGATGTCGCACAATCCCGCGCTCAATCCGATCTTCACGACTGACAGAGAAGGAAGGCGCATAGAGGACGGCAGGCTTTTCATACATGACATGACTCTCGAAGAAGTGCAGGCGTATAATGTAGGAAGGATGGATCCGTCCACTGAGTACTACGCTCTGCACGGGCGCACGCAGGTAATGACCGATGCGTTCATCCCGTCGCTCCGCCAGATGTTCGAACTGGTCAGAGACAGCGGAAACAGGGACGTCAGGATGAGCATAGAGGCCAAGGCCTATCCGGACCCGGCTCTCGGGATGAGTCACGAAAAGAACCCGGACTACGACAGGCTGCTTGAGGCCTTCCTGACGCCGGTCAATGAGTTCAGCTTCCGCGACAGGGTGATACTGCAGTGCTTCGACTGGGCTCTGCTGGTCAGGATGAAAGAACTGGACCCGGGGATCAGAACGATCGCGCTTTACAGCGAGCAGCCTTCGTGGGGGACTCCCGAGGCGACGACTCTGTGGCTCGACAGGGATGAGGCCTCGCCGTGGCTCGCGGGCCTCGACATACACGATTTTGACTGCGACCCGGTGCGCGCGGCGCATTCGCTCGGACTGGACGATGTGAGCCCGTTCTTCAGGGAGATAACGAAGGAGCTCACCGACGAAGCGCATTCATTCGGAATGAAGGTCGTCCCGTGGACGGTCAATACCATGGAAGATTTTGAAATGATATATGAGATGGGCGCAGACGGCATCATCACTGACAGGCCGTGGATGCTCAGGACGTTCCTGGAGGAGAAGGGGGAGACTCTGCCTCCTGCAGCAAGGGCAGACCTTCCGTATCACCTCGAGCCCGATCATTACGAGGCTGAGGACATAAAAGCGGAAAACGGCAGAGACGCAGCGTATTAGGATACAAAGGGAAAAGCAGATGAAAAAGGTAAGCATCAGCACGGGTCTCGGCAGGGTGACCGGCACGGAAGAAAACGGCGTCCGCATGTTCCGCGGCATACCGTACGCCGTTACGGAGCGCTTCGAGATGCCGAAAGAATATCCGGCATGGGACGAGCTGGACGCGACCGGCCCGGAGACGGACTGCTGGCAGTACAGGGCGTATCATGACGAGTCCGTGGGGCGCTACGCGTTCTACCACAGCGAATTCAGACCGGGACGAAAGCAGGACGGCTGGAAATTCGCCGAGTCGCCCATGACGCTCAACATAATCACGCGCAGCGGGGCGGAAAAGGATCCTGTGCTGGTGTTCATCCACGGAGGCTCGTTCGAGAACGGCTGCGTGGGAGAGGATCCGTACGGCACGTCCACCGAATACGCGAAGCACGGAGTCGTACTGATATCGCTCGGATACAGGCTCAATGTCTTCAGCCTGTATAAAGGGGGCAACTACGGCCTGCACGACATTGTGTTCGGGCTGAAGTGGATCAAAGAGCATATCGCCGATTTCGGAGGCGATCCGGACCGCATTACTATAATGGGACAGTCCGCCGGAGCGATGGCGGTGATGGACCTTCTTTACACAAAGACGCTCGAAGGCGTAGTGAAGGGCGCTGTCATGATGTCCGGCGCCGGCGTCATCCCTGATTTTGCCGGACCGATGACGCCTGAGGAGTCAGAGGAGAAGTTCTGGTCGAAGGTAAGAGAACGCGCCGGAGCAAAGAGCGAGGAGGAATTCAGGAACATGCCTCATCAGGCCATATTCCAGGCATGGTATGACTGCTTCCTCGAGAACCGGAGCGTGCGCATACAGCAGCCGGGGATCGACGGCGCCATAATCCCGAAGATGCCTTCAAAGATAATGCGCGAGGGCACATACCTCGATGTTCCGGTAATAGCCGGAGTCACCTCGCAGGACTACATGCCGTATCTGATATTCGACATGGCCGAGGGACTGGGGGTCATGCGCGCGATGCAGGGAAAGTCACCGGTGTGGGGATACATGTTCGACAGGACCCCGCCGGGAAACAAATACAAGGCCTTCCACGCGGCAGACCTCTGGTACATGTTCGGCAACATGGACAAAAGCTGGCGCCCGTTCGGGAGAGAAGATGAAGAGCTCAGGGACGAGATGGTGCACTATGTCGCCAATTTTGTCAAATGGGGCACGCCTAACGGAGACGGTCTGCCGTACTGGCCGTCGATCAGCGTGACCCGCAGGAAGTTCCGGCTGTTCCGTGACGGAAAGAGACGCTTCATAGGACCGGTGAAGAGCCGCATCCTGGAATGGAACTCGTTCCTGTTCGACAAGGGTCCTATGTAAAGAAGAAGTCAGACAGGAGGATGCCAGGCGCAGCTCACCGGAACGGCCCTGATCCCGTCCAGCTCAAAACCCTCGAGCCACGGGCGCTTCTCGTATCTTATGCCGGGCTCATCCTCAAGGAGGACGCCGCTGAGCGGGACATACACCTTCCCGACCGGCGACTCCATGCACAGGTGAGTGCCTTCGAACTCGGATCCGTCTCCGTCGGTAAAACTTACCGACACCCCCTCGCGGGAGGGAGTGCATCAGGTCTTGCTGCTGTCGGTGAGCAGCACGATGTCCCTGAAGCCGAGCATCTTCATGTATTCGATCGCTGCGTCATTGAGTTTCATGATCATGGTCACAGTATAGCACAGGGCATGTGATTATTATTATATTATGAACGTAATATCATACGAGGGAAAGGAGTATGCAAATGGGCAACAAAAAGTTCGACTGCGTAGTGATCGGAGCGGGACTTGCCGGCATGTCGGCAGCCGTCACGGTCGCTAAGGCGGGCAGGAAGGTGCTTCTGCTCGATCAGCATAATCTGCCGGGCGGATGCGCGTCCTCGTTCGTCAGAGGGCGCTTCGAATTCGACGCTTCTCTCCATGAATTCTGCGGACTCGGAAAGCCGGGCGACTGGGCTCTTCCGGGCAGGATCATGATGGAGGACCACGGCCTGGATATCAAGTGGCTGTGGATCCCCGAGATGTACAGGGCGATAGGCACCACGAGGAGCGGCAGACATTTCGACGTGAAGCTTCCGACGGGAGTCGACAACGTCATCGAAAAGATGGAAGAGATAGTCCCGGGAAGCCGCGAGCCGATGAAGATATTCATGTCGCTCGCAAAGGAATGCGTCGATGCCAACGATTACTTCTCGGAGCACATGTCCGAGGTGAAGAAGGACGGATACCTCAGGACGGACGCGCTGTACTTCATGAAGAATTTCCCGAACTTCCTGAAGGTGGCAGAGCGGCCGTTCAACGAGGTCATGCGCAATATAGGCATGCCTGAGGACGCGATCGACATACTCGACGTCTACTGGACGTACATAGGCGCGGACTATTCGAAGATGAGCTTTGTGCATCAGGCGTGGATGTTCTACATGTATGCGGCGTACGAGCCTTCGATCACCCGCGACAACGCCCACGGCATGACGATGGCCGTAATCGAGCGCTTCAGGGAGCTCGGCGGAGAGCTCTGGCTCAACACGAAGGCGCTGAAGGTCTGTGCTGATAAGGACGGAAACGTCACGGGCGTGCTGACCGATGCCGGCATGGTCGAGACCCGATACGTGATCGCCAACGTCAATCCTGAGATAGCCTACAACAGGCTGCTCGACGAGAACTTCAGGATACCTCAGCGCGAGTTCAAGAGGGTCAGCGCCGAGAAACACGGCATCCGCTTCTTCAACGCCTACGTTGCCTGCAACAAGAGCATAGAAGAGCTGGGGATAAAGGACTATACCATATTCATGCCGGGATCGTTCGACAATGCAAAGAACATCAGGGACTCGAAGTCGTACGAGGACAACACGCACAGCGTGGTCGTCATCTACAACGTCGTTAATCCGGACGCTTCGCCTGAGGGCACGACCGTGATGACATTCACGATCTGCTATACGGAGGATGTATGGGGCGACTTCACCCAGAGAGAATATGTCCACAGGAAACAGGAGCTGTTCCAAAAGGTGATGGACAACTTCGAAAAGGACACGGGCATCATCATCCACGACTGCATAGAGGAGATCGAGCTCGCGACTCCGTGGACCTTCGCTCACTTCCTGAATACGCCTGAGGGAACGACTTACGGCTACATGGTCGACGACTGGGATACCATGTTGTCGAGGCTGATGGCGATCAGAAAGGACCAGCCTATAAAGGGCTTCAAGACTGTCGGAGCCGCCGGCGCCAGGGGTGACGGGTACAACATGACCTACACCAACGGCAATGACATAGGCAAGATCATTCTGGAAGAAATGGAGGGCTAGCGAGATGTCAAAGGTAAAACTCAAAAAATACGGCCTGAAGGATATCATATACTTCACGAACAAACCGAAAGAAAGAGAGAAAAGGATACAGGACACCGTCCCTTCAAGATCGGGAGCGAAGTTCAAATGCAACGAGAAGGCGGCTGAACGCCATCCTGACGAGCAGCTCTTCGTGATAGACGGCATCACGGACCGCGGCAAGGGCGTAAAGACATACAGGCTGAAGAAAAAGGACGGCACGGATCCTGCGTTCTTCCGCGCGGGCCAGTATGTGGTCATCCGCCAGGAGATAGACGGCAAGCTCATCGCAAGGCCTGTATCCATAAGCTCGGGGCCGGCCGAAACGCTCGACGGATATATCGATGTGACCGTCAAGGAAGTCGAGAACGGATTCCTTTCGAAGTACATCATCGAAAACTGGAAGGAAGGCGACGAGGTGAAGACCTCCGGACCTCAGGGACTTTTCTACTATGAGTTCTTCAGAGATGAGAAGCACGTCATCGCCTGCTCGGGCGGTTCTGGAATCACACCGATACTTTCGATGGCGAAGGCGATCGCCAGCGGAGACGAGGACTTCAGGCTGACCGTGCTGTACGGCTCGAGAACGAAGAAGGACATACTCTTTGCTGAGGAATTCGATGAGGTGATGAAGGCTACAGACAAGGTGAAGCTGGTAAACGTGCTCTCGGACAGCAGGGCGAAGGGCTGCGAACACGGCTTTATCACAGCCGATCTCATAAAGAAATACGCGGGAGACGATGCGTTCTCGCTCTTCGCGTCGGGGCCTCAGGCGATGTATGAGTTCCTGGATGCCGAAGCGGAAAAGCTGGGACTCGATCTGAAGCACTACAGAAAAGAGATATTCGGATCCATAAAGGAGCCGTGGACGCTGCCGGGCTACCCTGCAGAGGCAAAGGACAAGGTGTTCAGCCTCAGGGTGATGATGTGCGGCGATGAGTACGACATCCCGTGCAATGCGAACGAGAACATGCTGGTAGCTCTTGAGAGAGCCGGCATAGCGGGTCCGAACCGCTGCAGGGGAGGGATCTGCGGCTGGTGCAGGAGCAGGCTCGTCGAAGGCGATGTGTTCATACCCGAACTCACGGACGGACGCCGCGGCGCAGACAAAGAATACGGATACATCCATCCGTGCGCCACGTTCGCGCTGTCCGACGCCGTGATAGAGATGCCGAACAGAAAGTGATGCTTTACAGAGATATATTCATTTAAAGGAGGTGTGTTGATTGGACAGACATTATGACATCGTCGTAGTCGGCGCCGGCAACGCCGGACTTTCAGCGGCCCTGCACTGCGCCTGCGAGGGCAAAAAGGTCCTGCTGATCGAGCAGCACAATCTGCCGGGCGGCTGCGCAACGAGCTTCAGAAGGGGAAGGTTCGAATTCGAGCCTTCGCTGCACGAGCTCTGCGACATCGGAAGCGAGGACGATCCTGCGGAGATCCGTCAGATGATGATGGATTACGGGGTGGATGTGGAATGGCGCGAAGTGCCTGACTGCTTCCGCATAATAAGCAGATACTCGGACGGGACGCCCATGGACGTGAGCATGCCGTTCGGCATCAGTGCGTTCATCGACAGGATGGAGGAGTACGTGCCGGGAAGCCGTCCGAAGATGGAGGAGTATTTCGAACTCCTCGAAGAAATCATGGCGGGCACGGCGTACATCAGCAACTCGAACGGAAATGCCGATTCGAACGTGCTGAAGGAGAAGTATCCCAACCTGCTGAGGACGGGAGCCTATCCTGTCAGCAAGGTGTGGAAGGCGATAGGCCTGCCGCAGAAGTGCCGCGACATCCTGTCGACATACTGGGGCTACCTCGGGATCGACATGGACCGCATGGCCTTCATCCACTACTGCAACATGTCGATGAAGTACATAGCGCACGCTGCATACATCCCGGCGCACACATCGCACGAGATCAGCAACGCGATGATCGAGAGGCTGCGCGAGCTCGGAGCCGACATATGGTTCAACTGCAGGGCTGAGGAGTTCCTCTTCGAGGGCGACAGGTTGTGCGGAGTAAGGACGAGCTGCGGAGATGTGAGCTGCGACTACGCTCTTGCCAACATCAACCCTGACATCATCTATGCGAAGATGATGCCTAAGGAGCTGATCCCCGAGCGCGAAAAGAAGCTCTCGGCGGCAAGGAACCACAATTACAGCGCGAGGATGTATACGGTATACGTCGGCCTCAACAGGAGCGCAGAAGAGCTCGGCATAAAGGACTACTGCATTTTCTTTGCAGACACGGCCGACTCCGTTCAGGAATATAAGAACATCCTCGGCGGATACGATTCGAACAACTTCACCATCTTCCTGTGCCAGAACATCGTCAATCCGGACGCGTCGCCTGAGGGCACGTCCGTCGGCTTCTTCACCTCGATGGGCAACAGCGAGGAATGGGGCGACCTGGCTCCTGAGGACTATGTCGCGTACAAAAACAAATACGCGAAGAAGTTCATAAAGACCCTTAAGGACCGCGCGGGCATAGACATCGAGCCGTACATCGAAGAGATCTGCGTGGCTTCGCCATGGACCTTCGCCCGCTACCTCGGTACGCCTGAGGGATCTGTCTACGGCTACGAGACGGCTGACTGGGACGCCATGATGGCGAGGATGATGATGCTCAGCTCCGACTATCCGATCAGGGGCCTGAGGCCGATCGGAGCGGCGGGACCGAGGGGCGATGGCTACAGCTCGGCTTACGTATGCGGCAGACTGATGGCGCGCCTTGCTATCAGGGATCTGAAGGAAGAAGGGAGGTAGAGCCATGGCGGTGAATGTAAAGATAGGACTTATCGGGGCTCTGGACATGCTCAAGTTCAAGAACATGGCCAAGGTGCGCGAAAAGGCGATACAGGCTGCGCCTGCCCTAGAGATCACGGCGGACTATGCCATCAACAACAACGCGAAGGCCCTGCATCCGGATTATCAGGAACTCGTCATCGACAGGATCATCGACCACGAGGGAGCCGGAGCGAAGACATATCTGATGCGCTCAAAGAACGGAGGACCGGTCGCTTACTTCCGCGCGGGACAGTATCTGTCGCTCAAGCTGAAGATAGGCGAAAGCTCGCTGACGAGACCATATTCGATCAGCTCATGCCCGAAGGACGCGCTCGCGGGAGTAGTTTCCGTGACGGTCAGGAACAATCCGGACGGCTTTGCCGCTGAATGGATGCTGGGCGAGCTGAAGGAGGGCGACGAGGTGCTCTCGTCCGGACCGCAGGGCAGCTTCTATTATGAGGAGCTGCGCGATCCGAAGAACATCGTGGCTCTTGCCGGAGGCTCGGGCATCACGCCGTTCCTCTCGATGGCCCAGGCCGTTGCCGACGGAACCGAGGACTTCGATCTTACGATCATCTTCGGCAGCAGGACAAAGGAGCAGATACTCTTCAGGGAAGAGCTGGAAGTCCTGGCTGAGAAATGCGACAAAGTGCATGTGGTGCATGTGCTCTCGGATGAGAAGGCGGAGGGCTTTGAGCACGGCTTCATCACGGCTGACCTGATAAAGAAATACGCAAAGGAGCCGTACAGCGTGTTCGTATGCGGGCCTGAAGCGATGTATAAGTTCCTCGAAGGAGAGCTCGGCAAACTCGGGCTTCCGAAGAAGAACATAAGGTGCGAGATGCTCGGCGTGACGAAGAAGATCACCGAGGCGAAAGGCTTCCCGAAAAAGGCGGCGGGCAAGACCTTCAACATCATCGTGAAGCAGGGAGCTGGCGAGTACAGCATAAATGCGAGCGCCGAAGAGCCTGTGCTGGTCGCAGTCGAAAGAGCGGGGATAACCGCGCCTTCGCGCTGCAGGAGCGGAGAATGCGGCTGGTGCCGTTCGAAGGTGCTCTCCGGAACATACTTCGCCCCAGAGGAGAACGAGAACAGGAGATGGGCGGACGTCAAATGGGATTACATCCATCCGTGCTGCACATTCCCGACCTCCGACATGGTGATAGAGGTCCCGGCGGAATACACGCCGAAATAGGCTCTGAACGAAGAACGGCCAGGGGGACAGACCCCCTGGCCATTTCAGACAGTATCTGGCCAGGGGGTCTGTCCCCCTGGCCAACCTTTCGACGTTATTTTGAGCAGAGTGCCGGTGCAGCTGCGCAGCCTCCGAGCCCGGTCTCTCTGAGAGCCTTAGGCATGCTGTGCCCGACGTCATATACAATGGCTATCATCTCATCGAGAGGGACGGCGAACTCTATGTCCGAAAGAGCTAGTTCGGCTGCGGTGTAGGCGCACGCGACTCCCGCGGCGTTCCTTGTCTGGCAAGGGACCTCAACGAGCCCGCGCACAGGATCGCAG
This sequence comes from Mogibacterium sp., assembly GCA_017512365.1. GTDB lineage: Bacteria > Bacillota > Clostridia > Peptostreptococcales > Anaerovoracaceae > Crickella. The sequence goes on from JAFWGQ010000006.1 coordinate 18,144, forward strand.
ACGAGACCCAGCAGGCTGGAAAGGGCGATGGATGCTGCATGGCAGCATTGCTCCGGCGTCCCGCCGAGCACCTCCGCGACAGCGGAGGCCGCCATCGCCGCCGCCGACCCGACTTCGGCCTGGCATCCCGCTTCAGCGCCGGATACAGAGCCGTTCCTTGTGATGATATATCCTATCGCCGACGCATTGATGAGAGCCATCCTCAGCGCATCGACGCTTATGCCCATGTCTTCATGCACGGCAAGAAGTGCACCCGGCACGACGCCCGCGGCGCCCGCTGTAGGGGCAGCCACTATCACGCCCATGCTCGCGTTCGTCTCGGAGACTGCGAGAGAGAACATCACCGCCTTGTGCAGAGTGCTGCCGAGAACGCTCTTTTCCCTCGGGAACCCGCGAAGTTTCTGCGCTTCGCCTCCCAGCAGACCTCCCATGGAAGGCACGGGATCCTCATACGCGCGGTTTGCCGCGCCGTCCATGACCCTGAGGCTCCTGTCCAGTCTCTTCATGACCGTTTCCCACGACACTTTTCCAAGCTGCATCTCTCTCTGTATCATCACCTCGGAGATGCTCATTCCGTATTTGCCACAGAGCGCGAGCAGTTCAGACGCGTTCCTGAAGTCATAATCCTTTGCCATGCCTGCCCTCCTAGATCTCTATCACATCGACGCTGCTGACCTGTTCGTTCGCCAGAAGATCCGAGACCGCTTCATCCGGAATGTATTCGTCCGATTCGATAACGGTGATCGTGCTTTTGCCCTTTTCTTCCCTGAACAGCTTCATGAAAGCGATGTTTACATTGTGATCCGAAAGTATGCCCGTGATATACGCCGCGACTCCCGGCCTGTCGTCATGCCCGACTATCAGGGTGCTGTACTCGCCCGTGAAATCGACGTCGATACCGTTCATGCGGACTATGCGTATCCTGCCGCCTCCGATCGATTCGCCGCGCACCGTCAGAGTGTGTCCGTTCGAGCTTTCCATGAGGATATCGACCGTGTTCGGGTGCTTCATCTCAGTCTCATGATCTGTGACGAAACTGAAATCCAGACCGGCTTCCCGGGCGTGCTCGAACGAATCCCTTATGCGTGTATCGTCCGGCCTGTATCCGAGCATTCCTCCCACCAGCGCACGGTCGGTTCCGTGCCCTTTATAGGTGTCGGCGAACGATCCGTACAGCGTGAACACTGCCCTGACCGGAGTTCCCGTGAATATCTGCCTGGCCATCCACGCGATCGACGCCGCGCCCGAAGTATGCGAGCTCGACGGACCGACCATGACAGGGCCTATGACATCGAATATGCTTATGTAATCGTTTCTCATCTTGCACCTTTTACCTTTTCATAAGGGCATCTGCCGCCCCGGCCTGCTGATGCAATTCTAACATTGTACGGGCAATAATCCAATCTGCAGGTTTTTTACCGTGAGCATTATTGTATAATGAAAACGATAAGATCATTGAGAAAACCTGCTGTGCCCCATTGAGGGACAGCCCGACCGGCATGAGGAAATCAGGCGGGTTCGCCCGCGCTCTGAACAGGATAATAAGCGTTGCACTCGCGCTGCTTCTGGCGGTGCCTTTTGTGCTGCCTGCAGCAGTATCCGCCGAGGATCCCGGCGAAGCGAAGGAGACGAAGACAGTGCGCGTCGGCTGGCACGAGGTTCCGTACTTCATCACGGATGAAGGCGGCAGATGCTCGGGATATACGTACGATTACCAGTGCAAGCTGTCCGCCTATACCGGATGGGACTACGAGTATGTGGAGGGTTCGTATTCCGAGCTTCTTCAGAAGCTGATGGACGGCGAGATAGACATGCTGGGCAATGTCTCATATCTAGACGAGCGCGCCGAAAAGATACTGTACTCGTCCGTGCCGATGGGCACCGAAGCCTACTATATATTCGTCACTCCGGACAACAGCGAGATCAGGTCCGACGATTACTCGACTCTCAGCGGCAAGCGGGTCGGCGTGGCGAAAGGGACCTTCCAGAAGGAGGAATTCCTCAAATGGGCGGAGCGCAATGATGTCGAGGCTGAGCTCATCGAGACGACCGGCACCGAAGAGGAGTCGCTCGCGAAGCTGGGCGAAGATTATGACGCCTTCGTTACCATGGACGTATACGCGGATCCCGGGACGGCCGTGCCTGTTACCAAGGTCGGATCATCGGATTTCTACTTTGCCCTCAGCATGGAGCGCGTGGATCTGCTGCCTGAGCTGAACGAGGCGATGAACCGCATACAGGAGGAGAACAAGTACTTCAATCAGCAGCTGCATGAGAAGTATCTGAGAAGCGTCAATGCCGACGCGTATCTTTCAGACAGCGAGCTCGGCTGGATCGAGGAGCACGGACCGATACGCGTGGGATATCAGGATAATTATCTGGCGTTCTGCGCAAAGGACCCGGAGACGGGAGAACTCACCGGAGCCCTCAGGGATTATCTCCGCTATGCGTCGACATCAATGCAGAACGCGACGCTGGAATTCGAAGCGACAGCCTTCCCTACAGCAGCCGCCGCGATGGAGGCCCTCGAAAAGGGGGAGACAGACTGCGTGTTCCCGGCCAACCTCACCTATTACGACAGCGAGGCTCTGGGAGTGGTCATGACGCCGCCTCTGATGCGGACCGAGATGGACGCAGTGGTGCGCGACTCAGAACAAAAGGAGTTCCTGAAAAAGGACGATGTCATCGTTGCCGTGAACGAGGGCAATACGAATTATGACCTTTTCCTTGCCGAGAACTTCCCGGACTGGAAGAGGGCGTACTTCAAAGACACTCCGGCAGGCCTGGAGGCCGTTGCCGCCGGCGAGGCGGACTGCGTCATCATCAGCAACTACAGATACAACAACATCTCGAAGCAGTGCGAAAAGCTCCATCTCACGACGCTGTACACCGGCGTGGACATGGATTACTGCTTCGCTGTCGAAAAAGGCGAGACCGAGCTGTATTCGATCCTTTCAAGAGTGACAAGTGCCGTTCCGGATACTCCGATACATTCATCGCTGACGTATTATTCTACTGAAGATGTGAAGACGAGCCCGGCGGACCTGATAAGAGACAATCTGGTGACAGCCGTGCTCATAGTTCTGGTCATCGTACTGCTCATCGCCGTGCTCAGCATGAGGAGCGTGGTGCTGCAAAGGAAGGTCATCGAAGAGAAGCATGTCATCGACGACCTCGGCAGAAAGGTCTATGTCGACGCTCTGACATCCGTCAGGAACAAGGGAGCCTTCGACAACTACATCGACATGATGCAGGCCCGCCTCGACAGCGGAGAGAAATTCGACTTCGCAGTGGCGGTGCTCGACTGCGACGATCTCAAGGAGGTCAATGACCGCTGCGGCCATGACAAGGGAGACGAGTATCTGAAAGCGGCGACCCACCTCATATGCGAAGTGTTCGACCACAGCCCTGTGTTCAGGACAGGCGGCGATGAGTTCGCGGTCATACTGATGAACGATGATTTCAAAAACAGGAATGAGCTGATAAAGGAGTTCGAACATACCAGCGACAGGATCTGCAGAGAAGCGAAAGAGATGTGGGAGGCCATTCATATCTCGATGGGCGTCGCAGTGCATGATCCTGAGACCGACGGCACGGTCGAAGACACCGTGCACCGCGCGGATCAGCTGATGTACGAAAAGAAGAGGGCGTTCAAGGACGGGAGACAAACACAATGAGAAACCATGAAGTGACAAAAAGCCAGCTGCTGCTCGATGAACAGGGAGAACTCAGGGAACCGGGCTGGTCGAGGAGTCTCGTGCAGAAATACAGAAGGGCCATGATAAAGGCTCCGAAGTTCCGCATCAAGGAATGGGACTACTATCTCGTGGTGAACAGGGACTTCGCCGCGGCATTCACCATCTCGGACGACGGATACATCGGCCTGCAGTCGGTGTCGCTCCTGACCTTCGGAGACAGGCCGTGGGAGCATACCGAGACCGTTCTGAACGCTTTTCCCATGGGAAAGCTCAGGCTGCCGGAGGACTCGTCCTACGGAACGACGAAGTACGGGGACAAAAGACTTCAGATGAGCTTTGAGGCGAAGTACAGGAAGAGACGCATAAAGTGCCGCTTTGAGAACTTCATGGACGGCAAGTCTCTCGAGGCCGACATCGAACTCGATCAGCCGCCCATGGACAGCATGGTCATCGCGACCCCGTGGCCTGAGAAGCACGCCTTCTACTACAACCAGAAGATAAACTGCATGAGAGCGTCGGGACATGTCAGCTTCGACGGAAAGAAATACGTTTTCGACCCGGAGACGGACTTCGGCACCCTCGACTGGGGCAGGGGAGTCTGGACATACGACAACACCTGGTTCTGGGGCTCGGGCAACGCGGACGTGGACGGCAACAGCTTCGGGTGGAACATCGGATACGGCTTCGGCGACACGAGCGCGGCCTCTGAGAACATGCTCTTCTGGAACGGGACGGCGCACAAGCTGGACGATGTTACCTTCAATATCCCGGAGAGCGGATACATGGACAGATGGACCTTCACTTCATCCGACGGAAGGTTCGAGATGGATTTCGAGCCGGTGCTCGACAGGGCGGCCTGCCTGGACTACAAGGTCATCGTCTCGGATCAGCATCAGGTCTTCGGAAAGATGAGCGGCACGGCCGTGCTGGACGATGGCACGAAGGTCGTCATAAAGGATGTCATGTGCTTTGCCGAGAAGGTGCATAACAGATACTGACTAATGACGCGGGAACGCGCAAAAAGCGATATAACAGACGCCGGATGTCCCCCGCCTCAATGTGCGCATAGGCGGCGGGTTCCATATTCGATCGTCAGTGGCGGGTCGCAATCCCCGACTGACGATCTCAAAAGCTGAAGCTCCCGGCGTCTGTTGACGGCGTCGCTCG
>JAFWGQ010000046.1 GCA_017512365.1 Mogibacterium sp.
AGCTTTGCCATGTTCGTAAACCTCCAGCATATCCTTTATCGTGTTGTTCCACTTCTCGTAGCAGGTGTCGCGGTGGTAGCCGAGCCTTTTCGCGATATCTATCATCGTCTTGCCTTCTATGAAGTAGAGCCTGACTATCTCGGCACCGACACCTCTCATCGAATAGATCAGCTTTTCAAGCTCAGCATTCTCTTCCTGAAGCTCCGCAAGCTGACGGCGCAGCCGTTCTTTTTCCTTTTCGGTCAGCATGATCGCGTTGATGATCGCACTATCGGGATCAGACTGATGCTGGACTCTCTCTTTCGAGTAGTCGATCGCGCCGGAGAAGACGGATGTCAGCATATCCTCTTCGAGATTCGCAAGTGACTGTCTCAGGGACCACATTACTTTCCTGTTCTCGCGGATAACGAAAAGCTCCTGCTTGAATTCGTATAAAGTCATCCTTCCGCCCTCCTGCACTCATACGGCTCGATGTTTATCTCGACCGTCGGCTTTTCGCCCCATAGCTTGCGGAGAAGCAGGAAACATATCTGCTGGTCCCCGACTGTAAAGAATTCCAGATCAGCGAGCACATCAATAAGCAGCTTGACCTCGTTATCCAGGTCGGGCTTCGTGACTTTCGGAGTTCCCCACTGCTTCTTTACCTTGACCGAATGCGTAAACGTGACTTCCAATGCGACAGGTCCGTCGAAATGTGGCGCGGTCAGCTCGTTCTTGTGCATGAATTCCCAAATCGCGTGATAATACCGCTCGCGCATCTGCCTGACATTCTTCTTCTCGTAGTGATGAACGCGGCCGTTAATGACGGAAGTGCCTTTTTCCTGGGCTGTCCCCTTCGGGTTCTCGGGAAGTTCAAAGAATATCCTCATGTTCCACCTCCCTGAGCGGAATCGTGATACTGTCATAGCCGAGAGCCGCGAAAATCTGCGCCACGTTCTCCAGTTTTGGAGAACTGACTCCATTCATCCAGGCATAGATCGTCTTCCTCTCCACATGCGCCACGCGCGCGAGCGCATTTTTCGTTAAGTGCTGGCGCTCCACTTCGTTTTGTAATGTCTCTGTGAACCAATGTGTAGCCAGAATAGAAGCCATGTTGGGCGTTGTTACTCTGTTCATGCTTCCCTCCTATCCGCCATCTCACTGATCTTGTCAAAGATAGCCAGTCCCCACACCTCGGCACGGGCTCTCTCGATCCTGCATCCTTCCGACTCCTGCCAGTTCTCCATGAAGTAGACACCGTCACAAAGCTCCATGAGGACCGTATCCACGCGCATGAACTCTGAATGCGTAAAGTCATCGGGCAGATGCGCTGCGATCGCGAAGGGATTGACGGGCTTATGGCCGAGCGCCTTGATCTGAATCTCGGCATAGCCGAATCGCACATAAGCCGTGTCGAGGTGGTTTGTTATCGGCCCTGATATGTAGATGCGCATTATCTCCACCTCCAGTCTGCATACTTCTCAGCTTCAGCTTCAAACTGCTTCGCTGACTTGTAGAAGGGACACTGGTCTCCCTCGTAC
>JAFWGQ010000047.1 GCA_017512365.1 Mogibacterium sp.
AATTTTCGAGGACTAACAAGTTTTGCTTGTTTGTCTTTGTTTCAAAGTCTTTCTATTTTCGGGGCCGCAGCCCCTTAAATTTCAAGACCTGTTCTGCACTATGAAGTTTTCAAGGTTCCGCTGTGCTTTTCAGCGACAGCTTCATTATTTTATGCAAACTATCCCCTTGTGTCAACACTTTTTTTGAACTTTTTTGAAAAAGTTTTTGTACTGATTCCATTTAGTATCTGTACGATCCTCAATACAGTTTTGATACATGCGAAGGCGCCCTCAGAGCCGCCGCAGCTGCGTTGTTTCCGCCGCCTTCATGATCGTCTTTTTCGCTGTCGTTTTTTTCAGCGACTCCGGCTTCGCTCATCATTACAGGATCCCACAAGGAGTACGGCGGATACCTCAGAAGATAGCGCTTGTATGCTTTCTTTGTGTTTGCCAGAGCGTTTCTCCCCATGGCTATGGACTGCCCCGAGTTGAAGTTGATGTAATAGCCGCTGATATCCTTTACATGATCGAGATTAATGATCATCTTTTTTATGGGCCTGTAAAAGGCTCTTTCGGCAAGCGACTCCGCGATCGTATTGAGTCCTCCGTAGAATGAATAGTCCTTGCCCGATGTCACTACATGCAGTTTGCGTCCGTCCTGTTCTATCACCTCGATGTCGTCGATTCTGATCTTTGCGCAGCTGCTTGCACTGATCACGGAAATAAACTCCGGCAGCGGACGATCTTTTTTATCATGATGTTCTCTGTGATGCATAACCGTACCTCCCCTTGTCTGGTCCCAGAAGTGAATAATATAGGTATTACATATGATGACATAATGATCATTAAAAGTATTCAGCAAAAAACCGCCAAAAAACTCACTCAGCCGCTAAGAGGACAGTATTGAAAACAAATTGTAAACTATGATAAAATCGCTCTCGTAGAGTAAATATCAAGCGTTAAGTGTCCCTGGGATGGGATGTTGCCCGGGAACGAAAACTTACCAAGTTGCGATTTGATATTGCATCCGCTACTGCAGATCAATAAATGACAGGAGAATTTCCTCCGGGAATGTGGTTGCTGCAGGTAAGCGATTTTTGAAAGTGTTGCAATTACTTGATTCCGGGAGGTTTTTGTATGAAAAAGGATATCTTTACAACCGAAACTCTGGTCATTACGTCATTCATGATAGCACTATCTGTAGTGTTGTCCAAGCTGGTATCGGTCAATATATCGTTTCTGAGGATCGGCTTCGGCTTTCTCCCGATCGCTGTGCTCGCCATACTGTACGGACCGGTCGCAGCCGCTGTCGGGTACGGTCTCGCCGATATCATCGGGGCGTTTCTTTTCCCTACCGGGACTTTCTTTCCCGGCTTCACGGTCTCTGCCGTTCTCACCGGACTGATATTCGGATTCGTCCTGTATAATAAGGAAGTGACAATAATAAGAGCGCTGACAGCTTCAGCGCTGGTATGTCTGTTCGTCAACCTTTTGCTCAATACGTACTGGCTGACCTTCCTGCTGGGCAAAGGATTTACTGTACTGCTGGCGTCGAGGGCCGTCAAGGAGATCGTGGCGATCCCCGTCATGGCCCTGCTTACAGTCGCCGTCGACAGATATGTTCTCAGGCATGTAAAAAGCAGAGCCGTTATGAACTAGGCGATAACTTCATACATTGAGTCCGCGTCCTCCTTGCGCACCGATTCCGGCATGGCAAGCACGCGGACTTTTAATATGTTGCTGCCGAATGTGATAGTGATCTCATCCCCGGTCTTCAGCTCGAGTCCCGGCTTCGCGATCCTGCCGTTGACTTCTACCCTTCCCTGTTCGCACGCTTCCTTCGCGACGGTACGTCTTTTGATGATCCTTGAATTCTTAAGATATTTATCCAGTCTCATGATTTTTGTCCTGTGTAAAAAAAATGAGCGGATAGCCCGGCTACCCGCTTCTTTTTATTTCTGTAATTACTTATTCACCGCGTCCTTGAGGGACTTTCCTGCCTTGAACACAGGTGCCTTGGAAGCAGGGATGGAAATGACTTTGTCAGGCTTCTGCGGATTTCTGCCTGTTCTGGCTTTTCTGTTTCTGGTCTCGAATGTGCCGAAGCCGATCAGTCTTACGCTGTCACCGGCGACCAGAGCCTTTTCGATAGTCTCGAGAACAGCATCGAGAGCGATCTCTGCGTCTTTTTTCTTGAAGCCTGTCTTGTCTGCAACCTTTGCAACCAATTCTGCTTTATTCATAATCATTCCTCCTAACCAAATGTGGTAATCAACCTAAGCTTATTATATGTTCTTTTTTTATTGATTGTCAACGTGCGATTTTCATCCTTACCGCGATCCTGTAGATCGCGTCGCCCTTTGGTATCATCTCGATCTCTTCCCTGCTTATCGCTCCGGTCAGGAACACTGTCACAAAATACACTGCCACGGCGATAAGTATGGCCAGCATCGTGGAGACCGCGTTGCTCGATGTGATCAGATAGATCAGCTTGTACGACGCCATGGCGCCCGCTCCCATTATGAGCGCGGCGTACAGCGGAGTCACGAATATGCTCTTCACATCAAGGCTCACGCCCGCATACTTTCGAAGCGCCAGATAGTTGAGCGTGCCGGCCGTGATATACGCAGCGATGGAACCCATCGCCGCCCCGTTCACATTCAGGGCCGGTATGCCGACGAGCACATAGGAAACTATCGTCTTCACCACAGCTCCGAGGAAAAGGTTCCACACAGGAAGCAGCATCCTGCCAATGCCCTGCAGACTCGTCGAAAAAGCCCTCATTATCGCGAGCAGCACTATGGTGACGGACAGTATCTGCAGCGTAGGCACCGCCGTCATCGCCTCGTCCGGCTTCTTGAAATACAGCATGGTGAGTATCGGCTTCGCAAGTACCATGAGTCCGATCATGCAAGGATAAGTGATGACCATCATGGTCTTGAGACCGGCCTTGATGTGTCCGTCGAGCTCAGGCTTATTTTTGAGAGTGAAGGCTGTAGTGACCGCCGGCATGAGGCTTATGCATATGGCGTCGACGAATACCAGAGGCATGCTGACGATAGGGTCGGTGTAGCCTCCCATCAGACCGTACAGCTTCTTGGCCTCCGTCATATTCCAGCCTGTCGCAAGCAGTCTCCGCATTACAATGGCAGCGTCGATGTTGAACATGATAGGCATGATGGATGAGCCTATCGTGATCGGCACCACGAATATCAGAAGCTCCTTCAGTCTCTGCCTGTCGGTCTCTTTCCTGAGTATGGAATCCTTTACCAGTTTCTTTCTCCTGCCCCTGTCGCTCCTGTATATGAACATCATTACGATAAGTGCTGCAAGGACTCCGGCAGAAGCGCCGAACGTGGCTCCGGCAGCAGCCTTTTCGAGGCTGGTCTTATAAAAGATGTACGCCAGCGTAAGGCCGGCCGCCACTCTGGCCATCTGTTCTGTGACCTCAGTGACCGCGGTAGGCTTCATCTCCTGCCTGCCCTGGTAATAGCCTCTCATTGATGCCAGGAAAGGAGTAAGGAGAAGCGCGAACGACACCGCCCTCATCGAGGCTTCGGCTCCCGGATTCTTATAGAATCTCGCGATGGCTCCTGCGCCGACGAACATTATGGCGAATGCGATAACGCCTAAAACCGCCGAGACCTTCAGCGCCAGCTTGTACGATTTATGGGCGTTGATGTAGTCGCCTCTGGCTATCCTCTCGGAGACCATCCTGGATATGGCCACAGGAAACCCGGCCGTCGCTATGGTATACAACAGCTGATATACAGGATATGCCGCGCTGTAGTAGGACTGGCCCTCGGCTCCTATCATGTTGGTCAGAGGGATCCTGAAGATCGCACCGAAGACCTTGCTCACTATACCGGCGACAGCCAGTATGGTGGCTCCCTTCAGAAGAGTGGCGGACGCCGCTTCGGACATGCCTGCGGTTTCTCTTTCGTTTATTCTGTTGTCATCTTCACTGCCGTTCTGCATCAGTGGTTATAGGTTCAGAGCTGCTTGATTATCTCCTGCTTTGCCTTACCGGCTTCAAAAATAGTCTTCTCTATATCTATAGTCGTATACTCTCCGTCTTTGTACAGCACTCTGCCGTCACACATCGTAAGGCATACATCCTTGCCGTCGGCAGAGTAGATAAGTGCGTTTGCCATGTCCTCGCAAGGCTGCATGTTAGGCGTGTTAGCGTCAACGACTATGAGATCGGCCCTGAAGCCTTCCTTTACAAGTCCGCAGTCTTCCCTGCCCTGTGAAAGAGCCCCGGCTCTTGTTGCGCTCCTCAGCACCTGCTGAGGAGTCATCACTGCAGGGTCCATCGTTTTCACCTTGCCTGTGAGGGCAAATAGTTTCATCTCCTCAAAGAAGTTCAGGCTGTTGTTGCTTGCCACACTGTCCGTACCGATCGCAACGTTTATCCCTTTTTCGTACATGAGAGGCACGTTGGCCATGCCGCTCGAAAGCTTCATGTTGCTCACCGGATTGCTGGCGACCGTAACGCCCTTGTCTCTGAATATGTCAAGATCGCTCTCAGTGACCCAGACGCAGTGCGCAGCCGTGCACGGCTGATCAAATATGCCTGTCTCAAGGAAAATTTCCGCAGGCGTTTTTCCGTATTTCTCTAAGCAGCCCTTATGTTCGGCTTCAGTCTCTGAAAGATGGACCTGTGTCCTGACATCGTACTTCTTTGCTGCATCGGCAATTGCCACAAGCATATCATAGACATTGGTATATTCGGAGTGCGCGCAAGCATCCACCAGGATGCGTCCGTCCTCAAAGCCGTAATACATCCTGATGGCATCGATCATCTCTTTCAGCCTGTAGCTCTCTGCAACAGGTTCTCCGAAGCTCGAAACAGAACGTGATACATTCGTTTTTGCACCGGAAGCTGCCACGGCCCTTACCATATCATCGATAAAGTAATACATGTCCGATGTGGAGACTATCCCGAATCTGACAGACTCCGCCATGGAAAGGAGTGTAGCCCAGTATACTGCATCTCCGTAAAGCTTGTCTTCAAACGGGAATATCTTTTCTTTGAGCCATCTGTCCAGCGGGAGGTTCTCGCCATATCCTCTTAAAAGGCTCATAGGCGAGTGGCCGTGCGCGTTGTAGAACCCGGGCATCAGCACCTTTCCTCTGCCGTCGTATGTCTCAAAGAAAGCTTCCTCATCTTCAGGAGGCTTGCTGTCGATATAAACGATGCTGTGGCAGTTTGTGCCGACATACATGTTTTCTTTATATTCAAAGTTTTCGTCTATGAGTCCTATGTTTTTGAATAACATATTATTCTCCTTTCCCGTTTGCATAACATAAAGATTATACGGTATTGCATGCCTGTTGTGAATATTCCTAAACAGAGATTCAATTAACAGAAGTCAGTTTCCCGAACTGCTCTCCATCATCGCTGCCTCCCTTTTGATATCACTCAGATACCTCATGAGCCCGAGAAGCTTTTCCGTATCTATGGTCTTGCCGGTCCGCATCTGTATCATCAGCCCTCTCACATCTGATATGAGCAGTTCATCGCCGTATTCCGACCTTGCCATGACCAGCACATACGGATGCAGCTTTACTCTGTCCGAGAACTTTATCTGTATCCATTTCTCATTCCTGCTGATATGGACCGCCCCCAGATATCCGGCATGCGCCCTTATCTCCGCTATCCTTATGAGTTCGAGCGCTTCACACGGTATGTCGCCGTATCTGTCCGTGAGCTCATCGATCACATCCATCGCGTCATCGGGATCGTTTACGGACGCTATCCTCCGGTATGCGTCGAGCCTCAGGGCTTCATCCGGTATGTAATCCGCCGGTATGGAAGCGTTCACTGTAAGATCGATATTGATCTCGGACCTCTCTTCTCCTGTGTCTTCACCCTTCAGCTGCCTCACTGCTCTGTCTATCTCTTTGCAGTAAAGCTCGTATCCTATGCTTTCTATATGACCGCTCTGTGCTTCTCCGAGCATATTGCCGGCGCCTCTGAGCTCAAGGTCTCTCATGGCGAGCCTGAAGCCTGCCCCGAACTCGGTGAACTCCCTGATGGCCGCGAGCCTCTTTCTGGCTATGTCGGTAAGGACCTTATCCGGCTGATACATCAGATATGCGTACGCCAGTCTGCTCGATCTTCCTACCCTTCCCCTCAGCTGATACAGCTGCGCCAGGCCGAATCTGTCAGCGTTCAGTATGATCATCGTATTGGCGTTCGGTATGTCTATGCCGTTTTCGATAATGGTCGTAGCGACCAGGATGTCTATCCTTCCCTCGATGAAATCCAGCATCGTGTTTTCAAGAGCATCCTCGTTCATCCTGCCGTGGCCTATGCCTATGACAGCATCAGGCACGAGCCTTCCGATGGTCTCAGCGACCTGATGTATGCCTGTGATCCTGTTGTTTACGACGAATACCTGACCGCCCCTCGCAAGCTCGCGGACTATGGCATTCCTGAGCATCTCCTCGTCATATGCCGCCACGTAGGTATGCACTGGGAGCCTGTCTCCCGGCGGCTCGTCTATGATGCTTATGTCCTTTATTCCGGTCAGCGACATGTTCAGCGTGCGGGGTATCGGTGTCGCCGAAAGCGTCAGCACATCCACGCTGCTTTTGAGTTCCTTTATTTTCTCCTTATGCCTCACTCCGAAGCGCTGTTCCTCATCTATTACCAGAAGTCCGAGATCGTTGAATTTAACATCATCTGAAAGCAGTCTGTGCGTTCCTATCGCAAGGTCGACACTGCCGTTCTTTATTCCCTTTACCGTCTTCGTCTGGGCGGCTTTGGATCTGAACCTCGAAAGCTCCTCTATCTCGAACGGGAATTCCCCGAAGCGTTCTCTGAGATTGTGGTAGTGCTGGTTCACAAGAAGCGTCGTAGGAGCCAGCAGCGCTGCCTGCCTGCCTTCGGAAACGCACTTGAAGATCGCACGGGCTGCGACCTCGGTTTTTCCGTATCCGACATCCCCGCACAGAAGCCTGTCCATCGGAAGAGCTTTCATCATGTCTTCTTTTATCTCCTCGGCGGCTCTGAGTTGATCATCAGTCTCCGTATACGGGAAGGCTTCTTCAAACTCCGCCTGCCATACGGTGTCCTCCCCGAAAGCATAGCCGCCTTCGGCCTGCCTCTTTGCATAGAGCTTCACCAGATCTTCGGCGATCTCCATTATCGCCTTTTTTGCCCTCTCCCTGGTCCTCTTCCAGCTGCCTCCGGACAGTTTCGAAAGGTGCGGGGCATTGCCCGAATTGCCTATGTACTTCTGAATGACATCGAGCTGCTCTGTAGGGATATAGAGCATGTCCGAGCCGGCGTACCTTATGACCAGATAATCCCTTGTCATCCCGTCGGCTGTGACGGCCTTTATGCCCTCGAACCTGCCTATTCCGTGTGCTTCATGCACGATGTAGTCCCCCGGATGAAGATCCGAGAACTGTATGCTGTCCTTCGAGCTCTTCCTTTTGCTCCGCCGGCGTGGCGTCTTTGCCGTCCCCGTGAATATGTCGCTCCCCGCGATGAAGCATATCTTTTCATCTTCCATCACAAAGCCGGATGACAGCGACCCTGTCCTGTAGGATATGTCTCCGTTTACTTCCGCGATGTCGAGATATTCCCTGACTCTGTCGTTTCTTTCACTGCCGCCTGCAGCGATCACCACGCGGAAGCCTTTCGCAAGAAGCCCCGCGACCTCGGACGCGAACAATTCGATATGACCGTTGAACGGCGCGATCTGTCTGCTTCTGACATTTTCTATGTCATCACATTTCTCAAGTCCCGGGACCGCTTCAGGATAAGGAGTATATATCTCTATGCTTCGTGATGACGTACGGCCGTAAGCTCCTTCGTATACGCCGAACAGCACCTCCGGCCTCACCTGTTCCGAAAGACTGTCAGTGACCCTGGCCGGATCGACTATAGCTGTAATACCTCCCTTCATGAAGTCCCAGAGTCTGTACTTTTCTACATCGAAGTATTCGATCAGATCGGCGTAGATCTGCGGGCTGCCGCCCCGGCCGAACAGGTCTTTTATCCTGCCCCTGTGGTCTTCCACCAGGTCTATCCTTCCGTCTTTCACTTCAGGATGCGCGTGCTCTTTTCTGAAGCGCCTGATCATGCGGTCGTATTCCTTCATCAATGCAGCAAGCGCTTTTTCCTTTTCCGTGTTGTCAGGCATGAACTCGGCGGCCGGAGTCAGGGTGACTTCCTCCAGACCTCCGGTCGACCTCTGAGTCTCAGTATCGAAGGTCCTTATTGAATCCACTTCATCGTCGAAAAACTCGATCCTTACGGCTTCATCCATCGACGGAGCGAAAACATCGAGTATCCCTCCGCGCGAAGTGAATTCTCCCGGGGATTCCGTGACCGCGGCCGCGGTATAGCCCGCCTCTGCAAGTCTCTTCCTGAGCTCGCGGGGATCAATCCTGTCCCCTGTCCTGATATCCATCACTGACGAAAGGAATCTCTCAGGCGAAGCCGTGGTCCTGACCGCCGAGCTTACAGGCGCGATCACTGCAGCAAGGCCCCTTCCGGTCTCTGTATCCGCATCAGGCGGAACTCTTCCCAGCAGGGCGTTCATCGCCCTTATCCTCTTTACAAGCGAGCTCCTGTCCCTCGCCTCATAAAGGATCTGCAGATCCTCCTCTTCGGGCAGTATCACCGGCTCAAGTCCCGGCAAATAAAAAACGAGGTCATCGGCCAGGCGGGACGCCTCCTGCCCGGACGAGACCACTGCAAGCAGTTTTTTGTTTTCTTTCAGACTGCACGCCAGCATGTATGCCGTCCTGCTGCCGCTGACGCCCGTATGTATCCTTATCATGAAACGTGATTATGCCTGTTCATGGCGTTGTCCACGCCGTACAGTATTATGTCTTTTACGGCAGCGGCGGCTTCGGCGGCAGCGGCGTCGAGTATCTTCTGATCGGCCGCAGGCACCTTGCCTGTCACTCTGTCGACGAGATCCTCTCCGTCCTCCACGGCGCCTATTCCTATCCTGACCCTTACGAAGTCCGTTGTGCCGAGCTCCTCCACAACGGATCTCATGCCGTTGTGAGTGCCGGCCCCGCCTGACTTTCTTATCCTTATCGATCCTGCAGGCAGATCTATGTCATCGTAGATGACTATGAGATTCTGCGGCGCCACATCGAAATACATCGCCGCCTCTCTTACGGCCCGCCCGCTTCTGTTCATGTAGGTCTGGGGCTTGACGAGTATCACCTTTTTGCCGTCTATCCTGCCTCTGCCTATGAGGGCGTGGAACTTGTCCCTTGTCACGTCGATCTTCTCATCAGAAGAAAGCACATCTATGGCCCTGAAGCCCATATTGTGCCTTGTCCTCTCATAATCCCTGCCGGGATTGCCAAGTCCTGCGATCACATATGTATCGGCGGCATATCCCGGCCTGTTTTTGAATCTGCTGAATAATCCCATAAATATGATGTCTTCTTACTGATTGAACATCACCGATATCGGCTTGTTCGAATATACTCTCGAGATCGTTTCGGCAAATATATGGCCGGTCGAGAGAACAGTGATTTTTTTGAGCCTTTTGTCCTCAGGGATAGGAATGGTGTTGAGAAGGACCATCTCCTTTATCGGACTGGCCTCGATGCGCTCTATCGCCGGACCGGAAAGCACTGCATGCGTAGCGCAGGCGTAGACGTTCTTCGCGCCGAGATCCTTCAGAGCCTTGGCTGCGTTGCATATAGTGCCGGCCGTATCGATCATGTCATCGAGTATGACGCAGTTCTTGTTCTCTATGTCTCCGATGATGTTCATTATCTCGCTCTTGTTAGGCTCCGGACGCCTCTTGTCTATGATAGCGATAGGAACGTTGAAAGGCTTTGCCATGTTGCGCGCCCTGGTCACCGATCCGTGGTCAGGAGAAACTATGACGAGGTCTTCGAGATCCTTGAGCTTGAAATAATCGGTAAGCATCGGCTGGCCCAGCATGTGGTCGACCGGGATATCGAAGAACCCCTGCTCCTGAGCCGCGTGAAGATCCATCGTGATGACCCTGTTGACTCCGGCCGCAGTGATCATGTTGGCTATCAGCTTGGAAGTGATCGGATCCCTGGCCTTTGCCTTGCGGTCCTGCCTCGCGTATCCGAAATAAGGTATGACGGCTGTGACGCTCCTGGCTGACGCCCTTCTGAGAGCATCGGACATGATCAGAAGCTCCATGATATTATCGTTGACGGGACCACAGGTCGACTGGATTATGAAGCAGTCCTTGCCCCTTACGGACTCCCATATGCTTACGCTGATCTCCCCGTCGCTGAATTTGGTAACAGTTGATTTGCTCAGTTCCACACCCATATGCTCTGCGATCTCCTGTGCAAGCTCCGGATGAGAGTTGCATGCAAAAAGCCTGAGATTCGCAAATGCTTCGTTCCTGGTGTCGTGTATCATGGCGCGTTTCTCCCTTCGTGTGCCTCAGCAGTTACTGTTCATCTTTATCCAGAAGCATGTCGCCTACCTTGTAGACATCGCCGGCTCCCATCGTCATCACTATGTCGTCCTTGCCCGCGAACTTGCTTATGTACTTGACTATGTCTTCAAAGTCCTTTACGTAGTACACAGGTTTGTCCGGATATTTGAGCTTCATCGCGTTCATCAGCTTGTACGAAGAGATGTTGTACACGTCCTTCTCCCTGGCCGCGTATATGTCAGTGAGTATGACCACATCCGTGTCGCTGAACGCGTCGACGAATTCGTTGAAAAGTGCCTTTGTCCTTGTATATGTATGCGGCTGGAATATCAGCCAGAGCTTGTTGTGCCTGACATTGCGCGCCGCCGCCAGAGTCGCCTTTATCTCGGTCGGATGATGTGCGTAATCGTCGAACACCTTCACGCCTTTGTCAGTTGTCCCGTTGTAGTCGAACCTCCTGTTGGTCCCGGTATACTCCTTGAGCGTCTGAGCTATGACCGGCACATCCACTCCGAGGTACGAGGCGGTGACGAAGGCCGCCATCGAGTTGAGCACGTTATGCTCTCCCGGCACGGAAAGCTCCAGTGAAGTGATGACATTGCCCTTGTGGCAGATGTCGAACACCGGGTAGCCGTTCTCATTGAAGACTATGTTTTCGGCATAGAAATCGTTGCTCTCGCTGTATCCGTAGGTGATCTTGTTGGAGTGGTCCTTCAGTATGCTCCTTACGAAAGGGTTGTCGCCGAAAGCGATTATGATGCCGTGAGGCGGTATCTGCTCCACGAAGGTGCTGAACGACCTGACTATATGCTCCATGTCCTTGAAGTAGTCAAGGTGATCGGAATCGATGTTGAGTATGACTCCGATGCTCGGTCTGAGTTCGAGAAAGCTGTCCATGTATTCGCAGGCCTCGGTAACGAAGTATTCGGTACCGCCGATCTCGACGTTGCCGTTGATCTGAGGCAGATTGCCTCCGACAAGTATCGTGGGCCTGTACTCCGCGTTGCGAAGTATGAGGGATGTCATGGATGTGACTGTCGTCTTGCCGTGTGTGCCGCAGATCGCTACGGAATGCTCATAGTCGTCCATCAGCATGCCCAGGACTTCGGCTCTTGAGAACATCGGGATGCCGAGTTCCCTTGCTCTCACGACTTCGGGGTTCTCGTCCGAAACAGCGGCCGAATAAACGATCGCGTCGACTCCCTCGACATTCTCCGGCTCGTGCTTCGGATAGACCTTTATCCCCTGACATTCAAGATGCCTGGTGACCTTGGAAGGATTGATGTCAGTCCCGCTGACGGTATATCCTCTGTCGGCCAGTATCTCGGCAACGGCAGAGAGACCTATCCCTCCGATCCCCAGGCAGTGTATGCGTTTATATTTACTGAAATCCATATGTTCGTTTTACTCCTGACGCGTCAAGCCGTCATGTGCTGCAAAGGCCTTTTCGCCTATTCTGATTATATTAGATAAGCTGTCCGGATTCAACAAATCTGTCGCACTTGGCCTTCTTTTCGTGCAATCTTCACACAGCCCCGTGAATAGTTTTTTTCTATAACTCAAAGCGTATATATTTATCTCCGCATGCGCTATCATATGCATGGAGGTAATGATTCAAATGGAACGGATATATCTTGACAACGGCGCCACTTCATTTCCTAAGCCGAAGGAAGTCGCTGACGCCGTATATGAATACATGACAAGCGTCGGAACCAATATAAACCGCGGCGGATACCAGGTCGCATACGATCTTGAGGGCACGGTATTCGAGACACGCGAGATGCTTGCAGAGATGTTCGGAGGCTCAGACTGTAAGAATGTCGTCTTTACCAAGAACATCACGGAATCTCTCAACGTGGTCCTCAAGGGTTTCCTGAAGCCGGGCGATCACATACTCTGCTCCTCGATGGAGCACAACGCAGTGATGCGCCCTCTCGTCCAGCTCGAAAAGAAAGGCGTCAGCTTTGACAGGATACCCGGAAAGCCGACGGGCGAGCTCGAGCTTGACAAAGTCGAGGAAATGATCAGGCCGGATACTGTCGCCATAGTCATGACACACGCGAGCAATCTGGTCGGTACGGTGAATCCTCTCAGGGAAGTCGGTGAGATCTGCAGAAAACACGGCCTCAAGTTCATCGTCGATTCCGCTCAGTCCGCGGGCGTGATCCCGATCGACATGAAAGAAATGCACATAGAAGCTCTCTGCTTTACGGGACACAAATCGCTTCTCGGGCCTCAGGGCATAGGCGGCTTCATCCTCGATGAAGACATGATACCTCTTATCGACCCTCTCCTTTCGGGAGGCACGGGCTCTATCAGCCACACAGAGGAGATCCCTGATTTCATGCCTGACAGATTCGAACCGGGCACAATGAACCTCCCCGGGATAGTCGGTCTTCACGCGGGTCTGAAATGGATAAAAGAAAAAGGGCTCGACGCCATAGCGGCGCACGAGCTGGGGCTTACTAAAAGATTCCTTGACGGCATAGCTCCTCTCGAAGCGGCCGGCAAACTGAAGATCATCGGACTGAGGGGGACCGAAGGCCGCACGGGCGTCGTATCGATACAGACTACTGAGGTCGACTGCGCGGACGCTGCGTTCAGACTAGACTTCGAATACGGCATTATGACCAGGGTCGGTCTTCACTGCGCGCCCAACGCGCACAAGACTCTCGGCACATTCCCGACCGGCACCATACGCTTCAGCTTCGGGAATTTCAACACCGAAGAGGAAGTTGACGCCGCGATAAAGGCCTTGAAGGAGATCTGCATTTAATATAAGAGTGTTATTACTGGTCGCAGAGCACGGCTCTCGCCTCGATGCGGCTATACGCAGCGGTACTAAGCTCTGACTTCGTCTCCGACTTGTCAATAATGCTATCTCCGGATTGCACGGCGTTGCCGTAATGATGATAGCTTTGACCTCCGGAGGCTATGCTCCTACGGTAACCGCTAAGTGCCGGCTGCCGCAGAGTCTCTGCTCACAGTAATATCACTCTTTTTTTTACGCTTCTTTAATGTTTTCTTTTTCGCGCGCCTTGGCCGCGACGTCGTTGTTGTCCATCTCGCCCCTGTATACCACGAAAGTGTCATACAGATATTCGAGCGACAGGTTAAGGGCCATGTTGATGCCGGTCACCAGATATTCGTTCCAGTGCAGTGTCTCGACAAGGAAATTGCCAAGTATTGTCGTAGCCGGCGTGAACACCAGGTAGAACGCGAATACCATCGCCATCGCGCGAGGCACGTTCTTTGTGGACATGAAGGTGTATCGCCTGTTTATGGTAAAACACCAGACCACGGACGCCACGAGAGCGATGAGATAGCACGGCCAGTATTTCATGTCCGAGAACTCGTTCAGAACGGTGAACACCGCTATCTCGACTATGCCGGCCGATATCGACACCAGCACGAACTTGACTGCCCTGAAATACTCCTTCAGGTCCTTTTTTCCGTCCTTTTCCTTTATCTCCTGTTCTTTGTTGTCTTCCATGATCCCGTTCTTTGTCCTATCCATCTATCTTCTTCGAATATTTCGTCAGGTATATGTATCTCTGCAGCCTCGCGTCGAACGGACTGAGCGGCTTCGCGTGCCTTACATAGCACGCCGCGGCGCAGTTCTTGCTGCATATGGCGGCTGCAGCCTCGGCATCTCCTTCAGTCCTGCCCACGCATACAGCTCCGACGCCCCTGACGAGCACAGCGTTCCTGCCTATTGCGGAATTGAGCGCCGGCTGCTGGCCGCCCATCATGTCGAGAGCGCCCGTCATAGGCATCTTTCCGGCGAAGCTCCTTGCAGTCTTTCCTGTCGAATACCCGAGAAGAGCCCTCTCCGCTGTCCATTCATCGTTTTCTACGACCCGGATGTCAGGCCCGATTATCTGGGCGAAGTCATCTATATACGGTCTTACTGCAACGCCTGCACTGCAGCACTCCATGATGTAAGGATCATCCGCGATCTTTACATGCGGCATCGCATTTATCCTGATCCTGCTGATGTCGAAGCCTGACTGTTTTACGATGTCGTGGCTCGGCACTCTTGCTTCAACGAGTTCCCTGCATTTTTCCTCGAGTCCGCCTGCGAGTGCGAACGCCTCCTCCGGATCGGAACCGAGTATAAGCGCACCGTGCCTGGCCATGAGGAAGGTCTTTTTATCCTGATTATCAACGATGCATACAGCCATGTTCTTCCTGAGTTTCGATGTGCCCGGAAGGCCGTAGCCGCCGCAAGGGGCAAACTGAGTATCCATGCAGTCCGCCGCGACAGCAGATGCGTAGTACTGATGAGTATGAATGACGAAGTTCACATCGTTTCTGATGGCGTAAGCATCCGCGTGGATCCCCTTTTCGCTGCTCGGCTTTTTGTCTCCCTCATATGATCCGTCGGTACTGACTATGACCAGATCGCTTTCACTGAGGTCCTCGTATGACCTTCCGCTCGGAGTTATGACAAAGCTGTCATCGCTTATCCTTGCGCTTATATTGCCCCAGGTGCGTGCGACCAGCTTTTTCTCAAGCAGTCTGTGGCCTGCATCGATCACCAGTTTTCTTGCTTCTGTTTCCGTGTAGTACATGTTCTGTCTCCGTGTCCGATCTGCAAAGAATTATCTGTCTTCAGTCAAGAAGTCCGCAGTTTGCGAATACCCTGTCGAATCTGGTCAGGACATCGTCTATCATATCCTCTGTGTAGGCTGCGCTCGTATAGAGCCTTGAGCCCGCAAGGGTCACGATGCCTTCTGCCATATATGCCGCTCCTATGTGCTCCATCTCCATCTGTCTGCGTCCGGTCTCCTTCAGCACCGTCGGCAGTTCCCACGGCTTCTTCCAGTTGATCGCGTACTGCATGGTGCCTGCATTGTCGAGATGGCATATGGACCCCTGGTTGAAAGCCACGAACGGCAGTCCATGCTTTCTGATGAGTTCCTGAAGTCCCTTTGTGAGCCTGTCTCCCATGCGTCCTGCGGTCTCGCATGCATTACGTTTTTCGATCTCACAGATCGCCGTATAACCCGCCACACAGGATATAGGAGTCGCGGCAAGCGTGCCGCCGCAGAGTGCTTTTTTGATCTTTTTGCCAGACGAATCAAGCCCTGATCCCAGGTGTGCCATGCAGTCCCCGTGACCGCCTATGCCGCCCGCGCCCGGATACCCTCCGGCTATGACCTTGCCGAATATCGTCAGATCCGGGTCTATTCCGAAATAGCCCTGGGCTCCGCCGAGTCCGATCCTGAATCCCGTCACGACCTCATCGCATACAAGGAGAGCTCCGTACTGATGAGCCAGCCTCTCGCAGCCTCTCACAAACGCCTTGGTCACAGGCCTTGTACCGCTTTCGGGTCCGATGGCTTCGATGAACACCGCGGCAGTTCCGCCGTTGAGCTGATTCCTTTTGAGCTTTCTCTCGAGATCTTCAAGATCTCCCGGGAAGAACTCGTCTGTGTGCCTGAACACATAGCCCGGGATGCCTCTCGACTGTATTCCCTTTGTGCCCGGTATCCTGATGCCGTAAGCGAGCTGGTCGCTCCAGCCGTGATAAGCTCCTCCCATCTTCAGAAGATTCTTTTTGCCGGTCTTCAGCCTCGCTATCCTCGCAGCGACCATGTCTGCCTCCGTGCCGGATCCGAGCATCCTGAATTTCTCGACGCTCGGTACGCATTCGCTTATCTTTTTTGCCAGCTTCAGCTCGTACTCGTGGAAGAGTCCGGTCGACGGCCCGCATTCATTGATAATGTCGATCACAGCCTGCTTTACGACCGGATCATTGCTGCCTATGATCGTAGGTCCGCCGGCCTGCAGCAGATCGTAGTAGCGGTTGCCGTCCACATCATAGAAATAAGCGCCTTCCGCCTTGGCCATGGCCAGCGGGAACGGGTAATTGAATGCAAGGTTATGCTGTACCCCGCCCGGGATATATTTTTGGGCCTCATCGGTCAGAGCCTTTGAGCCGGCGCACTTTGTTTCAAAATAGTTCCTTACATAACTGTCCAGAGCATCAGGCCTCACTCCGTACAAAGGACCATTTTTGAGTTCCTCGAGTTTTCTGTTCACCTCATCCGCGTCCAGATATTCATCTATCGCCCATCCGTCATATGCCATCGCTTGCTTCTCCTTTGTTGTTCATCTAATCTTCGAGATGTATGTTCCATCCCGTATCGATCTTCTTTTTGACTTTGTTCCTGGTTTCCTCATCCATATCCGGCCAGTCATTCACTACAGACGCATTGCCGGTCACCAGATGCGCCTTCTCTGCGCAAAGGGCAAGAGGCGTATCAGCCAGAGAATCGGAATAGAAGTTGTCTATCACCGGAAAACCGTGATCGAAAATGTACTTTGCCTTCTCCCTTGCATACATCAGATTATTGAGGAAGATCCCGTATTCACGGTCGAATTCCGTAGCAATGAAGTTCACGCCCAGCCTCTTTGCTATAGGCCCGATTATGCAGTCCGGAGACGCACTGATGATGAGATCATCAGGCCTCTTTTGCGCCAGATACCATGAAGATATCTTCTTCTCGTTTTTGTCCCAGTATCTCACGATCTGCTCGTCAAAATCATCGATCATGGTCAGATAGCTGAACATCCTGCGCTGCAGCAGATAATTCGGTATCTTTCCCGTCTTATGCCCGATATAGGTCCTGATCATGCCCGGAAAGAAGGTGATCCATAGCTTCGGATGACGCTTCATACACCAGAATGCAAAGCCTATCGAGCAGTCACCCGGAAAAATGGTCCCGTCAAAATCATATACATTCATATGCTTTCAGTTTTTCCTTTTCAATTTGCTTTTCCAAGCTTGATTGTACCACTTTTTGCAAGCAAAAACTCCGGTTTGCTGCCGGAGTTTTGATTTTTAGTATGATCATTAGATGAGTGTTCCCATATACTTGAGCGTTCTGCAGAGCTGGCTGACATAGCTCATCTCGTTGTCGTACCATGCCACTACTCTAACCTCGAAGATGTGAGTACCGCACTGCTGCGCAAGCGTCTGTGTAGCGTCGAAAAGCGAGCCGTAGCTCATTCCGATGACGTCGCTGGATACGATCTCTTCTTCGGTATATCCGTAGGACTCGGAGACAGCGTTCCTCATCGCCTCGTTGATTCCCTCAACGGATACTGTATCCGTCATGTCCTTGAGTGTAGCGTCAAGGATCGTGATGGAGCCCGATGGAACAGGAACTCTCTGAGCGGAACCGATCAGCTTGCCGTCGAGTTCAGGAATGACCAGTCCGATGGCCTTCGCAGCGCCTGTGCTGTTAGGAACGATGTTGATCGCGCCGGCCCTTGCTCTTCTGAGGTCGCCCTTCTTGTGCGGACCGTCAAGGATCATCTGGTCGCCTGTATAAGCGTGGATCGTAGTCATGAATCCTGTTCTGAGCTCTCTGTACTCAGCGAGCGCCTTTGCCATAGGAGCGAGGCAGTTCGTCGTGCAGGAAGCGCCGGATACGATGGTGTCTTCCTTCTTAAGAGTCTCATGGTTTGTTCCGTATACGATCGTAGGCAGATCGTTGCCCGCCGGTGCAGAGATGAGCACCTTCTTGGCGCCGGCATCGATATGAGCCTGCGATTTTGCCTTGGATGTATAGAAGCCTGTGCACTCGAGAACGACGTCGATGTCCAGCTCGCCCCAAGGGAGCTTGCTCGCGTCTGCCTCAGCATATACAGGGAACTTCTTTCCGTCAACGAGGATGCCGTCTTCAGCTTCTTCAACCTCTGCGTCGAATCTCTTCTGAACGCTGTCATTTCTGAGAAGATACGCAAGCATGTGAGGGCTTGTGAGGTCGTTGATCGCTACGATCTCGATATCATCTTCCTTGTAGAGCTTTCTGAACGAAAGTCTGCCGATACGTCCGAATCCGTTGATTGCTACTCTCATTATTATTCTCCTTCCGTGTTTTGCTATTACGGTTTATTCTCTTTTATTTGCCTTTTCTAGTATATTCACCGGGGGATGAAATATCAAGCAAAAGCTTCTGAACATATGCTTAAGTGCATTTGGCTATTCACTCAGGTCGCTCCTGATCACCTTGCCTATGTTCCATACATAAGCGGCTTTCCTTGCCGCCTCTTTTCTTTCGGCGCCGCTGCTGTAGGCGAACTCTCCTGTCTGAGAGCCGCAGTCCATGCATGTCACTGTCCAGCACCAGCCGCTTCCGTCGTCCAGAAGGCCCGCGCCTCCGCAGTAAGGGCATTCCTGCAGTTCTATTTCGTCATATATATCCATTTTCAGTCCTCCTCCGGTATTTGCTTATTTTGATATCGTTCCTCCGCCCATCACTCTCATCAGGCTGTCGTAAAAGACCGCGGCCTGTCCCGGCGCGGGAGCTTTTACGGGCCCGGTGAACGATACACTGACGGCGTCTTCTCCTGTTCTTTCGATGACAGCAGGCACCGCCGGATGATGATACCTTATCTTTACGAAAGCTTCAATGCTTTCGCCGTATCTGATGTCTTCCCTCGACATGAAGCTGAGATCCCTTACCGTGATCTCATCCTTCGTTACCGATGCTTCATCACCGAGTATCACGGCGTCGCGTTCCGCGTCGATCTCCTTCACATAGGCCGGATAGCCCAGAGCTATGCCGAGGCCCTTCCGCTGTCCTACGGTATAGTTTATTATCCCCCTGTGCTTTCCCAGCACCCTGCCTTCCGTATCCAGGAAATCTCCCGGGGGCGGCAGCTTGCCGTCATAGTGAGAGCTTATGTATTCCGCGTAGCCTCCGTCGAGCACGAAGCATATCTCCTGGGAGTCGCGCTTGCCCGCGACATCGAGGCCCGCTTCACCGGCGATCCGTCTGACCTCGTCCTTTGACAGATCCGCAAGCGGCATCAACGTGCGCGCAAGCTGCTCCTGGGTGAGCATGTACAGCATGTAGGTCTGATCCTTGGCGGCCTCTGAAGCCTGCTTTACCGTGTATCTCCCGTTTTCCGTCCTGACCACGCGAGCGTAATGACCGGTGGCTATGAATTCAGCATTCACCTCATCGGCAAACTTCAGCATGCGCTCCCACTTGACATATCTGTTGCAGGCGACGCATGGATTCGGCGTAAGTCCGTTCACATAGGCTCTCATGAACGGTTCCGTGACATGCTCGCTGAATTCAGGAAGGCTGTTGATATTGTAATACGGAATCTCAAGCTGCATGGCGGTCCTGCGGGCATCGGTAATGTCGCAGCAGCGGCTGTAGGCGCCGCTTCCCGCCTCCCATGTCCTCAGCGTGGCTCCTATTACATTATGTCCTTCCTTTTTCAGGAGATACGCGGCGACAGCGCTGTCAACGCCTCCCGAAAGTCCGACCACTACCCTGGCCATACCCCGTCCTTCCTTCTGTGCAGCTGCAACATTTGTATTGTACTCTAAAACAGACGATAAATGAACATAAAAAAAGCGCATCTGACCGACGCGCCGTTTTACCGTGGATCGTAAAGTGTTTTCCTAGAATCCGAGCTGCTTGTTGCACCATGTCTGCCATGCGGATACTGTGACAGGTCCGAGACCTCCGTCCACCTCTACTCCGAGGAACTCCTGCATCTTGGATGTGGTCTCTGTTCCCCAGTCTCCGTCTACTTTGGCTCCGACCTTTTTCTGGATGGCACTTATGGTCTCAGGTCCGAGGCCTCCGTCGATCGTGCAGCCCAGAAGGTACTGTGTGGTCGATGTCGTCGCAGGGCCCCATCCGCCGTCAACAACGAGTTTATACTTTTCGGCCTCGGCCTTCTTTGTGGCTTCGGCTACTTTCTTTTCTGCAGCCTTTTCTACAGCCTCAGCTGTCTTTATGGCGTTATCCCTGGCTTCCTTTGAAGCTTTTTCCATGGCAGCCTTCTTTGCCGCAGCCTTTTCTGCTGCTTCCTTCTCGGCAGCTTTTACGTCTGCTGCGTCTTTTGCTGCGTCTTTTTTGATCTTATCGAATAAGCCCATCGTTTCACCTCTTTCTTTATGCCGCTGTACAAGCGGCTCAAAAACCTGCACTTATATTTTATTCGCAGAGGGCCCGCAGGTCAACTTCTATGATCATTTCTCATTCCTGCAGGCTCTGAGCTGCATGACAAAATTGATGATTATGAGCACTATGAAGACTATGCCAGCATAGCCCTGCGCCGGATAGAGGAATTCGACCAGCCTTTTGAATCCGCTGAGGCCCAGCAGAAAACCCGCCGCTGCTCCGGCAATGATGATGATCCTCTTTGCCTTTCCCGGCCTGAGCTTTGTGCTGAATCCGTAATATGTGCTCGCTCCGGTCGAATACACTGCGCCGTAGAGTATCACGGCGTAGACCGCGTTGAGCACAGGCGATATCCTCGCCGAAAAGCCCAGCATGGGAAGATCGAGCCGAGCCGAAAACGCCATGTCCGAAAGAAGAGCCCTGAGCAGCAGTATCGTCAGAAGGCCCAGGCACAGCGTTCCGGCCGCCGCACCCGCGTACGCGTTCCTTCCGTCTTTTGCGTTGACAGCTGAGCTGCCTGCCATCGTTATCATCCCGATCGTATTGTACGCCATGAACACCAGCGCCGACACCGGCCAGTTCGGAGACATCCTGCCCGGCCGGTATCCCGTCACAGCTCCGCTCTGCCCGAAACCGGCTCTTATCGTAAGGATTATGGTCAGGACTCCGACAGCAAAGAGGACCGGCACCATGAACCGGAACACCTTCGATACCCTGCCGAAGTCGCCGAGAACGGTAATGACGCACAAAACGGCTATGATCAGACCTCCGACGGCCCTGCTGACTCCGAACTGCTGGTTCAGAAGCGACCCGCCCGCGGCGGTCATGGCGATTATCATCGAATAATATATCGCAGCGAGCACCCATCCCAGGATACCTTCTGTCACTTCATTGTCAAAAGGCGAGATCAGCTTCCCCAGGTCGGATGTCCCCTTGCTCCTGGCGATATATGTCAGCATGCATGCGATAATGACAAAGCAAAGAGTGCTCGCAGCAGCTCCGAGATAGCCCTTTCGTCCGAATACTCCGAAGAACTGCCAGCACTCCCGTCCGGACGCGAAGCCCGCGCCCATTATGACCCCTATGTACAGTGTCGTTATTTCAGGCCAGCTGAGTTTTTTCATCCGGTCACTTCGGTTCCGGCGCCAGCAGCTTGAGTCTCGCGACAAGCGTATCGAACTGATGCGAATATGTCAGGTCGTCACTGTATCCCGCCACATCCGTCAGAAGGTCGTACGAAGGCTCGCTGCCTCCCTCCGGGAATTCTATGAGGACAGGCGCGGCAAGGCAGAGTATGGTATAAAGCTCCTCTTCCGTAAGCTGTCCCGCTGATCCTGTTTCCTGCATGACCTTGTAAAGTCCTTCGGCAGCCGTCCAGTATTCTGCGGACGGATCCCTGCCGGCGTTCGCCAGCTTTGATCCCTCAGCGAGATGCGAAGCCGAATCCATCACATCATCCTTCCTGCTCATGAGTTTGCTGAGCGGGGAATCCCCCGGCTCTCCGCTGCCGGAGAACACGAAATCCATGAGCCTGACAAGAGAATCCTGATATGTATATGTGATCTCGTGTACCGTACCGTCTGCCGCTGTGACCTTGTCGGTCCTTGTCTTTGAATAATCGGCGCGCGACGGTATGGCGGCAGTGATGTTGGCGGCCAGCCTGTCCGCATCTTTCTGTACCACTATCCTCATCTTGTGGTCGGCGGCGTCACTTCCCAGAGCCCTGAGCTCATCGGCAAGTCCCTCATCACGCTTTTTGTCCGTGAGTTCATGCGTATCTCCGTATCGCGTCATGCCCCAGCCCGGTATCATGGTGACGAAATCATCGCTGCAGAGATAATTATGTATGTACTTGTAACCGCCGCTGCCCGCGTTCTCCTCATCGACCGTCGCGGGAGCCTCGAAAGTATACGCGAATACGCCCGCGTTTTTGTCACCGAGTTTTTCCGGAAGATGCGCGGCCAGCACATTGGCGATGGCTCCGCCCCTGCTCTGCCCGGTGATCCAGTATTTCACCTTGTCTCCGGTGCCCAGATCGGCTATGCCGTCTATCATCCTGTCGACCGCTTTCGCGTAGGCATAGTGTTCTCCCTCGCTGATGTCGCCGTTGACCGTGAAGTTCTGCTTCCATCCCTTGTTTTTGACGGACATGTCAGGAGATGAGCTCTGCACAGCTACAGCGACGAGAGAGGTACCGTCATCCAGGGTCTTGCGTCCCCAGATGTAATTGAAGTCATCCGGATCGGTACTGGCAAAATCGCTGGATCCGGTTTCTTCGAAGCCCATGCTTTTAAGGAACGCCGCTCCTGTCCCGTTCTCATCGCCGGTCACGGCGGACGCGGTCAGCTGCATCGAAGCCAGAGCGAGCTCTTCGTTGTCCTTTTCGGGTCTGTCCGAGAACCAGTCGTCCGAATAGTAATATGTGTCCTTTATGATCTTTTCATCCTTGCTGTAAGTGGAATACCAGTCCACATCGCCCGTAGTATATGTATACGAGCCTCCGCAGGCGCAAAGCAGCGCTGATGCCAGGAGAGCAGCGCATGCCGCGGACAGTTTTTTTTTCATGCTTCCCTTCATCTCTGTCTCTCTCCCCCGTGTCAATCGGTATATTCCGCGTCACAGTAAACGCATCTGTATCTTGCGTTCTCTCTGTCTGCCAGTCTGAACCTGTGCTCGATGCCCTGCTCGACCGAAGTGATGCACCTCGGGTTGCGGCATCTGATAACATCCGTCAGAGTCTCCGGCAGCTCGAGATGTATCTTTTCGAGCAGTCTGCCGTTCCTTATCCTGTTGACGGTTATGTTCGGATCCATGTAGCCCAGAGACTCGCAGTCGATCGGGATGTCTCCGTCTATCTTTATTATGTCCTTCTTGCCGTATTTCGTGCTGTCTGCGCGCTGTATGATGGCGACCGTGCATTCAGCCTGGTCGAGCTTGAGGAAGCTGTAGATCGCAAGGCCCTTGCCTGCTTCTATATGATCGAGCATGTAGCCCGTGTTTACTCCGTCTATGTTCATGCCTTCCCTCCTCTATTTGATACCCAGCAGATACAGTATGAGCGCCATCCTGATGTACTTGCCCATCAGAGCCTGATAGAAGTAGCAGGCCCGCGGGTCCTCGTCCACGTCCCTTGCTATCTCGTTCACTCTCGGCAGAGGATGCAGGACCGCAAGAGTCTCCTTCGCTGGTCCGAGCATTTTGCGCGTGAGTATGAAGCTGTCCTTGAGTCTTACATAGTCCTCTTCGTTGAAGAACCTTTCCTTCTGGACCCTGGTCATGTACAGGATGTCCAGCTCCGGGATCGCCTCTTCGAGAGATCTTACCTCTTTCCATTCGACACCGGCTCTTTCAAGAGTCTCCTTGATGTAATCCGGCAGTTCGAGTTCTTCAGGAGATATCATCACATATCTTACATCGTCATATCTGAGCAATGCGTCTATCAGAGAATGCACGGTGCGCCCGAACTTGAGGTCTCCGCACAGACCTATGGTATATCCGCCCAGGCGCCCCATCTTCCTGTGAATGGTCATGAGATCGGTCAGCGTCTGTGTCGGGTGGAAATGTCCGCCGTCTCCCGCATTTATAACAGGCACGCTCGAGTACTGCGCACCGACATAAGGGGCGCCTTCCTTCGGATGCCTCATGGCTATGATATCGGCGTAGCAGCTCGCCATCACGATGGTATCGGAGACGCTCTCTCCCTTTGCGGTCGAACTCGAAGCAGCCTGATCGAAGCCCAGCACATTGCCGCCGAGTCCCATCATCGCTGCAGTGAACGACAGCCTGGTTCTGGTGCTGGGCTCAAAGAACAGAGTAGCCAGTATCTTATGAGTGCATATGTCCTGATACTTTTCGGGATCAGCTATTATGTCATCTGCCGTTTCGATAAGATGGTCGATCTCGGCAGCAGACAGGTCAGTGATATTGATCAGGTTCCTGATTTTTTCCATCCCGTTCCTCCTCGTTGCGTTCTGTTTTCCTTTCCTGTCAAGTATAACACGGTATCTGCTTCAGAGCCTTGTTTTTTATGCTATAATCTTTCTGGTGCGATTTGCGCCTATCCTGATACGGAGGCATTCAATAAGCTTTATGAACAGAACCGAATTCACTGTCGATGAGATGAAAACTCATCTTGATCAGCTGTCAGGCACATATGACCTGGCGCGTGTGGTCGATCCGATCGAGTGCAGGATACTCGAGCTGCACGACGACGGCAGCATCAGCATGAACAAAAAGTGCTACGGTATCTGGAACGCCGACCGGAAATGCGTCAACTGCACGAGCTCGATGGCATGCCGCACCGGATGTCATCAGGAAAAGACCGAGCAGTTCGACAACAGGATCTTCGATATACAGTCCGATCCCGTAACGCTCATGATGCAGAACGGAGAAGCCTTCCCCGCCGTCATGGAGCTCGTCAGTATCCGGAAGGAAGGATCGTCCGATCCTTCCGCAAACGACAGAGAAGCCGAGAACCGCGGTCACAGCGCGGCAGAATTCCTGGCTTTGCATGACCATCTCACGAAAGTGCTCAGCGCAGGGCCTTTCTACGAAAAGGCACGCGAGCTGCTTGATGAAAAGCCGGAGCTTTCGTGGGTCATGATAAGCGCGGACATCATGAGCTTCCGTCTTATCAACACCCTCTTCGGCGTCACGAAAGGCAACGAGGTCCTCGTGACGACAGCGGCCGGGCTGGACGGGATCGCGTCAGGATCGGGCGGGATATGCGGCAGACTCGGCGGAGACCAGTTCGCCATGCTCATTCCCGAATCGGCGTACTCATCCTCCGCACTGGAGGATATAGCGGAGGAGCTTTACGGATCTTTCAGCAGCGGCATATTCACCTTCTGCGTGCACTTCGGGATATACAGCATAGATGATCCGTCATTACCTGTCTCCGTGATGTACGGACGCGCCAATTCCGCCCTGCGCACCATACGAGATGACATCACGAGGATCACCGCATGCTACGATGACGAGATGCTGCGCAGGACCCTCTTCGAACAGGAGATCATAAGCGGATTCGAAGACGCCCTCGGCAGCGGACAGTTCAGGATGTATCTCCAGCCTCTGGTAAGCGACAGCGGCAGGATCTTCGGAGCGGAAGCTCTCGCGAGATGGATCCGGGAGGACGGCAGCGTAGTCATGCCCGGAGAATTCATAGAGACTCTTGAAAACGCCGGTCTGATACACCAGCTTGACAGGCACATCTGGGAGCTCGCCGTAAAGCAGCTCAGGGAATGGCAGGGCACATCAATGGAGGACATGACCATTTCCGTAAACATGTCCGCGAAGGATTTTTACAACATGGATATATATGATGTGCTAACGGAGCTTATCGAAAGATACGATGTGGACAGCAGCAGGCTGAGGCTTGAGATAACCGAAACGGCTCTGCTCGAAGAGCCTGAAAAAAGCGGCATGATCGTCTCCGACCTGCAAAACAGAGGCTTTATCGTAGAGATAGACGACTTCGGCAAAGGGCATTCGTCTCTGAGCCTTCTGAAGAACATACAGGCTGATGTGCTCAAGATAGATATGAGCCTTCTGAACGAGATAGAGTCGGATCACCGGAGCCGCATAATCCTCGGTTCCGTGATAGACATGGCAGGCCGTCTGGGAATGGAAGTCATTTCGGAAGGCATCGAGACCGTACATCAGCTCGAATCTCTCAGATCGATGGGCTGCAGCAATTTCCAGGGGTTCTATTTTTCACCTCCTGTACCTGTCGGGGAATTCGAAAAGCAATGCCTGAATGCTGTGTGACATTTTAAAAGGACAGGGTCGTTCACGATGAAACGACCCTGTCCGTTATCTTATTCTCCTCTGACCTTACCTTTTATGTTCCACTTGTTTTCGTACATCAGCTTGTCTGCCCTTCGCACCAGCGCAAGCATCAATGCCACCTGGACGACGATGCTGATTTTTCTGTTGTCCCTGTTCTCATGTCCCATTGTGTGGTTTTACCATTGATAAGTGTCAGAAAACAAAATTACCGTTTCTGAATACCGCTATCTCTTCCCCGTCATGCGTGATGCCCGTGATCTCAAGATCGGAAGAGCCTATCATGAAATCTACATGCGTCATCGAAGAATTCACGCCTCTTTCCTTCAGTTCTTCTTCGCTCATGTCCTCCGCTCCCCTTATGTTCGGATACGCGTCACCGAAGGCGAAATGACACGAAGCGTTCTCATCAAAAAGCGTATTCAGGAAGAGCACTCCCGAGCGGGATAAAGGCGAGTCATAAGGCACAAGAGCGACCTCTCCGAAGTACGAAGCCCCCTCGTCCACGGAGATCGCAGCCTTAAGGACCTCTTCGCCTTTTTCGGCATGGATCTCTGTTATCTTTCCGTCCTTCACTCTGAAGCTGAAGCCTTCTATCACTGTGCCGTTATGACAGAGAGGTTTTGTGGCGGCCAGAGTGCCGTTCACGCTGTTTCTGACCGGCAGCGTGAACACCTCTTCGGTCGGTATGTTCGGAGAGAACAATACTCCGTTGGCAGCGCTTTCTGCACCGCCGCCCCAGTAATGTCCTTCCGGAAGATCTACTGTCACATCGGTCCCCGCGGAATTTCTGTATCTCAGTGTTCTGAATCCGTATGAATTCATGATATCAACATGTTTTCTGATCTCATCGGTATGCTCTTTCCATTTTCTTACAGCATTGCCGCTGTCGGCTCTGCACGCAGCAAGGATCTCTTTCCACAGACGCCCGACAGCTTCGTCATCATCGAGTTCCGGGAATACCGCTTTGGCCCACGCTTTTGACGGTACAGCACAGACGCACCACTGACACTCGCTGCCGCTTATCCGCTTCCGGTATGCCTTCAGCGCCTTTCCCGAGCTTATCTGAGATCTTTTTATTCGCTGAGGATCCACATCTGTCAGGCCTGCCGGATCCTCTGCATATATGGTGAGAAAAGCCGCGCCTTCTTCGGAGAGGTCTGTAAAATAATCCACGATCCATGAGTCCACACTGTCGAAGACCTCATCAGCCGCGTGGAGATACTTCATGCGCTTCAGATCGTCATCGGTCCATCGCATCAGCACCTCTTTGCAGCCGGCCTCATATGCTGCAGCGGCGCAGAGCCTGCCGAATTCAGCGCATTCCACAGGACAGCTGATCGAAAGCCGCTGCCCTTTCTGTATGTTGACGCCGGACCTGATGACAAGTTCGGCATAGTCCCTCTTCAGTTCCTCGAATCTTTCGTTCTCTGTCATTTTTATGCTTTCTCTTTACTGTCATTTTTATGCTTTCTCTTTACTGTCTTTTTTGTTCTCGTCCGTATCCTTACCGCATGCTTCATCACTGTCGCGGGAATGGTTGATCACTCTTCCTATCTGGCTGTTTCTTATCGAAAAAGTCTTGCCGTTATCTGCTACAAGTTCCGTCCTCCTGAGACCGATCATCGTGACAGTACCGGCTCCGGCATCCTTCACTTCGATGTAGTCGCCGACCTCGAATGTCCGTCCCGCAATGAGCGATACTCCGGCAAAGATGTCGGAAAGTATATCCTGCAGGCTCAGGCTGACTGCCAGACCGACAAATCCCGCCGAAGCGATCAGAGCCTTCGTATTGACCCCGAGGTAGCTCAGGGAAAGGAAGAAGAACGCTGCCAGCGCCACATAGAACACTATATTGAGCAGCAGCGAGCATATCGTCAGGACTCTTTTGCTCAGCACGGTGTTGAGCACTGCGGATATCACCTTGAGCACGGCCAGTATCAGGAAGAGCGCGCAGAATAGGAAGTAGACCGCAGTAAACGAGAACAGGTTCGGTCCGTGAGTCCAGTTGCCTGTCAGTATGTAGTCAAGAACAGTTCCTCCGATCGAGTGCCTCCTTCTCAGCAGCAGTACGATGCCTGCGATCATGGTGAAAAGGAAGACAAGGATCTCAAGTATCGACATCGCCTCGCGTTCAGGAGTGGAATCCCAGTCGCTGATCTTCGCCAGACGCTTGTTCGATCTCGGCATGTCCGTGATGCTCAGAAGCTTTTCGTTGACTTCTGCCGCCTTCCGTATGAAGGAAGTGATCGAGCCGGTCGCCTTTTCAGAGAATACCATGGTTTTTTCCGGTCCATCCTGAGGATCAGGGTATCTGCCGAGAAGCATCCTGCACAGCAGGATATATATGATCATGAAAACCAGCGTGTAGCAAAGCGCGAACGGCCTGACATCCGAGAACATGTATTTTTTGTCTATGCAGTAATAATACAGCCTGTCATTGTGTGATGCCGATACGGCATAATAAGGTCTGTCTCTGAATTTCAGATATCCGAGGAAGAGATCGTAGGTGTCTTTATCGCTCAGACGCGTGCCTATAAGGTCTCTGTTGCTGGAATGAGCGATAACTCCCGTTTTCGGATCGACATCCATGATAAAGCCGTTCTTCGGCGCCATCGAGTCCATGACGTTGTTGACATCCGTGAATTTGATCCATGAATGCTCCTCAGGATCCACGGCGATCAGCATGGCTCCGTAGGAATCTTCATCGGCCAGATGCTTAAGGCAGATACCGTGATAGTCGCGTGTCAGTCCTGTTATCCCGTCATGCACGCCCGCATGCGATATGCTTTCGACACCGTTCAACAGTCTGCTGAAATCCGCCATATCGGCTTCGCTGCGGCCTTTGAGAGATATGCCTCTGTATTTTGAATCCGAAATGATCTCATTGCCGTCGGAATCAAAGATCATGATATAGTCGGCATCTATGATGTCCGCGGCTTCTTTCAGCCATTTCCTGTTCTGCAGACTCCGGTTGCTGTCTATAAGCGCCGCAAGAGTCTTTGCGTTTTCTGTATACCGCTTCTGGCTGCTCTTCCACTGCGCATCCGTCCTCTCCACATCGCCGTCCAGGCGGTCGAAAAGCGCCTGCAGAGTCGATGTTCCCCGCGATGTCCTCAGGAAAACGCTGTCGACTGACATGGAAAATGCAGAGCATATGCAGGCGATCAGCGTGACCGCGATCACAGATATGATGATCTTGCTCCTGACCCGTTTTTTACTGTAGGACATCCTCATCTCATCGTCCATGATCCCGCCCGCGATCCGTCTGTATATAGACATGAGCCATACGGAAAGCGCGATGCATATCGCGACCGCGACGAACAGCAAAGCAGCTGTCAGCACTGCTGACCGGGCGATGAACGCCTGCAGAGGTATTATCATCAGCGCTGCATCATCCGGATCGAACCTGGTATCGAAGACCTTTGTACAGACGACTATGCTCCTCCTGCCGCTCACTTTCGCTGTCCCGCTGCCCCTGTCAGCGATGCTGTCAACAAGAGGCACAAGATCCAGCTCGGAAAGCCTGTCATATGCGGTATATCCGTTCGTCGCCGCAGTTATCTGATAATCCCCGCTGCCGTCGTTCCTGAGACTGAGGAAGTCACAGCCGTAAGCGGCGGCCAGATCATCCAGCGCGCCCTGATAATCGACGCCTTTTTGCAGCAGCTTATCTTCATTTCCGGCATCCTGTCTGTCCGGGTATGATACTTCCCTGAATCCTTCGCCGCTCATACTGCGTGCCGACGCTACGAGTTTTTCAGATACCGACATATCAGCCTTCACATCAGCTGAGGTCTCAGCTTCTTTGTTCATCATGAACTTGTAGGTGTCTTCAAACGAGTCAAGCCTGGCATAGCTTTCACGCTCCGCCATTCCTGAATAGATGATGCCGTAGGCGCATATGATGACCGCGGCCAGAATAATGGCCGAGATGATCAGATAAGCCAGCGTCATCTGCGCTATGCTTTTGTTTTGATTTTTGTTACCTTTTCTCATTATCTCCTCTTGCTGTCATTTCGCGATGTATGCCACACCAAGTGAAAAAGCAGCTATAAGTACCGTCAGCACAGTCATCCATATCACTGTAGCCCTGGCGCTCTGTTCATGTATCCTGAAGAACGGATACGGTCCCTCAACTATCCCGGCATGATTCAGATAAAGAAGAACTATGCCGTATACCAGAGTCACGGCGACAGGGATCATCCACATGGATGAATGCCGTTCCCACAGCATATAGGATGTTATGGATACCGCAGGGCAGAGCGTATGAAAAAAAAGACCGTTGCCGGACAGCACCATCCGCGAGAAACCGGCTCCGGACGGCACAAGCACGAAAAGTGTGATCAGCACCGTCATGACCAGCATGACCGTGCTCAGATACCTCATCGTTACCGTGAACGCAGCATCGCTGCTGATGATATAGCACACAGACGAAATCAGCGTCACTATGTTCGACAGCTGCGTGTAGAAGATCAGCATCATCAGGCCGCGGCTCCGGCTCGCTTTGAATCCTGCCAGTTCAAGTATTATTACGATTATGTTTGCTATGAGAGCTTTATCCATTGTCTTACCATTATATCAGTTTTCGAGCTCATCAGGCAGTCCCGCTCTCAGACCGGGAGCATCCCTGAAAGGCACCAGTTCGATGTCTTTCAGAACTCCGTCAGCGCGTTCGGGCCTTACCCTGTACAGCATTCCCTTCACCTTTCCTTCCCTTATTTTCCGTGAATCAGCCTTTCCCGCTTCGTTCAGCGGAAGCCTTTGGGCTATAAGGCACTGCCCCGGCAGATTCGTTTCCTTTATCAGTCCGTCCCTGACAAAGACGTTCATCAGGGCTTCTTCTATTATCTCTTCAGCTCCTCCGTCCGCGCCTGTGACCGAGACATTGAGCACCGGTATGGTATCGTGCATGGTTTTGTCATACCCCGGTGTAATGCAGCATCTTTCGATGCCGGGCTGCTTAGACAGCGCTGTCTCTATTAGGCCCGCGTCAAAGCGTATGCCCTCGTTGTTCACGAAATATCTGTTCATTCGTCCGGCATATCTGAGGTATCCGTCTTCCCCGGCCTCAACAAGATCATATGTGTTGAGATATCTGCCGTCACCTGTATCCTCCGGGCTGAAGAACTTCTTTCTTCCTATGCGGCCGCTGCTGACAGATGGCGATGAGATGAAGAGCACTCCTCTCCCCGGTCCGTCCGCGGGATCATGGAACTTTTCTTCTGCTTCATCATACAGCTTTATCCTCACGCCGGAAAGAGGCCTTCCCATCGAGTCATCTTCCCGGTCAGAGTCGGAAAGCATGCAGGCTCCGGCAGTCTCCGAAAGGCCGTAGCCCAGCGTGACTTTTGCCCGCGATCCGCAGTTCTCCAGGAACGAGTCGTACTTTCCTTTCATGTATGAAGATACATAACTGCCGCCGACGAAAACGAATTCGAGCGCCGACAGATCAGGCCTCTTTTTAAGTTTCATGAAAGCGTCCATGTAGGCTCCCGTTGCGAAGAGCACATTAACTCTGTTCTTTTCCATGACGCCGGCTATGTCTTCAATATAGCGGACTCCGGGCGCAAGCACAAGTCTGCCTCCGAAGGCAAGCGTCAGATGCAGCATGTCGGTCATGGCATAGGCGGATGACATGTCCATGAAGAGCGGACTGACTGCCCTGCCCCTCAGCGTGTCGAATCTCCTTTCGGCAAGCAGGCTTGCCGCCGCCGCGTTCAGTCCCGTGTCCGAAAGAGGAACGGGTTTATGTATCCCGCGCGTCGTGCCTGATGTATGGGTGATCACCGCAGCATCATCTGTCCTGTTTCCGAAAGATATCTCATATGCCTCATACCGCCTGAGAAGCTCATCCATGAAGAGCACGCCCTTGTACTCTCTTATCCTGCGGAGAACCATCCTTCGCTGAAGCTTCTCCTCATCGGTGAGCAGTTCTTTACAATAAGGTATCTGCAGGATCACTATCCTTCGTACAGAGGCAGAAGACCTCTCCCTTACTATGCTGTCAAGGAGTTCCGGATCGATAACGCTGTCCGCAAGCACGAGGTCGGTGATCCCTTCCTCTTTTATCATGCGCTCCCGTCTTCCGGCGTCCCTGAGATCTGACATATGCAGCATCGATACGGAAGTCCCCGTCATGTTAAGGGCGTAAAAAGCCATGATGGTCTCGGCAGCAGGGATCCCCGTCATGCCGGCTCTCGAGCCCTTTTCTCCGCATATTCCCAGAGCGGAGAACACCTCGGCGTAATACTCCCATTTCCGGAACATGAGCCTGTATGTATACTCGCGCGTTCCGTCGTACAGGGCAACAGAATCAAGGCGCTCATCACTTGTCGAGTTGAGCGCCCTGATATACTGCCAGCATTTCTGTTTTGTATCGACAGCATCTGCCATGTCAGTTATTTTTTATCTTCTTTCTTTTCTTCCTTTTTCGGAGTCTCTTTCTTTGCAGGTTCTGCCTTCTTCGCAGGCTCCGCTTTCTTCGCAGGTTCTGCCTTCTTCGCAGGCTCCGCTTTCTTCGTAGGCTCAGCCTTTACAGGTTCAGGATTCGTTACTACCTCAGCCTTGACCTCGACGACTACATCTTCTTCTTCGTCTTCATCATCGTCGTCGCGGTCTTTGAAGCACGGAGCCTCGTCGCATGCGAATCCAGCCTTATCGGCGATCTCCTGCGTTGCCTCAGCGACCCTTGCAAAGCATATGATGCCTCTTATCAGTTCACAGATCATACTATTCCTCCTTGTCCTCTTCCTCAGCCGTGAGCTTTTCGAGCAGCTTCAGCAGCTGATCCTTTTCCTTGTCTGTAAGAGCCGTGAACGCCTTTGAGAATCTCTCGTTCCTTTCGTCAGCCAGCTCAGCGGCTCTCGCTTTGCCGAGATCAGTGAGTTTGATAAGAGTAGCTCTCTTATCGTCCGGGTCGACCTCTCTTTTGACGTATTCATCCCTTTCGAGCTTGGAAACGAGTTCTGATACGGCTGCAGGGCTGACATCCAGCTCTTCAACGAGAGTCTTCTGTCTTACTGCTCCGTCATACGAGTCAGCGATCACGAGAAGTCTCTCCCTTACGAAAAACGGACGAGGGAAAGGAAATTCGAAAGTTTTCCTTCTGACGCTGCGAGGCGCCTTCATCACCAGTTCAAAAAGCTGTTCATCGATAGTCTTCTTCATTGTCCGACTCCTTTCGTTTATCGATGCGCATTATTATGCGCGGATAGATTTATTTAAGTGCCTAACAATTGTTTACCATCTGGCTATTCCAATGTCAAGTATCGCTTTACTGGAAGGCACAGTCACATCCCAGATATGCCGGACCGGCTCCGCCCGGAGTCAGCTCGATCTCCCTGAGGTCCCCGTTCTCATATACTCCTTCGACCTTATATGACAGCCCGTGGACATTGCCCTCCGTTATCTGATGGACGTCCACCTTGCCGCCCGCATTGCGCGGGATATGCCCGGTAAGGACACATCTTACCGGAAGCGCCGTTTTCCTGATCAGGCCTTCTTTGATATATACCTGTTCAAGCGCATCCTTTATTATCCGGTATCCGCTCATGCCCGGTCTGTCCGTCTCCACATAGAGCGCCGGCTCGGTATCGTGGATCTGCTTGTTGTATTCAGCCACCAGTCCGCAGCTTCTGATCCCTTTCTGAGCCGCAACAGCTCTTTCTACCAGTCCCGCATCAAATTTTACTCCCTTTTCGTTGATAAAGAACCTGTTCGCCCTTCCGATACAATACAGCGCCCCGTCCTCGTTTATCCTGAACAGGTCATTGGTACTCAGATACTTCTCGCCGTC
Organism: Mogibacterium sp.; assembly: GCA_017512365.1. Taxonomy (GTDB): domain Bacteria; phylum Bacillota; class Clostridia; order Peptostreptococcales; family Anaerovoracaceae; genus Crickella. The sequence continues at coordinate 33,915 of JAFWGQ010000047.1, forward strand.
GATCTCGTCGAGCTCAAATATGACCTCGTCACCGAGACGTCCGCTCGAAAGAGAAGGCGTCGAGACGTAGAGGACTCCCGTGTGCTCCCTGCCGTCGGCTTCGTAAAACTGATTCTCATCTTCTTTACGGAACTTCGCTTTCACTCCCGGCAGCAGATATCCTACCGAATCATCCTCTGAGTCCGGATCGCTGAGTGTCAGTCCGACGCCGGCCTCCGTCAGTCCGTATCCGACAAGTATGTTTGCATCCGATCCGCATGATCTGAAGAAGTCTCTGCATTTCATGATGCTCTCAGTTGAGACGAAGTCGCCGACCAGGAGTACCGACTGAAGCGATGACAGATCAGGCTTTATGATCGCCAGATCAAAGAGATCGATCAGAGCTGAGAAGTAGACCAGGTTGGTAGCGTGATAATATTCGACAGCAGCGATGAGATTGAACCAGATTATGACTGTCGGCAGTGTCACCAGGTTCCCTCCGTTGGCCAGAGGCGTCAGTGTCCCTATGAATTCAGCACCTCTGAACAGCGTGCCGTGCACCAGTGATTTCATCCTCGTACCCTTCGGTGCGGTCCTGCCGCTCACAGTATGCCTGCGGAGTGTCTCATTGATCGCGCTGTCAGAAAGGGGCACCGGCTTCGGGACTCCCTCGGTGGTTCCTGAAGTGTGCACGATAACTGCCGCTTCATCATCAGTCTTGTCTGCATAGCATATCCCGTGATCTCCGTACTTTTCGAGAAGTTCATCCATGAAGACGGCTCCGGGTACTTCCCTCATCCGCCTGTGGTTGATCCTGCTCAGGCATTTATCCGCTGTAAAGGCAAAAGCCCCGTTCACAGGGATATGCAGCACTATCAGATTGCGCAGCCCCATGGATCCCTTCTCGCGGAGCAGCTGCCTCAGAAGGCACGCATCTGTCAGATAGTCGACCAGTATCAGATCTGTGAGCTTCTCTTTCCTGACCACTTCCCTTAGCCTCTCAAACGTATTCTCGCTGCTGACCTGCAGCATCGAAACTGACGCTCCGGTCATGTTGAGGCCGAAGAAAGCAAAGGTCACTTCTGCGGATGCCGCACCGGTGATGCCTGCTCTCGAACCATTGCTCCCGGTGATCCCAAGCGCGGAAAAGACGCTCGCATAGCGCTCCCACAGCTCATACATCTGCAGGTAGGTATAGTCCCTGCGGCTGTCCGTCACGGCAATGAGCCTGAGATGCTCAGGATCCGTACCGTTGACTTCCTTTATGTACTGCCAGCACTTCTGGTGGATGATCTCACCGCTTTCCATGCGGGCCCTTGTCTTTTTTGAGCTCATTATCCCGCTACTCTCCTGCCTTTCTCAGCCTTCCGTTCCTGTCAAAGAAGAATACGAACAGTACGAATATGATTATGTACAGCACCAGCGGAAGCCAGAGATACATCGCCGATATCGCTGTGTTGACTGCAGGCGGCTGTGCTGTGCCCTGAGCATCGAGCGCCGCGTTGAAGCCTGCAAGCGAAAGGGAGAATCCGAAGATCACGCTTCCTATTCCCTGACCGAGCTTGAGGGATCCGGAGATGCCTGCAGAGCCGATACCCGCCTGCAGCTTCCCGGACTTTTCTCCGATATCCGTTATGAGGACCGCAAATATCCCCGGTATCATCGCGCGGTAAAGCCCGTTGCCGATGCCTCCCACGATAAGGAATACACTCAGCGCCGGCACGGATGATGTCAGGCCGAAGCCGGGAATTCCGGCAGCGGCTATGACTATTCCGGCTGTATATACATGCCTCATGCCGAATCTCTTCATCAGAAACGGCGTTATGAACTGCGCTGCCAGCGAGGCGCCCATGTTGAAGGAGGTAAGCCATGCCACCTTGCCCATGTCGCCCATGATGTAAAGCGCGTAATACGTCGCGCCCGTCATCCTTGTCTGCAGTATGATATAGCACAGGAAACTGCATAGGACCATTATCAGCCAGTCTCTGTCGAGCAGCACCTGTCTGAGCCCTGCGAGCTTTTCTTTTATCCCTGCCTGTTCCTTCTTATCTTTTGATGACCCGGAGCTTACGTTCTCCCTAGTGCATGCGACCATGATCACGGTCAGAACGATGAACACCAGGCCAGTCACGATCACAGCACCGGAATACGCCCGCTGCGTATTCTGGTTGCCCGGAACGTCCGTAAACCTTTCGAGAAGTCTGACGAAAATGACGTTTCCGCACATCAGACCCAGATTCATCATTACCGACTGGATGTTGCCGAGCAGCCCCTGCTCCATCGGATCCTCCGTCATGAGAGGCACCATGGAGTAATTCGATATCTGGATGAATGTTCGTATCACCGTGTTGACCAGATTGTATGTTATGAAGACATAGACATATCTGACCGCGCCGGGCCACTGAGGCGGAACATAGAAAAGCAGGAACATCGAGACCGCGTAAGGCAGGCTCATCCTCAGGAGCCACGCCCTGGCCTTGCCGAACCTTGACCTAGTATTGTCTATGATATTTCCTATGACGATGTCTGAAATGCCGTCGAACACTCTCGAAACAGCCATGATGAGCGATACCGCCGCCACATCAAGGAGGGCGACATTCGTCATGTACATCGTCAGATACGTCGTTATCAGCGCTCCGAAAAACGCTACTCCGATGTTCCCCAGGCCGTAGCCTGCCCGTTCAGTCCATAGCTTCCTATCTGACTTTTTCAAGTTCATCCGGCAGGCCCCTTTCATCGGTAAAAGTATTCTCGTAAACAGACAGCCTTATATCCCTGAGGCTCCCGTCTTCTCTGACCGGAATGACTCTGAATCTGTATCCGTCAACTTTGCCGGTCGCTATCTGATGGATATCCACCTTGCCCGAGGCATTGTAAGGTATCTCGTCTGTGATGATGCACTCCATCGGAAGGTTCGTATCCTTTATCGCGCCTTCTGTGATGAATGCTCCCTTGAGAGCATCTGTCACGGCCTTCTGCGCATCAGCCGCCTGCATCACCGGCTTGACATACAGCACCGGCACGGTGTCCCGGAGCCTCTTGTCATATCCCGGCACAAGACCGCAGCTTTCTATCTTAGGCTGCGCCGATACAGCTCTCTCCACAAGGCCTGCGTCAAAGCGGACATTGCTGTTATTGACAAAGAACTTGTTCATCCTGCCGCAGTAGTAGAACTCACCGTCCTCTCCTGTCCTGACAAGATCATATGTGTTCAGATACTTTTCTCCGTCTATCTCTTCAAGTTCGAAGAAGACCTTGTCGTCTATGCGCCCGCAGCTCACCGCCGGTGAGCACATGTACATGACGCCTGTCGCCGGTCCGTCCGCGGGATCCAGGAACACTTCCTTTTCCTCATCATATAGTTTTATCTTTATTCCTTTGAACGGCCTGCCGATACCGTCATCGGTCCTGTCTGAAGACGAGAGCAGGCATGCTCCTCCCGCTTCGGAAAGCCCATATCCGATGCATACTCCGGCCTTTGAACCGCATCTTCTGAGATATCTGTTGAATCTCTTTCTCGCGTCGACGGACGCGTACGAGCCTCCCAGGAACACGAATTCCACAGCCGAAAGATCAGGCCTTACCGGCACCCTCATCATCATCTCCATGAACATCGGTCCGCCGAACAGCACATTCACACGGTAATAGGTCAGCGCTCTTAGTCCGCCCATGTCCATAGCCATCCTGCCCCTAGGAGGCATGATCGCGACCCTGCCCCCGAACGCAAGCGGAAGCAGCAGCTCGTCGCAGAGGACATATGCCGATCCCATCTCCATAGGGATGATGGTCGATGCCCTTCCCCTGAGAGATCCGAATCTGCTGTCGGCAAGCATTCTTGCCGATGTCTCGTTGAGGCCCCTGTCCGACATAGGCACAGGCTTGTTAGCCCCTGTAGTCGTGCCGGAAGTATGGGTGATCATCGCATCATCACGCATCTCTTCCGACAGATCGATCGGGTATGCTTCGTATTCTTTAAGAAGTTCGTCCATGAACAGCACGCCGTCGATCTTTTTGAGCTCACTGTACCTGCGGAGACGCGCTCTCTCCTCCCACGGCCAGGCGAATTCGCCCATTACCGGAACATGGATGACGATCACATTGCGTATGCCAAGATCATCCTTTTCCCTGGCGAGCCTGCGCAGATACCCTGCGTCAAGATCAGCGTCATTCAGTATGACATCCGTTATGTTTTCGTTTTCGTTCAGCCCCTTCAGCCTGATGATGCTGTTGTCCCCGAACTCAAGCGCCAGTGAGACAGACGCCCCGGTCATGTTAAGGCCGAAGAGCGCAAAGATGACCTCCGCTGCAGGCGTGCTTCTCAGGTGTACTCTCGTCCCGTTCTTTCCGGTCATGCCGAGAGCCGAAAATACCTCCGCATAGCGCTCCCATTTGCGGAACATCTTCCTGTACGTATATTCAGTCCTTCCGTCAACTATGGCCACGGAATCCAGCCTTTCCTCGCTGTAGGAGTTGAGCTCCTTTATGAACTGCCATGACTTCTGTCCGATTATCTCTCCGCTTTCGATGCGTTTATTGATCCTGTCCAGAGCCTTCTGCTCTTCTTTGCGTCTTTTTTCTTCCTTTTTCGCTTCTTCGGTCTGCTCCTCAAACCAGATGGTCATCATGTCGATGACATCGATGCTCTCAGGAAGGTTCGGCAGTACCGCAGCGTAGGAATGTATCAGTTCATTGCTGCCGCGGTACACAAGACGCGTTCTCTTCCCGGCTTTCTTCAGAGCCTCATGTAACGACAGGGTGTATCCGTTGAAGAAGTCCCCTCTGCTCGTCGAAAGGAAGACAGGCGGCAGGTTCGATATAACCTCTTCGCATTCCGGATCAATATATTTGCGGAACTCCTTTTCTTCCCTGCTCATGCTGCATTCGAATCTGTCGAGGACCCATCCTGACAGATCGCAGCGGTCGATATAGAACATGCCGGAGTGGAGGCCGAGCGCCGTGAACCTGAGCGAAGGACCATCGCAGCCGATGATATCGCGCAGTTTTTCGGATCTGCTCATGGCGGCGATGTACAGAGCCAGATATGCTCCGGCGCTGTCGCCTGTCATGTATACTCTTTCAGGATCGGTCCTGAAGTCCCTCAGACGTCCGGATATGACATCTGTTATGCTGCAGATATCCTTCAGTTCGCGTGTGACCGAAGTATCGTCTGAGAGGATATAGTCGAAAGAGAACACAAGAAAGCCGCGGCTTGCCAGAGCCTTCAGATACTGTCTCCTGTATCTTCTGTCCTCTCTAACAAAGCCTCCGCCGTGTATGTCGACTATTACCGGGAGTTTTCTGCTTCCGGTAACGTCCGGCATGAACGTTTCCATGTAAAAAGTCTGCCCGTCCGGAGTCACGCATTTCTCATCGATGACTTCCTTCGTTCCGTATTTTGCCAGCGGACTGTCTTTCTCCGGAACGGGATGCGAGTCCTGCAAATCGGCCATGATGTCTTCGAATGAATCGATGACCTGTCTGTACAGGCCTCTTTTCATCTCGTCCAGTATGCAGTATTCTCTGTCCTTGCCCAACGTTTTCACCTGCTTTCTATAATGTTATCACCAGATTGTTCATTTCCATTGAAGCCATGTAGCTGACATCCTTAGCCAGTCCTGTCACGACCCTTATCCCAAGACCTGATGCAGGGTCATCCCCCGAATTCTTTTCGAGCCAGCGTATCGGATCGAAAGGTCTTCCGTCATCTCTCAGTCTGATCATTCCCGAATCATCGTGATATACGAACCTGAGGTCCACACTCGCTTTCTTTCCCGAAGCATATCCGTGCTGCACGGTATTGCCGGCCATCTCTTCGATAAACAGAGCAAGCATGTTCGCCTTATGTCTGTCCGCTCCTCTTTCGGTGCAGAAGCTGCGCACTTCTTCTGAAACTTCTATGACCTCGTTTATATCGTGCATGGTCGCCTCATACAGTTCGTCAGGCCTTGCTCCGAAGTCATCAGGCAGGATGAGGAAGTCCTTTGGCTTTACCGGGAGTTTTTTATTGTATACCATCGGAACAAGCACGGTAATTGCAAATGTAAGTATGCCGGCCGCTGCAAAACCGATCTCTGCGCCGCGGAGTCCGAACGCCTTGCCGAGTCCGACCACGCAGGCGACCGGCAGCACGCCCTCCCGCATGATATCGATAAAGTAGCTCTGCCTGAGGTGCATCGTTCCCTGATAAGTTCCGCTTATCGGGAAGCTGAGCGCCATGAACACGAACTGTATTCCCCAGCACCTGATGAATGCCGCGCCCTGATCGACGGCCGCGACCGCGTCAGATTTTACAAAGATCATCGCGAACGGTTTCGGGAATATAGCTATGAGAAATCCCAGTACAACGAATACGGCAATCGTTATTTTGACCGCCAGTGTGACGCCGTGCTCGAGCCCCCTCCTGTCCTCTTCACTGTACATAAGACTGCTGAGGATAGATGTGGAAACGAACATTCCGAGCACCAGCGCGAATATAATCGAAAACGCGTTGTTAGCAATGGAAAGGCCTGCTACGGCAGTCTTGTCGGCTATGGCAAGAAGGAACGCGTTGAATATGAGTGATCTCAGAGCCTGGCAGCCCATGTTGATGGCATTCGGGATACCGCGGAGAGCCACATCGCCGAGGTCTCTTATCTTCAGTCCTTCCCTTGTGAAGTGGATCACCCGGTTCTTTCTGAAGTAATGCGTCATTATAACGGAGAAACCCACGACATTGCTGAGTGTCGTAGCGACCGCCATTCCGAACATCCCGCCGTTGAATACAGTAACGTTCAGAAGGTCGAATGCCGCGTCTGATATGAGCGTTGCTACCATCGCCATCATGCTGCGCTTCTTGTCGTTATCGAGCATCATGATCCCCGAAAGCAGAACGGTGAAGCGCATGAACAGCAGACCCGGAGCGAATCCGCGCAGGTAATCGCTTATCATCGTTACTATCTTCGGATCTCCTGTCCCTGCACCCAATACCGAACCAAGCCACGGCGCCAGCAGATAGATCAGGGCAGCGGATATGACGGCATAGGCAGCCGCCGCTATCAGAACGATGCTGAACACCTGGTTTACTCTGTCCTGCTGAGCCTTGCCCATGTAGCGTGTGCACATAACACCCACTCCGCCGAGTAGTCCTCCGACAAGGTTTATCAGCATGACGACAGGATGCAGAAGTCCTGAGGCCGTTACCGCGTCAGGGCCGAGAAACTGTCCGGTGACTATCCCGTCTATCATGACGCAGGCTATGCCCGCTACAATGCTGATCGCATTGGTGATCAGTATTCCTCTGAACATCTTATTCAGAAGATGAGTATCCGTTTTCATTCGTTCATTATCCTTTCGATGTCAAAAAAGAGCATGTATATCACCAGTACTGCCGCAAAGGACAGCGCAGGCACCCATATGAACATGGCGGATATGGCAGAGTTCACTGCCGCAGGCTGCACCTTGAGCGCGGCATCAAAGCCGGACGCCGAAAGAGCGAACCCGAACAGCACGGACCCGAGTCCGCTTCCCAGCTTATCCGACGCCGATATGCCGGCATTGCCCGTCCCCGGCCTGAACTCTCCCGTCGTCTTTTCGGTATATGCCACCAGGTCTGCTATGAGAATGAAGCAGACGCCTTTGACCAGGCCGCTGCCGAATCCGTACAGCAGGTTGAACGCCAGGAGAGGCTTTATCGCCGGAGATGTCATCCCTATGCCGATAAGCCCGGCGATTGAGGCCAGAAGCGACGCGATGAGCACTCTTCTTTTGCCGAATCTTCCGGTCAGAGCCGGAATGACCAGCGCCGCCAGGATCTGCGGTATCATGGCCGTGAGCAGTATCTGACTCATATATCTCATGTCATGCAGTATGTACAGCGAAAAGTAAGGCACAGCCGTGGCCATAAACTGCAGCACGATATTGATCAGAATATCCATGATGATCAGTACGGCCCAGTACCTGCTCCTGACGAGCATCTTCAGAGCTGCAAAAAGTTCTTTGAGCGGAGCCTTTCTTTCGCGTTCCTGAGATAACTGCACCCTCTCCCTGGTACCTGCGACCGCGATGAGCATCAACACGACAGCCACGGCGGACACCAGGATAATGGAGCGCGTATATGCGATCTGCGTGTTCTGATTGCCGGGTTCGTCCGTAAATGCATCGAGCAGTTTTACGAACACGACGGACCCCATAAGTACGCTGACGAACCTCGTCAGATTCACTATGCTGCCGAGCAGAACGTGTTCATCTCTGTCATCTGAGATCAGAGATACCATGGAGTAATATGATATCTGAGTGAATGTGATGATGCCTGTATTCACGATATTGTATATCACGAACACGTACACATATTTGAGCATCTGAGGCATATGAGGCGGCACCCGGAAGAGCAGCATCGCAAACACGAAAAGCGGCAGGCACATGCGCAGCATCCATGACCTGGCCTTTCCGAGCTTCGATCCGGTGTTGTCGATGATATTGCCTATGACGATATCCGATATCCCGTCGAAGACCTTTGAGACGCCGATGATCGCCGAACATGCAGCCACATCGAGGAAGGCGACGTTCGTCAGATATATGAGCATGAACCCGGTAATAACTGAGGGAACGAGGCGTACGCCGATGCCGGCTGCGCCGAAGCATATCCTTTCGCCCCAGCCGGGTCTGTCAGTCTTCATAGTCATAATCGATATCAGAAGCGTCGAACATGCACTTCATGATGTTCTGCATAGGTCCCGGACCCAGCAGCCAGCTGCCTCCGCCCTTGCCTTCTTCCTTCTCTTTTTCAGGCTCGTCTTCATCTTCTTCATTCTTCATGCACGGAGCGGAGTCACATGCCTTTCCGTCATCCTCTTCTTTTTCATCGTTGTCGTCATCCCTGAAACATGCTGTATCATCACATCCCATTCCGCATTTCTTTTCCTCATCTTCGTCTTTATCGTCTTCATCTGCACAGCAGTCCCCAAAAGGTTTGAAGAAAAGGCCCATGACATATTCCATGTCTTCGAAAAATCCCTTATACATTTCCGACCTCCCTATCTGTCATCATGTTTTTTCAGTTCATCCGGCATCGCCTTTTTGTCAGACTCGCCTCTCTTATATTCCTCGAGCTTTATATCTTTGAGCACACCGTCTTCTGTTACCGGTACTATCCCGTATTTGCGTCCGCTGACGCCTCCCGTAGTGATCTTGTAGATATCGACTTTTCCTCCGTCGTTATACGGTATCTCATCCGTGATCGTGACTTCGAACGGAAGATATGTCTCCCCGAAGAGGTCATCGTCGATATATGCCGCGATGAGGGCTTTTCTGACGGTATCGCGCGCGCGCCTTCCTCTTTCCGATGTCTGTACATACATCGACGGCACAGTATCGCGTATCATCCTGCTGAACCTTGGCGCTATCCCGCAGCCTTCGATTCCCGGCTGAGCCGAGACCGCTCTTTCCACAAGCCCCGCATCAAAGCGGACGCCGCTGTTATTGACAAAGAATTTGTTCATCCTGCCGACGAAGTAGAATGCGCCGTCCTCTCTTGTCTCCACAAGATCATATGTATTCAGGTATTTCTCTCCGTCGATATCGGTCAGCTCGAACAGCACGTTTTTCCCTATGCGGCCGGAGCTGATCGACGGCGAACAGATATGCAGCACACCTCTGCAAGGCCCGTCTGCAGGATCGAGGTACACTTCCTTTTCCTCATCGTACAGCCTTACTTTCACTCCCGGCAGCGGATATCCGATGGAGTCATCATCTCTGTCAGGCGTTGACAGTATGACCGCGGCTCCTGCCTCGGAATTGCCGTAACCGATAGTGCACTTTGTGTCCGTCCCGCATTCTTTCAGATAATTATCGAACAGCTTTTTGGATTCCGGGGATACGTATCCGCCTCCTATGAATACGAGTTCAACGAATGACAGGTTCGGACGCGCCGGCACTTCTATCAGCGTTCTCAGGAACGGCGGCAGGGTGAACACTATGTTCGGCTTGTGATGCAGCAGAGATTCCGCTATCTTCATAGAGTCGTCAACGGCAAACGGCAGCACGGTGACCCTGCCTCCGAATGCCAGCGGCAGATTCAGCATGTCATACATCACATACGCGATCGAAAGCTCCATGAAGAGACAGCTCGACGCATTGTTCCTGAGTTCTGCGAACTGCGGATCTGCCAGCATCCTTCTTGCCGTCTCGTTGAGGCCCCTGTCGGAGACCGGTACGGACTTGCGCTTTCCGGTCGTTGTCCCTGATGTATGGATGATGAACGCGTCTTCCGGCTGTTCATCCGAGTAGGATATCGGCGTCGCTTCGTACTTCCTGAGAAGATCATCCATGAACAGTACGCCCGGCGTCTTTTTGATCTCAATATATCTTTCCATGCTGTCTCTTTCTGCCCAGCGCGGCTCCGTCCATCCGAAGCGCGGTATATGCATCACGATGATGTTTCTGATGCCGAGATCTTTCTGCTCTTTCTTCAGCATGCTGAGCTGTCTGCGGGTGAGACCGATATCCGGAACTATGATATCCGTGATCATCTCCCTTTTGGCCAGATCCCTCAGTCTGACAGGATCGCCTGCCTGATTGCGTATAAGAGATACCGTTGCGCCTGTCATGTTCAGACCGTACATCGCGCAGATGGTCTCTATCGAAGGAGTTCCCTGCAGCATGACTCTCGAATGGTTCTTTCCAGTGATATCCAGAGCCGAGAACGCTTCTGCGTAGTGTTCCCACATGCGGAACATCTGTCTGTATGTAAGGTTTCTCTTTCCGTCTGAAAGAGCAGTGGAGCTCATGATGTCATGGCTGTATGAATTCAGTTCCTTTATGAATTTCCAGGTCTTCTGCTCGATTATCTTTCCGTTTTCGATACGCGCGTTTATCGCTTCGAGTTTCTTTTTTTCCGAAGCGATCCTTTTCATGGCTTGTCTGCCTTCCTTTGCCTTGAGCTCGAAGTAGTCGACCATCTTGTCAATGGCATCGATGCTTGTAGCCTTGTGAGGCGAGGTGGCGACGAAGGCATGCCCCAGATCGTTATCGCCGTAATAGACCAGATGAGACTCACGCTCAGCGTTTTTCAGCGCTTCATGGTACATAAGAGTATAATTGTTGAGGAAGTCCCCCCTGCTCGTCGTAAGGAATACAGGAGGCAGGTTCTTCAGTATCTCATCGTTCTCCGGATCCAGATACTGTTTGAAATTCTCATCAAGCATCTTGTCTCCGTAGAACTGATCTTCAAGCAGCCAGCCTATAGGATCGCACCTGTCCGTATAGAACATGCCGCAGTGAAGTCCGAGAGCTTTGAACACCATCCTGGTCGGTTCATATCCTATCGCTTTCTGAAGCTTTTTTGAGTTCTTCATTGCAGCCACGTAAATGGCAAGATACGCTCCCGCACTCTCAGCTGTAAGGAACACTCTTGTGAAGTCCACGTTGAAGTCCACAAGCCTGCGTCCTATACAGTCCATGCCCGCGCATACGTCATCGAGCTGCTCGCAGGCATTTGCTCTCGGAGCCAGCCGGTATTCGATAGAGAACACCAGATATCCTCTGCTCGCAAGCGCCCTGCCGTAAGATCTCGACATCGTGCGGTCTCCGAGCACAAGTCCTCCTCCGTGTATGTACACTATGACAGGAAGCTCGGTGTCATCCGAAACTACGGGCTTGAAGATATCCATCGCCAGAGGCACTTCGTCCCTGTTCATGTACGGATTGTTAAGCATGTCTTCGACTTCGAACCTGACCTTCGGGCTGACCTTCTCAGGTTCCGGGGAAGCCTCAGAATGGTGTCTCACCCTCTGGCCCTGTACCCGCTCGATCAGGATACGTATTAATTCCCTGCGCACATTGCAGCTGTTCTGATTATCCATGACTAATTACCCTTTCTTTTACTATATATGCATGATCATAATACTGTTACTGATCATTCTCTGATTTATATGTATTGTCCGGCTTTTCATCCGGATCGAAGAAGAACTGGAAGAGTACCAGTGTGATGATCCCGAATATCAGCGGCAGCCAGAGGAAGGCCCAGTTCACTGCAGTGACCACCGATGCGGATGCCGCGGCAGTCGGATCGACCGATTTGCTGAGGCCTGCAACGGAGAGCAGCATACCGAGAACCACATTGCCGAGGCCCTGTCCGAGCTTGTCGGCCGCGGATATTCCCGAGTAACCCGCGCCCGGGATAAATTGTCCGGTCTTTTTCTTTGTGTTGCTCACCAGGTCTGCGACTATGCCCATGGTCACGCTGTTGTACAGACCCATCCCCATGCTTTTTATCAGATTGCATATTATCATTCCCACTTTCAGAGGGGACAGGAGCGCAAATCCAAGACATCCCGCAGAGTACAGGATCGTGCCTGCCACGTATATCCTCTTTTTTGTCAGTCTTTTCATGAGCAGCGGACTCAGAAACTGGATGAAGAGCGAAGGTATCATTACTGTGGCAGCCAGCCAGCTCATGTTTCCCATGTCCTTCAGGACATACATCGAGTAGTATGTTGCCGAGGAAGTCACCAGCGTGATCCCTATAAAGGCCAGTATCTGAGTAACCACGAGCACGACCCAGTTTCTGTCTGAAAGTATGATCCTGAATGACGGGATCATGTCCCGGATACCCAGCCTTTTGCCCGCCTTTGATATCGCAGCGTCCCCGTCCCTCTCTTTTGTCGAAAACACCGTTATCAGAAGCGTGCATACGCATACTATGCACAGCACGAGGCAGGCAAGAGTAAAGCCCTTCTGTGTGTACTGATTGGGAACGCCGCCTGAGAACCGGGTCAGAAGCTTTACGAAAAACACGCTCCCGACCAGACCGCCCAGACCCTTGCTAAGACTGTTTATCACTCCGAGAAGGCCATGCTCTTCACTGTCAGAAGAAATCAGCGAGATCAGCGAAAAATGTGATATCTGAAGGAATGTGAAGAATACCGCATTCACGATGTTGTACATCAGGAACACGTAGATGTACTTGAGCGCAGCCGGAAAATGCGGAGGCACCCAGAACAGCAGCATGAACGACGCTGCGAACGGCAGGCACATGCGGAACAGCCAGACCCTGGCTTTTCCCATCCCGGACCTGGTATGGTCTATGATGTTTCCTATGACGAGATCGGATATGCCGTCGAAGAATTTCGATACAGCGATAATGCCGGTCACGACAGCAACATCCAGAAGAGCCGTGTTCGTCAGGTAGATCAGCAGATACGTGCCGATGACCGACATAAGAAGGCGTATGCCGATTCCGCCCGCTCCGTAGCCCAGGCGTTCTCCCCATCCCGGTCTCAGATCAGTGTTTTTATCTTCTTCGTTTGTGAGCATTTCTTTTCTTTCTTTTTCCATATTTTTATCTTTCTCCAGTCCATGTTTTGCTATCCGAAGAACTGATCGCAGCCCAGCCCGCTGTATTCAGTCTTCTCCTGCTTTGCCCTGAACTCGATCCCCGTAAGTTTTCCGTCTCTGCACAGACCTTCTACGGTATAGGCTTTTCCGTCGACATATCCCTTCGTGATGAGATTCACATCGACCTTACCTGTCGCATTGTACGGGATATTGTCAGTTATGACGCATTCTTTAGGCAGCTGGCCGGGATCGAAGCCTTCCTGATCGCCGAAAGTCTGGAGCAGGGCGTTTCTGACTATACGCCTTGCCCTTGCGCCTGTACCGTTTGTCTGTATATACAATACAGGTATGGTGTCAGAGACCTTTTTGTCGTATTTCGGTACTATCGCGCAGGCTTCTATGCCTTCCTGTTTGGATACCGCGGTCTCTATGACGCCGGCGCTGAATTCGACGCCCTCGCTGTTGGCGAAGAAGCGGTTCATCCTGCCCGCATATGTGAGGGTCCCGTCTCCCGGAGTCGATACCAGATCGTAAGTGCATATGTAAGGCCGGCCTTCGATCTTTTCCGGCTCGAAGAACACCGTGTCTCCTATGCGTCCGCTGCTGATCGAATCCGAGGATATGTACAGTCCCCCGGTGCGCGGACCGTCGTCGAGAGTATAGAAATTCCCGTCATACTCATCGTATATGCGCACTTCGACTCCCGGAAGAGGCTTTCCGATCGTGTCAGCAGTCTCCCCGGAAGGATCGGGGATGATGCATGCGCCGCCGGCCTCGGACAGTCCGTATCCGCTGACAGCCTTCACACGGCCGCCGTGCTTTTTTATGAAGCTGTTTATCCTGTTGAGAGTATCCGGCGAAACATAGGCTCCTCCAAGCGTGACGAATCTCAGGCTCGAAAGGTCCAGTCCATCAGGAGTGTACTTCATCCACTCCTCAAAGTGCTGCGCGTTCGTCATCAGCATGTTGACCCTGTGGTCTTTTACAGCCTTGTCGAATTTCATGTTGTATGCTCCCAGAGGTACGATGACATTCGTTATCCCAAGAGCAAGAGGCGCGTGTACCATGTCGACCATCCCGTACGCCGCAGTCATCTCCTTCGTCATCGCCGTGATGCCTCCGTCTGCGAGCTGCCTGAAAAGCTCATGTCTCATAAGGCTGAGGGCAGCGGAATTCAGCGCCAGATCCGACAGAGGTATAGGCTTGTGGATACCCTTGGTAGTGCCGGATGTATGTGTTATGACAGCCGCCTCGTCATTTCTCTTTGAGCTGGCGGTAAAAGGCGTCGTCTCGTAACGGTCCATGAGATTATCCATCGATACGACATCCGCGCAGGCTGAGAGAATGCGCTCGTAAAGCCTGGCCTGAAGCCTCTCTACCGGAGCCGCGTAAGGGCCGTCGACATTTGTCGGCAGAGTGATGACGTTCCTGATGCCCAGCTCTTCCCTGTATACCGACAGTTTCCTGAGAAGGCCCGGCCACGCGCAGGCGTCAGCCATGATGATGTCGGTGATTCCTTCCTTTCTCATGGCGTCGCACCAGCACTCATCGTCGTATGTATCCTCGATAGGTATCATTGAAACGGAAACGCCGAGCATATTGAGCGCATAAAAAGCTATGATGCACTCAGCGGATATATTGCCGGTCATCCCGACTCTTGATCCGTTTTTCTCACTTATTCCTACAGCGGCGAACACCTCTGCGTATCTGTCCCAGCAGCGGAAGAGCTGACGGTAGGTGTATTTGCGTCTGCCGTCGATAAGAGCGGCCGCGTTGAGACGGTCCTCACTGTATGAGTTCAGCTCTCTGACGAACTTCCATGCTTTCTGGTCGGCTATCGTGCCTCTGCTTATTCGTCCCAGGATTATCTGGTAGTTGTCGGATTCTTTTTTTGTCATGTCATACTCTCCGGAAACAGTGCTGATACTGCAAAAATTTTCGAAAGTATTATACCACTTCAGTTATTTCAATTGTTAACAAATCCGGTAAATTGCAGTGGATAAAATGAAAAACCTTCCTGCCAAACGGTCGGAAGGTTAAACTCTTGTATCAGGTCTTATCTGAGCGGTCTTCACAGCCTGCAGCAGGTCCGCCGTCAGATCGCTTTCGGATCATTCAATATGTCTCTGTTCAGAAGGCCCTCTTTGCTTGCAGTTATGGTCGCACACGCGATATCGCCCGTGGTATTAGACATGGTATCGAACATATCCAGCACAGGGTCTATGGCTATCACAAGACCGATAGCTCCGATAGGCACCCCGAGCTGCTCAAGCACTATGCCGAGGCAGACGAGTCCTGCTCCGGGAACGCCCGGGCATCCGAGCGAGAGCAGTATTATGGTAAGCGCAAGAGCCGGCAGAGCGGAAGCCGGAACATTCACGCCGTACATCTTCGCGAGGAAAAGTCCGGACAGCACCAGGCTTATGCATGTGCCGTCCATGTTTATAGTGGCTCCGAGAGGTATCGAAAAGTTGCAGACCTTCGGAGAGATTCCCAGCTTGTCCGTGCATGTCCTTATGTTTGTCGGCATCGCTGCAGAACTTGAGGACAGAGTAAAGCTCGTCAGCATGCTCTCCTTCATCTTTCTGAAGAATATCCACGGGTTCACCCTGCCCATCACAAAAACGAGCAGGCCGTAAATCGCCATCATGATGAATATTTCGAGCACGTTCGTAAGGAAATATCCGAGCAGCGACAGGAACGATGAGCCTCCGAGATTGACCAGCATCAGCGAGATCGAGCATAATACGGCGAGCGGTATGAACTTCGCGATCATCGATGTGAGCGTCAGGAACAGCGAATTGCACGCCTCGAAGATCTCGGTCAGCACAGGCGTATACTCGCCTATCTTTCCGACAGCTATGCCTATCAGCACTGCAAGGAATATCAGCTGCAGCGTATTCGCCTCAAGGAACGGCTTCAGGAAATTCGAAGGTATTATGTTTATTATCGTGCTGAGCAGCGAGGTGTCGACATTCGTATCGACGGAGACAGCCTGAGTCCCGTGCATGGCAAGAGCCGCTCCGAATCTGCCGGGGCTTATCAGTGTGGTCACGCCGAACGCCATGAAGACAGCGATGACAGTAGTGAACAGATACATGCCCATGACCCTCATCCCTATCCTGCCCAGCTCGGACAGATCGCCGAAGCCGGATATGCATGTGACTATCGAGAAGAACACCACAGGAGCTATCACGATCTTCAGAGCGTTCATGAACATCGTACTTACAGGCGACAGCAGATAGTCGCATACCGCGGAACAGGCCGTCTCAGGCAGAGCGAATTTAAGTATCAGTCCGAGCAGGATGCCGAGAGCGAGCGCACCCATGGTGAGCTTCATCGTCGAGACCGTCGACTGGCCCGTCATTATGCGGACGCTGTTCACGCCGTCTCTGTGGCTGTACTTGAGATTCGAATCGTTTGCCTTCAGGAGAAATGTTCTGATCACAGCCTGAGCATCTTCGTCCTCTACATCATCTATGTCATCGGAAAGCGTGCTTTCGTTCGCGTAAAGATCGAATTTCCTGCCCTTGACGCTCATGTTGATGCTGATATCGCCGAGGGCCTTCCTTATCTGGATGCGAATGCTTCCTTCGCCCGTCGAGTTCTCGATAAGCCTGACCAGCATCTCTTCGGATGTGATCTCTGCCCTTACCTTCAGCCTCGTCGATACACCCGCAGCGTCAAGTTCCGATTCTATGAACTCGAGGCAGCTGCTGATCGATGCGGTCTCGACCGGTTTGATCTTGATTTTATTATTGATGAATCCAAACATTGTGTTGTTTTCCCCTTTTATGACCGGCTTCGCGGTTCACTATATAAACACCGTCTCTACTTTTTGTGCTGGCAAAGGTCGAAAGCGAATCCTGTCGGAGATATGACCATAGCCGATTTCGATGACTCTGTCTCTATGACGTGTCCGCCCCTGATCACAAAGCCCTGCTCCTGCAGTATCTCAAACGCTTCGTCAAAGTCAGGCACATTCATTCTTATGAGCGTGAGGTCCTTCTCGACCCTGGCCTTTGCTATGTCCACCTTATGGCCGTCTGCATCCTTCATGGTGAAGTCATATATATCGCTTTCCGGGTTCTGCTTGTGCGCGATCTCAAACCCCAGCGATTCGAAAAGCCTGACGTTCTTATCTATGTTGTTGGTAACGATAAGCGGGCTGAATGTTGTTATCTTCATTGTCATATCCTCCATGCTGCAGCTATTCCGCTGATGAGACTGTGAGCTCTGCAGAGCCTGTCGCCTTCTCTTTCACAGTCGCCCTGACAAAGTAATATCCCGGGTCGACGGTCCCCGACACCGAGTCGCTTCCGCCGGCGTCAAAGGTCATCACCGGATCTCCCTCAGGCTCGGGGACTTCATCCGCCGACTGCTCATCCGGACCGGCAAAGACCTCCATCCTTATCACACCCTCATCAAGCGATGATGCGATGATCACTTTTTCGCCTTCGGCCACCTCAAGGCCTCCAACTGTGGATGTCGTATCCGCTGAGGCCTTATCGGCCTGGACCGAAGCGTATTTTTCACTTCCTGTCATGCTGAACGCGCCGCCGCACGAAGTCATTACCAGCATTCCCGTTATGATGACGGCTGCCGCCAGCACGGCTGCTGTTCTTTTCATGATGCAGTCTCCTTTTTTCAGAAATACGCTTTTTAAAGCACAGCCTCCGGAAATACCGGAGGCTGTGAAAAAAGATCGAAAAAGATATACTATTTCGAGAATCCGTGTCTTAAGATCTCGCTGTTCTCTTCCATCTGAGCCTCAAACTCAGCTTTTTCCTTTTCGCGGACCTCGATCTTTGCCAGTCTGGCCATCTCAGCCTGCTTCTCGTATGCTCTGTCGACCTCGTCAGCGACTGCATCAGCATCGAAACGTGCGATCACAGTGTCATATGCGCCCAGCTTGGCGTCAAGAACTGCAGGTGTCTCTTCCGCCGCCAGAGCGATGAGAGCGACCATTCCGTCGTCGAGCTTGCCTGCCATCTGGTCGAGCATCGAAGCGCCGAACACAGAGTCGCCTGCATCGACTGTAGCTCCGACGAGAGCTCCGTAGCTGCCTCCGAGGAGGACGCCGAGAGGACCTGCGAGGAGGCCGACAGTCATGCCGATCAGTCCGCCGACAGCAGCGTCGTTAGCCGTATGGACTCCGGTGTCGAAGCCGTCAAGATAGAAGCATGCAGCTCCTGTCTTCTTGATGAGTGCAGCTGCGCTTACGAGATAAGTCTCTCCGGCTGCAGCCTGTCTCAGTTCTGAAAGTGCCTGAAAGCCTTCGCTCTCGACCTTGAATACAGCAACTACTACATTCTTTTCAAAATCTTTCTTTTCCATAATTCTGATATCCTTTCTTTTATATCGTTATTTTTTTATCATCCGGCCTCGGGCCGGAACAGTGACACATATATAATAGCAGATTGTCAGCGCAAATTTAAGCATATCGCCGATAAGTATCATCTGTTTTTTTCGGAATACCGGTCCGATCCGAGGTATATCGCGCCGGCGCTCACCGCGGCGGCGAAGACCGCCCCTATTCCGAGAGACACGCCGTAAGGCAGCGAGAATCCGATCTTTGCATTCATCAGATACGAGCAGGTGATGAAAGCGTAGAACGCCAGCGGGATGAGCGGCATCCACAGATACTTTTTCCTGTCATGACGCATGAGCCATATCAGTATGGCCGCGAGTGCGAACACCGCAAGCGTCTGGTTGGACCAGCCGAAGTACCTCCATATGGTGTTGAAGCCGTTAGGATCGTTCTTTGCCCAGATCAGCACAGCATACGCGAGAGCGAATACCGGCAGCGCCAGCATCACCCGTCTTCCGGCGTCATCCTGCCGGATGTGCAGCGTATCCGCGAGTATCAGGCGGAGCGATCTCAGCGCCGTGTCTCCGCTCGTGACCGGAAGGAGTATCACGCCGACGATGGCGATAGGACCCCCCACGGGGCCCAGCATATTGCGGCATACCACTCCGACTACGCTCGTCGCCGATACCTCCTGTATGCTTCCGTTCACCTGAGCGAAGTACGCCCATCCGGCGTCTGTCATCTTTACGCTTATGCCCGAAGCATCGGCTCCCACGCCGATCATTGCCATCGTGCCTGCAGCCCAGACCATCGCGATAAAGCCTTCAGCTATCATGGTATTGTAAAAGGTGAGTCTCCCCTCCTTTTCACTCTCAAGTGTCCTTGTCACAAGAGTGATCTGTGTGGAGTGGAAGCCCGAAAGGATCCCGCACGCCACGGTCACGAAAAACGAAGGTATAAAGTTCTGGCTCCTGAAGTATTCGCCGAAATCGAAGCCGTTCAGGTCCCAGCTGTCCCACATGTTGACCAGCGAGTATCTTCCGGCCAGAAGCGATACGAAGACGCCGACGGACGCCAGTATCATCACTACCCCTACGATGAAATATACAGTTCCCGATCTCCCGCGCAGCCTGATCACTTCGGCAAGTCTGTGGTATCCGGCTATGATAATTATCGAGAGCGCCATGAACAGCAGCGGGAAATACGGATTCGAATCATCCGACAGATCGATCAGAGAGTAATGGCCGGTGAAAAGCATTATGAAAACTCCAACGGCCGAGAGCAGAAGCACCGCTCCGAACATCGGATATATCTTTCCGATGATCCTGTCGATCGGAAACAGCGCCGCGATCATGTAGTAGGCGAAAATGACGGAATAAATGATCCACGTCGACGCTTCGCCTGCCGTTCCTCCGAAGCCGAACAGCTGCGTAGCGGCGATGTCTCCCGGCGTATAAATGAACACGACGCCTATCAGAAAAAGCACTATGCAGACGAAGACCGTATATATCCTGTGGATGACCGCGTTCGTGGTCTGTTCTATGATCCCGGGCATCTGGATGCCGCCTTCTCTGACGGATATCATCCCGCAGAAGTAATCATGCATCGCCCCTCCGATCACACATCCTATCGGTATGGTCAGGAACGCAATGGGGCCGAAGAGTATGCCCTGGACCGGGCCCAGTATCGGACCTGTTCCCGCTATGTTGAGCAGGTTGATCAGAGTGTTTTTCCATTTCGACATAGGAACGAAATCGACCCCGTCCTGCTTTGAATACGCCGGGGTCGTCCGGTCGTCGGGAGAAAAGACTCTTTCACAGAAATATCCGTATAAAGCGCCGCCCGCAAAAAGTATCACGAGACCGAGAATAAATGTATGCAATTATCGTTCTCCCTTTCTGTTACCGCCGCTCTAAAAGTCCAGTGTTTCCAGTTTGTCAGCAAGCTCCGCCACCCTTTTGAGATTGCGGTCTATTATTGCCCTTTCCTCTTCAGAGACAGTGGTTTTCTTGTGTATCTTGTTGATCATGCGCACATAGCACAGGAACGCCGCTTTTTCCCTGACTTCCCCGAGCCTTTTCTCGTCATTCGTGTCGAGGTATCTCATGAGGAATGTGTCGAAAAAGCGTTTTGCAGTATCGTATGGGAATCCCATGAAGTCCTCTACGACGGCCGGATCATCCTCGCCCAGGATATTGTAGAAGTAATAAAGGTCGCTGATCTCAGCCATCGGGTGTCCCGTTGAAAGCCTGTCAAGGTCTATCAGCAGCGGCTCTCCGTTCATGAGGAATACGTTGTTGGTATGGAAATCCCCGTGTGTCAGCGTGTCTGAAACGGAGATGGTATCCAGCAGCTTCATGCATTTCTCCGCAAGGGCCTCGTCCTCTTTTTCGATGCCGCCTGTGATGTATCTGCGCAGTCTGCCGATCCCGTCAGGGAAGCCGTCCTCGTCGGTCACATGTATATTGTGGATGGTATGGGCCAGCTCCGCAAATACCGATGCGTAGTAGTCCACGCGGGCCTGATCTCTGGCGATCAGGCTCGATATGGTCTCCGAATCGAGCAGCTCGTACATGGCTCCGTATCTGTCGCCCACGGCAACGATACCGAACGAGATGGCCGTAGGTATCCCCAGAATGAAAGCCTTGCGGCTGAGCGCGATCTCCTGCTCCACATCGCGGTACTTGTTCTTGTTATTAAACACCTTGATGATCAGCTCGTCATCATAGCGGTATACCTCCCCTTTGGCGCCGCTGGCAAGCAGCTTGCAGCCCTCCACGGAGACTTCCTTGTATTTCCTGTATCTGGCCTTTTCCGAATCAAATGTACCCGGCCAGATGAAATTGACGTGCTTTATGAGTTCCTTGAACGCCGCGGTCTTGTTGAGCTCGAGTTCCAGTATCTCTGCGATGCCGGAGTAGTACCAGCGCTGCTCTTCAGGGTCTGTCTCATTGAACTCCTCCCATACCGCTTCACCCTTCTCTGAGTAAAGACCTGCAAGAGAGCGGATATTGGCGAGCTTGTCCGCAAGCCAGAGCATCTTGACTCCTATATCCCTGCTGTTTTTGAGTACCCGCAGCGATTCCTCCTTGCGTCTCTTCCAGGTCCTGTGCCTGTCTTCATCGGATTTGTTGTCTTCCGACTCAGAGTCGACGAGTTCGGCGACCCTTCTCCCGAATCTCTTTTCTATCTCAGCCAGGGTCCCGTCCGTATCCTCAACGATGTCATGCAGTATGCCCGCGGTTATCACCTCTTCATCGTGCGTCATGGTAGACAGGATCTGCGATACTTCGATCGGATGCAGGATATACGGAGTGCCGTCAAGTTTGCGGATCTTTCCCTGGTGCAGTATCGTAGCATAAATTATCGCTTCTTCAAGTTTGTTCATCATAATTGTATTCGCCTCTCTGTATCAGTCTCTTTTATTACTGCAGCAGCTGACATATGCCAGAGTGATAAGCAGCTGCGCAGGAACATAGAATATCCATACAACGAATGCCGCCGCCTGATGTATGCCCCCGGATGTCACCGTCCTGATCGCGATGGAAAGATCGCATGCGCAGAACAGCGCTATGCCGATCCGGAAGAGCATGGGCGCATCGAACCTCCTTATGACCCACGCGTCCAGTACATTCGCCATTACGAGGATAATATTGATCAGCCCCAGCGCAATACCGGTTTTGAACATCCCCGCAGCACGAAGGATGATCAGGACTGCGGCGATCACCGCGACGCGCAGGATCACTGTCGCCCTGCCTGCGCGCAGATATGCGGCATAGATGATCTCTACCACGCAGAAGCAGCTGATCCCGATTATATACGGCGTTGAATTGAAGCCTCTGGCGAACAAAGTGGCAAAAAGATCCGCGACAAACGTCGCGAAAAGGCCGTATGCGATAAGGTTCGAATTCCTGTCTTCGATCGTCCTGCCGCAGCGCAGATAAAAATAAGCGGTCACGGCGGTGTTTACCGCTATCGCCGTGAACATGCATACATTGATGACGCGGCCGGCATGCATGATCTGCACAGTCTTTATAAGAACGAGCAAAGTGGCCGAGATAATGATATACGCCCTGATCAGATTGTTTTCCCTTTGTGTATTGCCTGTCATATGGTTCCTCTTAAGTATATCACGTGCGGGCTCACATAACTATATTCTATCTTCATCCTCAGCGCCGTGTATGAGACAAGCGGGCTCCTGCCGAGATCATCTATGTTGTCCGGGATGGCGCGGTAGCCCTTGATCAGGCCTGTATCATCGAACACCCTCTTTCCCAGATCATCCAGGTATTCCGCGCCATCGAATTCTTCAGGGTGATCCCAGCGGCTGTGGTTGAGAAGCCCAAGCGTGTCAGTCTGCCCGAAGGCGCCTTTCCAGTAAGGTGATCCTGTCATGGCCCGCGCGTAGCTTACAAGACCGTCCGCTGTCTTCCCGCCGGGCAGGCCGTAGATGTCCTGCATCCTGCGCATCCCGGGATCCAGTCCGATCAGAGGATTATAGATACGTGCGAGCAGCTGCTGCGTGATGGTGCTGCTGCCGGCATCGGTACATGCGCGCGGATGCTGTACCTGAACGCGCGCAGCACTGCTTTGGGCAGGACACCTTTATGCTGATAGAAGCGCGGGTCTTCGCGGGCTACGAATATCTCAAGCACCTCCGGCGGGATCGACCTGATCGGGGCGTAGTGTTTTCCCTGCATCCGTACCGCGTCAAGGTATCTCCTCAGCAGGCGTTCCTTAAGCATGCGGCGCGCCGTCTTATGCATTTTCTTCCCTGCCCCTCTCTCTGTATCCCCTCGAGCACACTCCGGTCACTTCGTTCATGTCCATGAGAGCCTAAAAGGCTCAGCTGCATCGCAGTAGTCTCCTTCCGGACATTCATCGTCTATGACCGTCACATTAAGATCGCCGGCTATGCTCTGCACAGCCAGCGACTCGAGCGTTCGTTCAAGAGTTTTGTGCGCGCGATGAGCGGGCACGATCACATCGATACGATCATTCATCCGGTCCGATAAACTCCACCTCGTATACATACCAGCACCACGACCACGTATCGTACGTATCTCTAAGTTCCGGATGGAATGTCACGGGATAAACGAGCTTCACGGGACCGCCTGCATCATCAGGGATCTTCTTGCCTCCTGAATAGCGGTTCACCAGAGCTATCTCATAGTTTCTTATGTCTTCAGCCGCCACCTCTACAGAATAGTCATCGGAGGCCTTCACGATCGCTTTTGTACAGTCCTCCGCGCCCGCAATCTCCATCAGATCGGACAGTTTTACACCGACAAAATCATAGATCTTGCCATTGCCGAGGCTCACGTCCTCGGTGCTGATCTCAACGGATCTGTCTTTCCACTGAGATGTCCTGACCTCTGTACGGTTCCCGTTCCATACCAGTGTTACGAGTGTCTCTTCTGTTGTATCCTGTTTGCATCCGGCAAGGATGCAAATGCACAACGCGATCATACAGCTGATACAGATGATTTTTTTCATCACGGCTCTCCATTTCCCTTCTTCATTCAGATTGTACCGCTCACTGCAGGTCCGGACAAGCAGCAGCGCTAAAGATGATGTCTATCGGCCGGCCTTTCGTCTGCGAATCATTGCGGTACCGGCAAGTCCGGCAAGTGCTGCCAGAAGCGCCGCGAGCCAGATGCCGATCGTGCTGTCATCACCTGTATTCGTTTTATTTCCGCCGTTCGTTTTGTTTCCGCCATTAGTGCCGGAGCTCTTCTTCCACTGCGCCGTGAAAACATGATCCTCAGTCACCGTATACTCATCTCCCGGCTGGTATTCGCTTCCCTTCCAGTACAGGAACTCATAGCCGTCCCTGACCGGCGCCTCGTGGACAGCGATGGAAGTCCCGGCCTTATATGCCTCTGTTATATCGGCTTTGCTGCCTTTGTAGCTGCCTCCGTTCAGCTTATACACTATGCTGTATGTATTCCTGTCATAAGTCAGACCATATCCGCGCGGGTATGCGATCCTGTCGGTATACGTCTTGCTTGCCCTGTCAAATACAGGCACGTTGACAGGCAGCTTGCCTGATACATCGAATACGCCGAATATGGCCTCAACTCCCGCTATGATGTTCGGCCCGCACGCTTTATCGGACTCTGTTATCCCCTTTTCTATAGCTTCATTCACATCGACAGAGGAGATCGCGCATCCGTAAACAGCGATCACGGCATCCGCATCAGGATACAGCTGGACATCATACGGAGTGTTCATGGACATTATCACGGACTTCTTCCCCGTCGACCTGCAGTATTCAGTCGCAGCCAGAGGGACCAGCGATAACCAGTGTCCCTTTTCAAACGCCATGTCATCAGCGCTGTATAATTCAGACCCGATTATCACAAGATCAGCCCAGTCAAGGTCATCCTTCAGTTCACCTTCGATCACTTCCTTATGATCCTCAAAATAATTCTGGAAGCTGAACACCCTGATCTCCGCGTCAGACGGGAGCCTGCCTGCTTTCTTTGCGCGGTTGAAGCCCATTACCATCTGGGCGCTTTCACTCTTATACGGAGACAGCATGAGTATCCTGGACCCTTTGCTTCCGTCGTAAGGGAGCGTATAGTCATCGTTTCTTATAAGAGTTACTGCTTTGTCAGACATCGTCTTCTCCAGCTGACGGTGCTCCGCGCTTCCGACCGTACGATAAGCTGCCTCTTCTGAGTAGTCGTTTTCATCGTAATCAAGTATTCCGTTCTTCTTCTTAAGGTTCAACACCCTTTTGACAGCTTCATTCAGTCTTTCTTCGCTGAGTTGTCCTTCTCCGCTCCCTATATTACTTTCGATGTACGTAATAACAGTTTCAAGGCGCTCCTCTACTGTTTTTTTATCATATTCTTCATCCCCGTGCCGGGTGACAGGCATGCATATAAGGTCGGCGCCTGCCTTTAAAGCCTCCAGCGCAGCCTGCCTTTCCGAGAAGTGAGTAGAAATGCCTTTCATGTTCATGGCGTCAGTCACGACAACCCCGTCGTATTTCATTTTCCCCCGGATAATTGTTGTAAGGAACTCTTTCGATATGGTAGCCGGACGCATCACCATCTCCCCGGTCTTTTCGCCCCTGATCTTGCTCGAATCGACCTGAGGAAAGATTATATGAGCTGACATTATCATGTCTGCGCCATTATCTATCGCAGCCTGGAATGGTTTAAGCTCTGTCTTTTCGAGTTCACTCAGCGGCTTGTCTACCATCGGAAGCCCTGTGTGAGAATCCACATCTGTGTCGCCGTGACCCGGGAAATGCTTTGCGCAGCCTATGGTATCGTTTTCGCGCAGTCCTTCTAAGTATGCTTTGCCGTAGGTCCAGACTATATCAGGGTCATCGCTGAACGAGCGTATACCGATAATGGGATTGTTCGCATTGACATTTACATCGAGCACAGGCGCCGTTGTCGTATTTATCCCTACCGACCTGAGTTCGCTTCCGATTATCCGTCCACTTATTCTGGCGTTTTCCGTATCTCCTGTAGCGGTGACAGCCATATTCCCCGGAAGAGCCGTACCACTGCCCAGACGGAAGACCGCCCCTCCCTCCTGATCGGCCGCGATAAGAAGCGGCAGACCGTCGCTGCTCATCACCGCCCTCTGCATGGCTTTTGTCAGTTCCAGTGTTTTTCCTGTATCCTGAACGTTTCCCCAGAACAGGATCATGGCTCCAAACTGATAATCCGCTATTATCTCCGCCACATCGGGATCGAGCACTGTCATATCCTGACCATTCCACTTGCTGAAATCCATCATGAAGCACTGAGTGATCTTCTGTCTCAGTGTCATGCTGTCCACTATATCATCGATATCAGCCGAACGATCCAGTGCTTTTGTGAGAGTAACTGCTGCCGGATCTGTGCCGGCAGGCCCCGGTCCTGTTATCGCGTCTTCAGACAGCCCGTCGTTTCCGTCATCTGCTCCGCTGAGCTGCGCAGCAGAACCCGGCGCTGATGTCTCCGGAACAGCTGATCCGTCCTCGGCAAAAACTCCTGCAGGCACGACAGCCGCAAACGTCATCATGACCGCGAGAGCGATCGCCATCCATTTTCTGTTGATTCTTTCTCTCATTTCTTTTGTCTGATATTCCTTGCTTATTCGTGTTCGTTCGGTCTTATCATGAGGCTGTCCGCTACCTTGCTCGTCCTCTCATTTTTCAGTGCCAGATAGCCGATGGTCGAGAATACGACCGCGCCGATCAGATTGACCAGAAGATCCTTCATCGTATCGAGAATGCCTACATCGAGGTACCCTCCCTCTATCGTGACAGTCTCTCCGGATGAGGTGGTGACCACGGTACTGACTATGTCCTTCACATGTATCACCTCGCCGGAATTCTCAGGATCGAGCGATACGGAGTTGATGTTGTTTATCACGAAATCCTTCTGCATGTCCATGTTGAAGAACTGATCCATGGCGCATTCAAAGAACTCCCAGATCACTCCTATGGTCATGGAAAAGCAGAAAGCGACGAGCGTCATGTAGAACGGTGACAGATTGAAATCCTTCGTGCCCCTGTTGAGCAGATAGACGAGAGAAAAGCCTACAGCCGCGAACAGGAATCCGTTGATCGTATGAAGCATCGTGTCCCATCCGTGTATCTTCACGTAATAGTGGTCTACTTCTCCCAGTATCTCGGCCGCGAATATGAAGATGAATATGATCGCCTGGAAAAGCGGAGGTATGGTAAGGTCCATCCTGTCCTCGATCAAAGCCGGCACGAAGAAGAGCAGCAGCACGAGCACGCATGTCGCGAGGCTCTCATAATTCTTTGTGACTATGCACCGGATCGCCGTCAGTATGACCATTATGTACAGGATGATGAGGACGGTGAACGTCTTTCTGTTCCCCTCCCTGTAGCTGTTCATCAGTCGTTTCGGATAACTGTCTTTTTTCTCTTTATTATATTTTCCCAATTCTTTCCTCCCCTTTCTCAGGTCTGTCAGTCATTACGGTTTTTTATCGGCTCACTCCCCTTTGTACTCAAAGCAGAGCATCGTGAGATCATCGAACTGTTCGGCCCTGCCGACAAATTCAGCGACCGCATCCTCCACAGCTTTCAGGATGCCTTCAGGGTCGGCATCGGCTGCGGAATTCAGCGCCTCAAGAGTCCTGTCCATGCCGAACAGATCAAAATGACAGTCCGTAGCTTCAGGAACTCCGTCCGTATACACAAAGAGCTTTGCGCCCGGCTCCATCAGCAGTTCGTATTCCGTATATTTCATGCCTTCCATTCCGCCTATGACGAATCCGTGCTTGTCCTTCAGTATCTCGAAGTTCCCGTCCGGTTTTTTGATGATCGGATACTCATGGCCCGCGTTGGCGGCAATGAGCACGCCGCTCTTCACATCTACGATACCCAGCCAGACAGAAATGAACATGCCCTCTTTGTTATTGTCGCATATCAGCTGATTTACAGTTTCGAGCGCATCCTTCGGGCTGTGCCCCGACATGACCTGCGTCTGTATCATGCTCTTTACCATCATCATGAACATGGCCGCAGGAACGCCCTTGCCCGAAACATCCGCTATTACCAGAGCCATGTGATCGTGATCCACGAAGAAGAAGTCATAAAAGTCTCCGCCTACCTCCTTGGCAGGTGTCATGAAGGCGTGGATATTGAATTCCGTACGGTCCGGGAACGCCGGGAAAATGTTCGGCAGCATGTCGGCCTGGATGCGTGTCGCAAGGGAGAGTTCTGTATTGACTCTTTCCTTTTCAGCCGTTATCCGGCTGTTCTCGTCGATGTAGCTGCGCAGCTTCTCGTCCATCTCCTCGATCGAACGCGCCACAGTCTCTATCTCGTCCCCTGTGTGGACATCTATCTTCACGCTCTCTTTCCGGTCGAGATTGTCCACTATACCGCTCACCGCATCCGTCAGCGTCTCCAGCGGCGTTATTATCCGCCTGCGGACCGTGAAATAATAGATCGCCATGGCCATTATCATGATGACGCCCACGGACGCGACCACGTTTGCAAGGATCCTGATTATTCCCTCGCGGATACGCGGTATCAGCAGGTCAGCCGCCACGATCGCTACCGTATTCCCCTTGCTGTCCTTGAGAGGCGAGATCGCAGTCGCAAGATCCATGTCTTTATAGCGGTACGCCTTGAACTGTTCCGTTCCCTCATTATATGCGGCCTCAGCTGCATAACGCGGGTAATCCGAAGAATACTCCCAGAGGTCAAGCAGCGGTCTGGCATCATGCTCAGGCTGAGCGTCCCATACATAGAGCAGGCCGTTTTCCTGCGGTATCACAACATACATGTATCTCAGATCCGCGTTTTCGGCGATCACATTGAGAAGCTGTCTTATCTTCTCGTAGTATTCATCGGTCTCTCCTGTCTCTATGTATCCACTGACCCTGTCACCGTCAATGGTGTCTGCAGCCATCCGGGTATATGAGTATGCAAAATCCGAATACATCTGCATGTTCTGGTCCCAGAAAATAGAAACGACCGCAGTACCGATGCCTGCGATGAGCACCACTGCAAGCAGGAGCATTCTCCTGATCGTCCTTCTGGCGAGTCGCTTTGTTTTTTTCGTGTCCTGATTATCCATGCTATTCCGTGCCCCTCTGTCCATCAGCACCTTTTTCTGTGTGTTCCTCAGATCCGACCTTTGGATATCAGTATAATTCTATAGGTGATGCTGTGTATTATCAAGAAAAAACAAGGTCCCCGATCTACTGAGAACCTTGCATCTGGTTGCGGGGGGGAGACTTGAACTCCCGACCTCCGGGTTATGAGCCCGACGAGCTACCAACTGCTCTACCCCGCGTCATTATTTATGCTTTTGTGAAGTGGTACCGGAGACCGGACTCGAACCGGTACGGGTATCACTACCCATAGGATTTTAAGTCCCAGGTGTCTACCAATTCCACCACTCCGGCATATTTTGTAAAAATGGCTCCGAGGGTGGGGCTCGAACCCACAACCTACCGGTTAACAGCCGGTTGCTCTGCCATTGAGCTACCTCGGAACATCAGCCGCATTTATATGCGACTTGATTATTATAGTGCAGGCACAGAACTATGTCAACACCTGAAATGAATATTATCAGCTTTACCTGGTTTTTAATTCAGGGTGGCTGAGATAATATTTCCTCTTATCCTGATACATGTTGTCATCAGCTATCCTGAACGCTTCCGACGGCTCTGCAGTCCCGTCAGACCAGTATGAACCCATCGAAAAGCTTACATCGACATTCTTTTCGATGTCGCGGCGAAGCCTCGCGATCTTGCGCTCAAATACCCCTTCCGAAATGTCTGCCGATATGACGACGAACTCGTCTCCTCCGGTGCGGAAGATGTCTTCCTGATAGAACACCTTTGAAAGGACCTCTGCAGCCTGCACCAGCATCCTGTCGCCTGCGTCATGTCCGAGAGTGTCGTTCGTTCTCTTCAGACCGTTCAGATCCAGACTGATGATGCCGAAAGGCTTTCCGGATAGTCCCGCTATCCTGTCGAGCATAGCGTAGCGGTTATTGGCGCCTGTAAGCGTATCGGTACGGAGCATGATATTCATGCGCTCATGTAGGAGCGTATTGGAGATCTCAGTACCGAGGAAGAATGAGATTAGCTCCATTATCTCCTTGAGTTCGACCACATTGTCTGTATTGAATTCGGACAGATAGAGATATCCGAAAATGGACCTGTTCTGATACAGAGGCATGAATATTATGCTCTCAACACCGTGTTCTCTCAGTGAAGCAGCCCACTCCGGATTTCTTTCCGCAACAGAGTCTATATCATGGGAATTCTTGACAATAATGCAGTTACTGTCCTCCATCATGGTCTTCCATGTCTTCACCAGCTCGTACGGCAGGACATCATCGATATCGACATCGGCAAACCTGCTGTCGGCCCGCAGGGCCTGGCAGTACTTCTCTACAGTCCTGTTTTCGTCATCAACGAGCAGGACCTCGCAGCAAAGAGCGTCCCCGAGCCTCCTTATATCTTCAAGCACGAACCGCACGCTTTCCCTGAAGTCCTTTGCCCCCATCAGCTTGATGCAGGCTCTGATGGCCGTGTCGGCCGTCTGTATCGAAACGTCGGCCATTCGTTCCGCTTCCGCCCCCTTAGTGAACTCGAAAAGGAACTGGCAGTAGCCTGTGCTTTCATCGTCCGACGCCATGGGTATGAGCTCAAGATCCGTCCAGGCTTCAAGAGCTCTGGTCTCTACATATGTATGCATCTTCTGTCCGAGTATCGCCGCTCTGTAGCAGAAATCCTCGAATTTGATATCCTTCGGAACAAGCTCATGATAAAGCATTCCGTCCCTGTATCCGGGGCCCATTGTCTCCCTGTACGCCTTGTTTGCCCGGATTATGCGTATATCCCCGCAGCTGCCGTCTGCTCTCTTCTCAACAGACAGTATAGCGCACGGTTTGCTGATGCTGTCGGCGATGAACTGGAAGCCTTCCTCCCTGCCGGCTTTCACATCCGGCGCCAGCTGCCTGACCGCCTCCATCCTCTGCGTGTATTCCAGACCGCCTTTTACTCTCGCATCGACATCGTTGATGCCGACTATGAGCTTTTGACCGTCCTCCTCTTCGGACATGCCCGCTTTAAGGTTTATATACCTCGGCTCTCCTCCGATCATGAGCCTGTACTGGA
Organism: Mogibacterium sp.; assembly: GCA_017512365.1. Classification (GTDB taxonomy): domain Bacteria; phylum Bacillota; class Clostridia; order Peptostreptococcales; family Anaerovoracaceae; genus Crickella. The sequence continues at coordinate 65,140 of JAFWGQ010000047.1, forward strand.
GCGAGAATATGCCGTTTGCGAGTATGCTGTTCATGACGTTCTCTTTCGTGAGCTCGCTGAGCACCATATCGAGATCCATCGGGTATACGGTCCTGACGCTGTTTTTTCGCGCCTCTTCGAAGAAGTTCCGGCCTTCCTTGCTGACCCCGAACTGCTCGTACATGTTGCTGGCATAGTACTCGGTATATTCTTCTGTTTCAGGGTCTACGGTATAGAACACCAGATAATCTCCTGTGATCGCAGTGAGCCTCGAGTATGTCTTGCGCTCGCTTTCGATCCTCTCGAGCTCGGCCTTGTGCCTCATTTCCGTATCGACATTGCTGACGCCCATTATCACATGAGAGTCGTCATTGCCTATGCGCGTGATCTTCATGCTCACGTACACCGGGCGTCCTTCAGAGTCCAGGATCGTGCTGTCGTCAGCGGTCATTATCCTGTAAGTAAATGTGAAGACATTGCTCTCGTCCAGTGCTTTAAGGATGGTTTCCCTGTTGAACACTTCCATGAAGAGCTTCTGATCAGGCTTGTATATGTACTTGAGCGCATCCTTCTTGGCTTCCGTGAAGAAGTTCGTTCCGTTTCTCCGGACAGCGATCTCCGCCGACTCCTCATCCATACTGTACTGCATGAAGTCTTCGGTATCGATATTGATGTAATACAGGTCGAAATAGTTTGCCGCAAGAGCTCTGGCCACAGCCGCGGAGGTGGTTCCCGGAGCCTGCTGGCTCTTCATGTTCGTTGCAAGTATGACAGCGGCGATTGCTGAGACGCCGGTGACAGGATTGACAGCCACACGCTTGAGATACATGTGGACCAGCATCCCGTTCTTGAGCTCCTCATCATATACGGTATCACTGCCCGTACCGGCGCATTTGCCCATGGCCCGGATCAGTGCTTCCGTCGGTTTAGGTCTGTATCTCTCCTTGAACTCCCTGAACGACCTGCTCTCACGGATGATGTCGTAAAAAGAGCCGTTGAACTCCACTATGGCCATAGGGATAGTATCGAAGTATTCCTGAAGATCGGCCTCCTCGCGTCCTATGCCGGAAACATCGTACAGGTTTATCCTTCCTATGGCTTCATAATACGAGGCCTCTTCCGGATTCTCATAGCCTATCTGCTCGCCCTTCCTGTTCCTTTCAAGGATCTCCTCAGGCGGTATAGGCTTGCAGTAGTAGTATCCCTGCAGCTTGGTGCATCCGATCTCTCTCAGGAATTCGGCCTGTTCCTCACGCTCTACTCCCTCGCAGACGGTCTCGATGCCGAGGTTCATCGCCATCCTTACAAGCTCTGTGAGTATGACTCTGGATTTCTCTCCGCTGCTGAACTGATCCATGAATTTCTTGTCAAGCTTGATCAGGTCAAAAGGAATGTTCAGGAGGTAATCCAGCGAAGAATAGTCGCTGCCGAAGTCATCCATCCATACATTGAATCCGAGCTCGTGAAAGCGTTCCACCTGAGCCTTCATGTAGTCATAGTCGCTGCCGATGACGCTTTCGGTGATCTCTATTGTCATCTTGTCATGGCTTACGCCCGCGTCATCCACTCTCCTGCGTATCTCCTCCACGATATCGCAGGATTCGAAATCATATCTGGACAGATTGACTGACTGAGGCACTATGTACAGTCCCTCTTTTTCATTCATTTTTATTTTTCTGAGGATCTCCTCCACGACATACAGATCCAGCTTGTATGTCAGATGTGCCCTCTCGAGGACCGGGATGAACTCGTCAGGGCTCAGAAGCCCCCTGTCAGGATCGATCCAGCGTGAGAGAGCCTCCTCGTCGCATACCATGCCGTTCGCGGCTCTGATGATAGGCTGGTACCAGACCTTTATCCACTTTTCTCCAAGGGCTCTGTCGAGATTATCTATGATGTACTGTCTGCGGTCGATCTCATCCAGCATCTCTCTGTCGAAATATCTGTATGAGGAGACCGAAGGGTCCTCTATGCTGTCAGCGGCGGCCTTGGCTCTGTCGCAGGCCACGCCGGCATCAAGGGTCGTTCCGATTATCTTGAGGAATATTCCGACCTTAACGGTTAGGGTCCTTCCCTCGTTTATGGTCTTGAGCTCTTCAAATAATACTTCCAGCTTTTCCTTAAGGCCGTTGTCATCCGCGCAGGCTATGAAGTGGTCCTGGCCGAACCTCCCGCAGGCATTGCTGCCGAAGTGCTTTACGAGCAGCTTGGCAAACTCCCTGAGAAGCCTGTCTCCCTCTGCAAAGCCATACCTGCTGTTGAACTCCGTCATCCTGTTAAGATCGAAAAAGACCATCGCGGGCCGGCTGTTCTCCGACAGTATCATGTCTCTTTCTGATTCCGACATCTGGAAAAAGAGAGCCATGTTTGGCAGTCCGGTAAGCGGATCGTAATTTCCTGTCTGCACTATGCTCTCCCTGTGAAGAGCGTCAGCCATGGTCCTGCTGAGGCTGCTGACCTTCAGGTTCCCGGTATCGTCGTATATGCCCTCGTCCGTATACCAGATGACAGCGATCCTCTCACCGGTATCGGTGTATTCGTGACGGCCCTGTGCGTGTATCAGGCGGTATTCATTGTCCTTTGGCCCCCTGTTTCTGTACAGCACCTCGTATTCGCCGCCCTCAGTCGCGAACCTGTAAGCAGCCTCGGATATCCTGGCGACATCATCCGGATGGGCATCACGATACATGTCGTTGTCCATCAGACGATATGCTTCTTCGAGATCATCGAAGCCGAAGAGCTCGCAGAACCCCCATGAAAGTGCAAGCGTGACCACCCGCTTATCTATGAACTGATAAACGGCCATAGGCACGCTGAGACTTTCGATCAGCTTTGATTCGCTCTCGCCGAACTGATACTTTTCCATCATTTTCCCCTGGTAGTGTAGTCCCCTGACCCGTTTCTGACGATCTCTATCTTTTTTCTGTATTTTGAGGCGTTCTCTTCGTCTCCCGACATCGCGTATATGACCGCGAGTTCTTCCATGGCATCGGTATTGCGCGGAGACAGCTTGAGAACTGTCTTATAGCATTCCGCTGCCTCGTTTGCGTTCCCCAGAGCCGACTCGGCCGTCCCGAGGCAGTACCACAGCGGCCACCAGCCCGCGTAACTGCTCTCACGGTAGGCGTCAAGCACAGCCTTGCCGCCCTGAAAGTCTCCGCTCATAACAAGGTTGCATCCGCGCTCGATCTCGACCGGATCTGTCAGTTCCTCAAGCCTGCCGGATATCTCCTCTCTCAGGGACGCGAGCATGTCATCGTCCATCTCATGAGTCTCATTCTCTGCTCCGGACGAATACTTCATGAAGTCCTGCCATGTCAACTGGGCCTTGAGGTAAAGGCCCATGTTGAGGTAGGCGTAGCCGAGGAAATAATAGCCCATCGCGAATTCCGGATGGATCATCGTCAGCAGCTCGAAGGTCTCCATGGATTCGGCCTTGAACATGCCTATCCTCTCTCCGCTGCCCTCTCCTTCGCCGAAGGCCGCCGCATCCATGTCGCTTATCTCCTTGCATGCCCTGGCGTAAAGATACAGCGCTTCGCGCGACCGGGGCTCTAGTCTGAGCGCAGCCCGCAGCAGCATGCAGGCATCCTCGAAGTCGCCCCTGTCCGCCGACTTCGCTCCTTCCGAGATCAGCAACGCAGCGGCTTCATCTCCGGCCGCGCGCCTGATGAAATCGGCATAGCTGCCGGCATACACGAAGAGCGGATCACCGCCGATGACCCTGGCCATGTCGAGGACTATGTCCCTGACATCGATCTCTCCGGCATCCGTGTTCACCGGGACGGCCACGCCGCCCAGTATCTCAGCTGCTCCCGTTCTGTCGAGCCAGTCCCGCGACAGCTCGGCAAACATCATGTCCTTTATGCGCGGGCTGAGGTATTCGCTTATCCTGTCTTTATTGCTCTCTTCCAAAGTTTCAGTCCCAGCCCTTTTTATCGAACTTTCTCATGGCATCTTCGGTGACGAGTGCGGAAAGGTCCGCGTATATCACGTCCTTGAGGATGTCCAGCTTGACCGGATCGGCAAGCTCGTCGTACAATCCGCAGCCGTATTTATACAGAATGCGGGCCATGTTCTCTTTTTTGTTCATCCTGCCGCCGAGCTCGCTTCTCATGATGTATGAGGTAAGTCCTCTGAAGAGCTCATACGGCTTGAGGCCGGTATCGTTCAGCATCCGCGTCACAGATTTCGAAAATCCGCTGTCTCCGATATATCTCTCCACAGTTTTCGCAACGCCTCTCAGCCTCAGCATCTCCGCAGCGCTCAGATGGCCTGTCGAGATCACCTCGTAAGGGGCGTGAGACGCGTAGACATATCCGTATCTTTCGGCTTCCTCTCTCAGGGCGCTGCCCCTGCTCACGAATATAGGCTCGATATGGACAGGCATGCCCTCCGCCATGCCGAACGCCTTGTTGAACGAGCGAGCGAACATCGCCTCAGTCTCGAGCGGAAGTCCTGCCTTGACATGGATCTCCGTGCGGACGTTTCCCGCCTGAAGAAGCTTTGTGGTGTTGTACATAAGGCGGTAGATGTTCTCTTCTCTTCCGATGGCCGCCAGCACCTCGGCGTTCGTGCTTGCTATGTCTATGTTGAATACTATCTGACCGCTTCTTGCCTCGGCCAGAAGCCTCAGGGTCTCTTCGTCCAGATCATCGCCGTTCACGTTGAACTCGAAGGTGGTGACGCCGTTGTCGTTGTTGATGATATATTCGAGTATCCTGTAGGCCCTCTCGCTGTTGTAGTTGAAGAAGCAGTCGAGGAAAACCACCCTTTCCACCTCGCAGGCGAGGAAGTATCTGAGCTCCGTGCAGACTCTGCTGAGACTCAGCGATCTTACTCTCGCGTCAGGCAGATGCTGCGAATAGATCGTCCTGTCGGATGTTCCCCTTATGGTCTCGTAATATACGGTGCCCTTTCCGACCTCGAATCTGTCGTACGGGAACGGCAGCGCTTCCATGTCTATCGGCGCATCGTAAGGATTTACGACGACCTGATCGTTATCCCTGTACGCAAGTCCCGGTATGTTCTCGTAATCGAACTCGTAGCTGAGAAGCGATTTGATGAAGCTGAACATCACCCTTTCGCCTTCTCCTCTAACGACATAATCCACAAAGAGATTCTCTTTCATGAATCTGCGCGTCTCGAATGAAACCTCAGAGCCTCCGAAGACTACGGCTATGCTCGGGACAGCCTTCTTTACCATCTCGGCGACGTGTCTGAGCCTGCCCTCGTTGAACCGGTCTGTATGGAAGTATACGATGTTGTACTGATCCGAGGCTATCTCTTCGAATATGTCTGTATAAAGATCGCTGCGTCCGAAGCTCTTCAGCCTGACCTCCATAGGAGAATCGGCGAGGACGCAGTACATGTATTTGAGCGCCATGTCGGTACGCACTTCATCGGACTCTATGGTAGCTAATAACAGTTTCATGTATGTTCCTTTCATCCTCTGTCAGAAGAAAACCTTACATCCTTTCCGGGGCCCTGATCCCCAGCAGTCCGAGGCAGTTTGCTATGACCGTCCTCGAGGCCTTCACCAGCGCGAGCTTGGCCCTTTTTTCGTCTTCGTTGTCTGTAAGGATATGCTCGTCATGATAGAACTTGTTGAACGACTGCGCTATATCCACAAGGTGTCTTGTGAGTATCGACGGCTCGTACTTTTCGGCCGCCTCGACGACCACCTCCGGGACCCTGTATAAAAGCTTCACGAGAGCATAGGCGCTGTCGCTTTCAAGATAGCCCGGATCAATGTCTCCGAGAGAGTTTATGTCCGTTCCGCCGGCCTCGGCCTTTCTCAGGACGCTCGACGCTCTCGCGTGAGTGTACTGCACATAAGGACCTGTCTCTCCGTCGAAGTTCAGCACCTTGTCCCAGCTGAAGACATAATCCTTGATTCTGTTGTTGGAAAGCTCCTGGAATATGACGGCGCCGATGCCGACTTCCTTCGACACCTCATCTATGTCCACGCCTTCAGTCTCCTTCTCGCGCATGATTTCGGCTGTCTTCTGTACAGCGGTGTTCAGAACGTCTTCGAGGAAGACGACCCTGCCCTCTCTTGTGGACATCATCTTTATATCGTCTCCGTCAGCCAGGCTCACGAGACCGAACGGCACATGGACGCAGTCCTTTTCCCACTCGTAGCCCATGAGCTCCAGCACTTTCTTCCACTGTCTGAAGTGGAGGTTCTGCTGGGAAGCGACCACATATATGCACTTGTAAAAGTCGTAGTGCTCCTTGCGGTACACGGCGGCTGCTATGTCCCTCGTGACATAGAGGCTCGATCCGTCGGACTTGGTGATCATGGCCGCCCCGAGATCATACATTTCAAGGTCTACGATCCGGGCGCCCTGCGATTCGACCAGCAGTCCCCTGTCCTGAAGTTCGTCTATGAACCTCGGCATCTTGTCCGAGTAAAAGCTCTCTCCGGCGTAGGAGTCGAAGCTGATGCCGAGCATGTCGTATACCCTGCTGAACTCCGCGAGCGAAAGTTCTCTGAACTTCTTCCAGAGTTCGACTTCTTCAGCTTCCCCGGCTTCGAGTCTCACGAATGTCTCCCTCGCCTCGTCCTCGAGCTCCGGATGCTCCTTAGCCTCCTCGTGGAACTTCGTATAGTAGGCAAGAAGGGATTTTATAGGATCCTGCGCGAGCTCCTCCTCGCTGCCCCATTTCCTGTACGCGACTATCATCTTGCCGAACTGCGTCCCGTAATCGCCGAGGTGATTGATCCTCGTGACATCGTATCCCACAGCGTCATACAGCTTGTAAAGAGCGTTTCCTATGACCGTGCTTCTTATGTGTCCTATGTGGAAAGGCTTGGCGATGTTAGGAGATGAATACTCGACGATGACCTTGCGCCCTTCGCCAATATCCGATCTGCCGTATTCCGGACCCTTTTCATTGACCTCTTCTACTACCTGGCCCGCGAAATAAGCCCTGTCGATGAAGAAATTGACATAGGCGTTAACGTTTTCGACCTTTGCGAAGCCTTCAGTTCCCCCGATCCTGTCCGCAATGTCCTGAGCGATCATCTGAGGCGCCTTCCGCAGCGTTTTGGCCAGCCTGAAGCACGGGAAGGCGTAGTCTCCCATCGTCTCGTCGGCAGGTATCTCTATGAGAGCCTTTATCTCATCACAGTTCAGTCCCAGGGACTCATCATATATCGCATTTGCTATCAATTCTTTGAAATCAGTCATTGGTTTACCTGTAAATATTTATTGTATTAATTGAAAAAGCACACAAATTGACAAATTATTGTAACACAAAAAGACGGCGTTTTCATCCATAGAACACCGTCTTAACAAAATATATATCTTATTTGCGTCCCCTGAGCTCTACTATCGTGCAGCCTTCGCCTCCGTCGTTGTACGGAGCCGACTTGTACGATTTGACGTGTCTGTTCCTTGCCAGCTCGGCTCTGAGGCCTTTTCTGAGTATGCCCTCGCCCCTTCCGTGGATTATATGTACGGTCACAAGGCCGGCCAGGAAAGCGTCGTCGATGTATTTGTTCATCAGGTCCGTCGCCTCATCGAGATCCTTGCCGATGAGGTTGATCTCAGGCCTTATGGTCTTCGACTTTCCGAACGACATATTGCCGTATTTCGACCTGTTCCTTTCCTTGTTGCCCTGCGGCTCGGACTCTGCTATCACCAGATCTTTGATATTGACATCGGTCTTTATGGATCCGAGCCTGATCCTGAGATTGCCCCTGGCGTCAGGCAGAGTCTCAACGTAGGCAATCTGATCAAGCCGGGTGTATTTTACCCTCATGCCTGTCTTTATGTCCGAAGGATCCGGCGTCTTGCCTGTCTGCACTGTCTCCGGCTTCGGAGCCTTCTCCGGCCTGAGCGCGGATTCAGCCTGTCTGAGCTTCTTTCTGCTCTCGGCAGCGCCGCCCGCTATATGGCCCTCGTTGAAGCCCGCGTCCTTCCTCCTGTGCTGTATCTCCCTGAGCTCCGCGGCGATATCGTCTATGGTGCCCTGAGCGTCTCTCAGCATATTGCCGGCCTTTTTCCTGGCGTCCTCGACTATCTTTGCGGCCTCGGCCCTTGCCTCGGCGAGCTCCCTTTCGGCCTCGCTCACGGCTTCATGAGCCGCTTCCCTTTCTCTTCCGGCTTCCGCCAGCGCCGCTTCAGCCTCAGCCTGGTCGGCCTCTACTCTCGAAACGGCCTGCTCGAATTCAAGCTGTTCCTCTCCGAGAAGCTCTGACGCCCGTCTTATGATATCTCCGCTCAGACCGAGCTTTTCGGAGATCTCGAAAGCGTTCGACTTGCCCGGCAGACCGACCCTGAGCCTGTATGTAGGCGAAAGGGTCTCGACGTTGAATTCCATGGAAGCGTTCTCGACGCCCGGAGTCGAAAGAGCGTATTTCTTGAGCTCGGTGTAGTGCGTGGTCGCGGCTATGAGGCATCCCGCCTCCTTGAGCCTCTCAAGCTCGGCTATGCCGAGAGCCGCTCCCTCCAGAGGATCCGTGCCCGCTCCGAGCTCATCCAGAAGCACAAGGCTGCCCTCTCCCGCGTTTTTGAATATCTCTATGATGTTCTTCATGTGCGACGAGAACGTGCTGAGGCTCTGTTCTATGCTCTGCTCGTCTCCGATGTCAGCAAATATTTCTTTCAGTACCGGCATCGAGCTTTTTTCGTCCGCCGGTATGTGAAGACCGCTCTGGGTCATCAGGCACAGCAGTCCTATGGTCTTGAGCGTTACAGTCTTGCCGCCTGTGTTCGGTCCCGTGATGAGAAGCGTCGTCCATTCCCTTCCGAGTTCGACGTTCACAGGCACCACCCTGTCATCCGGTATCAGAGGATGTCTGCCGGACTTTATGTCTATGTATCCGTCTTCATTCAGACCCGGCTCCCTGCCGTCCATCATGACCGAAAGCCTGCCCTTTGCTCCTATGAAATCGAGCTCAGTGAGCAGCTTCTGGTTGTTGTCGACAGCCTTTGCGTGCTCGCCGACCCTGCTGCTGAAGGCCTCGAGTATCTTCGTGATCTCGGCCTGCTCGTCGAGTTCGAGCTGTCTGAGCTCGTTGTTGAGATTGACCACGGCCTGCGGTTCCACGAAAAGCGTCGCTCCTGTCGACGACTGGTCGTGCACCATCCCCGGGAAGAGGCTGATGTATTCCTTCTTGACCGGGATGACGTACCTGCCGTTGCGCATCGTTACTATAGCGTCCTGGAGGTGGGATCTCGCTGATGCCGAGCTTATCATCTTCTGGAGCCTTGACTTTATGAGGGCGTTTTTGTTGTTTATCTCGCGCCTTATTGCCCTGAGCTCAGGCGACGCGTTGTCCGACATCTCATCTTCGCTGATGACCGCATCCGAAATGTCCTGTTCGAGCTTCGGAACAGGTTCAAGCAGACCTGCTATCTCAGGTATCAGCTCAAGTCCCTCGGGCATCTCTTCCGACAGGAACTTTTTTACCGTACGCGCCGCGCTAAGAGCGCTCCTGACCTGCAGGAGTTCCCTCATGCTCAGTATCCTGCCCTTCAGCGCCATGCCGGTCAGCGGGGTTATATCGCCCGTCTCGCCGACAGGTATGTTCCCCTTATACAGAATAACGGAAACCGCTTCTGAAGTTTCCGTTAAAGCGTCCTGTATCATGCGCATGTTCGTCATCGGGCTGAGCTCAGCTATCCTTTTCCTTGTGAGGGCCGAGCCCGCCTGCTGCGCAAGCAGGTCCGTTATTTTGTTGAATTCGAGGAGTGTGAGTATTTTAGAGTTCATCGTCTGTTTTCAATCTTTTGATGGACCTGATTTCATTCTTGAGATTGACGTTCTCCATCTGCAAATCAAAGTACGCGTTCTCGTTTTCGACCAGCTTTTCCTGAAGCTTTCTGTAGTCTTCGGAGCTCTGCGTCTGTCTGTCGACCTCCGTGGACATCTTTTCCTTGAGGTCCGTCACCTGCTTCTTGGTCTGCTCCCACATCGCGATATAGTGCTTTACATCGTTGTCCAGCTGATAGTTCTCTGTCTGGAGCTTGAGCGTCATGTCCGTGTTGTCCATGAGCTTTTCTGCGATATTGAGTGCCGCGAGCACCGCCGCCTTGTAATTCGGATTGACATTCAGAGTTCTGCTGGTGCTCCTGATCTCCTCGTCGACCATCTTTGCGATCTCCTTGATGCGCTCCTCGCTCTTATCGCTCGAAAGCACATAACTGGATCCGCAGATAACTACATCGGCTCTGTTCTTTTCCATGTCCTACCTCGCATTGAATACTTTAGTTTATTGTCTGACAGCCTCATACATCAGTATGGCTGCCGCCGATGCGGCATTAAGGGATTCGACTCCGCCTTTCATCGGAAGAGTCACCCTCACATCGGCCATTTCCATGATCTCAGGCGATACGCCCCGGCTCTCGTTGCCGATGACCAGAGCTATGCCTTCCCTGAGGTTTTCCCGGTAATACGGTCTGCCGCCCTCTACCGCAGTGACCGCAAGTCTCCTGCCTGCCGTCATCTCCCTGAGTTCTTCAGTGTCCTTCACGGCTATGAACGGTATCGCGAACACCGTGCCCGCCGTGGCCCTGAGGACCTTCGGCGACCAGAGATCCGCCGTTCCGCTCATCGCGAGCACCGCTCCGTATCCTGCGGCCGCCGCAGTGCGCACGAGGGTGCCGAGGTTTCCCGGATCCTGTATGCGGTCGAGCACCAGAAGGTTCGATCCCGGCGGAAGAGCCCTGACCGTTTCAGCTCCGTATTCTCTCATCCTGACCACCGCCAGCATGCCTATGCCCTCGCCGGCATCGGTCAGCCTCTCGAACTCCCGGTCCGGGACAGCGCACAGTGTGATGTCAGGCGAACCGATGCAGGACTCTATCAGATCTGCAGTCCCGCTTCGCCTTTCGCTGAGCAGGCTCTCCGGCACCATTATGAAATCCACGTCGAGCCCTCTTTCGAGTATCTCCGTTACGAGATTCCTTCCCTCAGCGACAAAGCGTCTTTCCTCCGTGCGCCCCTTTCTGGTCTGAAGCTTTCTGACAAGCTTTGTCCTTCTGTTGCCAGGTGATTTTATCTGTACAAGCATATGCTCACGTTCCGCAAGCCATGAGGCTTTTTATTTGAGGAATTCAGGGATATCGAAGCTGTCAGGCTCGGATGGGCCTGCGCTGTCGTTCTTGTCGAGCAGCTGATCGAGATCGACCTCTACAGCCTCGAGCCCGTCAACGGTGATCCTCTTTGCCGTAGCGAGAGTATCTCTTTCCGGCGGATTGAGGCTCACGCCCTTCATGCCTTCAGTACGTCCGCCGAAGTCCGTAGCGATTATGGTCACGGAGATCCTGTCCTTCATCTCTTCGCTGATAGTTGCACCGAAGATGATGTTCGCATCGGCATCCGCCTCGCCCTGCACTCTGTCTGCGATGGTGTTGATATCGAGCATTCCCATGTCGTAGCCGCCCGTAACATAGAGCAGTATCGACTTGGCGCCTTCGATGGATGTCTCAAGCAGCGGACTGTGGATAGCGTTCTGGATAGCCTGCTCGATCCTGTCTTCGCCCTCGCCGACGCCGACGCCCATGTGTGCCACTCCACGGCCCTCCATGACTGTCCTTACGTCCGCGAAGTCGACGTTTACGAGTCCGTATTCGCTGATCAGATCGGATATGCCCTGTACGCCCTGTCTGAGAACATCATCAGCCATTGCGAATGCTTCGAGCATGGAAGTGTTCTTTTCGCTTGTGTCGATGAGTCTGTCATTAGGGATCACGACAAGCGAGTCAACGAAGTTGCTGAGATACTGTATGCCCTTTGCGGCTCTGTTCCAGCGCTTCTTGCCCTCGAAAGTGAACGGTTTGGTAACTACCGCTACGGTAAGAGCGCCGCAGTCCATCGATGCCTTGGCGATGATCGGAGCAGCTCCCGTGCCGGTGCCTCCGCCCATGCCGGCGGTGATGAATACCATATCCGCGTCCTGGATATGCGAAATGATCTCGTCTATAGACTCTTCCGCAGCTCTCTGTCCGATCTCAGGATTGGCGCCTGCGCCTCTGCCTCCCGCGACTTTCTCTCCGAGCTGTATCTTGATCTCTGCCTTGCACTTCGCAAGAGCCTGTCTGTCTGTATTGACGCCGATGAATGTCACGCCCTGGAGTCCGGTGTCAACCATCCTGTTGATGGCATTGCATCCACCGCCGCCTACACCGATGACTTTGATGATCGCAGCGTTCTCCTGCACAGACACAAAGTCGGAAACAAATTCCATATATTAGTCCTCCTCAAAATAAACACATAAAAATATATAGTTATATTATCACACAAATCCCCCTTGTGCACCCGTTTTCATCAAAAAAACCACAATATTTGGGGGTTATTTGCTTTACCTGACACAATTACTTGTAAACTCAGAAGATCGGCATGAACGAAGCTGATCCGTCTTCATTGAAGGTTATGGTTCCTCTTTTTATCCCGTCATCAAACAGCTTTTCCACGACCTGATGCAGCCTTCCGTTCTTGAGACTGGTCATCAGGCTGTCGTAATCCGTTCTGACGAGCAGCGTGTCATATATATACGCCCTCACCTTGCGGCGGGTGGACATGTCCACTCTTACAAAATACATGTCAGCCTTTGTCATGGCCTTGATGAGAGCAACGGTCTCCCTGAATTTCTTCTCATCCTCTGTCCCAAGGGGTTCTCCGAGCTTGATGCGGTTTACCACGTTGCCCTCGACCAGGGTCTGTCTCGGCTTGTTCCTGGTCTTCTTGAGCAGTATCCCGTCCTCGTCCATTATGAGATAGTCGTCGTCGTATCTGAATGCGAACTTCTCCTGCCTCTCCCTGACTTTTATCACGAGAGTCGACGGCAGCCTGCGCGAGACCGTCGCGCTTTTGATGTACGGGTTCTGTTTGAGATAAGCCGTGATCTCATCCTTATTGGCGTGATAGATGATGTTCTTGCCCGGCACGGCGTGAGCCATGTTTATTATCTCTTCCGTCGTATAATGCGAATTGCCGCGCACCTCTATGGAATCCACCGTGAACACGGGCGACAGCGAGAACAGAGCCGCGGCTATCGTGACCAGCAGAGTTATGGACACCGTATAGAACTTCGTCCTGAAGCTCCTTCTCTTTCTGTCCTTTTCGCTTCTGCGGGCAGCTATCCTTTCCCTGAGTTCTCCGAGCTCCTCATGCTCGGGAGGAAGACCGTACAGCGTGCGGGCGAGTTCCTCCTCGCTGAGCTGACCGCTCTGCTGAGCGGCGTCCTCGCCGCCGTCGTCCTCAGGTCCGTCAGATCCGACATGCTCTTCAGGTCCGTCGGGTCCTTCCGGTCCCGTAAGCGGCTCCCTGCCGCATACGGTCCTGTATATGATGTCGGTCGCATGCACGGGCGCTATGCTCCTGCTCGCCTCCGCCATCTCTCTTATCCTGTCCCTGTTGTTGTCGAGGTCCGCAAGCGCGTCCAGCACCCTGTTGGCGGTATCCGCACCCTCTCTTATGATCAGCGCTCCGCCCGCGTCGGCAACGGCCTTTGCGTTGTAGTACTGATGGTCCGCGGTCACGTTCGGAGACGGGATGAATACAGCCGCCCTTCCGACCATGGTGGTCTCAGCCGTAGAAAGCGCCCCGCTCCTGCTGATTATGATGTCGGAGGCCGAAAGCGTCTCAGGCATGTCGCTGATGTATGCGCTTATCCTTACGTTCTCAGGAGCGAAGCCCTCCTCCGCGAGCCTTTTGCTTATCTCATCGTAATACTCGTTTCCGGTGCCCCAGATCACGGTATAGCCTTCCTTGTCCGCGTATTTTCCGGCCACGGCCTCGCCTATGGCGTTGGTCGTTTCAGATCCCAGACTTCCGCCGAAGACCATTATCACAAGGTCGTTCTGAAAGATCCCCAGCGCGTCCCTGTCGGCCTCTCTGCTCCTGCCGCGGAATTCCGCCCTGACCGGATTGCCGCTGTATACTATGTTTTTCCTCGATCCGAAATACTGTCTCGCAGATTCGAATCCCAGGAATACAGTTCTGGCAAAGCCGGCTGCCATCTTGTTGGACACTCCCGGATATCCGTTCTGTTCGTGTATGTAGACCGGCACCCTCAGCTTTCTGGCTGCCAGCACTACCGGAACGCTGACGAAGCTGCCGGTGCTTATGACGGCGTCGGGTCTGAACTCCTTCAGTATCCTGAGAGCCTCGTCCCTCCCCTTCAGTGTGCGTTTTACTGTATTGTAAAGCCTCGCCGGATTGCTCCTGTCGAGGCCCGTCGCCTCGACCTCGTAGAGCCTGTATCCGTGAGCAGGTATTATCTCCCTTTCGAGAGGCTCGCCGCAGGCAATGTAGATGATCTCGCAGCCCGGATCCTCCTGTCTGAATTTGTCGCCTATGGCGAGCGCGGGATATATATGGCCTCCCGTGCACCCTCCGGTCAGTACTATCCTCATGATCTCTTCACCGCCTTGCGCTTTCCCTTTGAAATGTTGAGGGCTATGCCTATGGCTATCATGAACGACCAGATGGACGTGCCTCCGTAGCTGATGAACGGCAGCGTGATGCCCGTGGCAGGCATCGACGAAGTGACGACCGCGACGTTGATCACGACCTGGAGGCCGAGCATTACGGCAACTCCCGTCGCGAGATAGAATCCGAGTCTGTCGCGCGCCTTCAGGGCTATCATGATCAGCCTTGTGATAAGGATGATATATACAAGCATGAGGATCACGAAGCCTATGAATCCGAGTTCCTCCCCGAGCACGGCGAGTATGAAGTCGTTCTGAGGTTCAGGCAGATACAGGTTCTTTGCTACGCTGCGCCCGAATCCGAGGCCCTTCAGTCCGCCGTTCCCGAGGGCGATGAGCCCCTGCGACACCTGATATCCGTCGCCCTGCCTGTCGGCGAACGGATCCGTAAAGCTGGTTATCCTCCTGTACCAGTGGTAGGGAGTCTTGGCGGTGATTATGTAGAAATATCCGGCCACTCCCGCCGCCGCAGGAAGGGCGAGGAACAGAAGGTTGAGACCCGCCACCAGCATTATCGCTCCCATGATGAATACGATAACGATGGCCGTGGAAAGATTAGGCTGCCTTACGATAAGGATGAAGTGGGCGATCATTACCGCAAAGAGTACGGTCAGTCCCCTGAACGACCGGATATTGTCGGGATCCTTTGCCAGGAACACCGATGTAAAGATGATCATCGCCACCTTGGAGAATTCACTCGGCGTTACCCTTACTCCGAATACGGATATCCATCTCTGGGCGTTGTTGACGGAGCTTCCGATGAACATGACCATTACCAGAAGCCCCAGGCTTGCCAGCATGATGATGTCCGCCAGCTTCATGTATACGTGGTAGTCGATGTTTGCTGTGATGAGCAGGATAAGAAACCCCGTCAGCACGAAAAACAGCTGTCTGAAGAGATAATACGTCGGATCGGGATCCGTAGTGTTGATCGTCTGGTAATAGCCCGCGCTGAACACCATCGCCACCCCGAAGAACGAGAGCATCACGACAAGAAGGACCACGGTAAAATCGTAGCCTCCTATGACGCGGCCCAGTCCGGTCCCGAAGGATCTGGCCTCGTCGGCTATCTCCCTGCCGCGTCTGCTCCTTCTCTCGCGCCGGGCGGCCTTTCTGATCTCAGCCTTCTCGGCCCTGCTGATCTTTTTCTTTTTTATCTCAGCATTTCTTTCAGACATTCCTTGAAGTGTTTGCCTCTCTGTTCAAAGTTAGCGTACATGTCCCAGCTCGCGCACGCCGGGGAAAGCAGCACCCTGTCTCCCGGTTCCGCAAGCTCCGCGGCTTTGCGCACGCATTCCGGCATGTCCCTGCACCTGTGGATGCGCGTGAATCCGTGCTGCCTGGCGCATTCCTCGATTATGCCGGCGTCTCTTCCGAGAAGTATCAGTTCCCTGACGGATCCGTCAAGGTTCCCGGCTAAAGCTGTGAAATCCTGTCCCTTGCCGTCACCTCCGGCTATGAGTATTATCCTGTCCCTGAGCGCCCTGATCGCTATGACCGCAGCGTCGACGTTGGTGCCCTTCGAATCGTTGTAGTAGTCCACGCCGTCGATCGTGCCGCAGTATTCTATCCTGTGCTCGACTCCCCCGAACGCCTTTACGGTCTTCGAGATCACTTCGGCATCTATGCCCGCAAAGAAGCATATCGCTGCGGCAGCAAGCACGTTCTCGACATTGTGATCGCCTATTATCTGCAGCTCTGATCTGTCGCATATGAGGCGGTCATTTCCGCCCAGGTCCCTGACCATGATCTTCGTGCCGTCGAGGAACGCTCCGCATTCAGGCTTCTGCGTCATGCTGAACGGGATGACCCTCGCTGCTGTCCTTCCCGCCAGCGCACAGACCTTCTCATCATCCATGTTGATTATGAGGAAGTCGTCCGGTCCCTGATTATCGGCTATCCTGGCCTTGATGCGGCCGTAGTTCTCCATCGTTCCGTGCCTGTTGAGGTGGTCCGGAGTCAGATTGAGTATGGCCGATACCCTCGGCCTGAAGTCGACGGTGGTCTCGAGCTGGAACGAAGATACCTCCGTGACCAGCCAGTCATCCGGACTCGTTCCGACCGACGCGGTCACTACCGGGTTCCCGATATTGCCGACAACTGATGTGTTCCTCCCGTCAGCCTCGAATATCTCTCCCACAAGTGTGGTCGTCGTCGTCTTTCCGTTCGTTCCCGTGATGGCGGCAAAGCTGCCCTCCCCGAGCCTGTACGCGAGTTCGAGCTCCCCTATTATCTCTGTTCCGTTCTCCCGCGCCTTCTGTACGAATCCGATGTCCGTCGGAACTCCCGGGCTCATGACGATCATGTCATATATGCTCATGTCGGCAGGTTCTGTTCCGAGCCACGCCTTTATTCCGTTGTTCTGCATGTGGCGGAGCACCTGGGTGTTGAGTTTGTCGGCCGAAGCCGAATCCTGGACGCTTACCTCAGCGCCGCATTCGCTCAGAGCCGTCACAGCCGCTTTGCCCGATTTGCCCAGGCCGACGACCAGCACTTTCTTTCCCTTCAGTTCCCGTCTGTATTCTTCTCCTCTTTTCATCCTTACTATATTCCCCTTCTATACGACTGAAATAACGGCAATGACGCAGCACACGAAGGTGAACAGGCAGAATACCCTGACCACCTTGGTCTCGTGCCATCCTCCGAGTTCAAAATGATGGTGTATCGGCGCCATCCTGAAAACTCTTTTGCCGCCCGTTTTTTTAAAGTATGTGACCTGGATGATCACCGAAAGAGCCTCTATCACGTATATGAGTCCCGCTATCGGCAGCACCCACTCCATTCGTCCCACTATGGCCGTAGCCGACAGAACGCCTCCGAGAGCCATCGATCCCGTATCTCCCATGAATATCTGCGCCGGATAGCGGTTATAGAGCAGGAATCCCAGCGCCGCTCCGAAAACAGCCTGTCCCGAGACTGCCATCGCCTCATAGCCCGTTCCCATTATCATTCCGATCACGGCGAACGCGCAGGCGACGATGGAGGACGTGCTCGACGCGAGTCCGTCAAGTCCGTCGGTAAGGTTCACCGCATTGGCCATCGCGACCTCTATGAACACGACGAAAGGTATGTACAGCCAGTCCAGATCGACCGTTACGCGGACGAAAGGAATGAGTACCGTTGTTCCCTCCTTTATCATCATGAACACTGCGAGAGCCGCTCCGAACAGGATCTGCAGCAGCAGTTTTTGCTTCGGCGTCAGTCCCTCGTTCTGCTTCTTTGCTATCTTGTTGTAGTCATCTATGAAGCCGATCGCGCCGAAGGCGTACATGCTGAGCAGTACTGCGATCTTGGGCGCCGTCTCGCTGCCCGGCAGGAACATGCTTATGACCACGGCGACTGTAATGCCCGCGGCGATGGCGATACCGCCCATCGTCGGCGTGCCCGCCTTGCTGAGGTGGGCTTCAGGGCCTTCTTCTCTTATGAACTGCCCGAACTGCTTTTTTCTGAGCAGCGGTATCATCCTGCCGGTGACCAGCATGGTTACCGCGAACGCCGCAGCTGCTATCATCGCGTATGTTGCCGCTCCGTGTACTTCATTCATCTATCTCTTCTCCTGTCAAGTGCGTTTCGTCATTCGCTGTATATATATACTGTCGAGCCCTCGTCCGCTTTCGTGCCGGCTTTAGGATGCTGGTCTACCACCACGAACGACTGCCCTTCAGAAGTCTCCGGCATCACAGTGCACTTGAGACCGCTGTATCTGATATTCCTCTCGGCGTCCGAACTGTCCATCCCCGTCACGTCAGGGACGGTCACCTGTTTTTCTTTGGTCTCCTCTTCTTCGCTCTTTGTATAGACAGGCTCAACGCCCAGGTACTTCAGGGTCTTCTCCATGACCTCCTTGACTACAGGACCGGCCGTATAGGCTCCGTACTGTCCCTTAGTAGGCCTGTATACGATGACTATCATGGATATCTGCGGATCGTCCATCGGCGCCATCGCTACGAAGGACGCGTTCGTGGCGTCGCTGTATGTAGTTCCGGATACGCGGTTGGCCGTACCGGTCTTTCCTCCGACCCTGTAGCCCGGAACGTACGCGGTCGTGCCGCCGGCCTCATCGCTGGAAACATAGTACTCCATTATGTCGCGGAGCTTGTCCGCAGTGCCTTCAGACACTACCTGCCTGACCTTCACGTCCCCGATCTCCTGCACGGTATTGCCGTCCTCATCCAGGATCTTCTTTACGACCTTCGGCTTCATCAGGACGCCTCCGTTGCCGAAGCAGTTGACTGCGCAAAGCAGCTGCAGCGGCGTGATGGCTATGCCCTGTCCGTAGCCCGTGGTAGCCAGATCCACATCAGGCATCGTTTCCGGATCCTTTACGATGGAGTAGCCCTCGCCCGGAAGGTCTACTCCGGTCTGGTCGGTCAGGCCGAAGAGGTCTATGTAGTTGTAGAACGTCGGGCCTCCCATGTCGAGAGCGACCTTTGCCAGACCCGGATTGCAGGAATGACCGACCGCTGTCTTGAGGTCCTGCCAGCCGTGAGAGCCGAGACAGTGCAGATACCAGCCGTCTACGTAGATGCTCCCGTCGCAGTAGTATCTGGATTTGGAGTTGGCGCTGCCCGATTCCAGAGCGGAGGCCGCGGTTATGAGCTTGAAGGTCGAGCCCGGCTCGTAGATATCGCTCACCGCCGTTATCGTCCACATTCTGCTCAGATAATCGGTCTGTTCTTCCGGACTCATCTTTTTGAATTTCTTCTTTTCTTCCGGATCCGAAGGCTCCGAGGAATTATTCGGGTCGTATTCCGGAGAGGTCGCCATGGCGAGTATGTCGCCGGTCTTCGGGTTCATCACTATGCAGGTGATCGCATCCGCGCCGGTCTTGTCCATGCCCGTCTCAAGCGCGTCCTCGACGAAGTGCTGTATGACGGAATCGATGGTCGTCACTATGCTCCTGCCGTTCTGAGCCTTGTAGTATCTGGCCTTTCCGTTTGAGAGCGTATCTCCGTTGTTGTCCGTAAGCCTTACGGTCCTGCCCTTTACCCCCGCGAGCGTCGAATTGTATTCGTACTCAAGACCGGAGCGTCCCACGTTATCGGCGTTTACTCCGCCGAGCACCTGTGCCGCGAACGCACCGTTCGGGTAGTATCTGGCAGCCCTGGTCTTGACCGTGACGTTGTTTCCGAACTGCTTTTCGGCCTCCTCCACCTGTTCTCTTGTAAGACCGTCAGCCAGGAGCACGAGGTTTTCGTCTCCCTCAAGAAGCTTCCTTATCTCCTCTCTGTCCTTTCCGCATATCTCCGAAAGCCTGGTAAGAGTCTTGCCCTTGTCAGTGACGCTTATGCTCTCATCCTTGTAAAGATACTGCGTGTACGCGTAGAGCTCGTATTCCGTCACGGATTCAGCCAGAGTCGTCATCTGCGCGTCATATATCGAGCCTCTGACCGGATCGATCTCGGTATCCACCTTCTGCATCTCGGCAGCCATGGTCCTGAGCTCATCGGATCTATATATCTGCCAGTATCCCATGCGCAGGATGAGAACGCTCATGCAGATCAGGATAAAAGCAAAACCGCCCGCGAGTCTCCACCGGTTGCCGGCAGTTACGCGGTCAGCGTTGGTCTTTTCGTAGAGCCGTACGCGCTTCTCTTCTGTCTTTTTATCCTTTTTGGATACTTTGCGTCCGGCTCCGGACTCCTTCTTCCCGGACTTTTTCGCTTTCCCGGCTTCGGCTTTCTGCGCCTTCGCTTCTTCTTTGCGTGCGGTGCGCGCAGCCTCGGCGTCCCTTCTGGCCTGACTCTTCTTTTTAAGTTTTTCCCGCTTTCTGTCTGCCTTCACTTTCCCTCCGTTTGGGCATACAAATACGGATACATTGTACTACATCTTGTATAGGTTTTTAAAGTCCGATACAGTATTTAGTCAGATACATATCCTCCGGAAAAAAATGCCACCGAGCCGTTTCCGGGTCAGTGGCCTGTCATCAGTAAAATGTCCGATCACTTGTATGCTTCGGTCCTTATAGCTTCCGCAAGTCCCTTGTCGTCGTCATCGTCGTCCCCGAGTCTGATGCAGTTGTCCGGAGTCGGATATACCATGCCGAAATCCTCCGTCGCTACTTTTTCGATCCTGGTGACCTTTGTCTCCTCGACGATCTGGCTGTTCAGCGAATCTATCTCCGCCTGGATGTATGCGTTCTCTTCGGCGAGAACATTGTTCTCGTGCTGGATGATCGCTCCGTACGACCTCATTCCGATCAGCACGAACACGCCCAGCATGAAGACGGCAAGGAGCTTTATGAGACTTTTCCTGTCCGCTTTTATCCTTTCGATCCTTATTTTGTCCGATAGTATCCTGTCTTCCCTTGACATCTTTGCATCCCCTGAAATAACCTGCAGTGTGTTTTACTATAGTTTCTCGAGGACCCTCAGCTTGGCGCTTCTTGCCCTCGGGTTTTCCCCGGTCTCTTTTTCGCCCGGCACGACCGGCTTTTTCGTCACCCTTTTCACGTCCGCCTTCTTTCCGCAGACGCATACCGGGAATTCCTTCGGACATGTGCACGGATCCAGTCTTTTTTCGAACCCGGTCTTGACTATCCTGTCCTCGAGAGAATGGAAAGTGATGATCGCTATCCTGCCCCCGCTTTCCAGCATGTCAGGGAGCTTCTCCACCGCTTCCCTCAGATGACCGAGCTCGTCGTTCACCTCTATCCTTATCGCCTGGAACGTCCTCTTGGCCGGATGAGGTCCCGTGCGTCTGGCCTTTGCCGGTATCGCAGCCTTTATGACTTCAGTCAGCCTGTCCGTCGAATCTATCGGCGAACCTGCCCTTTCCCTGACGATGAATTCCGCTATCCTGCGCGCCCATCGTTCTTCGCCGTACTCCTTTATGATCCTCGCGAGTTCCGCCTCGCTGTATCCGTTTACGACGTCGTAGGCCGTGAGCCTGTCAGACGCGTCCATCCTCATGTCCAGAGGCGCGTCGTTCATGTACGAGAAGCCTCTTTCGGGATTGTCCAGCTGATATGAGCTGACTCCCAGGTCGAGCAGTATGCCCGACACCTTTCCTCCCGCTGCCGCCGCTATCGCTGCGGTATCGCTGTAGTTGGCGTGTACGAAAGTCCTGCGGCATGTGTAAGGACTCAGTCTTTTCTCCGCAGCAGCCAGGGCTTCCGCATCCCTGTCGACCGCTATCAGATGTCCTTTTTCCGACAGCCTTTCGCAGATGCCCGATGAATGTCCGCCTCCGCCCGCAGTGCCGTCAACATACGTGCCGTCAGGCTTTACGGCGAGAGCCTCCATCACTTCATCAAACAGTACGGGTACATGTTCGAATTCCATGTTTCCACCTATATGCCGAATTCTCTGAGCTTGTCAGTGAACGACTTGTCCTTCATCATCTTCGCCGTATCGGCGTCTCCCCTCTCATCGGCGCTCCATATCTCGACCTTGTCCATCGCACCCATCGTGATCAGGTCCTTGCTGATATGGGCGTATGTCCTCAGATGAGGAGGTATGAGTATCCTGCCCTGTGAATCGAGCTCGCATATCTCTGAATTACCGAAGAAGTCTCTTATGAACTCACGGAAGTCCGCGTCCGACTGCGGCAGCTTTGAGATCCTTTCAGCCATCTCTTCATACGCATCCATAGTGTAGATATAGAGGCATTCGTCGAATCCCTTCGTGAGCATGCACCTTCCGCCCAGCTGATCCCTGAACTTTGACG
Source organism: Mogibacterium sp. (assembly GCA_017512365.1). Lineage (GTDB taxonomy): Bacteria > Bacillota > Clostridia > Peptostreptococcales > Anaerovoracaceae > Crickella. The sequence continues at coordinate 87,234 of JAFWGQ010000047.1, forward strand.
GGACTATCATCCGGTTCTTGCTGTCTATTGAGTTGCGATAGGTGCCATGAAACATCTTTGTCTTGAAATCAGTGGCTTTCAGCCGTTTCTTCGCTTAACAGATGATAAGATTGGTAAATCAATAATACCCCACAATTCCCCACCATTCAAACAAAAAGGCCTTGTTTTTGCATGTATTCCCCCACTTTTTTATGTAAAGAGCGCTTTACAAAGCCGTTTTTTAACGCAAAATAAAAACAGACACAACATCTTGTGTCTGTAAAGTTTACTTTACACTATATGTATAATGCTTTTTTCAGATCACGAATCCGCCGTTCACAGCAGTTACCTGACCCGTTATAAAGCCGGCGTCATCGGACGCGAGGAACCTTATGACGGAGGCCACCTCTTCGGGTCTGCCTGTCCTGCAAAGCGGCGTGTCGCCGGCGATGGCCTCCTTTGCCTCATCGCTCACGGCGCTGTTCATCTCCGTATCGATCATGCCCGGAGACACGCAGTTGACCCTGATGCCGGAAGGTCCGACTTCCTTTGCAAGAGCCTTTGTGAAGCCTATGACGCCGGCTTTTGCCGCCGAATAGGCCGCCTCGCAGGAGGCTCCCGTCTGCCCCCACATCGAGCCCAGCGTAATGATGCATCCGCTTTTGCGGCTTATCATGGCCGGCAGAACGTGCCTGACGCAGTAGAACACTCCGTTCAGATCGGTGTCTATCACCTCTTCCCACCTGCTCTCGGTAATATCCGTGACCAGGCCGAAGTCGGCTATCCCGGCGCTGCACACGAGCACATCGATATGTCCGAGCACGCTGACAGCCTTGTCGACGGCTATCTTCACGGAATCGCTGTGCTTCACATCGCACCTTACCGGAAACGCCCCGGTTTCCCGCCTGAGTTCATCAGCCGCGGTCTCGGATCTGTGGAATGTGAACGCCACCCTGTCTCCGGCTGCGGCGAACTGTCTGACCGTCTCGGCGCCTATGCCTCTGGATCCTCCTGTGACGAGAACGTTCTTCATCAGTCTCCCTGCTTTTCCTCTTTCTGCTTTTCTTCTTTTTTCTTTTCTTTTCCGGACCTGCCTTCGAGCCTGGCCTGTTCTTTTTCGATCCTGGCCTTTTCTTTTTCCAGTTCCTTTTCCTTCCTGGCTTTCCTTATGCTGTGCCTTATCAGCAGGTAAATGGCAAGGATGATCGCCACGATCAGCATCGCGATAGCGAACCCGAAGCTGGCCTCGGCCTTGAAGGTCCTCCAGTTGAGTCTGATGTACAGTCCGATGACGATCAGGATCACCGCCAGCACCGCTGCCAGAATGACAGTTGCCGATCCTTTTCTTTCTCTGAGTTTCTTCATAGTGCTGCTGTCCTCCGTTTTACTTCATGTATTCAATGACAACGTCCGCGTCAGACGGAGTATCGATGTATAATATCCCTCTCTTCTCCCTGGTCTCGCGTCCTTTTCCCGGAAGGAAGAGTATGGTGTCGTCGTCCATGAGGCTTATGGCCTTTTTTATGGCCTCCACTCTGTCGGTTATGATCTCACAGCTGCCTCCCGCCGCCCTGACATGCACGGCGATCTCTTCACAGATGCTGTTGACATCCTCCTCGCCGTAGTCCTCTTCGGTGATGATTGAGTGGCAGCATCTGCTGCCGGCGATGGTACCCAGCTCTTCCCGCCTCGCGAAGGCCTTTCCGCCCGGACATCCGAACACTATCATTATCTTTTTGCCCGGGAACTCGTCTCCAATAGTCTCGAAGAACCTCTCGTAGCTGAGCTTGTTGTGCGCGTAATCCACGATGGCGATACGCTTTCCGTCAGCGCTCCTGAAGACCTCCATCCGTCCCGGAGACGTGCTCTTTGCAAGACCTCCACGGACATGGCCGAACGGCACTCCGATCAGCGCCGCAAGTGAAGCCGCCGCAAGAGCATTCTCGACGTTTATCGTTCCGAAGGTGCCGAGCACGACCTCTTCATCGGTGTCCGGATATCCTTCGACGCCCTTTATGCGTATCCTGAAGCTGACCCTGCCTTCTTCGGACTTCACATCATATCCGTACACTTCGGCCGAAGGATCCCTCTGACTGAACGTGATCACATAAGGACAGTCCTTCGACGCCTCCCTGAGCTCCTCCTGGCCGTCGCAGTCGAGATTGAAGCACGCCTTTCTGCAGTGTCCGAACAGGAGCAGCTTCGACCTGAAGTAATCCTCATAGTCCGGATGCTCTATCGGGCTTATGTGGTCGCGTCCTATATTGAGGAACGCTCCGGCGGCGAACGTGACGCCGTCCACCCTGTCGTACCTGAGGCCCTGGCTCGATACCTCCATGCTGAGGTAATGTATGCCGCTTTTCAGAGCGTTGTCCATGTGGGTGTACAGCTCCAGTATCTCGGGAGTGGTGAGGTGGGATTCCTCGTCTATCACTCCGTCGTAATTGTATATCCCGCTGCACACGGCGCTTTTGTTCTCTCCGGACGCCTCGAGCCAGTCATCGAGGATATATCTCATGTAATATGTAGTCGTCGACTTGCCCTTGGTCCCTGTGATGCCGACAAGAGTCAGCTCTTCCGACAGATCGCCGTAGAATGTCTCCGCTATGACAGGCATGGCTTTCCTGATGTCTTCGACGAGCAGCTCCGGGCAGCCCTCCTTCCCCAGGCCGTACTCTGTCCCGGTGATATAGCACGAGGCTCCCGCGTCCATGGCGTCTTTAAGATACTGTTCCCTGAAATGCGCACCCTTGCACACGAAAGCCGTGCCTTCGCTCACTTCTCTGGAATTGTACGTCACGCCCGTTACGGCAGTATCGCCTGAAGGTCCTTCCGCCGGGGGATCTGTCCTTCTGAGCATCCCGGCGGTCCCAAGAGCCGCAGCGATGTCCTTTACTGTTATGATTCTTTCTTCCATTTATGAATTATCGCCTTTCAGTATCGTCTGTTATACGAGCTCTCCCGCGTCAGCCCTGGCCTGTTCCTCCGGAGTCATCTTCGTTGCTGTCACTCCGAAGAACGCGAGCACGAAGCAGATCACCGGCATCAGATAGTTGAATATCGCCCACGGAGCGTATACCGAAGTGGTGACGCCCAGCGTAGCCGCTATGAACATGCCGCAGGTGTTCCACGGCACGAGGCACGAAGTGACAGTGCCCGCCGACTCCAGCGCGTTCGAAAGGCACTTCGGGTGAAGTCCCGCCTTCCTGTATGCAGGCGCGTACATCCTGCCCGGCACGAGTATGGATATGTACTGTTCAGGCATGACGATATTCGACAGTATGCAGGTGGCTTCCGTTGCTCCGATGAGCCCGGCGTCTCCCTTTATGCGCTTTGTGATCGAATCGATTATCACGGCCAGCTGCCCGCTTCCCTCCATGATGCCTCCGAACATCATCGCTATGACGGTCATGAGGATGGAGCTCGCCATGTTCATGAGGCCTCCTGTCGAAAGCAGGTCGTTGAGAGCCTCGATATCAGTCTCGCAGACAAAGCCGTTCCTTGCCACATCGAGTATGTCTCCGAGCGTGACCCCGGTCTGGAAGATCGGTGCCATTATCGCCGCCGTTATCATTCCGAGAGTTATGCCCGGGATGGCCGGCACCTTGAAGGCAATGGACAGTATGACCACAAGAGGAGGCAGCAGCAGCAGCGGATTGATGTTGAAATTGTCCCTGATGCCGTCCATCAGCACAGTTGCCTGGGACGTGTCGACATTGCCTCCGCTCGCGTGCATGAATCCGTATATGCCGAAGAAGACCAGAGATATCACATAAGCGGCCATCGTGGACTTGAGCATGTACTTGACATGCGTGAACACATCAGTGCCCGCCATCGCCGGAGCCAGATTCGTCGTATCCGAAAGAGGCGACATCTTGTCTCCGAAATAGGCTCCGCATATCACCGCGCCCGCGGTAGGGCCGACAGGCATGCCGAGTCCGGATCCGATCCCGATCAGCGCCAGTCCCATCGTTCCCATGGTGCCCCATGAAGTGCCCGTCGCAAGCGATGTTATCGAGCATATCAGCACGGCCGCTACCAGAAACACCTTAGGCGACAGCAGCTTCAGCCCGTAATATATCATCGTCGGGATGGTCCCTGACAAAAGCCAGGTCCCTATCATCATTCCGACTATGGCAAGTATGAGTATGGACTGCATCGCCTTTGAGATGCCGTCCACCATCATCTTTTCTATATCCGCCCACCTGTAGCCGAGCACCATCGCCATCACCGCCGCCGCGATGACACCGATGAACATCGGTATGTGAGGGTCCACCTCGAAGACCTTGATGCCCACCGACATGACGACGACGAGTACAAGGAACGTTATCAGCGCGTGATGCAGCTTCGTAGGCTTTATTTCTCTTTCTTCCGTAAATATGTTCTTCATCCTGTCTCTCTCATTCTGTTGCATTACTTCCTCGGCCCTATGAACTCTCTCAGTATGGAGTTGTCCGGAACAGCCTCGGAGTTTTCGATCTTTTCAAAATATTTCATGAAGGTCAGTATCCTCTGTGCCTCCTCGTACTGTCCGCTCGTTTCAGGTATGGCCTCCAGCAGCGGCTCGGCGTATGTCTTGAGCAGACAGGTCTCGTACACCGTGCTCGAATTGAACACGACATCGGCCGACGAGCTGTACGGGAATATGTTGACGCTCTCTCCCGCCCTGACTTTCGGCCACAGCTCCAGGGTGGTCTCCGCATCGTAGCCTCTGAACTGATTGTCTCTTACGATGCGGCGCATCAGCCTGGCAGACGCGGTGGATATCCTGTTGTGCCTGTCGATGGCGAGCTGCGTCAGCGGACTTATGTATATCTTGTATTTGTCCTCTCTCGGTATGTTCTCTGTCAGCACATCGTTGAGGCTGTGTATGCCTTCGATCACGAGCACCTGCTTTTTCTTGAGCTGTGTCACGCGCTTTCCGAACACCTTGCGCCCCGTCCTGAAATCGAACTCAGGCAGATCCGTTTCCTTCCCGGCAAGCAGGTCCTCCATCTGGGAATTGAAGAGCTCCAGATCCAGACAGTCAAGGCCCTCGAAGTCAGGCTTGCCGTCGGGACCAATCGGAGAATCCTCGCGCTCTACGAAATAGTCGTCCGTCCCGAGGTACAAAGGCTCCTGCCCCGTCAGTCTCTCGATCTCGCCGCAGAGCCTTTTTGCCGTCGTCGTCTTGCCGCTTGATGAAGGTCCCGCTATCAGGACCACCTTCTTTCTCTCTTCGACGACAGCCGAGGCGAATTCCTCGAGCTGCCTCGACTGCAGCCATTCGCTGGCTCTTATGATGTCGTCGGCATTGCCGGCTCTTATCTGCTCGTTCAGATCGGCCAGATAGTTCAGTCCGGTGTACTTGCGCATGCGCTTGCTGTCGGCATAGGCCTCGTAGAGCTTTTCGTCGTCCCTGTACTTCGGTATCGTATGATCGTGCAGGGCGTTCGGCAGCCTCAGCAGCAGGCCGTTCCTGTATGGCCGCAGGTCGAAGAGGTTGATGTATCCCGATGACGGCAGCATGTCGCCGTACATGCAGTTCCTGTAGTTGTGAAGGTTTGCGATGCCGATGGTCTCGTCCTGAGGCCTTCCTTCGAGCAGCCTGGCCTTCTCGGGATATCCGAGCGAGTACCACTTCTTTATCGCATGTCCGACCGTGTCGTGCTCCATGACGACCTCGTAGTCCTTGGCTATGATGTCTTTCATGCGGTCCCTTATCCTGTTGATGTCCAGGGTCGTGAGCTTTTTGCCTCCCAGATTTATGTAGCTGTAATAGCCCTGGTTGAGCGAATTGCCGATCGTCACGTCGGCCTTCTCGAAGATGCTCTTGACAGCCTTAAGATAAATGAGGATGGCCGTGCTGTGATAAGCGCGCTCCTCGCTGAATGTCGTTATCCTGAAATCGTGAGCCATGTCTTTCTCCTGTCCTTCAATCACACTACCTTGCGCAGAAGCAGATAAAACAACCCATATATTGTGGTATTATACCACATTCACGACGAAGATAAAATGCCCTGCGCCGGGGCTTGTGCAGTCATTATCCAATTGACTAAATATCATCTGTATTCTACAATATATTTATATGTGTTTTAGTCTTTTCAGGAGGGATAAACAATATGAAAAAAGAATATGAACCTCTATTCACGCCGTGGAAGATCGGTAACGTAGAGATCCCTAACAGGATCGTACAGACTTCCATGGGAGGAACATCCCTGTTCGGCTGGCTTGAGCCTTGCCACTTTGACAAAGAGGCCGCTCACCACATCCTCGGCCGTGCTCAGGACGGCGTAGGTCTGGTTCTTCCGGGCATGCAGTGCGTAAGAGACACAATGGGCCGCAGATGGCTTTATCAGAACAAGAAGATGTTCAAGGATCTCGCCGAATGGATCCCTGAGTTCCACAAGACAGGCTCCAAGCTGTTCATCCAGCTCGCCGGCGGATTCGGTCGTTCGATGGCCATCAATGATATGTTCGTAAAGATGCTCGAGAACAAGGCGTTCGGCGCCATCGCAAAGCCTTTCGTAGACATCGAGTACTGCTGCGCCTCCGCAGGCGAGACTCCTAACAGATGGTATCCTTCGATCAAGTCCAGGATGATGACGATCGAAGAGATCCAGGAGATGGTCGAAGCATTCGCAAAGACCGCCAAGCTCTGCAAGGACGCCGGAGTAGACGGTGTTGAGATCCACGCTGTGCACGAGGGCTACCTCCTCGACCAGTTCACTATCGCCAACATGAACTACAGGACAGACCAGTACGGCGGATCTTTCGAGAACAGATTCAGATTCCCTGTCGAGATCGTACAGGCAATCAAGAGAGAGTGCGGAGACGACTTCCCTGTCGCTCTGAGATACTCGGTAGTATCCAAGACCAAGGGATGGCTCCAGGGCGCTCAGCCGGGCGAGGAGTTCGAAGAGTTCGGACGCGACATGGCGGAATCCGAAAAGGCCATCAAGTACCTGTCCGATGCGGGATACGACATGTTCAACTGCGACAACGGCACATACGATGCATGGTACTGGGCTCACCCGCCTGTCTACATGCCTGACAACTGCAACTTCGAGGATGTCGCTCACATCAAGAAGTTCACTGACAAGCCTGTGGTCTGCGCCGGCAAGATGGACATCAAGTTCGCAGCCAAGGAGATCAAGAAGGGCTCCATCGATGCTCTCGGCATCGCCCGCCAGAACCTCGTCGACCCTGACTGGGTGACCAAGCTCAGGGAAGGCAGAGAAGACGAGATCAAGCCTTGCATCAGATGCCACAACGCCTGCTTCAACTTCGCGAAGTCGAAACACACCGCAAACACGCAGCCTCTGTTCGACTCGCTTCAGCTCGCGCGCTGCGCTCTGACACCGTCGACGATGCAGCATAACAAGTACAAGATCGTGCCTGCAGCAGCGCCTAAGAAGGTCGCCATCGTAGGCGCCGGCTTCGGAGGACTCGAAGCCGCTCTCGTACTCAAGAAGAGAGGCCACGAGCCTGTTGTATATGAGAAGTCGGACAAGAAGTTCGGACTTTACAACACCGCTTCCGCAATGTCCTTCAAGGACGCCGATAAGGAGCTCATGAAGTGGTACGACAGAGAGCTCGAAAAATGGGGCATCGAGATCCGCTACAACCAGGAGATCACCGATGTCATGCCTCTGCTCGAAGAGTATGACGATGTCATCGTATCAGTAGGAACCTTCCCTAAGGCTCTCAACATCCCGGGCTTCGAAAAGACGATCACATTCACGGATCTGCTGATCGGACCGAACGCCAAGAAGTACAAGAAGATCGTATTCCTCGGCGGCGGACTTTCATCCTGCGAAGCTGCTTATGACGCGGTCCTCGCCGGCAAGAAGCCTGTAGTCGTTGAGTTCCTCGACGACCTCATCGTCGCTCCGGGCACATGCCTCGCCAACTCCTCGTTCCTGAGAGAGGCTCTTCCGTTCAAGGGAGTCCCTGTACATCTCAGAAGCTCTGTCACGGAGATCGGCGACGGCTACTGCATGATCAAGAACTTCGAGACGGGCGAAGAGTGGAAGGAAGAATGCGACTGCGTAGTCAACGGCATCGGATTCGTTCCTAACGACCAGTTCGCTGATGTCAGGGACAGCCGCGTCCACAGGGTAGGAACCTGCGTCAAGTGGGGAGCTCTCAGAGAAGTCATCTGGGGAGCCTGGGACGTCGCCATGAAGATCTAGCAGTGCATAAGGGACATATTCCCCTGCCGCAATGTTCACCAAAAAAGGTCACCGGTTTTCGCCGGTGGCCTTTTCGCTTGACATGTTCTCTATCATTCCTTCCTTCCGTCCGCTATCCTGCCCGCGATGACGCAGATAACAAGAGTCGCGGCGATGTCTATCAGCGTGCTTCCGAGCGGCAGATCGACCGTCATGAGCAGTCTGTACAGCAGAAAGCCCGCGAACCATATCACGAGATTGCGGACGCAGAACAGGCTCTCCTCACGGCTCTGCTTAAGTATGAAGAAGTCCGCGAGCATCACGGCTATCATCGGCGCGAACACCGAGCCGATCAGATAGAGAAATCCCGTTATGTCATCCATCGGGAAGAGCATGGCAGCGATGGTCCCGACAGCCGCTGCTGCGACCGCCACATGCTTTCCTCTGATCTTTTCAGAGAAAAGCTCGCTCGATACTCCGGCCGAATAAGCGTCCAGGAATGTTGTGGTCACGGTGGAGAGCACTATTATCACAAGTCCCGCGACGCCGAGTCCCGCCCTGAGCATGATCTCCGCTATATCCCCCGTTCCGGTGAGTATGGCCGCCCCCATGCCTATGATATACATCCAGCAGCTCACGAGTCCATACACCGCAGCCGACCACGCCGAAGCCTTTACCGGTTCTTTCGCCTCCCTTGTATAGTCGCTTATGAGCGGCAGCCATGAAAGAGGCATGGCCACGCTGAGCTCCATCGCGGCTCCGAAGGACATCCCTCCCGCTGCAGGCGCCGAAAGATCCCCTTTTCTGAATATGACGGCGGACAGTATGACAGTCAGTATGAACAGAGCGCTCATGGCTATGACGTTGACCTTTCCGAGGCTCTGTATCCCTATGGATATCCAGAGCACGATGAGCCCGCCTATGACGAGCGCCCATATCCAGCGCCCGCACGGAAGAGCTCCGTCCGCGGCAAGAGCTCCGTCGTATATCATGATCGCCGTCCACCCCACAAGCTGCAGCACGTTCAGAGCCGCAAAGAGGAAGGCTCCCCTGTTTCCGAAGCTGAGAGTTACGGTCTCCATGGCGCTCATGCGCCTTTTGCCACCTATGCATCCCGCCAGAAAGAGCAGGAAGCAGCCTATTACATGTCCTGCGACTATCGACAGAAGTCCCTTTCCGAATCCGAGCGGCGCCAGATATGTGCCGGACAGGATCTCTGCGATGCTGACTCCTGCCCCGAACCAGATGAGGGCGTTGTCAAAAATGCCTGTTCTTCTTTCAGTCATTTCCTCACTCCTCCCTCAGATATTCCTCAGGCAGAGCGAAATTATGCATCATCGGCCCATGTCCGGCTCCGAGATCGAGCATTGCAGCCAGCGCTCCCGACAGATATGCCTTTGCTCTTTCGACCGACTCCTGAAGGCCGCAGCCCTTTGCGAGGTTCGATGCTATCGCGCTCGAAAGCGTGCAGCCCGTGCCGTGGGTATTCGGATTGTCTATGCGCCGTCCTCTGAACCATACAGCTTCCGCCATGCCCGGTCCGTAAAGCACATCGTTCGCGTCGTTTATTCGATGGCCGCCTTTTACAAGGGCCGCGCATCCGTATAGTCCGCAGAGCTTTTTCGCTGCCTCCGCCATGCCGTCCTCATCGGATATGCTCATGCCGGAAAGTATCTCCGCCTCAGGTATGTTGGGAGTTATCACCGTCGCGAGCGGAAGTATCTCGCTCTTAAGGGTCCCTATGGCGTCCTCCTCTATGAGTCTGGCTCCGCTCGTTGCGACCATCACCGGATCCGCGACTATGTTGCGCGCTCCGTAGTGTCTGAGCCTGTCCGCTATGACGTTTATGAGCCCCGAGGATGATACCATCCCTATCTTGACGGCATCCGGAAAAATGTCTTCAAATACTGCATCCAGCTGCTGCTTCAGAAAATCAGGAGAAGCCTCCATAATGCCTGTTACGCCGGCAGTGTTCTGTGCGGTGAGCGCCGTTACCGCGCTCATGGCATAGACTCCATTCATGGTCATCGTCTTGATGTCAGCCTGGATACCGGCGCCTCCGCAGGAATCCGATCCTGCGATCGTCAATGCTTTTCTCATGTCGTTTTACTCCTTTCGTCAAAGCATTCACTTTTGTATAGCGGCGGAGAGTGGTGCCCCCGGTCCGCCGCTTTTATCCTTTATTTATCTGAGCATCTCACTCAGATCTCTTATGTATATCTCAGCGGTCTCCTCCATGCCCTTCTGATCGGTCTCGCCTTTGGCGTCGAATACCCCGACCGTGCGGTAGCCCGCCTCTGCCGCCGTCCTCAGAGCGTACAGAGAGTCCTCGAATACGAGAGTCTCGTCGCGCGAAGTTCCCATGAACACGGCCGCCCTGTCGTATATTTCCGGAGAATGCTTGCTGGCCCCTGTCTCCGCCACGGTGAATATCCTGTCGAGATATCCCAGAAGGCCGTTGCGCTCAAGCGCCCTTGCGACGTGCTCCGCCGGGCTCGATGTTGCCGCCGTCATCCTGATCCCCTCTTCTCTGAAGCGCTTCATGAGAGCGGCCGCCCCCGGCTTTGCCCCGACCTCATAAAAGTAAAAGTCCCTGAGCATGCCGCTGAGCCCGTCCATCACCTCTTCAGGCGTCAGACCGAGCGAATAGCGCTCCGTCAGATATTCCGCGCCCTGCTCCATGCTCATCGAGAAGAGTACCTCCGCAAGGCCTTTCTCGGGCTCTCTGTCAAGGCTCGTGAGATACCTTGCGCCTAGGTCGGTCCATATCTCCATCGAGTCGAGCAGGACCCCGTCCACATCGAAGATAACGCCCTTTATTCCCTCAGTCATGCCTTCACCGTTTCTTCCGTCACTTTTCTGAGCCGCGCCGCCGCTTCTTTTATGTCCTTCTGTCCGTATATGGCGCTTATGACGGCGATGCCGCAGATGCCGCTCCCGGCAAGCTCGGGAGTGTTTTCAAGGGTGATCCCTCCGATCGCCACCACAGGGATACTTACAGCTTCGCATATGGCCTTCAGGATCTCATGCGAAACATCCTCGGCGTCATCCTTCGAGCCTGTCGGAAAGACCGCTCCGACTCCGAGATAATCCGCTCCGCGCTTTTCCGCGAGCACGGCCTGCTCGACCGTCTGCGCCGACACGCCCAGTATTTTGTCCGGTCCCAGAAGAGCACGCACGTCGCCCGCCTCCATGTCGCTCTGTCCCACATGCACTCCGTCAGCGTCCATCCTGAGCGCTATGTCCACGTTGTCGTTCACAACGAAAGGCACGCCGTACTGCGCTGCCAGAGCCTGCAGCTCCACCGCTTCTTCGTAAAAGCGTCCTTCATCCAGTTCTTTTTCGCGGAGCTGCAGGAAGCTTACTCCGCCTTCAAGGCTTTCCCTGACCACCTCTGCGAGGGTCCTTTCTCCCAGCCAGTGCCTGTCGGTCACTGCGTAAAGAAGCAGCGAATCCGCAAGTTCTTTTCTGTTGTCTTTATCGATCATCGTTTTACCTTATTTCGTACTTCGCGCCTTCTTCCAGAGTCTTTGCATCCATGTTGTATATCGCGTCGATTATGCGGTTTCTGTACGTGGAGTTGCCGTCCCCTTCCTGCATGCGGCTCCATCCGGTCTCACCCGCAAGTCCCATGGCGCAGACCGCTGCAGCTGCCGCCTCGAGCTTCGCGTCAGGGTTCGCTGCGAGGAAAGCTGTCATCATTCCCGAGAGCTGGCAGCCTGTGCCTGTTATCTTTCCCATCTCCGGACGGCCGTTCCTGATCACAAAGCATCTGTCAGCGTCGGCCACAAGGTCGATCGCGCCTGTCACCGCGATCACAGCCCCCGTCTTTTCGGCAAGTCTCTTTACGAAGGCGACCGAGCTGTCTAGGGTCTCCTCTGTGACAGCATCTGCGACATCAGCGTCGACGCCCTTTGTGGTCCCGCTCCCGGATGCGAGGGTCTTTATCTCGGATATATTGCCCCTTATCGCCGTGAAGCTAAGCTCATCCATCAGACTTACGGCTGTGTCTGTCCGAAGAGCCGACGCCCCTGCGCCGACAGGATCAAGCAGGAGAACGTGACCGAGCTCCTGCGCTCTTCTGCCCGCCCTGTGCATGGCCTCTATGCTGCTCCTGTTGAGTGTCCCGATGTTTATGTTCAGGCCGCCGCAGATCGAAGTGATATCCTCGACATCCTCAGGCTCGTCAGACATTATGGGACTTCCGCCGCACGCGAGCAGGATGTTCGCGACATCGTTCACAGTCACATAATTGGTGATGTTATGCACCAGCGGCACGTTTTTTCTTACATTGTCGATACATTTCCCAAGCATCTCTTCCTCCTGTAAACTTAAAACAGCAGACACGCCGCGCAGGCATATCTGCTGTCATCCACATGAAGAAAGACTTCAGTCTGTATATCCCTACGTTGGCATTATCCAAATCAGGTCAACGGGTCCGGACTCAGCGTCCGTTCTCAGCCCGCGTAAGCAAGCTCCCCTTTTGTATATTTTGTATATAACTATTTTACTACTGTCCGGAATACATTTCAAGGCTTCAGTCAGTTATCATGTCCGCTTACTGTTCTTCGTTCCAGACATCCCTGTACTGCGTATATTTATCGAGGCTCGAAACGGCGTTCCACGGTATGAAGCCCCCCTCCAGTCCGGCGTCCTCGAGGCCCGCGATCTGCGCCTTGAGCTCGGCCGTCCCGTAGACAAAGGACGGAGCCCAGTTCGGAGTATCGTAGCCCGTGATCCACGTCCTGGCAACGGCAGGCTTTTCGAGTTTGTCCTGCTGTTTCTGCGCCCTGGCGCCCCAGCTGTTCATGATGCCGTACGGGTCCTCCCAGCCTCCGTCGACGCCCATGTGGTCGGTATACGGCATCGCGCTGATGGCATCCACGACATTGGATATGCCAGCCCAGTACTGGCCGTAGGCTGTCATGTATCCGTATGCGCTCTCCCCGAACACATCGACCGAAAAATATGCTCCGGCGTCATGTATCTGATCGGCCGCGTACATGCAGAAGTTCTGCACGGCCTGTCCCTTCTCTTCACCGTAGGCGTTGCGGAAGTCCGCGTTTCCGGACTTCGACATCTCGAAGGCGTTCTCAGGGAACCTGACATAGTCGAACTGTATCTCGTCAAAGCCGAATTCCCTGACGGCTTCCTGAGCCAGTCTGACGTTGAATTCCCATACATTGCGGGAATACGCACTCGGCCAGGTCGTGCTGCCGCCGTATTCGATGCAGTCCTCAGGATGATCCTTTGCGTATATCGGGTCGTTGAACACAACGATGCGCCCTATGAGATATGCGCCTGTCTCCTTGTATGCCTCTATGCCTTTTCTGTATTCATCCCTGGAGACATAGGCGGTATCATAGGAAGTCGGCGACAGTTCCTTTGCAACGTCCGACTTGTAGGCCAGCACTCCGTCCTTTATGTCTATCACCACTGCGTTGCAGTCTGTCTCCTTTATGAGATCGACCCACGGTCTGTAGTTGACGGCAGCCTCGCAGTTTATGTACATGGCGCGCGCGTAATCGCAGAACTCGTTTCCCTTTATCTCAGGTCTTTCGAACGGATAGTAATCGAGATTGGAAGCACGTCCTCCGTACAGATCGTAGCCGTAATTGTCGTCCGCGACCTCATCAGCAATGCCGTTTTCGTTGTACACAGCATCAGCCTTCTTCTGGGTATCGACCATATATTTGCCGTAAACATAGCCTTTCACGGTGTCGCCGTCTTCATCTGTATATTTCACCTGATACTTGTTGATGGATCCGTCAGGTCTGATCTTGTCGAAGCCGGTCACTTCAAGCCTGCTGCCCTTGGGAGCAAAAGACTCGATGGCAGGACCGCTCTCTTCGGAATAGATCGTAGCAGGGGTCCTGACGTACACTTCCTTTTCCCGCACGATATCGTCCGGGGACGAGACGAGGTCATCCTCCCTGACATATAATGCGTCCGGATCTTCTCCCGAATCGTCTGTTATGTCCGTACCCCCGTCGATCGACACGCCCGGCAGAGTTTTGTCGACCCTGCAGTATGTGACGCCGTCTATCTCTTTTCTGTCCGAATAATGCTTGACCTGCGTGCCCCTGACGAGTCTTTCGGTCTCGACCGCCCTGACGGACTCCTCGCTGTCTCCGGCCTCCTTCTCATCCTTTTCGATGGTGTAGACCGCCGCGTCCTTCGATGTGCTCGCGATATACGCCGTCGTATATGTATGCAGCATGGATCTGTACCTGAAGAACACGAACGAGGCCGCGAATACCACGGCCATGAGCGCCAGCACCAGGAGTATCCATTTGAGGCATCCTCTCTTCTCGGGTTCTGCCGCCCCGTGCTTTTCTCCCGCTTCCTTTGAGCGGGATTCCGCGCGTCCTACACGCGTGCTTCTTACTGCATCCGCTGCCGCAGGAGTTTTCGCTTCCGTCTTTTCAGCAGGAGCCGGTTTTCCCGCCTTTTTCTTTTCTCTCTTTGGAGGAGCCGGCTTTTCGGCCTTCGGCTTCTCCTTCTTTGCACGAGCCGGTCTTTCGGCCTTTTTCTTTTCTGTCTTTTTCTTTTCTGTCTTTTTCTTTTCGGCCTTTTTCTCTTCTGTCTTTTCGTGCTTTCTGCCGCTTTTCCCTGTACGCGAAACGCGGCCAGCGCGGACGCTTTCAGGCATTTCATCCTGTGTGCCGCTCACAGGCAGCACTACTGCTTCCTTCTTTTTCGGAGCGGCATCTGCTGCCTTCTGCTCAGGCTTCTTTTCCTTCGTCTTTGCAGGAGCCGTCTTTTCGGCCTTTTGCTTCTCCTTCTTTGCCGGAGCATGCTTTTCGGCCTTTGGCTCTTCCTTCTTTGCCGGAGCAGGTTTCTCGGTCTTTGGCTTTTCCTTCTCAGCCGGAGCAGGCTTCTCGGCCTCAGTCTTCTCCTTCTTTTCTGGAGCGGACTTTTCAGCCTTTGCCTTTCCCTTCTTCTCCGCCTTCTCTTTTTCGTTCTTCTCGAAAGCCTTATTTAATTCTTCTCTTATCTTATCCTGTTCTTCTTTGGTCATTCCCTTATCCTTCAAAAACCACCTATACACTTTAACAATTTTCGCCCCTCACTTCAACCGTCAGATTGTGCATGTACGGGAAATAATGTACAATTATCTTGCTGATAACGGAGGGTTGTGAAGATATGAAAGAATTTGACCTTACTCCGCTCATAAAAAGGCGGAGCGTTTCCGAGATCGTGCTCGATCTGCCGTGCGATGAGACCGAGCGCGTCTTTTTCAACGGATATCAGACCTGGTCGCCTTCTCACGAGGAAAAGCCGAGCATCGCCGTCAGGACCATACATCCCCTGGTGAAAGCCATGGGCAGACCGTGGGGCACATCCAGATACGGCGACGGCTTTTTTATCAGGACTGAGCATGACAGGCCGGGCATGTTCCACGGATTCAGTTATTTCTATAAAAGATACGAGGAGGAATACCTTCTGATCGCGTCCACCGACGAGACCAACGGCTATACCATCTTCAGATACGACTTTTTCAAAAGCGAGCTCAGCATCAAAAAGGACGCCGGCATGCCTAAATACGATCAGGCCCTGCACATCGTCGCCTTCAGGGGCGGCTATGACGAGGTCTTCGACGCCTGGTTCGAAGCGGCGGGCATAAAGAGACGTCCCGCAGAGCCTCTTGCCGGATACGGAAGCTGGTATAACCGCTTCACAAAGATCACGGACGAGACCATCACGGCAGATCTGGAAGGCTGCGCAAAAGTGCTTGAGCCGGGAGACCTCTTCCAGATCGATGACGGCTGGCAGGTCGCGGTCGGCGACTGGACAGCTCATCCGGTAAAATTCCCCCGCGGAATGAGAGCATCCGTCGATGACATACACGAAAAAGGCTTTAAGGCCGGTCTGTGGCTCGCGCCTTTTGGAGCGCAGGCTGATTCACAGCTTGTCAGAGATCATCCGGACTGGCTGCTGAAGCATGACGGAAAGCCATGGTATGCAGGATCGAACTGGGGAGGCTTCTATTCTCTCGACATGGACATCCCGGAGGTCAGAGACCACCTCAGAGGCGTGTTCGACGCAATATTCAACGACTGGGGCTTCGATCTTGTCAAGCTCGACTTCCTGTACGCCGCTGCGCCGTGGATGACCAAAAGCGGGCCGTTCTTCGGTGAAAGCCGCGGAGCCAGGATGTGCCGCGCGATGGACTACCTGAGGGAATGGTGCGGAAACGGAATGATACTGGGATGCGGAGTCCCGCTGATGCCGGCGTTCGGCAAGGTGGAATACTGCAGGATAGGACCTGACGCGAGTCTTGAATGGGACGGAACTTTTATCCAGAGGAACGCATCGCTCGAGTATCCTTCCACGAAGAACGCGATACTCGACACATTCTACAGAAGAGGTCTTGACGGCAGGGCCTTCCTGAACGACCCGGACGTCTTCTTCCTGCGGAAGGACAACATAAAGCTCACGGAGGAGCAGAAGGACATGCACGCCAGAGTGCTTGCGCAGTACGGCAGTTTCTTCCTCACCTCCGACAACATGGGGGATTACGACGAAGAGCAGACCGCGCATTACAAAGAGCTGAGAAAGGTATGGACGGACAAGAGCTTCACAAGCAAAAAGTTCCTGAAGGGGCTCAAGGACTAAGCATTGAATGATCAAGGAAAGGTAAAATGAGCAAGAAAGAAAACACAAACACTGCAGCCGCAGGCATCGATGAGAAGCAGGCGAAGAGAAATCTTGTCTTCTTCCCTCTCGGGACCCTCGGGAGGGACATGATCTACAACCTCTTCACGAATTTCATACTGCTGTTCGTGCTGTTCACACACCAGCTCACGCCGGCACAGCTGATGGCTATCACCGGCATAATGATCGGAGCGAGAGTATTCGATGCTCTGAACGACCCTCTGATGGGCAACATAATCGAAAGGACCCGTACGCGCTGGGGCAAGTACAAGCCATGGCTGCTGATCGGCATACTCAGCACCTCTGTAGTCGTGTATCTGGCTTTCAACGTCAGGCTCGAGGGCTGGGCGTTCATATGGTTCTTCGGCATCATATACTTCGCTTACAGCATCTCGTATACGATGCACGACATATCCTACTGGGGCATGATCCCTTCCCTCAGCAAGGAGGGCAGCGTCAGGGACAAGCTCACCGCGATGACGAACCTCGTAGCGGGCATCGGCGGCGGCCTCGCAGGTCTTTTCATCCCCATGTTCACCACAGGAGACAAGACCATAGGAGGCAACGCGCAGACGGCTTACGGAACGGTCGCGCTCATATTCTGCATACTTGCGCCGCTCTTCCTCTGCTTCACCATATTCGGGGTAAAGGAGGACCGCTCGTACATGGACACCACCCCTCCTCCGGTAAGCATAAAAAAGATCGTCTCGACCATCGCGAACAACGACCAGCTGTCGTGGATGTGCCTCATATTCCTCTTCCATCAGATCGGAGCCGATCTGATCATCGGAGGAATAGGATCTACGTACATCTACTTTACTTACGGATATAAAGGCGGTCTGTACTCGCTCTTCTCGACCATCGGTCTGTCGGCTTCGGGCATACTGCTCATCGCATATCCGTGGCTGTCGTCAAGGTGGAAACGCAAGACCCTCATGAAGGGCTTCGGCGTCGTTCTCATCGCGGGATTCGCACTGATGCTCTGCGCGGGTCTCTTCATGCCTGCGACGATGACCTCATTCTGGATCACGACCCTCGGATACATGCTGGCTCAGCTCGGCATGAACTGCTACTACGTGATCATGATGCTGTCTGTCATCAACACGGTCGAATACAACGAATACAAGAACGGCACGAGAGACGAAGCCATCGTGGCGTCGATCAGGCCTTTCTTCACAAAGTTCGGAAGCGCCCTGTGCGTCCTGCTTACATCGGTATCCTATCTGCTTCTGGGTGTCACCGACTACACGAACGAGATAAGCTCCTACGAGCAGGCTGCCAATATGGGCACGATCACAGAGGCCCAGAAGCTGGCTTCCATCGATTCTGTCATTGCATCGGTCACGAGCCTGCAGAGCCACGGCCTGCTGATGGTGATGTGCTTCATTCCTCTCATCATGATGATCGCAGCATATCTGCTGTACAAGAAGCATTACATACTCGACGAGGACGAATACGACCGCATCGTCGAAGAGCTCGCGAAGAGAAACGCCTAGCATCCTCTTCAGCACAAAAAACAACGCGTGCCTCTGAGAAAATCAGCGGCACGCGTTTTGCATGCATGGATCATCTATGCATTTTGCGAGTCATTGAAGATCGCGTTTTTCCTTTTGAGAAGCATCGTTGCGAGCAGTTCGCCGAGGACGAAGCAGCCTCCCACCTCTCCGATGAATATCTGCAGCGCCAGCAGAGGTATCACAGTGTCCGTAAAGCCGTATCCGTAATACAGAACGAACGGAATTATCACCGTGTTGGATATTATCGCCGGGACGGGCACAAGCCATCTGTTGCGTCTGAGCATCAGACCTCCCCATGCTCCGATAAGCGTGGCGAGGCTTCCGAATATGACATCGACCGCTATGCCTCCGCCCAGGAGGTTCGCGATCAGGCAGCCTGTGAACAGTCCCGGCACTGTCGCCGGCGTGAAGAGCGGCATTATGCACAGCGCCTCTGCTACCCTCAGCTGCACCGGGCCGAAGGATATCGGCGCGAACACCATCGTGAGCACAACATAGGCAGCTGCGATCACAGCTCCCTGCGCGATCCACCGAACCTTTGGATCTGTGTTTTTCATTTTATTCTTTTCTCCTTTGGTTTTAGTATTTAACGAGCAGGATATCGGACCCGAACTGCTCGGCCGGTCATTCTTCCGCAGACCGGCAAGCGCTATTGTACCACAGTTTGCTTCAATGTCAAAAGGTATTTTACCGCGGCCGCGCGGTACAGCTCCTCCGCCCGCCGCATCGCTTCCTCCGTGCTCATGCCCTCGGGGGCGATCGGAATGACCTCCTTGATTCCGCAGTCATACAGACCTTCCCAGCCCTCGCCGAGACTTCCGACTATCGCCGTGACAGGAACGCCAGCGTTCCAGGCTCTGAAGGCCACGCCCTGCATCACCTTGCCCATGAGGCTCTGGGCGTCGGCTCTTCCCTCGCCCGTTATGACAAGGTCAGCGTCCCTTATCCTATCGTCGAACCCGGCAAGATCGAGCACCGCTTCGATGCCCGGCCTCAGCTCAGCTCCGAGCAGCGCGTAAAGCGCTGCACCCATTCCTCCCGCGGCTCCCGCTCCGGGAACTTCGTCACAGTCCATGCCGGTGGTGATCTCCAGTACGTTCCTGTAAACTTCCATGCCGTCTTCGAGCATCTCAAGAGACTCCTCGTCCGCGCCTTTCTGAGGCCCGTATACGTACGTGGCTCCGTCGGGACCTGTCAGCGGGTTTTCCACATCGCACATCACCGTAAAGCGGCATTCCGCAAGGCGCGAATCGGCTTCCTTCGCGTCTATGGAGGCGACGCTGCCAAGACTGCAGCCCGATCCCGCCAGCTTATGTCCCTTTTCATCCCTGAAAACGTATCCGAGGGCGGACATGCAGCCCATGCCTCCGTCATTTGTCGCCGAACCGCCTATGGCTATAGTGATGTCCCGCGCGCCTCTTTCAACGGCGTCGAGGATGAGCTCTCCCGTTCCGTACGAGGTCGTGATCAGAGGGTCCCTTTTGTCCTCAGGCACCAGGACAAGGCCTGAGGCGGCCGCCATCTCTATGACCGCCCTGCCTCCTCCCAGCATCCCGTACGAGGCCTCGATGATGTTCATCAGCGGGTCATGGACCATCGCGCTGACCGTCTCTCCTCCCGCCGCCTGCGTCACCGCAAAAGCGGTCCCCTCGCCGCCGTCGGCCATGGGGATCCTGAGCACGCGGGCTCCGCTGAGGACCTCCTCTGCCGCACTTTCAAAGAGTTCGGCAGTCCTCATGCTCGAAAGACTTCCCTTGAAGGAATCGCTTGCGCAGACTATCTTCATCCCTGTCATATGTTTACAACGTTGACCGGCTTTCCTTCCGCCCATGCGCGGATGTTGTCTGCCGTTATATCCATTATCCTCTGGCGCGCTTCCTTTGCCGCCCAGGATATGTGAGGAGTGATGATGATGTTCTTTGCGGTAAGAAGCGGGCTGTCGGCGTTTATCGGCTCGGTCGAGACCACATCCACAGCTGCTGCATATACCTTGCCGCTTTCGAGAGCGTCCCTGAGATCCTGCTCGACCACGAGAGGCCCGCGGCTGTTGTTGATGAGTATGACGCCGTCCTTCATCTTCGCTATGTTCTCACTGCAGATCATGCCTTCCGTTTCCGGAAAGAGCGGGCAGTGCAGGAATATGACATCCGAGCGCGCGAAGAGGTCGTCGAGTTCTGTGTATTCGGCGACCGCTGCCCCTGCCTCCGACCTGAACGAGTCATAGGCTATGACCTTCATCTCGAGCGCGTTCAGGATCTTTGCCGTCGCCTGACCGATGCGTCCGAGTCCGATTATGCCGGCGGTCTTGCCTGCGAGCTCTATCATCGGATAGTCCCAGAAGCACCAGTCGATATTGTTCTGCCACCTTCCGGCCTTCACTTCCCTGTCGTGATGGCCGAAGTGCGAGCATATCTCCATCAGAAGACCGACAGCGTATTGGCTCACGATGTGCGTCCCGTATGTCGGCACGTTCACGACATCTATGCCTTTGCTCCGCGCATGCGCGGTATCCACGATATTGTAGCCTGTTGCAAGTATGAAGATGGCTCTGAGCTTCGGGCATCTGTCCATGGTCGCCGCGCTTATCGGAGTCTTGTTGACGATCGCGATGTCCGCGCCGCCTATCCTCTCAGCGATCAGATCAGATTCCGCATACGAAGTGCGGTCGTATACCGTGACATCCCCGAACTCCTCTATCTGCGTCCAGCTGAGATCTCCGGGGTTTTCCGTGTAGCCGTCAAGAATGACTATCCTGTGCTTTCCCATTTCTGCTCCTTGTTCAAAAAAGCGGCAGAGCATCACCCTGCCGCCCGTAGCGTTATAGATCCCTGCTTATTATTCAGGGATGCTGTCGTCGAGATCTTCTCCGAGATCCCTGAGTATCTCTCTTGCCTTTGTGCAGGCCGGGCAGTCGCAGTACTTCTTGCCCTCCGCCTTGAGAGCCTCGGCGTGAGCCTTGATCTGCTCAGCCGCCTCTTCTCCGATGTCCTCTCTTACCTTAGGATCACTGAAGTGCTCAATGGTCTCGTTCACTGTAGCGATGCCTTCCTTGAGCTTTGCGACCAGCTCGCTTTCGGTAACCTTGTCGATCGTCGGAGCCGCCTTGCCCTTCAGTTCATCGATCTTAGGAGCTGCTTTTTCCCTGAGTTCATCGATCACAGGAGCCGCCTTGTCGGCGAATTTCTCCGCTCCGTCAGTGAACTTCTCTCCGGCCTCGCTCATCTTCTCGTTGAACTTCATGGAAGCATCCGAGAACGATTCGGCAGCGTCGTTCAGCTTGTCCCACGCCTTGCCGGCTTTTTCCTTTACATCATACTTCTCGTCAGCTTCCGCGAGCCACTTCTCGGCCGCGTCCTTGAGCGGCGCATATACATGACCGTCAAGAAGAGCCTTTACCTTATCCACTGTTTTCTTATCTGCCATGTCATTTCCTCCTGATACTTTAACATGTAGAAATACATCCGATGATTTACCTGTATCACAGCTGCATACAGTATAACACATGTCGGAGACCTGTGCCCGTTATTTGTGCCGCATCAGAATATCAGCGTCTTGTCTCCTGACGCCGATACTCTTATCCTGTGTACCTCGCCTTTTCTGTCGGTCAGCTCAGAGGCGGACACGGGATGCTCAGTCACCATGAGAGGGACGCCCCTTTCATCGCATATGCCTGTCTCGTGAGAAGGCATGTACAGCTCAGCTCCGAGCTCTTCGAATGCGAGTTCCGCCTGCCTGTTGTATACGTTCAGACCGTAATCGCCCAGCACCCTGACCCCGGCGTCCCTGAACCTTTCTATCCATCCGATATTTCCGATGAGAATCCCTCTGTCCCTGCAGGCATCCGCGATCTCATCGAATCTGCTTTGAATGAATCCGTCCAGCTTTCCTCTGGAGATGTTCAGTATGTAAGGCAGAGCGTTATCCGGCATTTCCCTGCCCTCATCGCGGGCCCTCATGAATTCTTCAAGAGGGACAGGCCTCACGCCGCCCTTTTTCATTTTTTCTCTGAATGCGTCCTGATCGAGCACGTCCGTCCCGAGAGATTCGGCCTCCTTTATCTCTTCCGTCCTCTCTTTTGAAAGTTTCGGGCTCCTGCCGGATATCACCGATCTCAGTCTCCTGCCGAGCAGCTCGCCCGCGGCGTCCCTTCTCATCCTGTTTACTATCGAAAGAGGCATCATTATGCCGTCATCGATCTGTACGTCTGTTCCGGTCAGTCCCGGATCATACGCCGTGTCGCCAAGCCTCCTGAGACTGCTCTCTATCCTCTCCGCATCAGTCGCGGCCTTTACAGCGCGCTCGACTCTGTGGTCGGCAACTATCTCGACGCTGCTGTCCGCCCTGACATCCGTCATGACCAGCACAGGGAACTGTCCTTCCCTGGCCGTGAACTGCATCGTCACAGGCAGCTTGCGTTCCGGAGCGTCAAGAGCCCTGTCCATGAGCTTCCTGTCGGTTACCTTGAACGCCAGATCTCCCGTCATGACGCCTCTGTCGAAGTCTCCGATCAGGATGTATCCGTCCCCGAGGTCCTTCATGTATGTGCAGACGTTGCCCACAGGGGAATTGACCAGATAATCCCTGTCTTCGCTCCTGAACTCCACTCCGTCGCTGAGTTCGAGTCCTATGCCCATGTCCTCGGCGGATCTGTCGAGTTCTATGCAGACCAGTTCTCTGCCGCGTCTGAGAGCTCCTCTCGCGGCCGACTTCTCGTCCTTTTCACTCACCTTGTCTTCGCTGTCGATAACTGCGATGACCCTTCCGAGGAAGAGCCCCTGGTTCTTCGGGCTCGCGCCCGAGAGAATATCTTCTCCCGGATTTCCGTCTATGTAGCCTTCCGTGAAGTCTCCGCGGTTGAATATCTGCCGGAGTTCAAGCATGTCAGCCTCATCGACCGAATACATCTCCTTCGCCCTGTCCCCGTGCTCTCTGACGAGTCTGTCAAAAAGGTCTATGTATTTCCGGTATGTCCTTGTGACTATGGCCACGTACTCCGGACTCTTCATGCGGCCTTCTATCTTGAAGGAGGCCGCCCCGCTCATCACGAGATCCGGTATGCGCTCTATGAGGCAGAGATCCTTGGGGCTGAGGGCATAGCATGAATTGCCTTTTTCGTCCGTATACGCGTGTCTGCACGGCTGGGCGCAGGTGCCGCGGTTCCCGGTCCTGCCGCTCCCGCCGCCCGTGACCCTGCTCATCTGACACTGTCCCGAATAGCACATGCAGAGCGCTCCGTGAACGAACACCTCCACTTCCATCGGATCTTCAAGGGATCTGCAGTGGGCCGCGAGCTTTGTGATCTCATCAAGGCTGAGCTCCCTCGCCGGCACCACCCTGCTGAAGCCGAGCTTTGACACGGTGTCCGCTGCCTCCGTATTGTACAAAGTGCCCTGTGTGGACAGGTGCAGCGGCAGATCAGGGAGATACTTCCGCAGAAGTCTCGCCAGTCCCATGTCCTGTATTATGACGCCGTCCGCGCCTGCGCCGTATATGTAATTACAGTATTCAAAAGCTCTGGCAAGCTCGCTGTCGCTTACCAGCGTGTTGATGGTCATGTACACCTTTACGCCGTGCGCGTGAGCGTAATTGACGGCATCCGGCAGCTCTTCATCGCTGAAGTTGTCGGCGAATATCCTGGCGTTGAAAGCCATGCCGCCCATGTATACCGCGTCCGCGCCGTTGCTGACCGCCGCGATCAGATGCGGCTTTCCTCCCACAGGAGCGAGTAATTCCGGTTTTTCCATGATCTTATCCTCCGCTTCTGATAATTGTAGCACAAATCCTTTCCCGGTAATCTTTTGTTAATAATTTGTGTACTAAATGTGAACCACATTGTCAACTGGGTTGATAACCTTAACTTTAAGAGTTAAACTTTGCTCAAGACAGAAACCGCGTCAAGCGGTCCGACAGAGAAAGAAGGAAAACATGAGTACTAAAGATACTGTCCTTGAGCTGTTCGAGAAGAACAGAGGTTTTTTCATATCAGGCGAAAAGATCGCCTCGGATCTCGGCATTTCAAGAACTGCTGTATGGAAGGCCGTCAAGAAGCTGCAGAGCGAGGGATACGAAATAGAAGCCATAACCAACAGAGGCTATTGCCTTGCGAAGAACTCGGATATCCTGTCCGTGCAGGGCATACGCAATTACCTCGATGAAAATGCCAGCCGGCTTCGTCCGGAGGTCTTCGTGACTGCGGACTCCACAAACAACGTGTGCATGAAGAAGGCAGCGCACGGCGAAGAAGAGGGCTACGTGGCCATCGCGGGAGCCCAGACAAAGGGCCGTGGCAGACGAGGCAGAGGCTTTTTCTCCCCTGCCGATACCGGTATTTACATGAGCATCATCCTTAGACCGGACGCATATCCGGGGACCCAGGTCCTGAGGCTCACCACCATGGCTGCCGTGGCGGTATGCGAGGCGATAGAAAAGCTCTCCGGCAAAGCAGCGGACATCAAGTGGGTCAACGACGTATACGTCGGCGGCAGGAAAGTCTGCGGCATTCTCAGCGAGGCGTCTTACGGACTCGAAGACGGCAGGCTTGACTGCGTCATAGTCGGGATAGGCATCAATGCATACAGACCCAGGGGAGGCTTCCCTCATGAACTTTCCGGCAAGGCGGGCAGCGTGTTCGACCAGCAGTCGTCCGGCAAGCGCAATCAGCTGACGGCAGAGGTCCTCAACCGCTTCATGGCGTACTATGACAGCGGCGCTACAGACGATCACTTCGAAGCCTACAGAAAGCGCTCTCTCGTGACCGGAAGAGACATCGACATCTCGAAGGGAGATTCCGTCAGGCGCGCCCATGTGCTCGGCCTTGATGATAACTGCGGCCTGTTAGTCAGATACGAAGACGGCAGCGAGGATGTTCTCAACTCCGGAGAAGTAAGCATAGTCGGAATAGAGAACTGAGAAAGAAACACCCATAAAAGCAGCAGGATGAGATGTCCTGCTGCTCTTTGATTTGCACCATTTCCGGCTTTCGTCAGATGCGTTCGACCACGACTTCCCTCGCGCCGATGCCGTCGGAGAGTATGCCCCTGAATATGACTTCGGCTCTTTTATCGGCCTCTTCGAGTATGCCCTTCTGGGTCGCGTGCTCTTCGGCGTCCTTTTTCGCTTCAACGAGCGCCTGCTTGGTCGCTTCCTTCCTGTCCGTCTTGAACAGGGACGTCCTGTTGTCGTAGAACTCGAGCGAATCCGGATCGATATTGATATCCAGTATCTCGGCCTTCGGCACCCTGACTATGACCTTGTCGTCCGTGACATCGATGTCGACCTTTTCGAGGTCGAAGCCCGCGCTGATGACAGCGTCGTATTTCATCGAGAAGCTGTTCTTGTCGATCAGCGGCACGCTGCCCTCGCTGAAGCGGACCAGGCCTGTATAGTAATTCTTTGCCGTAGTAAGATCAGAGCACTCCTCGAGCCTCTCCATGAGGCCCTTGGCGTCGACCTTAGGTCTGCTTTTCTGCTGGAAGTAATACCAGCTGCCACCTGCCGCGATGACCATGAGCAGTATAACTATAATTATCGCCATTGCTTTTTTCATAACACGTGCCGCCTTTCGATCAGCTGTCAGCTTCTGTCTTCGGATCTGTATATAAGCTTTTCACCGTCAGTATCGCATATAAGGGTCTGTCCGTCCAGTATATTTCCTCTGATTATGCCCTCTGCGACCTCTGTCTCGACATGCTTCTGCAGATACCTCTTGATAGGTCTCGCGCCGTAGTGCGGATCGTACGCCTCGTCGGCTATGAAATCCATCGCGGCATCCGTGATCTCAAGATCGATGTCCCTGTCTTTGAGTCTCTCGCGTATGTCTCTGACCTGGAGCTCTATTATGCCCTTGACCTGATCCTTGGTGAGAGCGCTGAACAGGATTATGTCGTCCACGCGGTTCAGGAATTCCGGTCTGAAGCTCTGGCGGAGCTGAGCGATCACTCTCTCCTTGACCTCTTCATCGATGGTCCCGTCCTCCTTCATGTTGTCGATCAGCTCCATGCTGCCGATGTTGGATGTCATGATGACTATGGTGTTCTTGAAGTCCACCGTCCTGCCCTGATTGTCTGTCAGACGTCCGTCATCGAGCAGCTGCAGCAGGATGTTGAACACATCCGGATGGGCCTTTTCGATCTCATCGAACAGAATGACGCTGTAAGGCTTTCTTCTGACGGCCTCCGTCAGCTGGCCTCCCTCGTCATAGCCCACATACCCCGGAGGCGCTCCTACCAGTCTGGATACCGAGTGCTTCTCCATGTATTCGGACATGTCTATCCTGATCATGTTGCGCTCGGTGTCGAAGAGGGATTCCGACAGAGCCTTCGCGAGTTCGGTCTTGCCGACGCCGGTAGGTCCGAGGAATATGAACGAACCGATAGGTCTGTTCTCGTCCTTGAGGCCTGCTCTGGCGCGCAGTATCGCCTCTGAGACGGCCTTTACGCCCTCTTCCTGGCCTATGACTCTCTCGTGCAGTATGTCAGGCAGCCTGAGCAATTTATCGCGCTCCGTCTCGACCAGCTTGCTCACAGGTATCCCCGTCCAGCTGGAGACTATCTCCGCTATCTCCTCTTCGGTGACGTTTTCCTGAAGCAGGCTGTTTTCATTCTTCTTCTCATTCGCTGCCTTCTTCTCTTCGAGCTGTTTCTCCAGTTCAGGAAGGACTCCGAATTTGAGCTGAGAGCCCTTCTCGTAGTCAGCGCTTCTCTCTGCCTCTTCTATCTCGCGCTTCACGTCCTCTATCTGCTTTTTGAGTTCGTTGAATTCAAGTATCTCGTTCTTTTCGTTCTCCCACTGGGCGGTCATGACATCGCTTTCGGCCTTGAGCTCGGCAAGCTCTTTTTCGAGCACCTCGAGCCTCGCCTTCGAGCCCTTGTCTTCTTCTTTGGCAAGAGCCTCCCTCTCCATCTGGAGCTGGGTGATCTTCCTTGCGATCTCATCGAGCTCTGTCGGCTTGCTGTCCATCTCCGTACGTATGCGGGCCGCCGCCTCGTCCATCAGGTCGATGGCCTTGTCAGGCAGATACCTGTCGCTTATATACTTGTCCGAAAGGACCGCACAGGCTATGACAGCGCCGTCGGAGATATTGACATGATGATGGGTCTCGTACTTCTCCTTGATGCCTCTCAGTATGGATATGGTGTCTTCAACGCTCGGCTGATCGACCATTACCTTCTGGAACCTTCTTTCGAGGGCCGCATCCTTCTCGAAGTATTTTCTGTATTCATCAAGAGTCGTGGCCCCGATGCAGTGAAGCTCGCCTCTTGCAAGCATAGGCTTCAGGAGGTTGCCCGCATCCATCGATCCTTCGGTCTTGCCTGCGCCGACGATGTTGTGTATCTCGTCGATGAACAGTATGATGCGTCCGTCGGATTTTTCGATCTCATTCAGCACCGCCTTGAGTCTTTCCTCGAATTCGCCTCTGTACTTGGCGCCGGCTATGAGAGATCCCATGTCCAGGGCAAATATGGTCTTGTCCTTGAGGCCCTCAGGCACGTCCTCCTTCATGATGCGCATGGCGATGCCCTCGACGACAGCGGTCTTGCCTACGCCCGGTTCGCCTATGAGCACAGGGTTGTTCTTCGTCCTTCTTGAAAGGATCTGTATGGTGCGGCGGATCTCGGCGTCTCTTCCGATCACCGGATCGATCTTGCCGGACCTGGCCATTTCAACGAGGTCCCTGCCGTATTTGGCAAGAGCATCGTAATTGCCCTCAGGGTCCTGGCTGGTGTTTCTCTGGTTGCCTCTCACTTTAGTCAGCGCCTCGAGGAACTTTTCCTTTGTGATGCCGTATCTGACGAACACCCTTTCGCTCGGCGTGCCTCTTTCGTCAAGAAGCGCCAGATATATGGAATCGACGCCGACAAATTCGTCTCTGAACTGCTTCTGCGCTATTGATTCGGCGTTCATGAGGATCTTCGAGAATCTCGGCGTCAGGCCCGGCTGCGAATTGCTTCCGGATACCTTAGGCATCTTGTCCACTTCCGCCTGGACGTCCCTTATGGCGGCGATGATGTTCACTCCCATCGACTGCAGCAGTTTAGGGATCAGTCCGTCCTCCTGCTTCAGCAGCGCAAGGTGGATATGTTCACCGTCTATATTGGGATTGCCCTCGGCGAGAGCGATGTTCTGGCTGTCCATGACAGCCTGCTGTGCATTGTTTGTATATTTCTCGATATTCATGTGGCTTTCACCTCCTTTATCCGGGCAGTTTTTGCCCGTAAGCATTTTTTACAGATCCATAATACCCCATTTTGCAACGCTTGTAAAGACTTTTTTAGCACTCTCTTGAAAAGAGTGCTAACAATTATTGTTTCTTGTACGCCCTTCCCGGCGATATCCCTTAACTTCTTAGAAAATTAATACTCAATCAAAAATTGTTATCATACTCAAGCTCGGAATTCGTTGAAATTTCGGGCTTTTTGCTTGCTTTCGGTCAGCCGGGATGGTATAATTATTGAGTAGGATATACTACTTACAAA
>JAFWGQ010000048.1 GCA_017512365.1 Mogibacterium sp.
AGAAGCAGCGCATTACGAATGCGTCTCGAATAATATGCTGATGTGGCTCAATAACGTTCCCTCCGGATCATACGCCGTTGGCGCAGAGTCGGGAACGTTGACCTTCGTCGGCTGTGCTCCTGCGGTAAGTGCAGAGCGACGCAAAAAAAGAAGCAGCGCATTACGAATGCGTCTCGAATAATATGCTGATGTGGCTCAATGGCAGAGCGACGCATTCGTAATGCGTAGGTTGGGGGTTCGACTCCCCCCATCAGCTCCAGGATGCACCTCTACGGAGGTGCATTTTTAATTGTCTTTGAGCATTCTCCACAGTGTCGTGCGGCTGATGCCAAGCCGCGCGGCAGTTCTTGACTGATTATAATTCTCTTCACGAAATACCTGCATGACGATTCGCTGGGTGCTTTCCTCAGGCGTTCCGGTAACAGCCGGCGCAGGGATCACTTCTGTAGACATGTAGTAATTCCTCGCCTTTTCTGCAAGGCTCGGATAACAGACCATACAGTAACTGTCGTTCAGACTTTCTGTGAGCTTCAGAATATTGAATATATCATAGTAGGAAACGAGAATATCAAACACAGGAATGGATACCAGCTCTCTTATAGAGTGTTGAGCAGGTAAAGACAATCGCTGCCGGCATTGACAAGAGCGGAGTAGACATTATAGAGATCAGCCACGGAGACGGCATCGCAGGATCATCAATCAACTACGGTTTTTCTGAAACTCCTGAGCTTGAGCTCATCCGTGCAGCAAGAGAAGTAGTAAAGACTTCAAAACTCGGAGTACTGCTTCTTCCTGGCATCGGTACTATCGATGATCTCAAGGAAGCTCATGAGGCAGGCGCAGAGCATGTAGACTGCTGCTGCAGAGGCCTCGGAGCAGGCGCAGGAAATACACAGACAGAGGTACTGTGTGCGGTCCTTCAGAGGATGGGATATAATACAGGCGTAAATCTTTACGATATACAGGATGTTGCCGAAGATCTGGTAGAGCCGATCATGAGAAGGCCGCAGGTGATCCGCACAGACTCCATGATGCTCGGTTATGCGGGAGTATACTCAAGCTTCCTCCTGCATATAAGAAGAGCTGCAGAGAAATTCGGACTCAGCCCGAGAGACATTCTCGTAGAACTCGGAAGAAGAGGCCTGGTAGGCGGACAGGAAGACATGATCGTAGATGTTGCTTACCAGATGGCACAGGAGAAGAAGAACAATTAGGATCCGGCTTCGGATAAAGGAGGAAGAAATGGGAATCGTATCTGAACTGTTAAAAGACGTAAAAACACCTGAAATGATTTCAATCAGACAGAATTTCGACGGAACACATATAGATGCCAGGGATATTCCTTCTGTTATTGCCGGAGAAATGAAGCAGGAAAAGATCGCTTCAGCCTTCAGGCCGGGCATGAGAGTGGCTATTACTGCAGGAAGCAGGGGCATTGCCAATATAGCACTGATAATCAAATGTATTGCAGACAATCTCAAGGAAATGGGAGCAATCCCGTTCGTAGTACCTGCAATGGGAAGCCACGGCGGCGCTACAGCAGAGGGCCAGCGCGAGGTTATCGAGTCGTATGGTATAACAGAGGACTTCATCGGATGCGAGATCATCTCATCAATGGAGACCGTCGAGATCGGCAAAACAGAAACAGGCCGTCCGGTCAGGATCGATAAGAACGCATATGAGGCTGACGGAATCGTAGTTTGCGGAAGAATTAAGCCGCACACAGGTTTCCGCGGACCTTATGAGAGCGGCATCATGAAGATGATGGCTATCGGACTCGGCAAGCAGTTCGGAGCAGAAATAATCCATGCTGACGGATTCCATCATTTTAAAGAGTACATTCCGATGTATGGAAATGCAATCATCAAGTATGCTCCGGTCACATGCGCGCTCGCTATTCTTGAGAACGCATACGACCAGACAAGAGAACTGGTTGCGCTGACACCGGAAGAGATTGTCACAGAAGAACCTGTTCTGCTTGACCGCGCGAGAGCTTATATGCCGAGAATCCTGTTTGACAGCTGTGATGTGCTGATCGTTGATGAAGCCGGCAAGAACATAAGCGGGGACGGGATGGATCCTAACATCTCCGGACGTTTTCCGACTGACTGCGCAAGCGGCGGAATAGACGCTCAGAGAGTAGCCATACTCGACATGACTCCGGAGTCACATGGAAACGGCTGCGGAATGGGGCTTGCTGACTGCGTTTCAAAGAGATTCTTCGACAAGCTTGATCTCGAAGCTACTTATCCTAATGCAATCACAAACACTGTTGTAGGAGAGATGAAGATACCTATGATCATGAAGAATGATAAGGAAGTCGTACAGCTCTGCATTAAATCCTGCAACGAAATAGACAAAGAGAACCCGAGGGTGATACGCATCAAGAACACCCTCAGTATGAGAGATATAGAAATATCCGGAGCTCTTCTTGAGGAGGCCGAGGCTCACCCGGACATCGAAATCACAGGTGAACTGCGCCCTATGACATTCAATGAAGACGGGAATCTCTGGTAGACGGTATTATAGAAGGAGAACGTCATGAACGAAATGCAAATGATCCTGGGACTGGTCGTCGGCGTATTTCTGCTGATTTTCCTGGTCCTGAAGACAAAAATACATACATTCATTGCTCTTATCATCGCATCTGCAGCAACCGGTATTATCGGCGGAATGCTGCCAAGCGAAGTTGTTGCAAATATTACAGGCGGTTTCGGAAGTACTCTCGGAAGCATCGGTATCATCATCGGATTCGGCGTTATGATGGGAAGGATACTGGAAGTATCCGGAGCCGCAGAGAGAATGGCATACACATTCATCAAAGTACTCGGAAAGGGCAAGGAAGAATGGGCGCTTGCAGCTACAGGACTTGTAGTTTCGATCCCTATCTTCGTAGATTCAGGATTCGTTATCCTCTCGCCTTTGTATAAGGCACTTTCCAAGAAGACTAAGAAGTCAGTAGTAGGACTCGGCGTTGCTCTCGCGGCAGGTCTGATTATCACTCACCACCTTGTTCCTCCTACACCGGGCCCGCTCGGCGCAGCCGGAATCTTCGGTGCAGACATCGGGCAGGTCATCCTCTGGGGAATCGTTTTCTCAATTCCTCTTATGATCGTAGGCGTTATCTATGCAAAGTACATCGGCAAGAAGCTTTACCAGCTCCCTACAGAAGATGATATGGGATGGGAAAGAGGAGAGTACAATGAGGAGAGCGTTGAGAAGAACATCTCCATTGAAGACATGTTCCCTAATCTTGACAGACTGCCTTCGGCATTCGTATCATTCGCACCTATCGTACTTCCGATCATCCTGATTTTCCTCAATACAGCATCAAGCGCTCTCGGAGTTCAGGGAACACTTGCAGAGGTATTCGCATTCATCGGAAGCCCTACGATCGCTGTAGCTGCAGGACTTATCCTGTCAATCTACACACTTGCAGCTAAGGAAACAAGAGAAGATGTACTCACAAGAATGGAAGAGGGCGTTGCCAGTGCCGGCATCATACTTCTGATCACAGGAGCAGGCGGTGCGTTCGGATTCATCATCAGA
Source organism: Mogibacterium sp. (assembly GCA_017512365.1). Lineage (GTDB taxonomy): Bacteria > Bacillota > Clostridia > Peptostreptococcales > Anaerovoracaceae > Crickella. Next base: position 3,550 of record JAFWGQ010000048.1, read on the forward strand.
GAATCAGGAATCGGTGACTATCTTGCACAGGTAATCTCCAGAATGCCGCTCCCTGCAATTCTGGTACCGTTTATCATCGCAACAGTAATAAGACTGATCCAGGGCAGCGGTACAGTATCCATGATCACAGCAGCATCGATCTCTGCGCCGATTCTTTCAAGCCTTAACATCAACCCTGTATTCGCAACAATGTCAGCATGCATGGGAGCTATGGTATTCTCATACTTCAATGACAGCTTCTTCTGGGTAGTAACAAGAATGGTAGGCATCACTGATGTCAAGGAGCAGTTCCGCACATGGTCGATCCCGACAACAATCCTCTGGGCGACAGGCGGAGTACTCCTGGTAATAGTAAATGGCATATTCGGCTAATAAAAAAAACGAGGTGACGGTATGAAGGGCGGAAGCACTTGGATTCACCGAAACCTTACCTCCATCACGGCCGGATCTTTTGGCTTATAAGAAGGAGCTTGCAGAAATGAACAGACTTCTTTTAATAGCAGATGACTTTACAGGTGCGCTTGACACGGGCATACAGTTCGCAGGAAGAGGCATCAGTACCGAAGTGTTTGCTGACGACAAGGATATTGCCGGTTATGATGGCGATGCAGATGTAATTGTTGTGAATACGAATACAAGAAATTCTGCGGCTGAAGAGGCATACCGAAAGGTACGCATGACAGTCCGTTATGGTATCAGGGCGGGAGTAAATTGCTTCTACAAGAAAACAGACTCAGCCCTCAGAGGCAATATCGGAAGTGAGCTTAAGGCCGTCCTTGACGAAGTCGGCAGCATGACCGGCATAAATGACTGTGCGGTACAGTTTGTCCCGGCATTTCCGCATATGAACCGGATCACACGCGGCGGTATACACTATATAGATGGAGTACCTGCAGCAGAGAGCGAATTTGCGAAGGACAAGTATTCACCTGTCACCAGGTCATCAGTAAGGGAAATAATAAAAGATCAGTCGAATGTCCCTGTTTATATTCACGAAGATAGGACTGTGGGGCATGAGTATGGCATTCATGTATATGACGCCGCAACCGCAGAAGATCTCGGAATTATCGCTGACAGGCTGAAGCAGAAAAATGCATATAAGATCATGGCGGGATGCTCAGGATTTGCAGGAGTTGTTCCGGAGCTGCTGGGCCTCAGGGGAAGCAGTAAACGCAGGACTGAATTCCTGCCGGGCCTGATCGCTGTATGCGGCAGCACCAACAAAGTTACCCGTGACCAGATCGGGCATGCAGAGAATAATGGCTTTGCACATATTAACCTGACACCGGATCAGACTCTGAACCAGGACTGGAGATCATCTGAGAACGCTGAGGCTTTGATTCAGTCATGTATAGAGAAAATCAGCAAGGAAGGCAGACTTGTCATTGATACGAATGATGCAGATCCCGGACGAACAGCCCAATATGCCGCTTTGCACGAACTTGATGCAGATCATATAATGACCGGGATATCTGATACACTTGGATGGCTGCTAAAGGAAATGCTGGACAGGGGAACAAGAGCAACTATTCTGCTCACCGGAGGGGATACACTGCTGGGATTCCTTAAGGATGCCGGCACAATGCAGCTGACACCGGTATGTGAGCTTGATACCGGTGTCGTACTGTCGTATCTGAACTATGCCGGCACAGACTTCCCGGTTATTTCAAAATCAGGGGGCTTTGGCAGTCCTGAACTGATGACAAGATTAGCAGACAGAATAGAAAGGAGCTTTACAATGAACAAGCCGATTATTGGAATCACAATGGGCGATCCTTATGGCAGCGGCGCAGACATATCTGTAAAGGCGCTTGCTGATCCGGCGGTTTATGACAGATGCAGACCACTGGTAGTCGGAGATGCCTGCTGCATGGAATATGCCGCAGAGGTTGCCGCCAAAGTATCCGGTATCGACGTTAAGATACATCCTGTGCACAGTGTGAGTGAGGCATTGTTCGAGCCAGGCACCATAGACGTGCTCGATACGGGCGTAATGAGTGACTCAGATATCCCTAAGAGCGAAGTGCCTGAGCCTTTCAATGTCGGATCCTGTGCAAAGGGTGGTGAAGCCGCTTTTCAATATGTCGTCAAGGTGATTGAACTTGCGATGGCTCGCGAGATAGACGGAACCGTGACTAATGCACTCAGCAAGGAAGCGATCAACATGGCAGGACACCATTTCAGCGGCCATACGGAAATATACGCACATTATACCGGGACAAAGAAATACACGATGATGCTTGCTCATAATGATTTCAGAGTCGTGCATGTATCTACGCATGTTTCACTCAGAGAGGCGTGTGACAGAGTCAAAAAGGACAGAGTTCTTGAGGTAATAAGAATAGCGAATGATGCCTGCAAGTCTCTCGGGATTGCTGAACCTAAGATAGGTGTTGCAGGACTCAATCCTCATTGCGGTGAGAACGGACTTTTCGGAACTGAGGAAATAGAAGAGATTCAGCCGGCAATAGATCAGGCAATGGCAGAAGGGATAATCATTCCGGAAAAGAAGCCGACACCGCCGGATACTATTTTCTCAAAAGCAATTGGAGGCTGGTACGATATAGTAGTAGTAATGTATCACGATCAGGGACACATCCCTGTCAAGGTCAAAGGCTTCGTTTATAACAGAGAAAAGAAAGAATGGGATGCAGTCGCAGGCATCAATGTGACTCTGGGCCTGCCGATCATCCGCGCAAGCGTAGACCATGGAACTGATTTTGTACATGCAGGCAGCGGGACCTCCAATGAAATCAGTCTGGTCAATGCAATAGATTACGCAATAACCATCGCAAATAATGCCAGAGCATAACTTCGACTCTCGTTTAGCAGCAAACGCGACTTAATTGTATACATCGTAATATGGTGCGAATGAGGGGAATGAGGCATTTGATTTTGGGATCGGACCCTCAACCTTCGAGTGGCTGCAATTTTGAAGACTTTCGGGAGAAAAATGTTGGAGGATCAGTCTGGCTTATGATATTCGCTTTTAGAATATCATGATATTCTACATATACATTAGCGAATAACGCTGAAACCTTGTAGTATTAAGGCATGAAAGATACAGAACATAGATAATCAGGGGAAAGAAATGCATAAAAAACCGGCGATCAGAATAATAATATCCGTATTGGTCTCTTTAACGCTGTGCTTTTGCATCCCTGTTGTTTCCGCTTCCGCGCAAAGCGGTACGGCAGTAAAAATCAAGGTCGGAAATAAGTCCTTTAATGGGGTCTTCTATGATAACGCTACGGCAAAGGCTCTTCTCAAATCGATGCCAATGAAGCTCAAGATGTCGGAGCTTAATGGCAACGAGAAGTACAGGTATATGAAAAAAGACTACCCGGTCAATGAGGAGAAAGTAAAAAGGATCAAGGCCGGAGATATCATGCTCTACGGTTCTGACTGCCTCGTAGTATTCTACAGATCCTTCAACACATCGTATGAATACACGAGGGTCGGCCGCATAACAAATCCGAAAGGGCTTGCAAAAGCAGCGGGGAAAAAGGCGGTCATGATCTCATTCTCGAAGAAAAAAACGACCCGTCTCAGCGCGAAAAACCTGACGCTTCAGCCTGGGCAGGTGAAAACCATCAGGCTTAAAAATGCTGTTGCAAAAAAAGTAAAGTGGAGTACTTCCAATAAAAACGTAGCAACTGTTTCAAAGGGCAGGATCAAAGCGAAAAAGGCCGGGACTGCGACGATAACAGCAAAATACAAAAATAAGAAATATAAATGCAGACTGACAGTATCGCCGGTAAAAACCAATCCCGAACCGAAGCAGACTGTGGGCGGGGAAGGCAGTGAAACTGTTCAGCCGGAGAAAGAAAGGGTTCTGACAATGAAGATCGCGGATAAAGAAGTCAATGTGCAATGGGAAAACAACGAGTCTGTTGAAGCTCTTAAAAATCTTGTAAAAGAACAGCCTCTCACGATCCGGATGTCAATGTACGGCGGATTTGAGCAGGTCGGTCCGATCGGAACAAGCCTGCCGAGAAATGACGCGCAGACGACTACCTCAGCAGGTGACATCGTTTTATACTCCGGCAATCAGCTGGTGGTATTCTACGGAAGCAATTCCTGGGCATATACAAGGCTCGGACATATAACTGATAAAGACGTTGCTGAACTGACAGACCTGCTGGGTAACGGAGACGTAACGATTACTATAAATCTGGAAACGATGTAAAGGAGAAAAACATGAAGGAAAAGATGCTTGATGGAAAGGTAGCGATCGTATCGGGAGCAAGCTACGGAATGGGAAAGAGCATGGCGGAGCTCTTCGCAAGTGAAGGTGCTAAGGTCGTGATGACAGCAAGAGGTAAGGAAAAACTCGATGCGGCAGTAGATGAGCTTAAGGGCAAGGGTCTGGAAGTGACAGGTGTTGTGGCAGATAATAAGAATCTCGATGATGTTAAGAACGTCATTCAGACAGCTCTCGATGTTTATGGCGACCTTGATATCGTAATCAATAACGCCGCGATCGGCGAGCAGAAGATGATTGACGAGACTGATGACGAGTGGCTTGAGCATGTTTATCAGACTAATGTATTCGGACCTTTCAGATTTATCAGAGAGGCGCTCAAAGTATTCCTGCCGAAGAACGATGGATGCATCATCAACATCTCGTCGGTCAACGGCGAGAGACCGTTCTGCGGAGCTTCGTATACTTCGTCAAAGGGCGCGATCAATACTCTTACAAAAAATGTTGCTATGAGACTTATTGATACAAATATCAGGATCAACGCTGTTGCTCCTGGCGCAACCGTAACTCCTGCTCATCTTGCAAATAAGGCCGGCGAGCAGCCGGGAGGAGCAAAGATGCTCGAGTACAGCAAGCACTTCGTATACTTCCCTGGACCTGAATGCGATCCGATGGATCAGGCCAACGCATGCCTCTTCCTTGCTTCCGACATGGGCAAGCACGTGAAGGGACAGGTAATACAGGTCTGCAACGGAGCATTCCTGTAACTTCGACTCTCGTCTAGTATCAAAACGAGACTGAATTGTATACATTGTGTTTTCAGCCGAATGAGGAAAATGTGGCATGCGAATGGGTTGATATTTTTTCTACAACCTGCATCCCAGTGATTGCAAGGGGGTCAAAAACGCGAATCCCGCCATCAGCTCCAAGATTATGAACTTTCGGGTAAAACCGGAAGTTCTTTTCTTTTCAGTAAATTGTTGAAATTTCAAGGCGCTCAGCTATTTTGCAGAAAGGTCCACGGCAGTCAATCTGAGGCGCCAAACGGCATTTTTCTCTCAAAATATGAGGGGAAATATGGGGTATCCCTCTATACACGAAGGGATACGAAGTTTTTATTCCCCACAAACCTTTCAGTTAAGAGTGCCTCTTCGACTCCCACATATACGGAGGGAGTCAGGACTATAAATAGAGGTGTAATTATGATATAACCTCTCTGATAAGAATAATAACAACTGTTTACTCCGATTTTGCTCCATATTCATATGGACAAACATTCCGATACTATTCCTTTTATCAAAAGCAGTGTGAGAAAACTCCTACCTCTACAGGTAGTGAGATGAATCACGCCCCGATCGTCTCATGAATTATCGCCCGCTTCAAGCCCACCCATCCCGGCGATCCGCCCTTGCATGCGAGCGATCGGAAAAAGAAAAAGAGGGAAAGTTTGCAACGGACAACGAGCGGCCGTGAGGATGTGAAAGAACAAGGGAATACGATGCGAACACTTGTTCGCATCCGTGCAAGGTGATATAATCAGGTCGGGAAAACAACTCAGTCGAAAAGGCAGAGAGGACAACCTGATAAGAGAACTTGACCATAATCAGCATTCAGTATATCTGCTGTAATATCATCTGATCATGGTGGTCAAATACATACGAAAAGTGATCGACGAAGCTATCTCCGAAAGAGCAGAGGAGATATTCGAACATATTGCACCGGGATATGGGACAGCTCTCGAAGAGTGGAACCATGATGCAGATCACGTCCATGTGATGTTCAGGGCGAAGCCATCGAGTGAGATAAGATAGTTCATCAATGCATATAAAAGCGCAAGCAGCAGACTTCTGAAGAAAGAGCATCCTGAGATCAGAGAGAAGCTGTGGAAGGAAGCGTTCTGGAGCCAGAGCTACTGTCTCCTGACGGCAGGCGGAGCGCCTATAGAGGTTATCCGCGAGTATATAAAAAGTCAGGGAGAGAAGCGATGAACAGAGCGGTGAAGTGCAGGATAGAACCGAATAAGGGACAGATCGCGCTTTTCAGCAAGACCTTCGGATGCTGCAGGTTTTTGTATAACCGCATGCTCACAGATCGGCTGACAGCGGTGATGACCGGGGAATATGTCAGAACGACACCGACGAAGTACAAGAAAGACTATCCGTGGCTGAAGGAAGTGGATTCGCTTGCGCTTTGTAATGTAAAGCTGCATCTGGATGAAGCCTTTCGCAAACACAGGACAGAGAATGGTATCGGACATCCGAGATACAAGGCTAAACATCACAGCAGACAAAGCTATACGACGAATCTGGTCAACAATAACATCCGGCTCGAGGGAAAGAAGCTGAGGCTGCCGAAAGCAGGACAGGTCAGGATCAGAGTCCACAGGGAGATACCTGAGGAGTGGAAACTGAAGTCTGTAACGGTAAGCAAAGAAGCGAGCGGAAAGTATTATGCATCCATACTCTATGAAGTACCTGAAAGTGAAAGCCAAGCTGAGGGTAAAGACGGAGAAAATATGACGCTTGCCGACCGTATATACATCTGCGACTGCGGGAACGTCATGGACAGAGATGTGAATGCGGCTATAAACATCAGGCAGGAGGCAATGAGGCTGAAAAGCCTCGTAAACTCATAAAAGTTATATCCATAGAAGGAACCGTGGGGCACACGGGGATAGCTCGTTGATACTCAGACCGTCAGGTCTGTTGAGCGAGAAGCCCCCCACTTCAGGCTAACCAGCCAAGTGGTGGGAGTATGTCACTGTACAGGCAGGAACGGGGATCCCATCGGTACGCGTGAATTTCTGCTTCTGGACACCGAGACATGGGATCACAGAGGGATAATCTGAATGGAGGACAGATGAAAGCGCAGGAGATAAGAAGGATAAGAAAGAGAATAGATGCGACACTGAACAATTTCAGGAGCGTATACGGCTGCTATGTCAACGCGGCCGGCGAGATCGTCACGACGATGGAGATCCCGGTGCTCGACATGAAGTCCGAAGAACGCGAGATGTACGCCGCCGTGCTCAAGAAGGTCCTGTCAGGCAAGGCCGGCAGGAATCAGCTGACGCTGGAGATGCCGGCCGACAAGGTCGGAAACAGCGATGAGCACAGGCTGCTGATGGCGCTCAAAAGCACTCAGCTGAGAGATGAGAACATGCGGGAGCTGCTGTATCAGAGGATAATCGGCTCGCTCGACATGGACGGAGACAGCTACGTGATCATACTCGCTTCGGACACCTATGACCTCAGAGCAAAAGACGTGAAGAACGAGGAATGGTCCGAAGAGTCGAACGGCCAGTTCGAGTACTTCATCTGCGCGATCTGCCCGGTAAAGACGTCGAAAGCGGCTCTTCAGTACCAGCCGGGGCAGCAGGAGTTCAGAGGAGTCTCTACCGGGACCCTCCTTGCCCCGCCGTCAGTCGGCTTCGTCTTCCCGGTCCTGGAGGAGGGCAGCGCCGACATCTACCAGGCACAGTATTATACGAAGAGCACTGCAGTGAATCACGGGGAGCTGATCACGGCCCTGTTCATGATCGATGAGCCGCCGATGGCCGCGGATGTGCAGAAAGAGACCTTCAACTCCACTCTTGCGGAGACGCTCGGCAAGGAATGCAGCCTGGATGTGGTGACGTCTCTGCAGGCGAAGCTGACGGCAAAAGCCGAAGAGATCCGTGAAGAAGATCCTTCTGCGATAGCCGAGGTATACATAGGGGACATAGAGGCCATCCTTACGGATAAGGGAGTTTCGGACGAAAAGGTCAGGAAATTCGGCGAATCGGCAGAGGCGAATTTCAACGGATCCGCAGCTCTCAACATAGGGAACATAATACAGAAAAGATCCTTCGAGGTCCGGACGCCGGAAACGAAGATAACGACCGATCCGGATACAGCGATGAGGATAAAGACAAAAGTCATAGACGGGGTGACCTACATACTCGTGCCTGCAGGGGAGAGCGTGAGCGTCAACGGAGTGGAGATAAACACCCGCTGACGCCTTCAGTGTGATACAATAGTATCGAAAAAGAGGATAACGCAGTGATCAGAGACAAAGATCCGCAGCTGAGACAGGAGGTTCGACATGAAAAATGGTTTTTTTGAACTGAGTCCGGAAGATCTTGAGGGGGTCAACGGCGGCGCCTGGACCGGAGAAGAGGAAGAACTAAGCATGTTGTGCGCCAAATGCAGGAGCGTAAAGGTGTTCAGAAGGGATGAATGGGGCGCGTGGCGCTGCGAATCATGCGGCGGAACGGAAACCATGAGATACCAGGATCTTTAGGCCTGATCCGGAATGTGATCATTTTTGTGTAATATTTACGGTATCAACAGATCTCATACACAGGTTTTCGTGAAATCCTGTGTATGAGATTTCTATTTCGTTCCTATATTACACAAATCAGAGAGAATCAGTTCATTTTACAGGTTGCAGATCGACATATTTGTGTATCATCAGAAGAAAATGATCGAAAAATACACAAATGAGTGCGGGACAGACGTGATCGATATGCTCACGTCGGCGGCAGGGTGCTTTTGTGTCACCCCGGGGGAAGAGATCTGTGGTAGAATCATAGCATGGAGAAGGCGGACAGGAAGACACGTGAACAGCTGGAAACGAGGATACTGAGGATATCCTTCGTGATGAGCTGCGTTCTTTCGGGCGCAGAGCTGGTCGCCGCGATCATTCTCCGTTCTCATACCGTCCTGATGGACGCGATATTCGACTCTGCGGATCTAATCATGATGGGGCCTTTTCTGGTCCTCGTCCCTCTCCTCTACCAGCCGGTGAGCGAAAGACGGCCTTACGGATATTCCCAGGTCGAATCCCTTTTTCTCATAATAAAGTATACGGTGCTCCTGGTGCTGGTCGTCGCGATGATGGGAGCGAACATCCACATCATCCTCACAGGAGGACATGAGGTCAGCTCCGGCGCGATCGCCGTGTTCGAGCTCTGCCTCGCTGCAGCGAGCGTCGTGATGTACTTCTTCCTTCTGCACATGAGCAGGAAATACGAATCTCCCACTATACACGCGGAGATATACATGTGGAAGACGGACATAATCGGCAGCTGCGGAGTCGCAGCGGCCTTCCTGGCGCAGTTCCTGTTCGGGGATACTGTCCTCAGACCGCTCACCCCGTACATAGACTCCGGAGTGGCCCTGATCATGTCGATCTTTCTCATCGCCGAACCGGTAAAGGAGATTATCAGAGGCTTCAGGCAGATGATGCTTTTCTCCCCTCCGGAGGAGGAGATGAAAAGAGTCCACGAGGTAGTGAACGCCGCGCTCAAAGATTTTCCCTACGAAACGACTTTTATCGATGTGATCCAGACAGGGCGCAAGACCTGGATAGAGGTGTATTTAAAGAGGGCCGATGACAATGCGGTCATAGATACCGGGCACTGGAAGGATCTCCGCGGTAGAGTCGCCGAAGAACTCGGCGGGGATTACGATCAGCTCTATGTCGAGTTCATCCCGGACATTCCGGATTCGTAGCGCTCAGCCTTGTTGAGCGCCTGAGCGGGTGATACAATATTGTCAACATGTAAACTATATTTGCAGTTCCGAAGGCCGGGGGACCGGTCATGACGGGAAGGAGAGATGCCCAGATGTACAAGATAGTAAGAAGGAAGGCTCTGAGGCCGACGGTCACGCAGCTGGAGATCGAAGCTCCGCTGGTGGCGCGCAAGGCGAAGCCGGGCCAGTTCATCATCCTGAGAGTCGATGAAGAAGGCGAGAGGATCCCGCTTACCGTGGCGGGAGTGAACCCTGAAGAGGGGACGGTAAAGATCATCTTCCAGGTGGTGGGAGCGACTACCGAGCTCCTTAACCACAAAAAGGAGGGCGAGTACCTGCAGGATTTCGTGGGACCGCTCGGGAATGCGACAGAGACCGAGGGAATAAAGAAGGTCTGCATCGTGGGCGGCGGCGTAGGCTGCGCTATCGCGATGCCTGTGGCTCAGGAGTTCCACAGACTGGGAGCTGATGTGACGAGCATCATAGGCTTCAGGAGCGAGGACCTGGTCATACTCGAGGAGGAGTTCAATGAGTGCTCGAACAGGTGCATCGTCATGACGGACGACGGCAGCTACGGAAGAGAGGGCAACGTGACAGTCCCTCTGAAGGAGATGCTGGAGGCGGGCGAGAAGTTTGACATGATCATCACGATAGGCCCGCTGATCATGATGAAGTTCGTGACGCTGACGGCGAAGGAGTTCGACGCGCCGATCACGGTGTCGATGAGCCCTATCATGATCGACGGGACGGGCATGTGCGGCGGCTGCAGGCTGACGCTGAACACGGAGGAAGGTCCGAAGATGAAGTTCGCGTGCGTGGACGGACCGGACTTCAACGGCTACGAGGTGGACTTCGACGAAGCTATCTCGAGAGGCCGCATGTATTTCGACTACGAGAGAAAAAAGCACGAAGAGACCTGCAACCTCTTTAAGCAGGCAGAGAACGCGTAGGAAAGGGGGAACAAAAATGGCACTTGATCCTAAGAAACATGAAATGCCGGCACAGGACCCTCAGGTCCGCGCACATAATTTCGACGAGGTGGCGCTCGGATATACGGAGGAGATCGCACTGGCGGAGGCGGCAAGATGTCTCAACTGCAAGAACAGGCCGTGCGTTGAAGGCTGCCCGGTCAACGTCAATATCCCTGACTTCATAATGAAGGCAAAGGAAGGCGACTGGGAAGGCGCATATAAGATAATCAACGAGACATCGACGCTTCCTGCGGTATGCGGCAGGGTATGCCCGCAGGAGACGCAGTGCGAAGCTAAGTGCACCATGGGCGTAAAGTTCGAACCTGTAGGCATAGGGCGACTCGAGAGGTTCGTCGCCGACTGGCATAACGAGCACGCGACGGAAAAGGCAGAGGCACCGAAGAGCAACGGCCATAAGGTGGCCGTGGTAGGCTCGGGTCCGTCGGGACTCACCTGCGCGGGCGACCTGGCAAAGAAGGGCTACGAGGTATCCGTGTTCGAGGCACTGCACACAGCAGGCGGAGTGCTGGTATACGGCATCCCTGAGTTCAGACTCCCGAAGGCCATCGTGGCGAGGGAAGTAGAGGGACTGAAGGACCTCGGCGTGGACATCGAGACGAACGTCATCATCGGCAAGACTCTTACCATAGACGAGCTCTTCGACGAGATGGGATTCGAGGCGGTGTTCGTAGGCTCCGGAGCGGGACTGCCGAGCTTCATGAACATCCCGGGAGAGTCTCTTAAGGGCGTGTTCTCGGCCAACGAGTATCTCACAAGATCGAACCTCATGAAGGCGTTCAGGGACGATCCTGAGACGCCGATCATGAAGGGCGGCAGGGTAGCTGTAGTCGGCGGCGGAAACGTAGCGATGGACGCAGCGAGAACGGCGCTGAGGCTCGGAGCGGAGCATGTATACATCGTATACAGAAGATCGCTTGAGGAGCTCCCTGCAAGAGCGGAGGAGGTCGAGCACGCAAAAGAAGAGGGCATCGACTTCAGACTGCTGAACAACCCTGTGGAGATCCTCGGATACAACAACCCCGATGATCCGCGCGATCCGAAGAACGGCTTCGTCACAGGCATACGCTGCATAAAGATGGAGCTCGGAGAGCCTGACGCATCGGGCAGGAGAAGACCTGTCCCGATCGAGGGAAGCGAGTTCGAGCTCGATGTCGATGCTGTCATCATGGCGATAGGGACCAGCCCGAATCCTCTGATCAAGAACACCACAAAGGGTCTTGAAGTGAACAAGCGCGGAGGCATCGTGGTGAACGAGGA
>JAFWGQ010000049.1 GCA_017512365.1 Mogibacterium sp.
ACAAATCTGTATTTGAATCCAATCGTACAGATAAAATACTGAGGTAAAACTAGCGGACATATTAAAGAGGCGAAGTGTAGCATCCGGAATGGCTACTCTTCGCCGTTTTCATTTGAGTAGGAAAAACACAGGAAGTTAAGGATATCCGTGCAATACAAAACTCCGGCAGCTACACACCGGAGTCTCTTCGTTTTTTTTGATTCTATTCATCAACCTGAGAACTCAGGATAATAGTTTTCCGAACGGGTCAGCGTTACCGGCGGAGCCGGATCGAGTTCTCTGTCCTCGATCCCGAGTATCCTTTCAGGCGGCACCCACGGTCTTCCCTGTATGCCGCTTGTCTCCTCGTGAGTCAGATACCCGTTATGGCAGGTAAGGCTCCTGCGAAGGAAACCGTCCCTCACGCAGGCTTCTGCAAGTCCGTTCTTCAGTATGGAAAGGAAATGAGGCAGAAGAGCTTTAGCGTATGCCACCGAGGTCGATCCCGCTATCGCGCCCGGTATGTTGTTGACGCAGTAGTGTATCACGCCCTCTTCCGTATATATCGGGTCGTCATGCGTGGTCTCGCGGAACGTCTCTATGCAGCCGTAATCATTGCTTATGTCGCAGATCACAGAGCCCCGTCTCATGGAAGCGACCATTTCGCGGCTTATCATGAAGTCGGAAGCGTCCTTCGGCCAGCGCACGCTGTTGATGACAAGATCCGTGTCCGGAATGATTTCCGTAAGTTTTTCTTTTGACGACTGCACGGTTTTTATCCCCGGAAACTCTCCGGCAATGCGCTCCAGGACGTCCTCCCTTACATCAGCCACCGTGACGCGGGCTCCGAGACGCCAGAGCGTATCTATCGCCGCCCTGCCCACTGTTCCGGCGCCGCACACAAGAGCCGTGACCGGATCGGACGGTCCGACGCCGTTTGCAAACTTGCCGAGTCCTCCGTGATTGCTCATCATCGCCCAGAGTCCCATGAATGCTCCGGCCTTGCCGGCTGCCTCGCAGTTCGGCGAGCCGAAGCGGTGCGAGTCCTCCGCGGTGACGGCAGTCACCTTCTTTTCGAGCAGCACGTCCACTTCCTCCCTGTGAGCAGCCGGGTGTATGCATGTGAATATGATCTGTCCCTCGCGTATGAGATCGTACTCCGAAGGCTCGATCTCCTTGACCTTGACTATCATGTCGCATCCGGCCCAGATCTCTTCGTTAGTGTCCCTGATCACAGCTCCTGCGGCGGCATATGCTTCATCATCGAAGCCCGCCTTTGCTCCCGCTCCCGAAGCCACATATACCCTGATCCCTTCGGAGACGAGTTCGCCCGCCTCGGACGGAGTCATGACCACGCGGAATTCACCGCTCTTTATGTCTTTGAGTACGCCGATGTTTTTTTCTTTCATGTCCCTTACCTGCTGTCTTTCTGTCTGCCCTGCTTTCCTCCGCCGAGATCGGCGTTCGCCAGTATGTTCGTGTCGAATGTGAATGTGAGTGCTTCCTCAGTCCTCATCCTTTTGAGAGCCAGCTGTATCATCCTGTCGAGAAGCTCCCCGTAAGGCACTCCCACGGGCTCCCAGAGATAGAACGAGAGCGACCCCGGTATAGGATTGATCTCGTTGAAGTAAAGCTCTCCGCCTGCTTTGTCTATAATGAAGTCTATCCTCGACACTCCGTTGCAGCCGAGGGCTTTGAACGCCCTGACGGCCATCTCCCTGATTTCTTCTCTCTTTTCAGGGGAAAGATCCGCAGGGATCTTCCTCGAAAGATTGGCCATGCCCGCGCCCTTCGAGCCGCTTCCGCCCTTGGCGCCTCCCTTCTTGCCGCCTCCGCCGTTCACGTATTTGTCCTCATAGCTCAGGATCTCTCCCGATGTGAGAGGCTCTTCGCATTCCGAAGCCTCGGCTTCGTTCTCGTCGCCCAGCACCGCGCAGTTGATCTCGCGGAGCTCCGTGACAGCGTGCTCGATAAGTACTCTGGTCGCATACATGAACGCGTCGTCGAGGGCCTGTATGAGCTCATCCCTGTTCTTTGCGAGGCCTATGCCTACGCTCGAGCCGAGATTGACCGGTTTGACAATAAGCGGATATCCGACAACCTCCTCGGCATCATCGATAAGAGAGTCCATCTTAGCGTAGTCCGCGAGGGTATACACCCTGGCGTCCAGCACAGGCACTCCCGCGTCCTTCAGCACGGCCTTTGTGATGTACTTGTCCATGCTTATCGCCGATGACGTGACGTCCGGTCCGACGAACGGCACTCCCAGAGTCTTCAGATATCCCTGAAGAGCTCCGTCCTCGACATTCGTGCCGTGGACCACAGGAAAGGCGATGTCTATCTGCACCGGCTTCGCACCGAACATCTTTGACGGATAAGGCACGAGCTGCACCCTTCCGCCCTCGTTCACCATGATGACCCTCTGAGATCTTTTCAGAAGCGCGGGGATGTCCCTGTAAGCCGATATATCGCCTATATCGCTGCCGGTATACATTTCGTTTTCCTTTGTCAGGTAAACGGGTATGACCTCGTATTTGTCCGTATCCATGGCCATTATCGCCTGGATGCCGGATATCACGGATACTTCGTGCTCGACGGTCTTGCCGCCGAACATCATGGCTACCTTCGTCTTCATGATGGTCTTCTCCTAGTAGTTGTCCGGTAAATCGTTTTCAAGCAGTATGTATTTGTGCTGATCAGTCTTTACGGCATAAGCGCGGCTGATAGCGTCCTCGACCCTGTCGAACACCTCTATGTGCTTCTCAGGGAAGCCTTTTTCGAGTATTCCCTGTTTTATAGGTTCCGTATGCTTTTCTCCGACCAGGAATATCCTGTCGCAGCAGTCCGCAGCGTATGTCCCGAACTTTCTGTTGTATTCGGCCTCGTCTTCTCCGAGCTCTACCATGCCGGGCGTGATGAGTATCCTCATCCCGTCAAAAAGAGCCAGTGTCTCCACAGCAGCCTTCGAGCCTATAGGGTTTGAATTGAACGCGTCGTCGATGATGGTCACATCGCCGTGGGCCTTCATCTCCATCCTGTGAGGAACGCTCCTGAGCCTGCGCACGGGTATCCTGAGTTCTTCCAGAGATATGCCGAATCTGTGGGCCACGGCGATGGCTCCCATGACGTTTATGACGTTATGGGCACCGACCAGTTTCATGCTGAATCTTTCGCTCTCGCCGCCAGGCGCAGTTACGGTGAATTCCGTGCCCAGCGACGAAACGGATATGTCCGACGCGTGATAACCTGATCCGGCCTCCGACGCGTGGTAGAACACAGGCTCGCCGTAGTCATGGTCCTCAAGGTAATCGTTTATGTATTCGTTGTCTCCGTTCAGGAAGAGCAGTCCGCCCTCAGGCAGAGCATCCGCCAGCTCGAATTTCGTCTTCTGTATGTTCTCAAGGCTGCCGAAGGTGTCAAGGTGCTGAGGCCCGATCGATGTGATGAGGCCGTGATGCGGGTGCACGAGGTCACAGTCCTCTTTTATTTCACCCACATATCTGGCACCCATCTCGCATACGAATATCTCATGCGTAGGCTTCAGCATCTTCCTTATAGTTATTACTATCCCCATAGGGGTGTTGTAGCTCTCAGGCGTCACGAGAGTGCTGTATCTGGTCTTCAGCAGGGTCTCGAGAAAGAATTTTACGCTCGTCTTGCCGTAGCTGCCCGTGACCCCGATTATGGTAAGGTCCGGATTCTGCCTGAGGATACGCTTTGCGTCGTTGATGTAGTGATCGTTGACGCCCTTTTCTATCGGCTTGTTGATGAAGTTTGCAAGCATGCACATCCAGAGCTGCGATCCCACAAGGAATACGAAGAGCCCGCTCAAAGGCATCCGGTCATGCGGCAGACGGCCTTTAGTGAAGTGCAGAAGCACAAAGACGCCCGTGACAAGAAGGCATATGACTATGATCGTGACGATCATCCTCTTCACTCTCGGAGTGAACTTCAGAGGCTTCTTTGAGTTCATCTCGACCATGAGCCTGTATACGAGTATGATCACGGCCAGAGTCATCCATATCAGCACATCGAGCACGATATCCAGCCAGTCGGAGGCATACGCGATCAGCATGCGCACTATGCCAAGGCCCATGGCAAAATACAGTATCCACTGCAGATGCCTGTTCTTTCTGATCCACGCTCTCTGCTCACCGGCCATGTAGACGTTGAGCTGGAACATGTGCATGTTGTATCTCATCGTGAGCCAGAACGCCGGCACAGCCAGCGCTAGCGTTATGAGTGTCCTGATCATCATGCGGCACCTCCCGTCAGTAGGAAGGCCCTCAGTATGCGCCTGAATTCAGCAGGTTTGTACAGGAACGAGTAGTGATCCGTTCCCTCAAGCACCACGAGAGCCGCGTTCGGCATCTTTTCCTCCATGACATGGGCGTCGCCGATCGGGGTATCGAGATCGAGATCTCCCCATACGAGCAGCGTCTCCTGCCTTACAAGCGGCATCCGGTCCTGAAGGTCCTCGTTGACCGCCATGACAAGGCATTTCTTCATTATCGGGCTCGCGTTCCTGTAGTCCTCCGATCCCTGCTTGCTCATCCAGTAGTCTATGACCTCCGGGAAGAGCGAATGGACCGGCCTGCTCATGAGGAAGCTCCTCATCGCCTTGTACCTCTTCACCCTGAAGTTCTGCCCCGCCGTGCGCACAGGCATGACGCCCGCGCTGTCTATCAGTACGATCTTCGTGATCTCAAAAGGGAGCTCATCCTTCGCCGCCATTTTGATGATCATGCGTCCGCCGTAGGAATGTCCTATGAGAGCCGTCTTTTTGATCCCGAGAGCGTCCATGAAGTCACAGAAAAAGCCGCAGTAGGCTTCGACGTCCCACGGCTCGGGAGGCTCATCGCTCGAGCCGAATCCCGGCAGGTCGAACTGCACGACCCTGTACTCATCGTTTATCGCAGCAGCGACCGAATCGTAGATCGTCATGTCGGTGCCCCATCCCTGGAGCATTACCGCGGTCTCTTTCGCGTCCTCAGGTCCGCTTATCTTATATGTGATATCTATTCCGTTTATATTTGTAACCATACATAATGATTGTAACACATGGACAGCTCATTAAAAAGAGCCGCTCTGCTGAGCGGCTCGATCGTCCCGATCTTCTTCTAGAATTCGCCGAATGCGTGCGTCTCCTTGTATCCGCAGTCCGGACAATAGTACTGCGCATATCCGAGCTTCGCATCTCCTTCGGTCTTCTGAAGCCTGATGTTCTTGCTCCCGCATGCAGGGCACTCAGAATAATGTTCGACGCCTGTTCCGCCTGCTACCTTATCGAGCTGATCTACTTTGATATCATTCTTTTCCATTGTCTTATCCTCCTTTATCAGCGGCAGTCCATGCTGACTTCCTCGCTGTTTTAACGGATCATGCCGGACTTTGCGATCGCTCCGTCCAGCCTTTCAGCAATGATGGAGTATGCCTCCCTGAACCTTCTGAAAACGGATCATCTTTATCTGTATCCTATACAAATCATAACACTTTCGGGAGGCAGATCCGAACTAATTCCGGACACGTTCCTTTGCCCTCAGTATCAGGCTATGCCGAGCATGAGACCTATGACGCGTATCATCACCGCAGCGATCCATGCGATGAAGCACTGCCACAGCACGACGTACGCCGCCCATCTGCCGCCCATCTCGCTTCTGATCGATGCTACCGCGGCGACGCAAGGCGTGTACAGCAGGCTGAACACCAGAAGTGAAACAGCTGTCAGCGGCTTCATCACCGCAGTGACTCCGCCCGCTCCTCCGAAGAGCACCCTCAGTACAGACACCACGCTCTCCTTGGCCATGAAGCCGCTCAGCAGAGATGTGATTATCCGCCAGTCTCCCAGGCCCGCAGGCCTGAATACGGGCACCAGCACTCCGGATATGACGGCCAGCATGCTGTCATGCGAGTCGGTGACTATGTTGAACCTGAAATCAAATGTCTTCAGGAACCATACGATGACAGTCGCGATCAGTATCACTGAGAACGCTCTGGACAGGAAATCCTTCGTCTTCTCCCACAGCAGCTGAGCCACGTTCCTCGCGCTCGGCAGTCTGTAATTCGGCATCTCCATGACGAAAGGCACCGCTTCGCCTCTGAATATCGTGCTTTTGTATATCAGGGCAACGATTATGGCAAAGACTATGCCTGTCACATACAGGCCTATCATTATCAGGGCCTTGCGATCCTCGAAGAAGGCGTCCACAAAGAAAGCGTATATAGGCAGCTTTGCCGTACAGCTCATGAACGGCGTCAGCAGTATGGTCATCCTGCGGTCTCTCTCGGACGGGAGCGTCCTTGTCGACATGACGGCAGGCACCGTGCACCCGAAGCCTATGAGCATAGGCACTATGCTCCTGCCCGAAAGGCCGAAGCGCCTGAGTATCTTGTCCATCACAAACGCGACGCGCGCGATGTATCCGCTGTCTTCGAGCATAGACAGGAAGAAAAACATGGTCACGATTATCGGCAGGAAGCTCAGCACGCTTCCCACTCCCTCGAATATGCCTCCGATCACGAGGCTCTGTATCACAGGATTGACATTGCCCGCGGCCATCGCCGCCTCGACTCCGCTCTGCAGCAGGCCTATCCCCGCCTCGAGCAGATCCTGCAGCCACGCCCCTATGACGTTGAAGGTCAGGAAGAATACAAGCCCCATCACGATGATGAATACAGGTATGGCCGTATATTTTCCCGTGAGGACGGTGTCGATGGCACGGCTCCTCTCGCGCTCCCTTGTCTCCTTTGGCTTTCTGACGCAGGCGGCGCATACCTTCGTGATGAAGGCGAACCTCATATCTGCCATCGCGGCGCTGCGGTCGAGCCCCCTCTCCTTTTCCATCTGCAGAGTTATGTGCTCGACGGTCTCCTTTTCGTTCTGATCGAGTCCCAGCGCTTTAATGACATGTTCGTCCCCTTCGATCACCTTGTCCGCGGCGAACCTCAGTGGCAGGCCGGCCGCTCTTGCGTGGTCATCGATGAGATGTATGACCGCGTGCAGAGCCCTGTGGACGGCGCCGCCGTGGTCGTTCTCATCGCAGAAGTCCTGACGCGCCGGCTTCTCCTGATACCTCGCGATATGTACCGCGTGTTCGACGAGCTCGTCTATGCCCTGATTCTTTGCTGCGGATATCGGAACGACCGGCACCCCCAGCATCGCCTCCATCGTGTTGACATCGACCGAGCCGCCGTTGCCGGTGACCTCGTCCATCATGTTGAGGGCCACGACCACCGGTATCCCCATCTCGAGAAGCTGCATGGTAAGATACATGTTCCTCTCGATATTGGTGGCGTCCACTATATTGATGATGGCGTGAGGCTTTTCCTGCAGCACGAAATTGCGCGACACGAGCTCCTCGCTCGAATACGGCGACATCGAGTAGATGCCGGGGAGGTCGGTGATGAGAGTATCCCTGTAGCCGGTGATCACTCCGTCCTTTCTGTCGACGGTGACTCCGGGGAAATTCCCTACATGCTGTTTCGATCCCGTGAGCTGGTTGAAGAGGGTCGTCTTGCCGCAGTTCTGATTGCCCACCAGAGCGAAGGTGAGGACTGTTCCTTCAGGCAGCGGGTCGCCCGTCCCCGGCGGATGGAACCTGCCTCCCTCTCCGTAGCCCGGGTGTTCCGGCTCTTTTCTTTCCTCCTCCTCGTGCAGTCTCTCCGCCGCATCCGCCTCCGTTACTTTTATCCTGGCCGCGTCATCGAGCCTTATTGTCAGCTCATAGCCGTGTATCCTGATCTCCATAGGATCGCCCAGGGGCGCGTATTTGACCAAAGTAACAAGGACCCCCGGTATGAGGCCCATGTCAAGGAAGTGCTGGCGCAGAGCGCCGCTTCCTCCCACTTCTGTCACTATCGCGGATTCTCCTGTTTTCAGATCCCTGAGAGTCATATATCTCCTGATATCATTCGTCTGCGCTCGCCCTGTTCAGCAGAGCCCACATCACAAGGGCGGCAAGAGCGAAGCCCACTATCGCATAGAAATTGGTGTCGTAGCTTCCTCCGGCCTTCTCGAGCAGAGCCGACGATATCATCGGTCCGATGGTCGCAGCCGGTATGAGGCTGAAATTGGCTATGCTGAAATTGGTCGGGAAATTGGCAGACCCGAAGGCGCTGTTTATGTAAGCCGATGTGATCGTCGGGCATCCCCCGTAGGCAAGGCCCACGAACACAAGACCGCAGAGTATGAACGCATACATGCCCGTCATGCCTCCGAGAGTGAGCAGGACGCCCGCTCCGAGCATGAACGCCGTATTGACGATGGTCGACATCTTCCTTCCGTGTCTGTCGAAGTTGTTTCCGGCTATGATGCGTCCAGCGCCGTTGAAGAGCGAGACTATCATGCCGAGGACCGCAGTGCCTCCGAACGCGACGGATATGTTCGCGGCGCTGTTTATGACGAGAAGTCCGGCGGAGTTCAGGAGTATGGCCCATATCGTAAAGAACCAGAACCTCGCCGTCCCGAGCATCTCGACCGCGGTGTAGTTCCTGACATCTCCCGAGGTCTTCCTGTCGTCCGCTCCCGCAAGGGCGGCGAGCTCCGCGGCGTCTTCCGCTCCGGGCGCTTTGATGATGAGCGCGGCCAGCACGCAGACGACGCCGATGACTACAGCCAGTATCCTGAACACGGCGAGTATGCCCATCGAGCCTATCATGGAGTTTACGGCCGAGCCCAGCACGAGCCCTCCCAGGCCGAAGCCCATCAGCATGATGCCCGAAGCGAGCCCCACCTTGTCGGGGAACCACTTGTTGAGCGTGCCGATGACGCCGTTGTAGGCGATGCCTACTCCGCCGCCTCCGAAGACTCCGTAGAATACATAGAGCATCACCAGACTCGCGGACGGCGCGTCGGTCTTTACTGTCGACACGGCAAAGAATCCGGTCAGCAGCATCGCAGCGGACATGAGCATCCTTGCCCTGATGCTGAGCTTTCTGCTCAGGAGTCCCCCGGCAAAACCGCCGAGACAGAAAAATATCATCGATATCGTGAATGTCAGGGACAGCTGTGATATGGTCCATTCAGGAAAAAGCTCTCCGAAAGGCGTCCTGAATATCGACCACGCGTATATCAGTCCGAGAAAGAGGAGCGTTATCGTCCCCATCCCGAGATATATCCATCTTTTGTTCGATCGCATCGTTTTCCTCCGAAACCGCGTTGAAAACCGTCTCCGCCTTATTTTATGAACGTGATGCCGTCTTCCTCTTCGTCATCGCCTGCCGGCGACGGTACCGCTGTGATCTCAGCCTCGTCCATGTATTCAGGCTGAGGTACCGGGATGTCCCTTTCGCCGTTCAGCCAGCGGAAGAGCTCCGCGTCTGTTGCGGCTTTGTACGGATTGGTAAAGATCAGATTCAGGATACCGAGCGTGAGCGCTCCGAGAAGCGCCCATCCGAGGAAGGAAAGATCGAGAACGAACGCCTCCCACTTGCTGCCGTCCATCATCGCGGCAGACCTTTCCCTTGCCTCCGTTCCGGTGATCTCAGGATCCTCGGCGATGATATACGGGACCATCCTCCACGAGTAGGCTTTTATGATGCCCGGTGCTATGAAGCAGAGCGTCCACAGGAATACGAAGATATCCGTCGTGAACATGGCCGCTACTATGTTCGTATAATTGCCCGAGAACGCGAGCCCGATATTTTCTCTGCTCAGGCCGGTCCTGCTGTTTGTCGCGTTCTGTCTGAAGAACTGTCTCAGGCCTGTCTGGACCGGGTTGAACACGAAGACCGACAGCAGGAAGCCTGCTATTACCGCACCTCCGAGTATCGCGATGACCATCTTCAATACCTCAGGAGGGACGTTAAGCTGATCGGAGTTCTCCTGCCATGTCGATGTCGAAGCAGGCATGCCGGCCCCTCCCGACACGAGCGCCAGCAGGAACGCCGCAAAGATGCAGGTTATCCTGTTTGCGCTGTATGCAGCCTTTCCTTTTTCCTTGAGTTCTTTCCTGTCCCACATGTTGTGTTTACCTTCTTTCTGTGCAGATTGAACGCGTAAGATTATAACATTTTTTTATGCAGTTATCCATTGCAGTACGCGCTGTTCCCTTTTTCAGTACGTCTTCTCTTCAGTCCTGTCCAGAGCTGCGCGGTACAGTTTCTTTTTTTCTTCTAACAGATTGGCTCCAGTGGTGTCGATCGACACTATCATTGGTCCGAAGCCCTTTACTCTCATTATCCACAGGGCCTCCGGCATGCCCAGATCGCGCCACTCGCAGCCTGTGATCTCCTCGACCTCTCTGGCAGCGATGACTGCGCATCCCCCGGGGAAAGCGCAGTGTATGGCACCGTACTTCCTGCATGCTTCGGCAGTCTTTTCCTGCATGCCGCCCTTGCCGATAATGAGCCTGACTCCCGTCTTCTCAATAAAATCCGCTTCAACGGATTCCATTCGCCGGCTTGTGGTAGGTCCTATCGATACGATGTACTCCCTCCCGTCTTCATTCGCGCCGACTATCGGACCCGCGTGGAATATGGCCCCGTCCCTGAGATCAATGGACTCAGGCATGACTCCCTCTTTGAGCACGCGCCAGTGACCTGCGTCTCTGCAGGTCGCAAGCTCTCCGCTCAGGTAGACAGTGTCCCCTGTCCTCAGATCCTTTATCTGATCATATGTTATCGGTGTTTTTATGAGTTTTCTCATGACTTCTCTCCGGAAATACGGTGTGCGAAAGATTCTCTGAACTGAGATCCCCGTGTATGACGATATGTCCTCTTCTTGTCGCCCAGCATCCGGTGGATATCCCCACGCCGAGGGTCGCCGGATGACGGGCGGCACACTCGATGTTGACGCCGAGCACGCTGAAGGATCCTCCGAAACCGAGCGGCGCCATGCCTGTCTCATCGAGTTCTTCTCTGAGCTCATCCTCGAGTTTCGCGGCCTCCGGATGCTCCGAATGCGTACCAAGCGGCCTCAGCAGAGCCCTTTTTGACAGCATTGCCGAAGTGGACGCATCGGTACCGATGCCGATACCGAATATGAGCGGAGGGCAGGCGTTGACGCCCCATTCGAGCGCTGTTTCCTTTACGAACCTCTTGATGCCATCCCTTCCTTCGAGCGGCATCAGCACCTTGCTGCGGCCCGGAAGAGAACTTCCTCCTCCGGACATGTACATCCTGATCTCGAGATCAGAACTTCCCGGCACGAGATCGTACTCGATGTACGGAGCGCCGAATCCGGCGTTGGTGCCCGTGTTGTGCTCGCCAAACGGATCTACCGCGTTAGGTCTCAGCGGGACTTCTTCGGTAGCTTTTATCACAGCGTCCCGCAGGACCCCTTCGATATCATCCATGTACGGGAAACCCGTACCCACGCTCACGAAGAACTCTATCACGCCGGTATCCTGACAGGTCGGTCTGCACAGCTGCCTCGCGTGGTACATGTTCTTGTGCATGTTGTGATACAACGCGGCGGCAGTCGGGCTCTTTTCGTGTCTCATCAGCTCCATGAACTTGCCGTAGACATCCGCAGGCAGGACGATGCTCACAGTACGTATGAAGTCGCTTACAGTATCGACGAACTGTTCTCTCCTTATCTGATCCATGCTCACTTCCTGTTCATGTACCCTATCGATGACAGGGTCTGTATCTCCGCGGGGCATATCTCCCTGCACGCCAGCGATTTGGAGCATCCGCGCGCAAAGTGCTTTTTGTATTCCCCCGCTATGTCTTTCGCGCGGTCTTCCGAGGAGCTCGCAAGAAGGTACGCCTCATTTGCCAGCACCGCGCCGTAGAACCGTCCCTCCGGGCCGGCAAAGTTCGGGCATACCTCCAGGCAGAGACCGCACTTCAGGCACTTTGCAGCCGAGTACTGCTGATCGTGCTCTCTACGGTCAGGCCTGCCCCTTTTGCCCAGATACATCACAGCTTCCTTCTGGTGCTCTGTGATGCAGGATCTGTCGGTTATGAGATCGGCTGTTACGGGGAACTTGCTCAGAGGTTCGAGCAGCAGCACATCAGCTTTGTCCGTGTCGATGAATTCAGAGCACGCAAGAGCGGGCCTGCCGTTTATCACCATGGCGCATGCGCCGCACATCTTCTGCAGGCAGCTGCATTCCCATCTGATCTTTGAAGCGGCTCTGCCTGCAGCGTCCCTGAGATCGTCAGCCGAATTGATCGCCTCGAGTATGTGGGAAACGGTGTCTCTGCCGCTTCCCCTGTATTCAAATTCCTGGTAATAGCTCTCCGACGAAGCGTTATCCTGTCTTTTGATCCTTACTATCATTTCTTCACTCCGCTGCGCGCATCATCCCCGAAGCTGATGCTTATCGCGCCGTCTTTGTACTCCGCGACTGAGCAGCTGCAGAACTCATCCTTCGTTTCCGGACAGTCCTGTCTGTAATGAGCTCCTCTTGACTCCTCTCTGACAAGAGCGCTCATCAGCATGGCCTTCGAGAGTATCAGCATGTGCTTTATCCTGAGATTCTCATAGACGGAGAGTCCTTCGTCATACCTGACCGCCTCTGCGGCCAGCTCCTCTGCTTCGGCCAGCCCTGCCCTGAGTCCTTTTTCATCTCTTGCGATGCCCAGCCTGCTGTTCATTATCGCAGACAGCTTCATCAGCATGCTGTCTGCGGCCGTTCCTTTGTCCGAGGACTTTGCGGCCGCGAGCCCGGCTTCTGCCTCTGCTGTCACCGCATCTGCATCAGGCCCTCCTTTTGCTTCGCCTCTTTCGCTGCAGGCTTCCGCCGCCTTCCTTCCCGAATAGACAGCCGCCAGGAGAGAATTGCCTCCCAGCCTGTTGGCTCCGTGGTATTTCGACGCGCACTCGCCGGCAGCGTAAAGCCCGTCGATGTCCGTCATGTGATCATCATCGGTCTTTATGCCTCCCATGAAGAAATGGACGGACGGAGCAACCGGTATGGCCTCTTTCGTCACATCGAGCCCGAGGTAGTCCATGCAGACATCGTATACCTCCTGAAGGCGCTCATGTATGAGCTTTTCTCCGAGGAAGGATATGTCCAGATATACCTGCGAAGGGCATCTGTACATGCACCTCGACACCACGTCGCGCGGCATCAGGTTGCCTCTCTCTCCGAACTCGTCCTCCATGAAATACACGCGGCGGCCGCCTTCCTCATAATACAGCCTTCCGCCTTCGCCTCTCGCCGCTTCGGATATGAGCATGCGCTTGTTGGGCGTTTCGATCGATGTAGGATGATACTGTATCATCTCGAGATTGCGGAGCCTGACGCCCTGAGTGAACAGCCGACCCGCGGCGTATCCGTCGCAGAGGGACGATCCTGTGGTCTTGCCGAAAAGCCGGTTCATGCCCCCGGCCGCCATGATGACCGCATCCGCGGGAAGCGTCACGATCCTGCCGCTGACGGTCTCCGTGAACACAGCGCCGCAGCATCTGCCGCCGTGAATGACAGCGGAATGGAAGTTCAGTCCGATGCGCCTTTCTATCTTTCCGACTATCTCGTATTCGCGGCACTTCTGTATGAGGGCTGTCACTATCTGTCTTCCCGTAGAGGCGCCGGCATATGCCGTGCGGTCTCTGCTCTGCCCTCCGAACGCTCTCTGAGCTATATTCCCGGAAGGATCCCGGCTGAACATGACGCCGATGCTGTCGAGCCACCTCACGATATCCGGCGCTGCCGTGCAGAGACCTCTTACAGTGTCTTCATCCTCAATAAAGCACCCGCCCTTCATCGTGTCTTCGATATGGAGTTCTATGCTGTCTCCCTCGCGCGAAGGATCCAGCACGGCATTGATGCCGCCCGCAGCCATTACAGACTGCGCCCTCTCGGATACATAAGGCGACGCCAGTATAACATGGCATCCGAGCTCCGCCGATCTTATCGCGGCGCTCAGTCCGGCTATTCCGGATCCGATTATCAGTACCTGCATGGTCCCACCTCCGCTATGCCGGGTCCCACATGATGAGGAACCTCGCGAGAGCAAAGAAGGTAACGGCAAAGCCAAGGGCGCATAAAGCTCTCGCAGCCCAGTCGACCGCGCGCTCCGCCTTTTCCGACCTTATCAGCCCCATCGTTATGAGGGATCTTGAGAAGGAGCATTCAAGGTGCGTGTATATCGCGCCGAAGAAGAGCATCTCGACGATGAATATGAATATCTTTCTGCCCGGGTTCAGAGGCAGGTTTTCATAGATGAAGCCCGCAAAGAGCTTGACATGCGGATGCACGAGCAGCAGGATCAGAAGTCCGGACAGCCTCTGCATGAAAGTCCTCTGATTCAGCTTCCCGTATTTGAAGTCGGATCCGTCATGCATGAAGAACACGATGGCAAGGCTTATGCACACATGTATGATGCATACGACGGCAAGCGCCCTCGGCGCCTTCATCATGATGTCCATGTTTACCCAGCCCGTGAGCAGATATGCGAGCGTCGTAAAAATGTGCACCAGAAGAAGTGCGATCAGTATCCAGGATATAACAGCGTTTGTTTTCTTCAGGGCCATCGATTTTTTCCTTTCTCTTTCCCCTTATCGTGAGCTGGCAGTCAGTATCCGACCGCCAGCCCGAACAGAAGTATGCCGGACGTCAGCAGCAGGTTGAGCAGCTGGAACTTCCAAGAGTATCTGAACCATTCACCGTAGCTCACGTCCGTGAGTCCGAGTGTGATCAGAAGTCCCGCGTTGGTCGGATATATGACATTGCTGAAGCCGTCGCCGAAGGCGAAGGCCACTATCGTAAGCTGCATGCTGATGCCGAAGATCTGCGCCAGAGGCGCTATTATCGGTATCAGCAGGAATGCCTTGGCTGAGCCCGATGAGATGAAGAAATTCATCACCAGGCAGATCAGATATATGAAGAGTATCACGCCCGCCTTCGGCATGCCTCCTGCCATCTCCGCGGCCGAATGCAGTATGGTGTCGAGTATCTTCGCCTCTGTCATGGTGTATTTGATGGACGCAGCCATAAGTATCATGAGTATGGACGGCGAGATAGCGGCGACGCCCTTCACAAAGAACTTACCGAGATCCTTCGCGCTCATGCCGGATATCAGGAGCGAAGAGATGCCGGCCGCCAGGAACATGAGCGCCACGATTATCATCGTGTAGTCCTGGAGAGCCGTGATGAATCCGGAGCTGAGCACTGTCAGCATACCGATCCCCAGCAGGACCGCGAACGCCCTGAGACCCCTGTCCATCTTCGGATCCCTGACGGATCCGCCGGCTGCAGATGTCTCATCAACGGGCTTCTCTGTCCTGCGGGCGCGGCTTCTTACGAACCACAGCAGAAGAGCGTATATCAGGACGAACGAAAGCGCCCTCAGCCACATGCCGCTGAACATCGGAAGCCCCGCGAGCTCCTGAGCGACTCCTATGGTGAAGGGGTTCGCGATCCCCGCGGCAAAGCCGCAGCCCGCGGCAAGAAGCGACATGGCGACGCCGGTCACGGGATCCCATCCGAGAGCTGCCGCAAGAGCGACGACTATCGGCGCCATCGGGATGACTTCTTCGAACGATCCCACCAGAGACCCCATGGCCATGAAGAAGAATATGAGCACGGCCATCAGCCTGTACCTGACCTTGCCGAAGCGGTCGACTATCCTCCCGAGCATGTAGTTCATCAGCCCGCCCGCGGAAAGTGCGTTGAACACTCCCCCGATAACGAGCAGAAATATGAGGACCGCGATTATCGTGCCCGAGCCCTCGGCCCCCAGCACCAGGATTGGCGAAAGCAGCCACTTCCAAAACGGGATGCCTCCGTCCACATAACGGAAGCCCCCTTCGGTATCTATCACGGAATGCCCCGCTTCATCGGTGATCCTCGCGTACTCACCGCCCGGTATCACGAGCGTGAGAATGTAGGTGAACACCATCAGGAGGAATATTATCCCCAGCGCGATGAGAAAGGACCTGGCTCCTATATTGATGCCCTGAGTTTCAGCATCGTTTTGTCTGCTTTTGTCTGACATGACAGGTCCCTTCTATACGTGAGTCAGCATGTACCTGTAGTAGTCGACGGCAGGCACGAGCGTATCTGTATCGAGGCACTCGTTCACGCCGTGTATCGAATCCATCTGTTCCCCCGATATAAGGAAAGGCAGGAACCTGATGCACTGATCGCACAGACTGGAGAAGAATCTCGAATCAGAGCAGCCTGTCATGATGAAAGGCGCGCAGGCGTCGACGAAAGGCAGCGTAGCTGCAACAGCCTCCTCAACCAGTCTGAAGGCCCTGCCGTTATAGTCCGTGATACCCGACTCGAGACCCTGCTCCGTGATCTCTGTCTCAAGGCCGAACTTCCTTGCCGCCTTTGTTATCTCTTTCATCGAATCCGCCATGCCCTGGTGGTGGGAGCATCTCATGTCTCCGAGCACCCACGCTTCTCTCGGTATGACGTTGGGAGCTTCTCCTCCGCCCGTCATCGTGAATGCTATGGTCGTCGTGACCAGCGCGTTGGCTGTCGGACCGAACATCGGCAGCAGTGCTCCGAGAGGCTTTTTCAGTCTGCCGGCGTTCTCCATGACTTTGCCGGCCATGCCCATGTACGGCGCAAAGCGCCTCAGCATCTCGACCGTGGCCGGCGCGAGCTGCACATCGAAGATATGGTGCCTTTCGACATATGTGATGAATCCGGCGAGCCTCGCGACAGGCGTGTCTTTGCCCGGCGTGGATGAATGGCCTCCTTCGGATCTTGCGGTGAACTTCATATTGACGATGCTCTTTTCACCCACTCCGATCATGGCGAACGTGCCCTTCGCCCCGCCTATCGGTTCATAAAGTATGTCTCCGCCCTCGTCGAAGACCATCTCGGGACG
Organism: Mogibacterium sp.; assembly: GCA_017512365.1. Taxonomy (GTDB): domain Bacteria; phylum Bacillota; class Clostridia; order Peptostreptococcales; family Anaerovoracaceae; genus Crickella. The sequence goes on from JAFWGQ010000049.1 coordinate 16,714, forward strand.
TATGCCGCGTTCCCTGAGCCAGGCGGAGATATCGCCGGCGCCCTTTCCGTGGGTCTCTTCATTGCACGCCATCTCAAAGTATATCGTCCTTTCAGGCCTGAAGCCCTCCGCCGCGAGTTCCTCCGCGGCCTGCATCATGGCAAAGACGCCGCTTTTGTCATCGAGAGTTCCTCTGCCCCATATCTTTCCTTCGGCGATCTCGCCGCTGAAAGGCGGATACTTCCACTCTCCGGACGCCGGCACCACGTCGTAATGGTTCATGAAGAGCACCGGAGCGATGCTCTCGTCGCTTCCCTTCCATTCCATCAGAACGGATCCGTCAAAATCCCTTACCTCGCAGGCGTCCTTTATGTGCGGGAAGAGCTCCCACATCAGTTCGCGGAACTTCGCGAAGTTTTCAGGATCGCTTCCGTTGTTCGCATCCGACACCGTATCGATCCTTATCATCCTCTGAAACGCGCTTACATACCTGTCCTGTCTTTCCGTGCTCATGAATATCCACCCGCTTTTCGTCATGACGGCCTGCCGCAGCAGTTCTTGTATTTTTTCCCGCTCCCGCACGGGCAGGGATCGTTCCTGCCGATCTTGACGCGCCGGACGGGAGTTTCCTTCTTTTTGCCTCCCGCGCTTTTCAGCGCCATCAGCGCCGCCATCTCGTAAGAGTCATGTCCTCTGTTGTCCCTTATGCGGCACTCCCTGCTCATCTCCATGAAGAGCTCTATGAGCTTTACCTCCGCCTCATCGGACGGGAAGCTGAGACCCAGAGCATCGACCGCGTCGTTCACCCTGACATGGTTGTTGACCGCCTCGTACAGCTCGTGCACCTTCATGCCCGCCTCATCAGGGTCCATCCTGAAAGTCAGAGCTATGTATTCCTGCAGCTTCGCGTGCGACTCCCTGCTCAGAAGGCAGCCTTTCTCGTAAAGCTCCTCTATCTCTTCGCGCGCCGGGACATAGTACGGCGTATCGCCCTGGAGCTTCGTCTCCAGATACTTCCAGTAATCGTTCTTTTCGTAGCCGTTCAGCACGAGTCTCCCTTCCCTTTCGGCGAACCACTGGCTGTGCGCCGGGGTATCGCCGAACAGCTCCATGACCTCGTCCACGCCGGCGTTTACGTATCTTACGTTGAAGAGACTGCGCAGAGCCTCTCTGCTCATAACGCCGTAAAGGTATCTCGCCGCCTCGAGGCACTTGTACATCCAGTTGCGCTTCTGCCATCTGAGCTCGAGATCGTCGTTCCAGATCTCTGAGTAGGTCTCGCGTATCTTTTGCGGGATCATCACTTTGTCACCCGGCATCAGCATCACAAGATCGTCCTTTTCGAGAAGCTCCGCGATCAGCCTGTCCGTCCCGTCAGTCAGTATGGCTCCCGCCGGCCTGTCCAGCAGGAATCTGAAAAGCTGCATCTCGCTCTCGCCGAGCGCAGTCAGCCTGTCCTCAAACGCCTTCATGCTTTTATCACTCATTCCGCGATGCTTCTCCCTGTGAATACTTCCGATCTCTTTTCTGAGACTACCAAAAAACACTCATTGATAGTATAATGTATTCATTATGAAAATGACAGAAATACTGGAAAAAGACAAAGAGAATCTCCTTACCGGGATAGCCGGAGCGGGTTCAGCCGAAGCCGCGGTCCCTGTTCTCGAAAAGGAGGTCGACAAGCTTCTTCTCATGCACAACGACGCTGCTGAGAGCGACGCCGAGCGCGATGCTGCCGCGCACATCATGCAGGCCGTACGCCTGTCTCTGCCGATGATCGATTCCATCGGCTACACGAAAGTGTGGGAGCGCGGCAAAAACAGATCCCCCGAAGAAGAAGGAGGCGGGCTCTCGGTCACCTCGATAATAATGCTTCTGGGCGGCGTCGTGCTCATCGTGTACGGTCTCTTCCCTCTCATCATGACGGGACTTGATCAGACAAGATCCGACGACATGGCGGCCTTCGTAGTGAAATGCGGCTCCATACTCATGGGCATGATCTTCCTGTATCTTTCAGGATCGGTCTACGGCAGGCCGAAAAGCAGAGCAAAGAAGGAATATCAGGTCGAGATGCGCGTGGATCCCGAACGCATCTTCCGCTGCTTCAGGTCAGTGATCATTTCCGTCGATCAGAGCCTCGATGAGGTCAGGCTCGCTGAGAAGCAGAGCAGACGCGAACAGGCCGGGCTCATAGACGGAAGGGCTGCGACAGGACCTGAGCTGGATCTCTTCTCGGATCTGCTCGCGGCGTCCTACAGCGGGGATCCGGAATACGCCCTCGAAAAGATCGAAGCGATAAAATACTACCTGCACAAGCAGCAGATAGAGGTAGTCGATTACAGCCCTGAAACGAAGGACTGGTTCGACCTCATGCCGGGCAAAAAGAAAGGTACCATCAGACCTGCCATGACGGCGAACGGCGCCCTTCTCAGAAAAGGCCTCGCTTCAAGCGGAAAATAAAAACACTTGCCTGATTATTACCGAAAGGTGGATAAGCCATAATGGATCGTTTTTTCGGATTCGACCTTGGTGACGCCGAGAGCGCCATCTCAAGACTTGTAAAAGAAGAACAGAATACACCGGAGATGCTCACCGTCGTAGGCGAGCAGAGCTTCATCACCGCATACGCTCAGCTGCAGAACGGGGATCTCATCATCGGCGAGAAGGCCTGCTATGCAGACAACGCGGTAAAGAGAAAACTCCGTTTCAAGAGCCGCTTCCTGACCGACAGATCGAGCGAAGCGGACGTCAGGAGCTTTGCCGCGGGAGTGCTCGGAGAGCTCTACGGCAGCGGAGAACTCGTCAAGAACGAGAACTGCAGCTTTTACATCGGCTGCCCTGCCGGATGGGACAGGAACACCCGCGAGCGCTACAGAGAGATATTCGAGAAAGCCGGGTATCCCCCTTCAAGGATAATCTCCGAATCGCGCGCGGCCATGGTGAGCGCGTGCCAGTCCAAGCACCTTCAGGTCGGAGTGGACATACTGTCCAGGCCTGTGCTCGTGATAGACATAGGCTCATCGACGACCGACTTCGCCTACATCATGGGCGGCAAGGAGGTCGAGATGAGGACAGGCGGCGAAGTGGTCCTCGGCGGCGGCCTGATGGACGAGATACTGCTCGAGGAATCGGTCGCGTCTGCAGGTCTCATGAAAAAGAAGATACAGTCGGTGTTCGAAAAGAGCGAGCCGTGGAGGACGTACGCGGAGTTCGCGGCCAGAAGGCTCAAGGAAAAATACTATTCCGACGAGGAATACTGGAGCACGCATGACTGCTATGAGAGCATAGTCCTCCACTACGATCTTCCTGTCAAGCTCACTCTGAGGATGGACAGAAAGACCGCCGACAGGCTGGTCAACAAAAAGATAGACAAGCTGGGCAGACGCTCATGGAAGGATGTCTTCATCTCATCTCTCAAGGATGTGCAGAAGAGCATCACCGGAGCGCAGCCTGAGCTCATTTTCCTTACCGGCGGAGTGAGCAAGCTCCCTGCGATACGCGACTGGTGCAGCAGCGTGTTCAGGGATTCCATCGTCATATCGGCTACGGATCCTGAGTTCTCCGTATCCAAGGGTCTCTCCTACTGCGGACGCATAGACGAGGATCTTTCGGAATTCAGGGCTGAGCTCGACGAGCTTATCGCATCCACGGCCATCGAGGATATCGTCAGCAAGCACATCCCTTCGCTTTACAGGAAAGCTGTCGATACGCTGGTCGATCCTATCGTAAAGAAGGTCGCCGTCCCTGTGTTCGACAGATGGAGGAATGGCGAGATCGCAAGACTCGGCGACACTGACGAGATACTTCAGAACGAGGTGGAGCATTTCATCAGGACGGACGAAGCGAGAGAGCTTCTTGCCGGTCCTATCACCGACTGGCTCAAGCCTGTGGTCGAAGAGCTCGAAGGCCTGACTGTCCCTGTCTGCCTCAGGCACAGGGTGCCGTACACGGCTCTGAGCCTCAAGTCGTATCTGAACGCTTCGGACATAGACATCAAGGTCGACGCAAAGAACATATTCGCTGTCGATGAGCTTACTTTCCTGATCGATTCCATAGTCACGGCTCTGGTCGCCCTCCTGATAGCGGCCATCGACGTGATCCCGTTCATGGCGGGTCCCGAGGGCGTGCTGATCGGCATAGTCGCTTCTGTAGTCGTGCTCTTCCTCGGCAAGGACAAGATGCAGGAGACTATGCTCACCGCGGACATACCCAAGGCGATGAGGAAGCTCATCCCTAAGGGCGCGTTCAGTTCGCGCACCGACAGCATCAGCGCGGACATCAAGGAATCCTTCTACGAGACTCTAGACAAGGAAAAGAGCGACGAGATCAGAGAGCGCATGGTAGCCGAGATAAGCGGACAGATCGAGACCACGCTCATACACATGGCAGAAGTCGTGGAGATACCGCTGGGATAGCAAAGGGGTGCAATGAGACAGGGCAGAGCTGCAAGAAACGCTGAAACTTATAAGGAAGACAATAAAAGCAGTACTATGAAGGTGCTGCTTTTGGTTATTGTCATACTTGCGCTTGCCGCGGCAGGCGCTCTCGCATACATGTACAGGAGCGCAAAGCGTTCGATCTCGCTGGACCTGAGCGACAACGGCTTTACCGTCGAGTTCGGCGACAGGCTCGCCGCCATGGACTATGTGGCGGGCGCAAGCGGCGAAGTCACACCTTCTGAAAAGATGCTCGACACCGGATCGCTTGGCGAAAAGGAGATCGTATATACCGTCACGAAGCCGATACTCGGAGGCCTTCTGAAGCCTTCGGGCGAGTACGTCATGAACTACAGCGTGGCGGATACCCGGAGTCCGCTTACGTTCTGGAGCGGCGACGGCACTGTCATCATGAAGGGAGAAAAATTCGACCTCAGGCATGTCATAGGGTACGGCGACAACGCGGACCGCGATCCGAAGGTCGAATGCAAAGGCAGCGTCGACACGGACAAAGCCGGCGACTACCCTCTCCATGTCACGGTCACGGATGCTTCAGGCAACAGCACAGAGTGGGACCTGACTGTCACGGTTGCCGAAGAGGCGCCGGTATACGATAGCGACAGCGATGATGACGAAGGCATTGAGTTCGCGGATTTCGTGAAGGCATACAGGGGCGACGGCCGGTCATTCGGCATAGACGTTTCCTCGTGGCAGGATGAGATCGACTTCGAGGCCGTAAAAAAGGCTGGCTGCGAATTCGTCATCATCAGGATAGGCTTTTCTTCCGGAGACGGGACCGTAGCCACGCCTGACAACAGGTTCAGCGAGAACCTCAAAAACGCAAAGGCAGCGGGGCTCAAAGTCGGAGTATACATATACAGCTATGACAGGAACGAGAGCATGGTGCGCGGCACGGCCAGATGGGTCCTTCAGAAGCTGAAGCACGAAGAGCTTGATCTGCCTGTGGCCTTTGACTGGGAGGAGTTCGGACAGTTCCAGACATACAAGATGAATTTCCTGGATCTGAACAGCATGTATGACGCCTTCGCGGATGAGATCTCCAAAGGCGGATATGACTGCATGCTCTACAGCAGCAAAAACTATCTCGAGGATGTGTGGGAGGACACCGACAAAAGGCCGGTGTGGCTCGCCCACTATACCGACAGCACGGATTACGAAGGTCCGTACATGATATGGCAGGCCAGCAGCACCGGCCGGATCAGCGGCATCAAAGGCGATGTCGATCTGGATATTATGTATGAGAAATGAATCCGGTCCTAAACGGCACCGTCAAGATATCTTTTGAGCTCTCTGTCTGAATCGGCAGCGAGCTTTTCTTCATCTGCTCCGCATATCCTTCCGTGCTCGACAGTGACCTCTCCGTCTATGACAGTGTAGTCGACGGCGCCTCTCACGCCGACTGTGCCGAGCACCGACGCAGGGTCGTAGCATGCTCCGGTGAGCTCTGTGCGTCCGGAGTCGATCAGGAAGAAGTCCGCGCACTTGCCGGTCTCGATCGAGCCGATCTCCTTGTCCCTTCCGAGAAGGCGCGCAGAACCGATCGTCGCCATCCTCAGGATGTCGTAGCCTGTAGGGGCGTCCTTGCTCGAATTGAGTCTGTGCAGCAGGAAGGCCACTCGGATCTCTTCGAGCAGATCCGAACCGTCATTCGACGCGGATCCGTCCACCCCGAGACCCACAGGTATACCCATGTGGAGCATCTCAGGGATGCGGGCTATGCCTGATGAAAGCTTCATGTTCGAGATCGGGCAGTGACATACGCCTGTGCCTGTCTCGGCCAGCCGCGCCAGTTCCGCATCGTTGAAGTGTATGCCGTGCGCATACCAGACATCGTCGCCTATCCAGCCCACTTTTTCCATGTACTCGAGAGGTCTGACGCCCTCGCGGGCGATCATGTAATCCTCCTCGTCCTTTGTCTCGCAGAGGTGTGTATGGAGCCTGACGCCCTTCTCTCTTGCGAGCTTTGCGGACTCAACAAGCAGTTCCTCGGATACTGAGAACGGCGAGCACGGAGCCAGAGCTATGCGCCTCTTTGAGCGGAAGGATGTATCGTGATACTTGTCGATCAGATCTATGCTGTCCTTCATGATCTCGTCGACCGTCTGGACCACGCTGTCAGGAGGGAGTCCCCCGTCCTTTACGGAAAGATCCATCGATCCTCTCGAGAAGTGCATCCTCACGCCGAGTTTGTCAGCAGCTGCCGCCTGGGCGCCGATCAGGTCTCCGGCGCCGGCCGGGAACACGTAGTGATGATCGAAGACCGTAGTGCAGCCGTTCTTCATCAGCTCGCCCATGCCTGTCAGCGATGACAGATATATCGTGTCCTCGTTGAGGTTCTTCCAGATCTCGTAGAGAGTCTTGAGCCAGTCGAAGAGCTCCATGTTCTGGACCTTCGGGAGGTTGCGCGAGAACACCTGGTAAAGGTGGTGATGCGCGTTCACGAGGCCCGGATAGCAGAGCATGCCCTTTCCGTCTATTACGGTATCCGCGTCGCGCTTTTCAGGGCCTATGTATTTGATAAGCCCGTCCTCGCAATACAGATTCACATCCTCATAGACCGTGTTCTTCATGTCGCACGATACGATCGCGCGTATGTCGTTAACTGCCAGTGTACTCATGTTATCAGTCCTTTCCCGATCACCCGCGCAGGATCAGTCCCTGCGGAATGTGATCTCGCTGTCTGTCATCTCGTCTACTATGGCGAGCGACTCCACTCTGTAGCCCTTCGCCCTGAGGCTGTCGCCTCCCATCTGGAAGCCTTTTTCTATCGCGGCGACGCAGCCGACTACCGTCGCTCCCGCCTGTCCCACGATGTTTATGAGGCCGTTGAGAGCGCTGCCGTGAGCCAGGAAGTCATCTACTATCAGGATGCGGTCGTCCGGAGATATGTATTCCTTTGTCACTACGACATTGTTCGTATCGCCGTGCGTGAACGACTTCACCGGAGTCGTGTAGCAGTCGCCGGAGATGTTCGAAGACTTGTTTTTCTTGGCGTATACGACCGGCACTCCCATGGCGAATCCGGCGGATATCGCGATCGGGATGCCCGATGATTCGATCGTAAGGATCTTGCTGATCTCATCGTCTCCGAAAAGATCAGCTATCTCCTCACCTATCTCCTTCATGAATACCGTATCCACCTGCTGGTTGAGAAAGCTGCCCACCTTGAGCACTCCGCCCGGAAGTATGGTCGCCTCAGCCAGTATCTTTTCCTCCATCTTTTTCATGAAGTCTCCTCGCTTTGCTATTTGATGTCGTTGTTCGTCTTGCCCTGACGGAACTGGCTTACATCTCCTGTCTTCTCCTGATCAGGATACAGAGGGATGGCAGCGGCGTACAGAGCGGCGCATGTCACGAGATCCTGCTTCCAGGTGATCTCGTTAGGAGCGTGAGCCTGGCTCTCCGCTCCCGGACCGAATCCCACGCAAGGGATGCCGTAGCGTCCCTGGATGGAAACTCCGTTGGTCGAGAATGTCCACTTGTCGCAGAGCGGACGTCCCTCTCTCTTGTCCATGGCTGTAGGCGAGCCTATCCTCTTCTCGCCGAAGAGAGCCTTGTGGGCCTCGACAAGAGCCTTTACGTGAGCGGAGCTCTCCTTGTTGATCCATGTCGGGAAGTAGCACTCTGTCTCGTATACTTCGCCTGTCCATGACGGACGGTCATACATGTACATCGATACTTTTACATCATCTCCGTACTTTCTGACGCTCGGAAGATCCCTGATCTCATCGAGGCAGCTGTCCCATGTCTCGCCGGCAGTCATTCTTCTGTCGATCGAGATAGCGCAGGAGTCCGCTACCGCGCAGCGGCTAGGCGATGTATAGAAGATCTGCGATACTGCGCATGTTCCGCGCCCGAGGAACCTTGCGTCCTCGTAGTGATCAGGATTGAACTCAGGATCGAGCATCTTCACAAGGCCGCGGATGGCTGTGCTGTCGTCGCATCCGTTGTTGTTGAGCTGTCTGACCTCGTCGATGATGTCCGCCATCTTGTAGATCGCGTTGTCTCCTCTTTCCGGAGCCGATCCGTGGCAGGATACGCCCTTTACGTCCACTCTGATCTCCATGCGTCCTCTGTGTCCGCGGTATACGCCGCCGTCCGTAGGCTCTGTCGAGATAACGAAGTCGATCTTCGAAGCAGCGTCTTCAGGACCGTTGAAGTACTTGTTCACGATGTACTGCCAGCACATTCCGTCGCAGTCCTCTTCCATGACGGAGCCGACTACCATGATCTTGTAGCCCTCAGGAATGAGGCCGAGGTCCTTCATGATCTTTGCGCCGTATACCGCGCTGGACATTCCGCCTTCCTGGTCGGAGCCGCCGCGTCCGTAGATGATGTCATCAGTCTCATAGCCCTTGTAAGGGTCCTTTTCCCAGTTGTTGATGTTGCCGATGCCGACCGTGTCGATGTGAGAGTCGAGAGCGATGATCTTGTCTCCCTCGCCCATCCAGCCGATGATGTTGCCGAGTCCGTCGATCTCGACCTTGTCATAGCCGAGCTTTTCCATCTCGGCCTTGATGCACATCACCACGTCCTTCTCCTCCGCGCTTTCGCTCGGATGAGAGATCATGTCTCTGAGGAACCTGCTCATATCAGGTCCGTATTTCTCAGCGGCTTTTCTTATAGCTTCATAATAAGGAATCATATCGTTTACCTCCGTCACAAAATTATTTTTTATTGTATATGAAAATTTTTGTTGCTAAAATTAGTTATCTTATTTATGTACCACACGAAAGCGGGATACAGAATGAAACACAGCAATGAATTCGAATTTGCGATCCGCATGGCCAGAGGCATCGCAGGCCAGTTCGGTCCGAACTGCGAAGTTGTCATCCACGACCTGCGCGGCAACGATACCGAGCATTCCATAATAGCCATCGAAAACGGTCATGTCACCGGCCGCTCCATCGGAGACGGCCCTTCTCATATCGTTCTCGAGTCTCTTAGGGAAGACTCTTCGATGATCGAGGACCGCATATCCTACCTCACAAAGACCCCGGACGGCAAAGTCCTCAAGTCCTCCACGCTCTTTATACGCGATGAGGACGGGAAAGCCATAGGTCTCATGGGCATCAACTACGACATAAGCATGATGCTCGCGATGGACGATTCGATCCGTGCCTTTACAGGACAGGAGCAGTCATATGCCGAGCCGGAATCCATATCCAGGAACGTTGCCGATCTGCTGGACGAGCTGCTCGAGCACAGCGTCAGGATAGTCGGAAAGCCTGTCGCGATGATGAACAAGGAAGACAAGATCCGTGCGATCCGCTTCCTCGACAGCAGCGGAGCTTTCCTGATAACCCGCTCGGGCCCTAAGGTCTGCCAGTACTTCGGGATCTCGACCTACACACTGTACAGCTATCTCGACGAGATCAGGAAGGCCGGAGAGTCCGGTGAGTGATGCAAAGCACAGCAGGCGCCCTTCAGCGAGGGGCGCTTTTTCTATGCGTGTATCCTCGTTCCGGTCAGGCCGTTTATGCCGTCCTTTGCCTTTTCGAGCAGTGTGATGAGAGCTGTCCTTCCCGGCTTGGATTCCGCGAATTTCACGGCAGCCTCCACCTTAGGAAGCATCGATCCCTTGGCGAACTGGCCTTCCTCCATGTACTTCTTTATCTCGCTGACGCTGACATCTCCGATCTCTTTCTCATCAGGCTTGCCGAAGTTGAGAGCCGCATTCTCGACGGCGGTGAGAATGATCAGATAATCGGCATCGAGTTCTTCTGCCAGAAGCTCCGAAGCGAGGTCCTTGTCGATGACAGCCGGAGCACCTTTGAGATGGTTGTTCTCTGTCCTGAACACAGGTATGCCGCCTCCGCCTGCTGCGATCACGATGTGGCCGGTATCGGCAAGAGCCTTGATGGTATCGATCTCGACGATAGCCTTCGGCTTAGGGCTCGCGACAACTCTCCTGTAGCCTCTTCCGGAATCCTCAATGAAGATATGGCGTTTTTCCATAGCCTTTTTGTCGGCTTCGGCCTTGGTCAGGAAAGGTCCTATCGGCTTTGTAGGATTCTTGAACGCAGGGTCCTGAGGATCGACCTCGACCTGGGTGAGGCAGGTCGCAACGTCCATATTTATGCCCCTGTCAAGCAGTTCCTCTCTGAGCCTGTTCTGGATATCGTATCCGATATAGCCCTGGCTCATGGCTGTGCATACGGACAGTGGGAAGTGCGGATGCTTCTCCGGGTTCTCTCTCGAAAGAAGCGTCATGGCATCCTGTATGACTCCGACCTGAGGGCCGTTGCCGTGGGTGACGACCACCTCGTATCCTTCCTCGATGAGGTCGGCGATCGGCTTGACCGCTTCCGATACGGAGACCATCTGCTCGATCAGATTGCTGCCCAGAGCATTGCCGCCCAGCGCCACTACTACTTTCTTCTTATCGCTCTTCTGTTCTTTTTTCTTTTCTTCCATCTTGCTTGCACCTTTATGATCTTTTAAACGAACGGAGACGGTACCGCCCTTCCGGGCAGCACCGCTCCTCAGTACGATCTAGAATTTTTTTCTCGGAGCTGCCTCTCCGTCGAGAGCCTTGAGTGCAGCTACAGGGTCCTTGACCTTTGCAAGGAATATCATGGCCGCGATGATATACGGCTTGTTTGACGCCTCTTTGTAGAGGGAGTCGCGGGCGTGATCGAAGACATCAGCCGTGACTTCGCCGTGCTCGCAGGAAATGCCCTGGATGTCTGCAGGCAGCGGATGCATGTAGAGAGTGTCGACTCCGTTCTTCGTCAGCTTCATCATCTCTTCATCAACGAGCCAGTCCTGATGCTTCGCGTTCTGTACGAGCAGTTTCTTTTCGAGGGCATCGATCCCGTTGAAGTCTCCCTTGCCGTAGAGGTCTGTACGGATCTCCATGGCGTGGAACGGGGCCCAGCTCTTAGGATATACGACGTCGGCATCTTTGAATGCTTCCTTCATGTCGTGTGTGATGCTGAACTTTCCGCCGGATTCGGCAGCGTTCTTCTTTGCGACCTCTACCACGTCCTCCATCACCTCGTATCCTTCCGGATGAGCGAGCACTACGTCCATCCCGAAACGCGTAAGGAGTCCGATGATGCCCTGCGGAACCGAAAGAGGCTTTCCGTACGACGGCGAATAAGCCCAGCTCATCGCGATCTTCTTGCCCTTGAGGTTTTCAACTCCGCCCATCTCATGGATGATGTGGAGGGCATCTGCGAGCGCCTGTGTCGGATGGTCGATGTCGCACTGCAGGTTTACCAGGGTCGGCTTCTGTTCGAGCTCGTGATCCTCGGCCGCCTGTGTCACGGAATCGATGAACTCGTGCATGTAGGCGTTGCCCTTGCCGATGTACATGTCGTCACGAATACCGATGACGTCCGCCATGAAGGAGATCATGGTAGCTGTCTCGCGTACCGTCTCGCCGTGTGCGATCTGCGACTTCTTCTCGTCGAGGTCTGCTACCTCAAGTCCGAGCAGGTTGCATGCGCTGGCATACGAGAATCTCGTACGTGTGGAATTGTCCCTGAAGATCGAGATGCCGAGTCCGGAATCGAAGATCTTTGTGGACTTGTTGCGTTCTCTGAGATCTCTCAGTGCGTCTGCCACTGTGAATACAGCTTCGATCTCATCGTCTGACTTCTCCCATGTCAGGAAAAAATCGTTTTCGTACATGTCGGCGATGTTCAGTTTCGCCAGCTTTTCAGCAAGTTCTGTTGTCTTGGACATTGTTTTCTCCTTTGCTCTCTTAATCAACGTCTGCGTTTTATCTTCTAAAAATTTTTTATGCTTCCTAAACTATTTTTATTATATACTCTGCTGATTCTTTTTCAATGCTTTGACCATTGAAAAACCGATTATTTTTTTGAGATCAGCACGCTTTCTCCGCGCCTGAGATATCTTCCGTCTCCCCTGCTGCCGGTGAACTTTCCGTCTCTGGCTATCTCGCTTCCTCTCAGAAGGACTCTGTCGATCCTGCCGTCGAGAGTCATGCCTTCGTAGCATGAATAATCCGATGCCCCGCGGATGTACGCTCTGTCGATCACCGTCTTCCCTGCCGGATCGATCATGACTATGTCCGCGTCTGTCCCCGGCTCGAGCGATCCCTTCTGAGGATACATACCGAACATGCGGCACGGTTCTGCCGAAGCGTACCTGACCACCTGAGGCAGGCTTATGCGTCCCTTCATGAAGCCCTCGGAGAAAAGCAGCATCAGCCTCTCCTGCACGCCCGGCGCTCCGTTGGGGCACTTAGTGAAATCGTCCCTGCCGTACTGCTTCTCGGCTTTGCCCTCCTTGAAGTGGAACGGGCAGTGGTCGGTAGCCACCGTATCTATGATGCCTCCTTCGGCGAGCGCCTGCCAGAGTTCCTCCCTGTCCTGATCTTTGCGGAGCGGCGGCGACATTATCGCCTTGAGCCCCTCCTCAGGATCATCGTACGCGCTGTCATTGAGTATCAGATACTGTATGCAGGTCTCGACGCCGAGGTTCGGCCTGTTCTCGGCCCTTGCCTTCATCACCTCGTGCAGTCCCTCCGCGCTCGAGAGATGCACTATGTATAAAGGCGCGTCCCCTGCCATAGCGGCTATGTGTATCATGCGGTTCACCGCCTCGGCTTCGCACCTTGCCGGTCTTGAAAGCGGGTGGTACTTCGCCTCGGTATGGCCCTGCTCTGGCAGCTCCTTTCTGAGCTGAGTGAGGACTCCGTGGTTCTCGCAGTGCACGGTGATGACTATGCCGGCCTCCTTAGCCGCTCTGAGCACGCGGAAGACTTCATCATCCTCGAGCCTGTAATCGTATGTCAGATAGACCTTGAAGCTTGTGATGCCTTCCTCTTCCTTTATCTCCTTCATCTCATCGAAAGTGTCGCCGTGCACATGCTGAAAGACTCCGTGGAAGCCGTAGTCCACGACCGCGTTGCCGTCGGCCAGCCTGTGATATTCGTTCACCTGATGCCACAGGCTGCAGTCCTTCGGTCCGAAGGCCATGTGATCGACTATGGTCGTCGTGCCTCCGCACGCCGCCGCGACCGTCCCGTCATAGAAGTCGTCTACAGCCCGCGCGAAGCCCACATCGAGATCCATGTGGGTATGGACATCGACTGCTCCCGGCATCACGTACATGCCTTCCGCGTCGATAACCTCGGCATCATCGCACCCGATGTCTTCGCCGACCCTGACTATCTTCTCATCTTCGATAAGGATGTCTCCTTTGAAGACCTCGGTATCCGTCACGATCTGTCCGTTCTTTATTACTTTCTTCATCTTTTCTCTGCCGCTCTTCCTCTCTGCTGTTTCTGCACGCCCGGTGATATGTGTATTATCTGCTCAAAATGCTTGTTTCATACACAAAATAAGCTTATTCATTGATCATAAATCAGTCTGATGATGCGTTTTTGTGTATTATTTCCATATGATCCGGTTGTCATACACAACTTTTACCGAATTCCTGTGTATGGTTCTTCTGTTTTGGCAGGAAAATACACAAACAGGCCCGGTTCACGGTCTTTTCAGGCATGGATCAGCCGTTTTTTGTGTATGACTGTCATCATTTGAAGAAATAATACACAACTCTGCCCGGATGGATGACACACAATTCTACTTTTTGCTGTAGTAGGTGTCCTCCATCGGAAGCGAAGTTCTGAGAACTCCGTCTCTTGCGTAGTAAGCTCCGGCGACGGCAGGCGCAGCAGGGATCGTGGTGATCTCGCCTATCCCCTTGGCGCCGTAGGCCGCGTCGAGCAGCTCATTCTTTTCTATATGTATCGCGTGTATGTCAGGGATGTCCGTTGCCCGCAGGAGGCCGAGCGTCCCGTATCTTGCCGTCGGCACGCAGTCCTCGAGCGGCCAGTGCTCGGTCAGGGCGTAACCCATGCCCATCAGTACTCCGCCTTCGATCTGGCCCGACATCGACAGAGGGTTCACCACTTTGCCGGCGTCAAACGCCGCGTAGATGTCAGTGACTCTGCCCTCCGCATCCAGTACAGCGACATTCGTAGCGTATCCGTAAGCTATGTGGCTCTTCGGATTTGGCTTGTCCGAGCCGAGCTTGTCGGTCGGTTCGAAATATTCGTATTCGAATCTCCTCCCGTTAAAGCGTCCAAGGGTCTCTTCCGTGACCCCCTCTTCATCCATGGCTGCCTTCAGGAGCTTTGCCGCTTCCTTTACGGCCTCGCCCGTCACAAGGGTCTGCCTCGAGCCCGATGTCGTCCCGGAGTCAGGCGAATTGCCCGTATTGCTCGGTCCTACCCATATCTTCGTAAGCGGCAGCTCAGTAGCCTGGGCCACATCCTGGATGAACACGGTCTGGCAGCCCTGCCCTATGTCCGAAGCCGCGGTGTATATCCAGACCAGACCGTCCTTTATCTCCAGAACAGCCCTTCCCTTGTCAGGAAGACCTACCCCGACTCCCGCGTTCTTCATGGCGCAGGCGATCCCGACCCTGTCTTCGGGGGCGTCATCGAAGTATGGCTTTACCGCGACGAGAGTTTCCTTCAGCGCCGTCGACACATCTGCTATCTGCCCGTTCGGAAGCTCCAGACCGGGCTCGATGGCGTTGCGGTATCTTATCTCCCACGGGCTTATGCCGACCTTTTCGGCAAGCACGTTCAGAAGCGACTCGAGCGCGAACTGGCTCTGGCACACGCCGAAGCCCCTGAACGCTCCCGCAGGAGGGTTGTTCGTGTAATATCCGTGCCCGCGTATGTCCGTGTTGTGGTAATTATACGGTCCCACGCTGTGTGTGCAGGCTCTTTCGAGCACAGGCCCGCAAAGGCTTGCATAAGCTCCTGTATCGAAGTCTATGTCACAATCGAGAGCTTTCAGTATGCCGTTCTCATCGCATCCCAGGGTGAAGGTCCCTTCCATGGCGTGCCTTTTCGGATGCACACGCAGGGATTCGCTCCGGCTGAATTTCGCCTTTACAGGTCTGTTGAACTTCAGCGCCGCCAGCGCGGAAATGTGCTGGGTCGTCACATCTTCCTTTCCTCCGAACCCGCCGCCTATGAGCTGGTTCTCGACGATTATGCGCTCCGGCGTATCCTCCCAGCCAAGCATGATGCTTACCTCATGCCTGGTATCGTAGGCGCCCTGATCGGTCGAGAGTATCTTCACTCCGTCTCCGTACGGGAACGATACCGCGCACTCCGGCTCGAGGAAGGCGTGCTCTGTGAAAGGCGTCCTGAAGGTCCCGGTCACAGTGTATGCCGATTCCTTCATCGCCTTCGCCGCGTCTCCCCTTACCACGTGTCTCTGCTGGCAGAGATTTCCGGCGGAGTGCACCTTCGGTGCGCCTTCGGCCTTAGCCTCGGCGATGCTCCTTACCGGCTCGAGCGGCTCGTATTCTATCTTTACGGCCTTCTTTGCCTGCTCGAGTATGTACGGGGACTCTGCGACCACAAGGCATATCGCGTCTCCCACCATCCTTGTAGTGTCACCTTCGGCTATCATGACATCCCAGTCCTGCTGGATATGCCCCACCTTGTTGTGCGGCACATCCTCAGCGGTCAGGACACCGAGGACTCCCGGCAATGACTCCGCCTTTTCCTTTATTATCTTCTTTACTACCGCCCTCGGATATCGGGATCTTACCGCCGAGCAGTATGCCATCGGAGGCATCTCCGGATCCACCACGGTAAATATATTGCAGAGAGGCTCGTCTTTTCTGGAAACTGTCATGCCGATCCCGGTCAGTCCCTTTGCCGAGGCTTCCTCATATTCTTCTTTTGTCCAGCCGGCCAGCTCCATCATGAGATCCGGCCTGTCGGCAGGCACGAAATATTCAGGGCCTATGTCATCAGGATACTTGCCGTATCCCAGGACCTTCTTCCTGACATCGATGCGGAACACGTTCTGCCCCACCCCGAACTCGGTGGATCTGCCTTTGTTTTCGTAATTCTCTATGCCTGACGCCAGCTCAGGGTCGTATTTCGAACCCACGACAGAGATGAACTCCTTCTGCTCCGGCAGCATCTTGCCGGTGAACTGGACGACATCCCTTATCTCTTCTTCTCCCCTGAGGATGGCAGCGGCTCTTTTTATGCCCGTGATTATCTTCTTGTATCCGGTGCAGCGGCATACATTGCCCCTGATCGCTTTTTTTATCTCAGTCGCGGACGGATCCGGGACTTTGTCGATCAGAGCCTTTGCTGCCATGACCATTCCCGGTATGCAGAAGCCGCACTGAACGGATCCCGCCGTTCCGAAAGCGTATACGAAAGCTTCCTTCTCGCGCAGGGAAAGTCCTTCGACCGTGACTATGCTTTTGCCCGCCGCTCTTTCTGTCGTAAGGACGCACGATCTTACCGCATAGCCGTCCACCACGATGGTGCAGGTGCCGCAGGCCCCCTCCGAGCAGCCGTCCTTTACCGAGTACAGCTTAAGATCGTCCCTCAGATATCTCAGGAGGGGCTTGTTCTCTTCGGTCGTTCTTTCTGTTCCGTTTACTGTGAATGTATAAGCTATTTTTCAGCCTCCTGTTTTATTCTTCATCTGTGATGATGCCGCGTATGTCCCTGATGACGCCCCGCGGGCACTTTACCGCGCACATGCCGCATCCGAGGCACTCCGCCGGATCTATCACCGGACTTCCGCTTTCTATGGTTACCGCTCCCGCCGGGCAGACCTTTTCGCAGATGCCGCATGAGATGCACGAATTATCGCAGGCTTCTCTTGCGGTCTTCCCCGCATCCCGGTTGCTGCACTTCGGCCGGATGATGTATTCCCTGTTCAGTATATCGATTATGTCCTGAGGGCAGGCCCTCTTGCAGAGTCCGCATCCCACGCACTTGTCCGCGTCGATGACAGGCGGCTTCCCGTCGCCTGTGATCCTTATGGCCGCAAGATGACAGGCGCTGACGCAGGAGCCTCCTCCGAGACAACCGTATCTGCAGCTGCTTATCCCGTCAGGGTAAAGTCCGAGTATGGCGCTGCAGTCGCGCGGCAGCGCTTCCCTGTCTATACCGTCCAGCAGAGGGCTTCCCCCTCTGCACAGCACATATGCTGTTTTCTTGATCCTCTTCGCCATTTCCTCTGTCCGTGTTACAGGCGGTCGCCGGCATAGCCCATCACCGCTTCGAGCACGCCTCCGCCTATGGCAAGCGCCTTGTCCGATACGCTCATGTAGTCTATGATGTCTCCCCTGGGATCGACATCACCGGACTTGAGCCCCTTCGTGACCGGGACACCGTCCTGCAGAAGTCCCCTTATCATGCCGTCCGTCTTTGCCAGCACAGGCACTCCGTCGACATTTCCGACGCGGTCTCCCTCTTTTACGATATCGCCTATCTCTTTTTCCGGGTGGAATATGCCGTCCGCCGGGGCTTTGAGCAGACGGTTTATCGTCTGGCCTCCGATATTGCCCGGCACTCCGGTGTTCGCTATCGCAGAGCCCTCTCTTATGACCCTTCCCAGCGTATGCCCGCGCTTGGTCTCGACTACGGCATCACAATCAATGCCCGCCGTAAAGCCGGGTCCGACTCCTATCACGAGCGGAGCATCATCGATATCTGTGCCCGTGTTCACCTTCGCGAGTATCGCGTCCACGACCACTTCGGGCTTCAGGATCTCTGTGATCCCTGCCTTCGGGTCCGGCATGACGGGTATGACACCTCTTCCGAGGCAGTCTCTGACCTCTTCTTCGTTCTCCGCTCTTTCTGCCTTTACATCTTCGATCTGCGTGCTGCCAAGACGGACCGCTTCAGAAAAAGCGACCGTCCTGCGCACCGCCAGAGGCACCGGCAGATCCGTCATCACTATGTCGAAGCGTGAGTGATGGAGCCTGAGCGCGATCCCGCTCGCAAGATCGCCGGCGCCCTTGATAACTATAAGCATTATCCTGCTTTCTCAGCCCGTGCGGGCTGTCCTGATCCATATCTCCGGATATTATCCGAGCAGGTATGAATACTCGTTCATTACGGTCTTGATGAAAGCGAGCGCTCCTTCAGGCAGGCTGCACTTCGGATCAGCTGTATCATAGTCGTCAGTGTTTCCGAAGAGCCTTACGCGTACCTTGCTTCCGCCAAGCGGCAGGAATCCGCTGTTCTCGCTGTCCCTGAAGTCCTCTTCGCTCCAGTAGAGAGTGAATTTGTCCTTGTACGGACGTCCGCTGTACGGACAGAAGATCGCGCAGTTGCCGCACTCGTTGCACATGCCGTCGACATGGAGGATCTGTGCTTTTGAGAACCCCTTTACGTCGATCGCCACATTGGCCCTGTTCGGGCATACCTGTACGCATGATTCGCATATGGTCGGGCATCCGAGGCATCTAGGGTCAGGCTTTCCTTCAGGAGGATCAGCGAGCACGCCCTTCTTTTCCATCACGGAAGCCTTGTCGAGCTTATCGCCGAGCTCCGCGTATTTGTCGAACTTCACTCCGGCGATGGCTGAAGCTATCTTCTGCGCATGTCCAATCGCCTTTACGACTGTTGCAGGGCCAAAGCTGCAGTCTCCTGCCGCATACAGTCCCTGTACTGTCGTCATCATGTTCTCGTCCAGTACAGGATGTCCCTTCGCGTCGAGCTCGGCTCCCGCAGACTCATAGAGGCCTGTAAATACCGTTTCACCTACAGCGCAGATGACCGCGGTCGCAGGCACCTCCGTGAATTCTCCCGTGCCTTCAGGCGAGCGTCTCCCGCTCTCGTCAGGATCGCCGAGCCTGCAGATCTCGCATTTGAGCATGCCGCCTTCCAGACCTTCCGGCGCCAGAAGCTCTTTGAACTCGACTCCGTCCTCAAGAGCCATCACCAGCTCTTCTTCGTCGGCCGGCATGTTCCTTCTGTCTCTTCTGTATACCAGGCGCACATTCTTCACTCCCGGCTGTCTCTTTGCGGCCCTCGCGACATCCATCGCGGTGTTGCCGCCGCCGACGACGGCTACGTCAGTGCCGAGCTCCACTGAGCCCGGAGCTGACTTGACAGCCTCGAGGAATTCAAGAGCATCGATCTCTTCTCCGTACTTCAGAGCCTTGCGTCCCGAAGCCCATGCACCTATTGCTATGATAACATCGCCGAAGCCCTCGTCTTTGAGTTCCTTTACGGACTTTATCTCGCGTCCGGTGACCATCTTTGCGCCATAAGCCGAGCAGAGCGCGACATCCTTGTCGAGCGCGTCATCGCCGATCCTGAATCCCGGGATCACATAGCGCGGGACGCCGCCCATCTTGTCGTTCTTTTCGAATACAGTTACGTCAGCGCCGGCGCGGCTGAGGAACGATGCCGCCGCGAGTCCCGCAGGACCTCCGCCGATGACAGCCACTTTCTTTCCTGTCGCAGCCGCTCCCTTGAGCGTCGGAAGCACCTTGTCGCATGCGGCTTCAGCGGCCATCAGCTTTACCTCGCGGATGCGGAGAGGCGAATCGTAATGGTTCCTCATGCACTTGGTCGCGCATGTATGCGGGCAGAGCGTTCCTGTCGTAAACGGAAGCGCGTTCTTTTCGAGTATGATATTCAGAGCGTCCTCCGCTCTGCCTTCCTTCATGGCGTCAAGGTATGCAGGGATGTCCTGCCCGATCGGGCAGCTTGTGCTGCACGGCGCCGTGAAGCAGTCGAAGAGAGGCAGATCCTCGCCGTTCTTTCTGCTCGGTACCGGCTTGACAGGCTTGCGGTTGCGCTCGCCCTGAGACATCTCCACAAGCTTGCTGACCTTCGAAAGATCCACTCCGCTGAACCTCTTGCTGCCGCAGTCCATCACGAGATCCGCGATCTGCGACATCCTCTCGTAGCCGCCCGGCTTGAGTACTGTCGTGGCCATCGTGATAGGCCAGATGCCCGCGTCGAATATCTCCTTGATGTTGAAGTAGTCGGCTCCGCCGGAGAAGCTGATCCTGAGTTTGCCATTGAACTGCTTCGTGATCTTCTCTGCCAGATAGATGGTCAGCGGGAAGAGGCTCCTGCCGGACATGTACATCTCTTCTGACGGAAGCTCACCTGCCTTCACGTCTACCGGGAAGGTGTTCGTGAGCTTGACTCCGAACTCGAGTCCCTTCTCGTCGCAGAGCTTCTGCAGGCGCTCGAACATCGGCACGGCGTCCTCCCACTGGAGGTCTTCGAGGAAGTGATGATCGTCGAACGCTATGTAGTCAAAGCCAAGCGAATCGAGGCGCTTTCTGGCGAACTCGTATCCGAGCAGCGTCGGGTTGCACTTGATGAATGTGTTGAGGCCCTTCTCGGTGATGAGATACGAAGCTATCCTTTCGATCTCGTCAGGCGGGCAGCCGTGGAGCGTCGATTCTGTGATCGACTCGGAGATCCTTGCAGGGATGGCTTTTACGAACGCCTCATCGACGTTTTTGAGTCTTCCGTCCTTTACTGCAGCGAGGGACTCGGCCATCGCCTCTTTGAACACGTCTGTGTCCGAAGCGTCCTTCATGCCTTCGATGAACCTGTCGATCTTCTCGGTCTTGATGCCCTCGAGGTCGTAGCCTACCGACATGTTGAAGACGAAGGCGTCAGGATCGCCGAGACCGAGCTCCTTCGCGAGGATCTTGCAGACGAACCACGCCTTTACGTATTCCTCGAACGCCTGAGGCACATAGAGCTCTGTCGACCACTCGCAGTTGTAGCACTCATCGGACGCGTTGATGCACGGCTTCGCCACGCATGCCGCAAGCTCAGCTCCGTCCATCTGCTGAACGGTCTTCAGCTCGAAGAACCTCGAGCCCGCGACGTACGACGCGATGATGTTCTGCGCAAGCTGGGTATTCGGACCGGCTGCCGGGCCGTAAGGCGATTCGATCTTTTCCTCGAATATAGGCAGGGCCTGTCCGTTAGTGTGTTTTACCATTTTGGAAACACCGAAGATGCTTCCGCTTCTGCCGTACTCTTCGAGCACCCAGTTGAGAAGATGCTTATACGGCATAGGTCTCATAATGTCACTCATGTTACTTTTCCCTCCTGTTGAAAGATCCTAGTACTTTCTGTGGTTGAGCTCGCCCCAGAGCTTTTTGCTCTGCTCGAGCGTCCATGCGTTTATGGCCTCTTCGTCGATGCCGACGAATTCTCTGTCCTTGTAGAGGACCTTTCCGTTGATGATCGTGGTCCTGCAGTTCTTGCCCATCATGCCGAAGATCATGTGGCCGTCGATATTGTCCGCCGAGAACGGCGTGAACGGCTTGTAGTCCATGACGATCACGTCGGCCGCAGCTCCCTCTTTCAGGATGCCGAGAGGCTTTTTGAAGTATTTGGCCGCGATCTTCCTGTTGTTCTCGAAGAGCATGGTCACATCCTCGCCCCATGCAACGTTAGGCATCGCGGCGTTATGTCTCTGGATGATCAGGAAGACCTTGAGGCTCTCGAGCATGTCGTGGGTATACGCGTCCGTGCCCATTCCGACAGTGATGCCCTTTGCCATCATCTGCAGCACAGGCGCGCAGCCTACGGCGTTGCCCATGTTGGACTCAGGGTTGTTGACCACCATCGTGCCCGTCTCTTTGATGATATCCATCTCGGCAGGGCTAACGTGTATGCAGTGTCCGAGCAGGGTCTTCTCACCGAGGAGCCCGTTGTACAGGAGCCTGTTGACAGGTCTGCAGCCGTAATTCCTGAGGCTGTCGTAGACATCGTTCATGCCCTCGGCGATATGGATATGGAAGCCCGTCATGCCGTCGTTTGCTTCCACCATCTTTTCGAAGGTCTTGTCCGAGATCGTGAAGAGAGCGTGCCCGCCGAACATGGCCTTGATCATGTCGTCATCCTCATCCTTCGCCCACTTCGCGAAGTCAGCGTTCTCCTTTATGGCCTGAGCCGTCTTTTCCTCTCCGTCTCTTTCGGAGACTTCATAGCAGAGGCAGGATCTCATGCCGAGCTCCTTCGCGACGTCTTTGATCGCGAACAGCGATCCCGGTATCTCGCAGAAGCTTGCGTGATGATCGAAGATCGTCGTTACGCCGTCTCTGATGCAGTCGAGGATGGTGGCGTACGCGCTGGCTTTGGTGCCGTCTATAGTCAGATGGCGGTCGATGTTCCACCACATGCCGTCGAGTATCTCGAAGAAGTTCGTCGGATTGTGGCCGTCTATCGCAAGGCCCCTTGCGAGGCCGGAATAGATATGAGTGTGCGCGTTGATGAGACCCGGCATAATGATGCCGCCCTTCGCATCGACGAATTCGGCGTCAGGGTAAGCCTTTTTCATGTCCGCGAGAGTTCCCACAGCCCTGATGACTTCGCCGTCAGTCACGACAGCTCCATCCTTAAGATAAGGGAATTCAGGGTCCCTCGTTATCACCTGTCCGTTACCTATTAAAAGCATATTTCATCCTCCCTTCATGCATTACTGTATCTTTCCGAGTTCGCGGAGTATCTTCTCCGGAGTCATCGGCCAGCTTCTCATCCAGACGCCGCAGGCATCGTGGATGGCGTTTCCTATGGCAGGAGCCGCGCCGTTGCATGCGATCTCGGATATGGACTTAGCTCCGAACGGACCGTCCGGATCGTCCACGTCTATGAGCACTGCCCTGAAGTCATCCGGCTGCTCGGAGATCATCGGCACGCCGTAATCTGTCATAGTCGCGTTCACGCAGCGGCCTTTCTCATCGAGTATCATGTCCTCGTAGAGCGTGTGGCCGATGGACTTGAGCGATGCTCCGTACATCTGGCAGAGAGCCGCCTCAGGATTGATAGGCGTGCCCGCGTCCTGAATAGCGTAGAACTTCTGGACCTTTACCTCGCCCGTCCTTACATTGACAGCTACCTGCGCGAAGTGCGCTCCGTACGGTACTGATGATGCCGCCGTCGTGAAGCTTCCCGGAGCAATGAGATGTCCGCGTCCGGTCCCGGATGTAGATGTGTGGATTATGTCGTAGAACGACAGCACCTTGCCGGTCTTCTTCGACTTCACCTCGCCCGGCCATGCTATCTTCATGTCATCGACGGACTCTTCGAGCTGGTACGCGGCCTCATCGAGTATCTTATCCTTCAGGTTGGTGGCTGCAACTACCGCAGCGTTGCCGCTGAAGAACGTGCCCGACGATGCGTATGAGCCCGTATCGAAAGCGCCGGAGTCGGTGTCGCCGGATATGACCGTGATCTTATCCATAGGCACGCAGAGTATGTCGCTCGTGACCTTGGCGATGATGGTGTCAAGGCCGGTGCCGATGTCGGCAGCTCCGGAGAGCACGATTATCGAGCCGTCCATCTCGAGCTTTGCCACAGCGTTCGCATGATCGAGCCCCGGAAGTCCGGACCCCTGCATGATCATCGCAAAGCCCTTGCCGATCTTCCAGTCAGGGTCGCCGCTTTCGACCCTCTTGCCCCACTCTATCATCTCGCAGCCCTTCTCGACCGCTTCGCGGAGCCCGCAGGATCCTACAGGCACGACGTTTCCTTCGCGGCCCTCGCCGAGACCTTTAAGGATCTCGAGCATGTAGCCTTCTTCAACGTGGTTCTTGAGGACCATGTCCTTGTAGTCAACGCCGAGCTTCTCTGCGAGCTCGCACATCGCCATCATGAGGCCGTATGTGCCCTTAGGCGTGCCGTAGCCCTGGTAGGCTCCCGCAGGAGGCGTGTTCGTGTAGTAGATCGTAAGATCGTATTTCATGTTGTCGCACTTGAACAGCGGCAGGGTCTTCGAGCAGCTGTTCATCGGCACCGTCAGAGCGTGGTTGCCGTAAGGTCCGGTGTTGGCGTCGACCTTGAGGTAGATGCCTGTGATCGAGCCGTCCTTCTTGCCGCCCATCTTTACATGGACGCGCATCGGGTGCCTGGTGGAGTTAGCGATGAACTCCTCCTCTCTCGTATTATGATAAAGCACTGGTCTGCCGGTAACATAAGTGGCGTATGCTGTCAGGTCCTCTACGAGGAT
Organism: Mogibacterium sp.; assembly: GCA_017512365.1. Taxonomy (GTDB): domain Bacteria; phylum Bacillota; class Clostridia; order Peptostreptococcales; family Anaerovoracaceae; genus Crickella. The sequence goes on from JAFWGQ010000049.1 coordinate 40,907, forward strand.
GTCCTGCTTGGAGCCGTATCCGCCTCCGACCCTGGTCTTTATTACGTGTATCCTGTTCTCGGACAGTCCCGTGACCCAGCTCACGATGCGGCGCACATGGTAAGGCACCTGTGTGCTCGCGTAGATTATGAGCCTGCCGTTCTCGAGCTTCGAGAAGCAGATATGCGTCTCGAGCGGAGTATGCTGGATCTGGCTGGTCTGGTATGTGGCCTCGACCACGGCGTCGGCCTCCTCGAATGCCTTGTCCACATCGCCTATGCCGCCGTGGTTCGCGGCAGCAACGTTATGCAGTATGTCGCCGTGCAGCGGGAACTGGTACACTACCTTGCCCTCGCGCTCGTCTCCGGAGAGCTTCGCGTTGTATTCGTCGAGATTGTCCGGCGCTCCGGAGTTGTACTGGACTCTTCCGTTATGCACCAGAGGCGCTCCCTCGGCCATTGCCTCCTCTACCGTAAACACGGCATCGAGAGGTTCATACTCGACCTCTATGAGGTCTCTGGCCTTTATCGCCTCTTCGAGAGTCTCGGCTACGACCGCCGCGACCCTGTCGCCCACGTGCCTGACCTTCTTGTTGATCAGTTTCCTGTCATGCGGCGACGGCTCCGGATTGCCCTGGCCGGCCGACATGTATGTTGCGTCCGAACAGTTGTAGGCAGTGATGACTTTGATGACTCCCGGAAGGGCCTCGGCCTTGCTGGTGTCCACCTTGTTGACATAGGCGTGAGCATACGGCGAACGCAGGACGACCATGTAGCATGTGTCCTCGTCCACGTAATCCTCCACGAAGGCCCTCTCGCCCGAAACGAGCTGAGGAGCGTCGATCTTAGGCATGACCTTGCCAACCGCCTTGAGATGCGGCCTGAATTCAGGCGCTATCTCTGTCCTGTACTCGCCGTTTTTAATCTTTTCCTTTATGAGCTCTGCAGCGAGATAGTAATGCTCATAGCTTGCGTCTCTGATGAATATGCCTGAAAGCGCATCCTTTACGTCATCTCTTGTCGGAGCCGGATTTTTTTCGAACAGCCATGTCATCAGCAGGGCCGCAGCCGGAGCATTATAAGCGCTCTGCACCACGCCCGCATCGATGAGAGCCTGCTGAACCACCGTGAGGTGCATGGAATCTCCGAGGCTGTCAGGAGTGATGATCTCGCATCCCTCGGCCTCTCCGGCGAGCACCAGGTTCGAGAACACAGGCGTGCCGTCGAGCAGTACCGTGTCGCTTCCGCAGAACCCCTCCGCATCGTCGCTGTCGCGGACGGCGAAGTTCCCGTTCATCAGGAGCATCTCGCGGAGCCTCTTTACAGGGTCGATATCGAATGACCGTTTTTTGCCGTTTATCGTACAGTTGATCATCTCTATGCCTCCTTCCCCCTGAGCTGTCTGTGAAGATCGTACGCCGTGACAGCTATGAGATAGCGCTTGTATGCGTCGCTTCCGAACATGTCATCGGCTGTTTCAAGGCCCGTACAGGTCCTGACCATCTCTATGATATCCTCTTCACTTACATCAGGCTCTTTTCTGAACTTCTCCTCAAGATCGCAGAAGTGAAGCAGCCCCGCGTTTTTTACCGCTCCGTTCAGGCGGATGCCCTCATCGGACATCGCCGCGCTCATCGTCAGGACCGCGTGGCTCTGCGCCGTATTTGCATAGCGCTTAGAGACCAGCTTTACGTCCTTCGGCACTGTGACCGATGTGATCAGCACGTCATGCTTGCCGCCTGTATACTCTTTTATGCCGATGCTGCCTTTCTTTCCGTCCCTGCCGATAAACCCGATCTCAGCTCCGGCTGCGGAAAGCGCAGGGATCAGATATGAATCATCCCTCTTCGCCGCTATGTTGCCGCCTATGGTCGCCATGTTGCGCTTTGTGCGCGACGCCATGAAGAGCGCGGCCTCCTTCAGCCATTCCGGAGCCTTCGGGGAATCGACCAGTTCCTGGAAGCTGGTCATCGCTCCGATAGTTACATTACCGGCCTCTTCCCTGAAGCCTTTAAGACCGCTGCATTTCTTGAGAGAGATCAGAGTATCCGTCTTGTCCGCTGTCTCGGAACCCAGGCGGTTCACTTCGGTCCCTCCTGCGAGAAAGGCGTCTCTGGCTGTCTTTGCGCCGATCGCCTCTTCAGGGCTTTTTGCCATCAACAGTTTGTTTGCCATAAAGATCTCCTCCGTTACCCTACTTGAACGGCATCGGTTCCGGATATTCGGTGATGCCCTGAGAATTGACCATTTCGGCTTCTTTTTCCTTGCCGAGACGTCTCAGCATTGTCTTCTTGACTGCTCTGAAAATATTCTCGTAGCCGGTGCACCTGCAGAGATGCCCCGAGAGCGCCTTTCTGAGCTCGTCGTCCGTATACTCCCTGCCGGAGTTGACTATCTCCCAGCTCGTCATGATGAAGCCCGGGGTGCAGAATCCGCACTGTATGGCTCCCTCATCAACGAACGCCTGCTGTATGTCGGAAAGCTCGCCGTTCGGGCCCGTCAGGCCTTCGAGAGTCCATATCTCCTTGCCCTCGGCCCATACCGCGAGGTAGATGCATGAGTTGAAGCCCTCGCCGTTTATGATCACGGTGCAGGCGCCGCACTCCCCTACTTCGCAGCCCTTCTTGACAGATGTCAGGTGAAGGTCGTTCCTGAGCATGTCGGTGAGCGATGATCTGACATCGACGACCTGCTCGATCTCCTTGCCGTTTACCGTGCAGTGCACGACTTTGTACTGTTTAGCCATCGATCTCACCTCCTGCCTGCTCTGTGCAGTCCCTGAGGGCGCGTTCCGCCATGACCACGGATATGTGCTGACGGAGGGCCTTGCCCGCGCGCCAGCTGTCACGCGGATTGATATCCTCGAGGACGGTCTCTGCGAATTTCTTTATGTTCGCGTCTGTTATCTTCTTTCCGTTGATGAACGCTTCTGCCGACGGCGCTCTCACCGGGATCGGAGACGCCACTCCGTAGCCTATGCGCACGCGCTCAAAGGTCTTTTTGTCGCTGCTCAGAACGACGTTGACAGAGCAGCCCGTCGTCGCTATGTCGAGGGCGTTCCTCATCGAATACTTGATGTAGTGTCCGAAGCAGTTCTCGTAGGACTCCTTCGGGATGAGTATCGCCGTCTGTATCTCGGCAGGCTTTATGTCTACCACCTTCGCCTTGATGTAGAAGTCCTTTATCGGTACTCGTCTTACGCCGTCCGGCCCCGTCAGCTCGATCACGGCGTCCCACGCCATTAGAGTCGATGCCGAGTCGGCCGAGGTGACGCCGTTGCAGGTGTTGCCGCCGATGGTTCCGATCGCCCTTATCTGAGGACCTCCCACCATGTCTACGGCCTCGCCGAGCACGTTGATGTATTTCTGTATTATCGGGTCTTTCGTTATATGAGAGAAGCTTGTAAGCGATCCGATGCGGATGTTCTCCTCTTCATCGATCGATACTCCCCTGAGCTCGTCGAGCATGTATATGCTGACGAATTCTTTGCCGGCCCTTCTGCCTTCTCTTATCTGGACCAGAACGTCAGATCCTCCCGCGAGTATCTGCGCTTCAGGGTGTTCCTGCAGCAGCCTGATGGCATCCTTTACGCTTTCTGCTTCGTACAGCGCTTTTATGTCATACATACTATCTGCCCTCCTTTCCCTGCTCATCTTTTCTCCACGGATCGTTTATGAGGCCCGCGTCGCTGAATTCGCGGAAGAGCGTGTGCGGCGACAGCGGAAGCTCGTTTATGTAAAGTCCCGTCGCCTGTCCTATGGCGTTTCTGATCGCAGGAGCGACCGGGCACGCAGGCGGCTCGCCGAGTCCCTTTGTGCCGTAAGCGCTCGTCGGTTCATAGTTCTCGACGAACGCGGCGTTCAGCCTCGGGTGATCCATGAACGATGAGAGCTTGTAGTCGAGCAGATTGTTGTTCAGAGGTCTGCCCGTTTTCTCGTCCCAGAGGAGTTTTTCCGAAAGGGCGTAGCCTATCGCCATGCTCTGGCCTCCGTGGACCTGTCCGGCCGCGAGCAGAGGATTTATGACCTGTCCGCAGTCGTGTACGTTCACTATGTTGAGGAGCCTCACTCTGCACATCGGTATGTCCACTTCGACCTCCGCGAAGCAGCATCCGAAGGAGTAAGCATTCGACTTTATCTGGTATGTGGACTCAGCGGTCAGATGCTGCGAGCCTTCTGTCGTGTAGAGCTTCGACAGAGCGAGCTCGCCTATCGTCATGAGTTCGCGCCCGTCTGTCGTCCTGATGATCTTTCCGTCGACGATGTCGAGGTTATATACAGGCATGCGGGTGAACTGATGGGCCGCCTCGAGTATTTTGTCTCTGAGAAGCAGAGCGGTCTGCTTTACCGAGAAGCCGAGCGTGTACGTGCCTCTTGACGCGTATACTCCCGTGCCGAACGGCGTTATGTCCGTATCCTGGCAGGATACCGGGTGCACCATGCTGAAAGGTATGCCTACAGTATCGGCTATCATCTGGGCGGCTACCGTATCTGCGCCCTGGCCTATCTCGGTCTCGCCGAGCTGGAACTGCACCGAGCCGTCCTGGTTCATGACTATCCTGCACGAAGATGTCTCGAGAGCGATCGGATAGACCGCGGTGTTGTACCAGAATGTGGATACCGCGATGCCGCGCCTGATGTCTCCGGTCTGCTTCGCGTATTTCTTTACCTTGTCGTAGTAGCCGATGATCTCGGCTCCCTTGTCGAAGCACTGGTTGAATGTATCGGAGTAAAGCTCATTCTTCGAGAACGCGTGATAGTATCCGACCGGCATGAGGTTCTTTCTGCGGAACTCGAGCGGATCCATCTTCATGGCCCTTGCGCAGTCCTCTGCGTGGCACTCGAAGGCGTAGCTCGCCTGAGGCATGCCGTAGCCTCTCATGGCTCCTGCGACCGAGCGGTTGGTGTATACCGTCCACGTCTCTCCGTCGATGTTGTCGCACGGATAAAGCTGCGGGAAGGCGTTCAGTCCCTTGGCCGCGATGGCATGGCCGTGCGAGCTGTACGCCCCGTTGTTGCACCAGGCTTTGATGGTCCTTGCGGCGAAGCTTCCGTCAGGACGCATCCAGGATGTGATGTGGTATCTGATCGCATGCCTGATGCGGTTGCTGACGAATGTCTCTTCGCGAGGCACATCCAGCTTTACGAGGCGTCCGCCGAGCTGGATGCTTATCCACGCGCAGAGAGGTTCGTACAGGACATCCTGCTTGTTTCCGAAGCCGCCGCCTACATACGGCTTGATGACTCTGAACTTTCCCCAGTCCATTCCCGTCGCCTGGCCGATGACCCTGCGGACGATGTGCGGTATCTGGGTAGACGTGACCACGACAGTCCTGTCTCCCTCGCCGTAGGCATAGCAGATGAAGTTCTCGATGTGGCAGTGCTGCACAGGCTGAGTCTCGTACCAGCCCTCGACCTTTGTGAGCCCCGGTTCCTTTATCGCTTCCTCGACGCTTCCCATGTGTATCTCGGTGTGAGCGAGCACGTTGTTCGGGAATTTCTCGTGCAGCAGAGGAGCATCGTCCTCCATGGCCTCCTGCGCATCGAGAACGAAAGGAAGCTCCTCGTATTCGACGCTCTTTTCCAGTATGGCAAGGGCCTGCTGGGCAGCCACCTCGTCCTCTGCCACCACGGCGCCGATATCATCGCCGTAGAACAGCGGATGATCCGTCATGATGAGGCGGTCGGCTATGTCCTGATGAGCAGGGTCTGTGGACCACGGATGACCGGCGGTCGGGAAGTAGTGCTTTTCCTTGAGATCGAAGCATGTGAAGATCCGTACCACTCCGGGTACCTTCTCCGCCTCGCCTGTATCGATCTTTTTGACGATGCCGTTGGCCACTGTCGAATGCAGCACCCTGATGACGAGCGCGTCTTTGCCGCACATGTCATCCGTGTACCTGATGCGCCCCATCGCCTTGTCGTGCGCATCCAGCCTGGTCACCGCCTTTCCGATATACTTGTTGGACATTCTCTGCCCTCCCTTCTGAGAATAGTGCTAATCTCTCAATATCTTTATCATTACTTTCGTGACGAAATTGTTTTTGTCGGCTTCTATGAACTGATCGACTATGTCGATGCAGATCTCGGTGTCGTCCAGATGGCATCCTTCGTCGAGGATCCCGTCTGCCATGTCCCTCATCCTTTTGAACGTCGTCCTGATCTTCTCGTGAGGTCCCTTGTGGTAGCCCACAAGATACTCATCCGGCGAGAGCACCCGTATCCTGTCGCTGTATCTGTCGAAATACACGGTCTCTTCGCCCGGTATCATGACAGCGAACTTCGTTTTGTCATCCGGCATATAAAAAACGAGTGTCGGATACAGGTAGAAGAGCTCGTTGACGAAGATCTCCTCTATACCTCCTATCTCGATATAGTAGATATCTTCCTCCGAGCAGACGAAAACCTGATCGAACACTGCGTATTTCATCTCACGGTTGACCATGGCGAATCTGTCGTTCATCACCGTCTCCATGCGGAGCAGCTTCTCGTAGTTCGCCCTCAGCACTTTCATGCGTTTTCTGAGGAATTTTTCCGTATTGTCCGGATCGCGTTCAGGCATGAACTCCCCTATCTCGTCCAGCGAGCAGTCGAGCTGCCGCAGAAGGCGTATCATGCCGAGCGGATAGATCTGGTCATATTTATAGGCGCGCCAGTTGTTCTGCGGATTCCTGATCTCAGGCACCAGCAGCCCCTCCTTGTCATAATAACGCAGGAGCTGGACATTTATGTCGAACATCCTTGCCAGTTCGCCTATTTTCCATGTCCTGTCATAATAGTTTTTCATGCGCTTTCCTACATTAATATGCATGACAGCATTTTCCACTTCAATTATACTACTCCGTTGTTTCAAGACAAGAACATATCTGCAAAAACCTACAATTATTTTAACTTTGTATCAAAAGAGTACAAGAAACACCCTAAAACGGTCACATTCAGCCGCCACTTTTCCGTTGCCGTCAAAGGATGCGGGCTGTAAAATAATCACATGGAACTGCAGAACTTAAGAGGCAGACAAAACAGCATCACGGATGCGCTGCAGCTGACACTGCCCGAACACGCGGTGATCAGCGTCGTCGGAGCGGGAGGCAAGACCTCGCTCGTCTTCGCGTGGGCGCGCGAGCTCGCTGCGGCGGGCAAAAGCGTGATCATAACGACCACGACCCACATGTTCCGTCCGGAGGGAACGGAGGAAGAAGGCATAAGGGTGATCGCGGCTGACGATCCGGAAGATCCGAACAAGCTCACGGCTCTGCCGGATGATGTTCTCATCAGTCTCAGGGACGAGGCGGACGTCGTTCTCATCGAGGCCGACGGTTCGCGCCGCATGCCGCTCAAATGGCCGGCCGACCACGAGCCGGTCATACCGGACTGCACCGACATAACGGTATGCGTTGCGGGCCTTTCCGGCATCGGGAAAGCTCCCTCGGACGTGATATACCGGGCCGACAAGCTGCCGGAGAGCCTCCGCCGCGATACGGTCGATCTCAACCTGGTACACGCTCTCGTATCGTCGGTGAACGGAGGACGCAAAGGCGTACGCGGCGAATTCCGCGTTTTCATGAACCAGGTGGACAACGACACGGACAGGCTTGCTGCCGCTTACAGGCTGCAGCAGTTCTTCGCCGTGCTCGGCATACAGAGCGCATGGGGCTCGCTCAGGGATCCGGGCGATGTAAAGCTGGCCGTCATACTCGAAGCGGCCGGAGACAGCAAAAGGTTCGGATCTAACAAGCTCCTGCACATCATGGAAAACGGCCGCCCGATGATATCCTCAGCTCTCGATGCGGCAAGGGGCGTCAATGCGTATAAAAGAATACTGGTCACGCAGTACGATGAGGTCGCGGCCATGGCAGACGGCTTCACGGTCATCAGAAACGACAGGCCGGATCTCGGTATATCCCGCAGCATGCAGCTCGGGATCGAAGCGGCCGGCGATGCGGATGCATACATGTTCTGCGTATGCGACCAGCCGGGCCTCAGGACATCGACGCTTGAGCGTCTTATCGAAGCATACAAAAAAGGGACCGCCGGCATCGTTTCCCTCGCATGGCAGGGAAAGATGTGCAATCCCAAGATATTCTCGTCGCGTTACAGAGGCGAACTCATGAGCCTTTCAGGAGATACAGGCGGCAGGCAGATCATCGCCGGTCATGAAAGCGACCTCCTGCTTGTCGAGGCAAAAAGCGAAGACGAAGTGCTCGACATCGACCACTCGCCTGAATGATATCAGACGGTCTCGAGCAGGACCTCCACCGCTCCTCCGCAGATCATCCCTTCGTCGGCGACTTCCTTTCCGCTCATGTCGACATATATCATAACGGGCTTTTGCGGCCCGTTTTTGTTTTCTTCGAGCATTTTTACAGCGCGCCCGATGACCAGGGCTTCGGCGAGCCCCCCGCCTATCGTGCCTGTGATGCTTCCGTCTTCTGCGATCAGCATCCTTGTTCCCGGCGCTCTCGGTGAAGAGCCTTTCTTTGATACTATGGTCGCGAGCGCGGCAGCTCCCCTTTCGCCGGACATCAGCGCCTCCATCACAGAGGCAGATATGCCCTCGCTCTTTCTCACCTTGTTTTTTACCTCTATGATCTCGGCCAGTATGGCGACTGCGATCTCTTCAGGCGTCTCGGCACCGATGTCGAGGCCTACCGGCATGTGCACCGAATCGACATCATCCTGCGGTACGCCGCTGTCCGCGAGCATCTGTTTCACCATCCCGACCTTGCGGCGGCTCCCTATCATCCCGACGTATGCGCGCGGTTTTTTCACTATGCTCAGGAGGCATTCCGAATCAGAAAGGTGGCCCCTTGTCACGATGAGGAAGAATGTGTCCGGATCGCCCGGGATGGCAGAAAGCGCCGATTCGAATCCGCTGCAGATACCTTCATCCGCGCCATGATCAAGCGCATTCTGTATGAAGCTTTCACGGTCGTCGATCGCGGTCACATGAAAGCCCATCATCTTCGCTATGTCGATCACCGGCATGGATACATGGCCCGCTCCGCATATGACGAGTTTCTTTTCGTTTCCGAGGAGTTCCGCGAACACCCTGTCGTCACCGATCCTCGTGAGCCCGCCGTTCTCTGCCGCGGCGGCCTCATCCGGATGCAGGCTGAAAAAGCCGTCAGAGCGGCTCATCCACACCGGCTTTCCCGCGGATGTTATCATCTTCTCTCCGGCATGCGGCCCGTCACAGACCGTGAACAGACGGTTCTCAAGGTTAATATTCAGTTCGCTTACAGCTTCATAGAATTCCATTTCTCCTGTCCCTTGTTCTGATTATAGCAGAAGAATGTCTTCTTCGTTCATTCTGAGCCAGTCCGGAAGGCCTCTCTTTTCGATCTCCTTCTGCTCTTCGCTCTGGACGAACCAGCTGATGATCGTGTCATCGGCATGGACGCTGTCAGACTCACTGTGCTCAGGTCTGAAGTAGTAATTCATCTCGAAAGGCAGCTCATCCGTTCTGACGGGAACGAATCTGATGCAGTTGTCCTGCCTTTCTCCCCATACGGGAATAAAGCTGTGGGCTCTGCAGCCGGCGTGAGCGATCCCGTCCGGTATCTCTTTTGCAAGCCTCACTTCCAGGCCCCAGTCTGTGAGCCTCAGCGTTCTGTCTCCGGTCTTTTCGGCCCGGGTGAAGTTCTTGCAGCCTGTCAGCCTGGCCGCCTCCACGCTTCCGGGATCCCTGAAGACATCTTCTGTCGTTCCGTGCCTGATGACCTTGCCGGACTGCAGCACGAAGAGCTCTTCGCTGAACCTGTACAGCTCGTCTCTGCTGTGCGATACCATGAGCACCTGCCCCGGAAAGTCTTTGAGCATCTCCGTCATCTCGAGCTGCATCCTGTCGCGCAGATAGGCATCGAGCGCAGAGAAAGGCTCATCGAGAAGTATCAGCTCGGGTTCAGTCACCATGATGCGCGCCAGAGCCGCCCTCTGCTGCTGGCCGCCGGAGAGTTCGCCCGGAAGTCTGTTTTCGAGTCCTTCCATCCTGAAGCGTCTCAGCATCTTCATGGCCTTTGCGCGCTTTTCCTCATCGGGCCTGCCGAGACCCGCCATGACGTTCCTGAGCACGCTCATCGTCGGAAACAGCGCATAGTTCTGGAACATGTATCCGACGTTCCTCTTCTGGGGCTTCAGGTTCATCTTTGTCTGAGAATCGTACAGCACCCTGCCGTTCACTTCGATGCGTCCGTAATCTGTCTCCTCTATGCCTGCAATGCTTCGCAGCGTCATGCTCTTGCCGCTGCCGGACTCTCCGAGTATGCCTATCCTGTCGGCATCGCTCTCGATCAGAACGTCCAGTTCGAAATCATCTGCTCTTCTGTGTATATCCGCGCTGAGTCTCACCCTACCACTTCCTCACGTTCTTCATCTGTTTTCCGATGATGATGTTTATCATGAAGATCGCAATGAAGGCGATGATCATGACTACCATGACCCAGAAGCCTGCGGTCACATAATCGCCGTCCTGTATCACCATGGCTATCCTCTGTGACAGAGTCCCCGTTTTGCCCGGTATGTTGCCCGCGAGCATGGATGTTGCTCCGTACTCGCCCATGGCGCGGGCGAATGTCAGGATGGTCCCGCTCGCTATCCCCGGCCCTGCGGTCGGGACGACAACGCGCCAGAATATGGAGATCTCGGACATCCCGAGCGTCCTGCCGGCAAACACCAGATCGGCGTCGATCTGCTCGAATGCAGCCCTTGCATTCCTGTACATCAGCGGGAATGCGATGACGGTCGCAGCGAGTATGCAGCCGAGCCAGGTATGGACGACCTGTATGTCGAACGTCTCGTCGAGAAATATCCCAAGCGGCCTCCTTCGGCTGAAGATGAGAAGCAGAAAAAAGCCGGCGACTGTAGGCGGCAGCACCATCGGAAGGGTGAGTATGCCGTCGAGTACCGACTTCATCCTGTAATCTTTTTTTATGACCTTTCTTGCAGCCCAAAGACCGAGAAAGAACGATATGATCGTCGCCACTATCCCGGTCTTGAGGGAGATCCACAGAGGGCTCCAGTCCAGGCTTTTTGCAAGTTCTGTTATGCTTTCCAATTATCCCGCTATACGTTCGTGTCGAATCCGTACTTCTGATACAGCGCCTTTGCATTGTCGTTTGTGATGAATGCGATGAAGTCGGCAGCTGCCGCTGTTTCAGCATCCGACGCGTCCTTGTTTACTATGCCGGCTACAGGATAGATGATGTCGCCGGACACCTCATTACTGACAGTCTCGATTATCCTTACACTGTTTTCGTGTCCCACAGTATCTGAAACGTAGGTCGTTCCCACCTCGCATGAACCCTCCTCCACAGCGGTGAGGACCTTGCTCACATTGCCCTGCTCGCTGATCTCGACGCCGCCGAGCTGCTCTGACACCTCGGCTGTTGTGATCGTCGCAGGGTCTTCGACCTCGTTCAGAAGGCCGAGGCTGATCATTGCCACTCTGGTGTACTTGCCCACAGGCACGCTGCCGTCGGCAAGGGCGATGCTCTTTGCATTCCCGATCGTTGAAAGCCCATCTACAGCAGTCGCCTGGTTTACAGGACAGATGACTGCAAGCTGATTGTTGACGACATTTATCCTCGTGCCTTTCAGCACCATGCCCTCTTCTTCGAGCTCGTCCATCTGCTTCTGGGCGGCGCTGAAGAACACATCGCACGGCGCGCCTTCCCTGATCTGTGTCTGAAGGGCTCCCGAGCTGTCCGCGTTTACGACTATGTCAGCTCCCGGGTTTGCTTCTTCGAACGACTTCTCGAATTCCGCCATTACATTGCTCAGCGATGCAGCGGCGAAAACATTGACGGTAACAGTCTCTTCAGTTTGTTCCGCTTCTCCGCTCTCTGTACCGTTGGTTTTTCCGCATGCCGCCAAAGCGAATACCATCGCCAGAGCGAGTCCGATAATAAGAATCTTCTTTTTCATGATCCTTCTCCTTTCGGTTGTGCGGTCCCTTCCCCTTATCTACTTTCCGAACCCGCAGTTCGGGTAAGTGCAGGTATCACAGCTGAGGCACAGGCCTCCCTCTCCCATCCTGTCTATGGTCTCCTTGTCTATGATCTCGCCGGTCATTATCCTCGGCAGCACCAGATCGAATATAGTCCGCTTCGAGTACATGACGCAGCCCGGAAGGCCCATGATCGGTATCTTTCTGTCACCGCAGTACGCGAGCATGAACATGGCTCCCGGCAGTACCGGGGCGCCGTATGTGACAGCTTCCCCGCAGACGTTTCTTATCGCAAGAGGCGTCCTGTCATCCGGATCTACGCTCATGCCGCCCGTGCAGACAATGAGTTCGCAGCCGTTCTCCAGCTGCTGTCTTATGTGCTTTTCGATATTCTCGCTCTTATCGTCGCTGACGGACTGATCGATGATCTCGGCTCCGTATTCTTCGAGCTTGGCTCTGACGACCGGTGTGAATTCGTCTTTGATGCGGCCGTAGAAGACCTCGTTGCCCGTAGTGACTATGCCGGCCTTCAGATGGATATACGGCTCGACCTTCATGATCGGATCATCGCCTGCGGCGGCCTTCACCTTCTCCATCTTTTCCTTTTCGATCACGAGCGGGATTATGCGCGTTCCGGCCAGCTTGTCCCCCTTCATCACCGGAAAGTCTCCGTGCCGCGTGGCTATCATCATCTCACCGAAGGAGTTGACGGCATAGAGCCTTTCCCTGTCTATCCTCAGTACTCCATCGCATTCTGCAGAAAGTTCTATCTTTCCCTCCTTGACCCCGCCGCGGCTCATGTTCGCGCCTTTGCATATGGCGCACAGCACCTCGGCCGCCTCGTTCTCGTGCATCATGTTCTCATCGTTTTCCCAGACGTAGATGTGATCCTTGCCGAGCGAAAGCAGTACGGGTATGTCTTCTTCCGTGATGATGTGTCCTTTTCTGAATCTGGCGTCCTTCGTGACGCCCCTGATTATCTGAGTGATGTCGTGGCAAATGACCTGCCCGACGGCATCCTCTGTCTTTATCAGTTTCATTGTCCTGTGTCCTCGTATATGATTTAGTGCTGAAACGGTCAACACTTAAAACCGTTGTATTATTATAGCGCGAAAAACTACGTCAAAACAATGAAAAACACCCCTTTTCAGGGATGTTTTTTGATTTTAATGCTAAAACGATTTTAGTTTTATTCCGTCGTCAGAGCTGCGCATATCAGCGGGACGGCAGTTTTCAGGTAGTCATCATCCACCCGGAATGCGGGATCGTGCCACGGGGCGTTCTCTTTGCCCGGCGTGCCGCTCCCGACCCAGTAGAAGAAGGCCGGCAGTTCTTTCCCGTAGACTGCAAAGTCCTCTGACGCAAGGCTCGGCTCGCTGTCCGTGATGTGGTCCTTCCCCGCCGCGGCTTCGGCAGCCTTCGCAGCGATATCGTACAGCTCTTCGGGGTTGTCCACCGCGGGCACCATTCGCGTGATCTTTATCTCGCAGCGGCATTCATACGCTTCCGCAGTGCTCTCTGCGAGTCTCGCGAGTCTTTCTTCCATCCGGAGATGGGTGTCATGATCGAACGATCTGATATATCCCGTGATGAGAGCTTCAGAAGGCACCGCTATGTCAGGATCTCCTGCCCTGACGCTGTTGACCGTGCATATCACCGGTCTGAACGGGTCGGTGTTCCTGCTGACGACAGTCTGTATGCCGCTTATAAGAGACGCCGCTGCAACTATGGGATCGACGCATTTATGAGGGAGCGAGCCGTGTCCCGGGACGCCCTTCATGCTTATCATGAAGACGCTCTTCTCGGACATCAGCGGGCCTTTATGCACGACGATCTCGCCGCACGGCACCTCCGGTCTGTTGTGTATGCCGAAGATGCGCTTCGGCCGCTGAGGAGCCTTTTCGAAGAGCCCGTGATCGATCATTGCCTTTGCACCGCGCGTTCCCTCTTCCGCCGGCTGGAACACGAAGAGGACATTGTACGGCAATCCCCGGCCAGGGGGTCTGTCCCCCTGGCCGTTTTGTTCGCAGAGGAAGTGCATCGCGCCGAGAAGCGCAGCGGCATGGGCGTCGTGTCCGCACAGATGCTTCGGGCCGCTTTCCGTCGGGACAGCGTCGATATCCGCTCTGAAAGCGACGGTCTCGTCGCAGCCCGCATCGAGCCAGTACACCGCACCGGTCTCCATGCCGAGATCGATCCCGCGCACAGGATATCCGCCGCATGTTTTTTTGATGAAGGCGGTCGTTTCATGTTCTTCGAACGCCCTTTCAGGCATCTCGTGAAGGACCTTGCGGTATTGCTCCGCAAGGTCGATCGCTTTTTCCATTATTTCGTTATCCGGGAATGTATCACTCATCTTATTTTATGAATCCGGAGCCCTTCTCCGATACTCTGTAGAGTCCTCTCGGCGTCACCCTGAGCTCAGGTATCACCGTGAGGGCCATGAACGACAGCGTGATGAACGGATCGAAATCCTTTGAAACGCCCATTTCATATGCTTTTTCTTTCATGACTCTGAGTTTTTTGTTGACCTCCTCGAAGTGCACATCGGTCATGAGTCCCATGATAGGCAGAGGCAGTGTCTCGAAGACCTTGCCGTTTTCCACCACGGTGTATCCTCCCTGCACCCGCGCGATCTCGTTGACAGCGACGGCGATATCATGATCGTTGTCGCCTATCACTATGATGTTGTGCGAGTCGTGCGATACCGAAGACGCGATGGCGCCTCCCTTTATGCCGTAGCCCTTTGTGACGGCCACGCCGATCTTGCCGCTGTTCTGGTGTCTCTCGACCGCGGCGATCTTGAGATATCCGTCGTGAGGGATGAAATTGAGCGTCTTGGAGAAGTGCTCGGTCAGGTCCTTCGTGACTATCTGCTGAGGCTCCATGCCGATGACATGAGTAGTTCCCGATCTGATCGGCAGCACGAAATCGTCAGGAGTCACCTTGTCCAGATGTACGGTGCGCTTCAGATGCGGCGGGCACTTCTTTACCTTTACAGGCGCGTCCCTGTCGATGCGTCTGCCCTTGAAATATACATCGAGCACGTTGAAGTCCTTCATGTTGTCGAAAATTACGAAGTCCGCCTGGTAGCCCGGTGCGATGGCTCCCATGTGCTTGAGGCCGTAGCACTTCGCGGTGTTGATAGTGGCCATCTTGATCGCCTTGAACGGATCCAGACCGAGCTGTACCGCTCTTCTGACATTGTATACGATGTGGCCTTCTCTCAGGATGTCCTCGATGTGCTTGTCATCAGTGCAGAAGCTGAAGTGCTCGGTGTCTATGCCCGTTCTGACGATGCCGCTTATGATATCGTCCACGTTGTGAGCCGCGGAACCCTCGCGCACGTGCACGTGTATGCCTCTTCTTGCCTCTTCGAGCGCGTACTCGAAGGATGATGCTTCGTGGTCGGTATCGACGCCGGCGAGCTTGTACGCCGAAAGCATCCTGTTAGGCAGATACGGAGCATGGCCGTCTATCGTCTGATGCTCGAAGAGAGCGAACTTCGCAAACATCCTCGGGTCGCCGTTGATGACAGCGTGGTCGTCCATCACTTCGCCGAGGCCCAGTATGCGCTCGTTGCCTACGAACGGGTACATGTCGTTCGCCGCGAACATGCAGCCGTTGTCATCTATGTCCGTCGCCGGCACGCATGAAGGCATCATGACGAACACGTTCGCCTGCGACTTTTCGGTCTGGTCGAGTATGTATCTGATGCCGTCGGCGCCCGATACGTTGGTCGCCTCGTGCGGATCGACTATGAAGGTCGTCGTGCCGAACGACGCCGCCGTCGCAACGAGCTCTGCAGGCGCTACCATCGTTGACTCGAGGTGCAGATGGGCGTCGATGAATCCCGGCGCGATGTACGCTCCCTTCAGATCGATCTCCTTCTTGCCGTAATAGGACTTGGATACGCCGAGAATGATGCCGTCCTTGACAGCTATGTTGGACTCGACGATCTCTCCGGTAAAGACATCGACCACCTTGCAGTTTCTGAATACAAGATCGGCTTTGACCTTACCGAGCGTAGCATTGGCCAGCTTTTTGTATGTCTCGTATTTCAAGGCTCACTCCTTTCTTTATATACGGAAAGGCGCATGAAGCGCCTTTCCCATGTTTGTTGCCGATATTGACGGACCGTCACCGGTCTTCTCTGAAGTACGGAAGTCCGAGAGCTTCAGGCGGCTGGTTCTCGTGTTTGTTCCTCAGGCTTATTCCTATGAGCATGATGATCGTAACGAGATACGGCAGCATCTTGTAGATCTCCTTCATGGCGAAGTTCGAGCCTGTAGGTATGTACAGATACAGTATGTACAGTCCGCCGAAGAGGATCGATTCCCAGATGGCCCAGTTCGGACGCCATATAGAAAAGATTACCAGTGCGATGGCAAGCCATCCGCGGTCACCGAACGCGTCGTTCGACCATACGCCGTTGGCGTAGTCGAGAACGTAGAACAGTCCGCCGAGACCCGCGATCATGCATCCGATGCAGATCGAGAAGTATTTATATCTTGTGATGTTGATTCCGGCGGCGTCTGCCGTGGCAGGGTTCTCACCTACAGCCCTGAGCTCGAGGCCCGTGCGGGTCTTGTTCAGAACATAGGATGTGACTACCGCTATTATGATCGCCACATATGTCATGAAGCTGTATGACAGCAGCAGATGGCCTACGACTCCGGCCTTGCCTGCGAAAGGAAGGGCCGTCTTGAAAGCCTTGCTCGTCGCCGTCAGCGTGATCGAAGGGACCTCAGCGCCCGTCAGCTTGATGATGGATCCGCCGAAGAAGTTGCCGAAGCCTACTCCGAAGGTGGTCATCGCAAGACCTGTAACGTTCTGATTGGCCCTGAGCGTTACAGTCAGGAAGCAGAATATGAGCCCCATGACCAGTGCTCCGAGCATGCACGTGATGATCGGTATTATTACGCCGAGCACGGGGTTATACGCGCCCCCGGAGTTCTCATACATGAAAGCTCCGATTACGCCGCATATGCCTCCTACATACATGACGCCCGGGATACCCAGGTTAAGGCTGCCGGATTTCTCGTTGAGCGTCTCGCCGACGCAGCCGAGCAGCAGAGGTATGCCCTGCACGATGGCTCTTGGCAGGAATGATACTAAACTAAACATCTGCAGCCTCCTTTCTGTGCGACTTGCGGAAATGCACCTGATAGTTGATGAAGAACTCTGAACCGATTACGAAGAACAGGATAAGTCCCGTGAGTATGTCTCCGTAGGATCTGTTGAGTCCGAACGCCATCGATATCTCGCTTCCGCCCTTTGCCATGAAGCAGAGCAGGAATCCTGACAGTATCATGCCGATAGGATTGAAGTGCGCCAGCCATGCGACCATGACGCCCAGGAAGCCCTTGCCTCCCTCCAGCGTCGTTGTCATCGTGTGGTCGGTGCCTGACACCAGCAGCCATCCTGTCAGTCCGCAGATAAGTCCGCAGAGAAGAAGTGTACGGATAATTACCTTGCCTACATTGATGCCTACGTATCTGGCAGTGTTCTCGCTCTCGCCGACTACCGCAAGCTCATAGCCGTGCTTGCTGTATTTCAGGTAGATGTACATGAATACGGTCACGATCACGGAAACGATCACGATCAGCATGTACGGATTGTTTGCGAGCGTAGGCAGCCAGCCTACGTGGGAAGTCTGGTTGATGACTCCTATCTTGCCCGAGCCCTTCGGTTTCTCCCAGATGATGATGTAGTACGCCACTATCTGGGTCGCCACATAGTTCATCATCAGTGTGAACAGTGTCTCGTTGGTGTTCCATTTCGCTCTGCAGAACGCCGGGATGAACGCCCAGAGCGCGCCTGCAGCAAGCGCTGCGATGCACGAAAGAAGGATGATCACTCCGTTAGGCAGCTTGCCTGTCATCGTGATCATGACAGCCGTCGTGGCGAGCACGCCCGCCATTACCTGGCCGCCGCCGCCGAGGTTCCAGAACTTCATCTTGAACGCCGGAGCGAGAGCTACCGAGATCAGTAGCAGCGTGGCAAGCTCCTTCAGAAGAGCCCACAGCTTACGAGGGCTGCCGAACGATCCTTCGAACATCTTCGCGTACACAGCGATAGGATTAAGGTGCGTCGCGACCGATGTGATGATGGCGCAGAAGATAAGCGCCGCAAGTATGCCTCCCAGCCTGATCGCCCATTCCTGCTTTTTAGGGATCATTTTACGCTTGGTAATGTGGATCAGAGGTTCTTTTACTTTTTTATCCAACTTTCTCACCTCCAAGCTTTGTCATGAGCAGACCTACTTCGTTCTTATCTGCCGTTCTGCCGTCAACTATTCCGCTCACCCTGCCGCCGCAGAGAACGAGTATGCGGTCGGAAAGCTCGAGCAGTACGTCGAGGTCCTCGCCGACGAATATGACAGCCACTCCTCTTTCCTTCTGCTGGTTGACCAGATCGTATATCGTGTACGAGGCGTTGATGTCAAGTCCGCGTACGGCATACGCCGTGAGCAGCACCGAAGGCGCGCGTTCTATCTCGCGGCCTACCAGCACCTTCTGTACGTTGCCGCCCGAGAGCCTTCTTACCGGTGTTTCTATGCTCGGGGTCACGACCTCGAGATCCTTCACGACCTTGTCAGCAAGGTCATGTGGCGACTTGCGGTCGGTGAACACTCCCTTGCCCTTTCTGAAGGACCTGAGCATCATGTTGTCGGCAAGATCCATGTTGCCGACAAGACCCATTCCAAGCCTGTCCTCAGGCACGAACGAGAGCTGCACTCCCTTCGCCTCTATCTCGACAGGATCGGCGCCTATGAGGCTGGACTTTGAACCGTCGTCTTCGATGTAATTGATCTCGCCGCTTTCGATGACCTGAAGTCCTGCGATCGACTCGAGCAGTTCCTTCTGTCCGCAGCCTGATATTCCGGCGATGCCGAGTATCTCTCCGGTGTTCGCCGTGAAGGATACATCGTCGAGCTTGAGCAGTCCGTCTTCTGATCTGACCGTCAGGCCTTTTACCTCTATCCTAGGCTTTACGTCATGCGGCTTTGGTCTGTCTATGTTGAGTTTGACCTCGCGCCCCACCATCATGTTGGTCATTTCCTGGGCGTTGGTCTCCTTTGTTATCAGTGTTCCGATGTACTCGCCTTTGCGAAGTATGGCCACCTTGTCCGAAATAGCTTCCACCTCGTGCAGCTTGTGCGTGATGATGATCACGGTCTTGCCGTCTTCTCTCATGTTGTGCAGCACTTTGAAGAGCTTTTCGGTCTCCTGCGGTGTAAGCACCGCCGTAGGCTCGTCGAGTATCAGTATGTCTGCTCCCTTGAAAAGGACTTTGACGATCTCGACCGTCTGCTTCTGGGATACGGACATGTCATAGACCTTCTGGTTCGGATCCACATCGAATCCGTAAAGATCGCATATCTCGCGTATCTTCTTTGACGCCTTCTCGATATCGAGCTTGCTGAACCCGCCTATCTTCTTACCGCTTTCGGAATCGTGGTCGATGCCGAGAATGATATTCTGTGCAGCGGTAAAGACATTGACGAGCTTGAAGTGCTGGTGGATCATGCCTATGCCCCGGTCAGCCGCGTCCTTCGGAGACGATATGACGACAGGTTCGCCGTCCATGTAGATCTCGCCTTCATCCGGATAATAGATGCCCGAGAGCATGTTCATCAGCGTCGTCTTGCCGGAGCCGTTCTCTCC
This sequence comes from Mogibacterium sp., assembly GCA_017512365.1. GTDB lineage: Bacteria > Bacillota > Clostridia > Peptostreptococcales > Anaerovoracaceae > Crickella. Next base: position 60,498 of record JAFWGQ010000049.1, read on the forward strand.
GAGAAGCGAAAGGATCTCTCCGCGGTAAATGTCGAGATCGACATTCTTGTTGGCGGTGATGGCGCCGAATGTTTTTGTTATGTTTCTCATCGAAACTGCGGGTGTTCTGCTGTCCTGCAAAATGATACCCCCTTTCGAAGATTAGATACTTTTGCTTACTTTTAAAATTTGACCGGTCCCGCCTTCACGAGACCGGTCAATGATATTAGTTGTTATGCTGTTGTCGCACTGTCAGACTTGCCGATTAACCGAAGTTGGTGTCGAGCAGGTTGATGCCGTCGATCTGGATGTCGAAGTACGGAGCTGATCTGAACTCGGACTCATGGAAGTATCCGTCGGATACGACCTCTGTCTCGTGCTCATACTTGTCGTCAGCTTCAACGTCAGCCTTGTAGGAGTCGAGAGTCTTGCCTTCGACTGTGAATGTGCTTGTGTCGAATACATGAGTGTTTCCGGCAACGAGCGCAGCCTTGACTTCCTCGAGCTTCTCGGCAGTGCCTTCAGCAGCTACGTCGGTGTTGAGTTCTGTGAGTTCAACAGAACCCGTGTCGATCGTTCCTGTCCAGTTGGTGTCGAATGCCTCGCCGTTCTGGACTGCCTTTGCAGCATACTCGAAGAATGGTGACCAGTTGATCTTGGACGAGATGATGTATGTGTTAGGGCCGGCTTCCTTTGTGGATCCGTTGTAGGATACGTTCGGAACGCCTGCTGTCTCGCATGCTGTAGGTGCTCCGAAGGAGTCAGCGTGCTGTGAGATCAGATCGCAGCCGCCCTGTATCAGCTTGTTGGCGCCTTCCTTCTCGGCTGTCTCGTCATACCACGAACCTGTGAATGTAACGTCCATCGTTACGTCAGGGCATACGCTCTTGGCACCGAGATAGAACGATGTGTATCCGGAGATAACCTCAGCATATGTGAAGGCTCCGACATATCCCATCTTAGGCGTATCGCCTTTGAGCTTGCCTGCTTCCTTGAGCTCGTTGAGCTTCATTCCGGCTGCTACTCCGGCGAGATAACGTCCGTCATAGATAGCCGCGAATGCGTTGTGGTAGTTGTCCTGATTGGCTACAAGAGCCTTGTCGCCTGTGCAGCTTACGAACTGAACATCAGGGAACTCCGTCGCTGCCTGCAGCATGTAGTCCTGATGACCGAACGAGTCGGAGAAGATCAGCTTGCATCCTGCGTCTGCGAGCTCAGCTGCAGCATCGTAGCACTCCTGACCTTCAGGAACGCCTGTCTTGATCATGTAATGATCTTCGTCGATGCCGAGATTGCCCATGGCTTCCTTGAACCCGTTGATGAAGTTGAGGTCATAGGTGGAGTTCTCGTCGTGGAGGCAGATAAGAGCGACCTTGAATTCGCCTTCATCGCTTCCGCCGCCGCTCGAGCTTCCGCCGCCGCAGCTTGCAAGTACCGGGATCATAGCCATTGTAAGGCATACCAGTAAAGCAATAAGTTTCTTTTTCATAATCATTTTCCTCCCTGTTAATGAATAACACAGTGTTGGGTTTATGATGATTTTATTTTAACCCTACCGGGTCCAATTGACAAGAATTAAAATAATTTTATGTTATGCCCTTCTGATATCATTTCTGATCAAAAAAAAGACCGCAGCATCATGGCGTGCGGCCGCTTGCTTCACAGCAGAACAGGCGGGCTTCAGAAGGAATGGCTGCTGTTTCTGAAATAATCGGCGACTCTTTCATCATCAGGATGTGAAATGACCTCCGAAGGGGTCCCTGTCCGGACTATGCGGCCGTCAAACATCAGAGAGATGCGGTCCGCCATCGACAACGCTTCATGGCGGTCATGCGTCACCATTATTATGGTCATTCCGGTCCTTTCATGGATATCAGTTACCAGAGAACGCATGTCGTCCCTGAGATTCTCATCGAGGGATGAAAAAGGTTCATCCATCAGCAGGATCTTCGGAGAAGCAGCGAGCGCCCTGGCCAGGGCCACACGCTGGAGCTGTCCTCCGGAAAGCCCGGATATCCTCCTGTCATCGAAGCCTTCGAGCCGGACGCTTTTCAGATACCGGGCGGCTTCATCTCTTCGTTCCTTCTTTTTTATCCCCCGTATCTTCAGCGGATACGCAACGTTTTCCGATACTGTCATGTTAGGGAAGAGTCTCAGATCCTGGAATACGATGACCGCTCCTCTTTTATGGGGAGGGATATCATTTATCAGTTCGCCGTCGAGGATGATGTTCCCGCTTTTTGCCGCGTTGATCCCTGCTATGGTCTTCAGCAGAGTGCTTTTGCCGCACCCGCTCGGTCCCAGCAGGATATGGAATTCCTTTTCGGCAACTCCGAGTGAAACCTCATCCAGTATCAGGTTTTTATTGATCTCTACAGTAAGGTCATTGATTTCCAGTTTCATTTTTTCACCAAAGTCCTGTGGATCAGAGCCTCAAACACGGCAAACACCATGAGCGCAGATCCGACGAACACAACAGCGTATACGGAAGCGAGAGCCCTGTCTCCGCTTTGTATGTACGGCACCAGCACAAGCGCAAGCGTCTTCACTCTGGCGCCGCCGGCCAGAAGCGTCGTGAAGTACTGGCTGTACGAGATTATATAAGCCATGCTCGCTGATGACAATATCCCGGGCAGCAGCTGCGGCAGCGATACATCCAAAAATCCTCTGAACGGGCCGGCACCCAGCACCGCCGCCTGTTCCTCAAGGCTGTCGCCTACCGCTGCAGTTACATCCATCATGATGGTGATGCAGTACGGCAGAGCAGCAACCAGATGCACCAGTACCACGCCGGCCAGGGTATCGTTTATATGCATCCTTATGAGCGATGTCTGTATGCCCATGGCAAAGACCGTCCCGGGAACCAGCAGCGGAAGGAACGCCGCAAAGGTAACGGCTTTTTTTCCGCGCACATTGTATATCTCCGTTGCCCTGGCTGTCATCAGGGCTATCAGAGTCCCGAGCACCGCGACTGCTGCAGCGAGCAGCATGCTGCTCAAAAGAATCTCAGACAGCGCATTCGATCCGAACAGCAGCTCATCCAGCGTTCGCAAGGTCAGGCTTTCCGGCAGCAGATTCGGCCACGGCCACCTTGCTGTCACGGTCCAGATCAGGATCACGGCTGCAGGCAGCAGTATGACGAACGCCGTGATGATCAGAACAGCCTTCATCAGTCTGTCATTTCTCATAACCGCCTCCGATCTTCCTGTACAGCTTTCTCATGCATACGGCGTAAGCGACCGCCATCAGAAGCGAGATCATCAGCGTTATGCCGTTCATCGCCATGGAATACGGTCTGAGTCTGAAGTCAGGCTTCAGAAACTCTATATAGGTATATACGGGGAAAGCCTTGGGCAGAGTAGCTCCCAGGAGCAAAGGCAGCTCGTACCCTCCGAAGGAGAATACCAGCACGATCAGAAATCCCTTAAGTATCGCAGGCAGGCTCATCGGCAGAGTGATATGAATAAAACTGCGCAGAGGAGTCGCGCCCAGATTCTCGGCGGCTTCGCCCAGAGTCCCGTTTATGCCGGCCATGAGCGCCAGCGAGAAATATGCTATGAACGGCGCTTCCTTCCAGATATAGGCGAGTATCACGCCCGCGTATCCCGTGCCGTAAAGGACGGACGGGAATTCCGTATAGTCTCCGATGATGCCTCCTGCATAGGCTATCCTTGCAAACAGTCCCGTCTGTGAAAGCAGAGCGACGGTGAACAGAGCGACCACAGTATGCGGAACGAGTATGGGAAGTCTTACTATGTGCACCGCTCCGCCTTTTGTCCTGCCCAGGCGTACCAGCGCCGCGCATATGAGTGTCCCTGCAGCCGCCGCAAATATGCCGGAAACAAAAGAGACCCTGAGCGATACGAATAAAGACTGTATCACCTCAGGTCTTTTCAGAACCTCGGCGTAATACTTCAGAGTGATATCATGCAGTCCGAAGACCGGGATATATCCGAGGCTCTGAACGATCACATTGAAAACTGCTTTCAGCACCAGTGCCGTTACAAGCATGAACGGCGCGAGCAGCAGCACCGGTGCTGTTTTGCTTCTTCTCATAAATACCGCCCTTCTCCGGGGGCTAAGATCATTTTCCTACGACTTCTTCAGCCCAGATCTCTTCGATGATCGGAACGAGATCCGCAGGCATCTCAGGCAGCCTGTGCGACAGAAGATCCGACTGCGTCAGCACTCCCTTGCCGAGATCGACCTTATCGAATGCGGCCTTTTCTTCATCGGACAGTTTGCTCTGATCGACTACAGGCAGATCCCTGAGTTCAGAATACTGCGTCAGCTGAAGCTCCGGTGAGATTATAGCATTGATCGCTACCATGGCGCCTGCCTTGTTCGGTGCGTCGTAGGCGATCGCCATGTAATTCGTATTTCCGATCGTCCCCTTGTCAAAGACGAAGGTCTGGCATGTCTCGGGAAGAGTGCCGTCAGCGATACTCGTCGCGACAGTAAACGGGCTGTAGCTCATGTCGAGAACGACCTCGCCGTCCTGGAACATCTTGTCAAGAGCGGTGGAGTCCGCAGGGAAGGTCTTTCCCTCGTTCCAGAGATAAGGGTTCAGCTCTTTCAGGTAATCTATGGCAGGCTGTATCGCCTTTTTCACTGTTTCCTTGTCAGCTTCCATGGTCTGGAACTGTTCCCATCCGCATGTTTCATAAATTATATTGCGGACAAATGCGCTTCCCGTAAAGTCAGGAAGTGCCGGATAAGTAACCTTGCCCGGATACTTCTTTGCATATTCCATGAGTTCCTCCGCGCTCGCAGGCGTCTCAGGCGAGACCGCGCTGTCATTGTACATGACCATCTGCGCCTTCGCATAAGGAGCCTCATAGCCGTCTATCGGCTTGCAGAAATCGTTGAGCGTTTCCGGATCATCAGCATCTATATAAGCCTCCATGTTAGGCAGCTTGTCGGTAAAAGGCCCGTAGAGAAGGCCGTTTTCCTTGGCAGTATAGAAGTTTTCGCCGTTGATCCAGATCATGTCGATCGTTCCGTTCTCTTCTCCGGCTTCCTTTTCGCTCGTGAGTTTTGCGAGAATGTCATTTATATCCATTCCGACATATTCAAACTCGATATCATAATTCTTCTTCAGGTAATCCGCGACTGTCCCGTTCAGCCACTTATTGCGGTTCTCGTCTCCGCCCCACCCGTAGAAGGCAACTTTCGAGCCTTTGGCCTGTTCAACGATCTCGTCCCAGCTCATGGACGAAACATCGGCCTGCTTTTCTGCCTGGCTTCCTCCGCCGCCGCATGCACAAAGCGATACGATCATTGCAAGAGCAAGCATCAGCGCAAACACTTTTTTCTTCATGAAAACACCTCTCTTTTTCTGTTTCTGTTATATATTAGACAAGGTCTAATCAGTCAACGTTATTAGACTAAGTCAAATCGCGCCGCTTGTCCAGATGACTGAATCGATATCACCCGGCGTCATCATCGAAAAAAACTATAGGTGCTTGTCTCCGCATCCAATTCTGATATAACTATGATTGTATTCACATCATCATTTACGAACAGAACACGGAGAAACGGATGGAAAGAAAAAAAGTAATATGCGACTGTGATAATACTGCGTATTTCCCGGGCAGACCCATGGACGATGCCCTGGCGATCCTTTATCTGCTTGGGAGCTCCGACGATATCGAGCTGCTGGGGATATGCTGCAATTACGGGAACGGCACATCTGAAGAATCATATATAAGCAATACCAGGCTGCTTGAAGAGACCGGCTATTCTCACATACCGGTCCTGCGCGGATCAGAGCAGGGCGATGCATCCGTCAGCGACAGCGCGAAGTTCATATGCGAGATGGCAGACCTGTATCCGGGAGAGCTGGTATACCTGGGGATCGGTTCGCTGGGCAATCTTTACGGAGCATATCTTCTTGACAAAGATATTTTCGATAAGATCGCGCAGATCGTACTGATGGGCGGCATCACGGAACCACTGCTGATACATGACGGAAGGCATCTTGATGAACTGAACTTTTCCGTAAACGCTCACGCTTCGGCCGAAGTGCTCAGCAGAGGAAAAAACATAAGCATCATTACAGGCAACAACTGTCTTCCTGTGTCCGAAATGCCCAAGGATGAGTTCCTCGAAAAGCTGTGCTCCTCGGACAATCCTGCGGGAATGTACATAGCGCAGAAATGCGGATACAGGTTCAAGACAAAAGAGATCGTTTACGGCGCTGACAGCTCCTACGCATGGGATGCAGTCGCTGCAGCATACATCAATCATCCGGAAAAATTCACAGACGAGCATGTTCCCTGCCTCATCAGCGAGAATGAGCTGGGTGCCAGCGGTCATCTTCATCCATGCGCTGAAGATCAGGCGAACAATATCATAAACATCCCTGCCGCACGCAGCCGGACAGAGCTGCAGGAGATATTCTATTCCAGCTGGCTCTCCATAGACATGAACACCAGTGACGCCAACTTTTCATGCAAGGGCCTGTATCTTGACAAGCTCATACAGCCCTGCATACTCATAGAACTGTCCGTAGAACCTTCATACGGTTTTCATCTGCTTCAGAAACTGAAAGATGACGGCTATATCGAGAAGGATCTTGATCCTGCAGGGTTCTACCGCAACCTGAAAAAGATGGAGCAGGACGGGTATCTGACTTCGGAATCAAACGGAAAAGGCCCGCGGGCGCGAAGGACATTCACGATCACGGACCTTGGCAGACAGGCTCTTTCCAACTGGCAGGAATCCCTGCGCAGATATGAAAAGCACATAAGTCATATAGTGGACGGTATCTCGTCAGTCAGATAGCTCATCAAGAATCGAAACAGCGTCAAGCACCAGTTCGGGACACAAGTCGAACATAAGGTTCTTTTCAAGGATCGTCTGAAATTCTTCAGGCTTTGAGACATCATACCCCAGAAGCTCGCGGCACATGCATGAGCCGCGTTTTTCTTTCCATTTATCCAGGAACTCTGCCCGCTTAGCCATAAGTTTGTTTCTCTGTTCCATGTCGTCGGGACCTTTGTGTCCGTATTTCATGCCTATGACACACAAAGCTCCGATCACAGCTCCGCAGGTCTCCCCTATTCCGGAGCCGCCGCCGAAAGCGGCCGTAATGCGGTTTGCCTCTTCAGGATCCATGCCAAAAGCCTCAGCATAATGCGAAAACACTATCTGCGAACAGTCCTGTCCTCTTGAGAAAAGATCTGCAACCATCTGTTTATCCATAAGTCCTCCTCTAAAACAGCCTTTCTTCTATACCTGCCAGGAACGGATCGCTCAGATATGCGTCAAGTTTTTTTCTGGTGCTCTCATTGACTATCTCCTTGTCCGGATCTTTGTACTGCACCCACGCCATTGCGCACCACGTGAGGCCTCTGAGGCAGGTCACGGAGAGCAGCCTGTCCGTCCTTTCTTTCAGACCTCCTGTATCGATGCGTCCGCCGGCTGCTTCGATATATATGTCCATGAGCTTGTCCGTCGCGGCCCGGCTGAGCACGGTATCAGTCTTCCAGAAAGTCGTCGTCGGAGCCAGCATATGCCCCAGATCCTGGGCGGGATCTCCGTACAGCGGCTTCTCCCAGTCCACCAGTCTCGCAAAGCCTTTATCATCGACCAGGAAATTCGTCGAGTTGAGTTCCGTATTGATGCAGCAGCGTACGGTCTCGCCTCCTGAGTCCTGCCCTCCTGCTGACGCTATATCATGTGCGCGGTCGAGTAGTCTCCGGAGCCTGTCCTTCGTCTGATCATTTCCGAGCGGCGACTGCATGTATACCTCAAGCATGGACTCGCATTCATTCAGTATAGCTTCAGCAGCATCCTGAGGCGCGATGAGCTTTACCGTATCACGCGGAACGCACGATTCTCCGAACGGCTCTCCGTAAACCACCTCTTCTCCCGGTATGCTTACGCTGTGTATATCCGCCATGCACTCCATCAGAGCCTTCATGTCCTTTTCATTTTCGTAGACCGGACAGCGCCCCGGCAGATAATCCATGACCATCACGCCATGAGGTATATATCTGCAGCTTCCGTCAGTGTAAATGACTTCGGGAGTCCTTCCGCAGCCCGACAGGAGCCTGAGAGCGTGCGCCTCGTACTCGATCTGTCTGTCGAGATGCATCTGGCTTCCCATGTTGATGCGCAGAACAAGTCTGCGGCCTGTCACGGGATGCGTAAACAGATAATTTACGTTGTATTCGCCCTGAGCCAGGAGCTCATAGCTTTCGGTCTGCTCATCCGGAAGTCCGAGGGCTTTTCTGTATTCGCGGTTTTTTACAAATTTTTCTGTCATATCCATATTTTATGTGCGGCCGGCCTCATCAGTCTCGTTGCCAAGATATTTCTTTCTGATATACCATCCGAGGAAGAGAACGAACACCAGGAGTCCCGCTGCGATGCCGAAATATAGCAGTCTGTTGCCGTCAGATATGAAGCCGGCTGTTCCTATAGTATAGAGCGCCACGCCCGGGATCATGAACAGGAACGTATACAGGGTGTAATGTGCCAGCGAGATGTCTGTTATGCCGTATGCGAAGTTCTGGATATTGTAGGGAAAGATCGGAACAAGTCTCGTGATGGCGAGCAGCACTATGTCGCTTCTGTCCGCCTCATCAAAGAGCAGGCGTTTGAGCAGCGTGTTCTTTTCGAGCATGGGTCCGATCGAGTCCTTCAGGAAGAACCTTCCTACGATGAACGCGACCACAGCACCGAGCGTGGTCGCGATAAGGCAGAACAGTGTGCCCCACCACGGCCCGAAAAGCACGGCAGCGAGTATGGCAAATGTGACGCCCGGCAGAGCCAGGACCACACATGCCAGGACCGTCAGGCCGATATAGATGAGGGCAGCCAGTATGAAATTGTCTTTTATCAGGTCGGACAGAAAGCGCAGGTTTTCTGAATCGCTCAGATAATCCGACCATCCGAATCTCCGGTCAAGCAGAAAGATCACGATGATGATAACGCCGAAAGCTATCAGTTTTGAATGCTTTTTGATCCATTCCATACACAAGATCCTTCACCAGACTCAGGCCGACGCCTTTTTATCATGCTCAGGATGAAGGCTTTTCTGCCTTTTCCAGAGCAGCACTATGGCAATGAACCCTGCAATGGTGAATATCGTGAATACGGTATTGAAAGTCGAAAAAGGAACGGTCCTGAGACCAAGTCCCATACGCACGATACCCGCAGGCTTTCTGCCGAGAGCTGCAGCGGATCCGCAAAGGAAGAAAACTGCGGCAATCGATACGATAACGCTGACCGCCGTAAACGTCACTCCGCAGCTGAATCTCCGGAATATGAGAGCGATAGCGAAAAGCCCGAGCCAGAGTCCGAAGAACAGCCAGCCCATGTTCATCTTTCCTGCTATCACAGGTATATCCGAGCATATCAGTGAGATCACCATCGCCCAGAGGCCGGAGTTATAGAGCTTGCTGAAAAGCCTCGCCGGATTCGACGGTTCCCTTATATAGACCTCTCCGGCGGCAGCGGCAGCCTCTTCCTTCTTTTTCTGGCTCGCGTTGTATACCTGTTTTACGAGCACCACTACTATGGCAAGAGCAAAGAGGCACATGAGGCCTATGAACATCTTCTTTGCTCCGCCTGTAAGCATGCCGCCTACATATGAGTAAACTATGCAGGCCGGGAGCTGTCCGATCCCGGTGGCGATGAAGAAGCCCCAGAAATCCATGGACGTAAGGCCGGCCGCATACGATACTATGTCGAAAGATATGAAAGGCAGGAGCCTTGCGACCAGTATGCACCTCTTGCCGTATCTGGCAAAGAATTCCTCGACCGAAGCGAGAGCTCCCTTCGTGCATATCCTCTCGACAACATCTCTGCCGAGTATCCTGGCTATCCAGAAGCACAGGGCGGCTCCGGTCATGGATGACACCCACGAAAGGATGCAGCCCTGCCACCATCCGAAGAGGTTCGCATTCGTCAGCGTAATGAAAAACGCAGGCAGCGGCGCAGCTATGGACTGGAACACCATCAGCAGGAACGAGACGGCCATGGCCCATTTGCCGTACTGAGCTATGAACGCATGCATGTCATCGAAGTTTCCGGTACGGAACATGGTGATGACTCGGTTGACCCATTCATGCACCGAAGGGACAAGAAAATATACTCCGAGTGCGCTCAGGAACAGTACCAGGAGTATTATCCTTCCGGCCCACTTCCCCTTCTTTCCGCCTTCGTCCGAAGCATCAGCCTCAAGGTGCTTTTCGCTGCCTCTGTCCGCAGCAGCATGCTTTGCCTGCCGGTTCTCTTCCTTCGCTGCTGCTGTTTGTTCTTTTTCTCTGATATCGCTCATCCGGGTATTTCTTTTCTGTTATCTATTTCAGTGTGAATGTAAGCTGTACGTCAGTGCCGTCCTCAGGCATCACCGAGTCATCAAGGGTCACTGACAGGCTGCCTGAATCTATCGCATTGTAGCCGTATGCGGCATTTGATGTGATGCCTGCCCAGCAGCTGTTGAGGCACGCGATGCAGCCTGAGCCGCAGTCTTCGTTGTTCTGCTGGTTGCCGGAAAACCTCATGTCGATCTCAGGCTTTCCTTCAGCTGTTTTGACCGTATCGGCCATCGCGACAGGCTTATCCTGTCCTTCCCATGTAAGTGTCACATCGACCTTCTGACCGTCGGTGAACTCGCCGTCAGCGATCTTGTCTGTAGTGGTGTTCCACGGCTCTCCGCCTGCCTCTACCATGGCGTTATAAAAGTCCTGCGAATTACAGTATGCGGCGAACATGCACTTGTCGCCCATTCCGCCGTCCTTCCATACGCAGTAGTGCATGGTGGACTGATCGAAGAAGGTCCCGTTGAGCTGTGCTGTGATGGTGACCGTGTGGTTTTCGGCATCCACGACGATCTCTTCAGGGGCCGCGGTCCCTGAGGTCTGATCCTCCTGCTTCTCTGCCGGCTCTTCAGCCGGGCTTCCTGCACCTCCTCCGCACGCCGCAAGGCAGAACGTCATCGACATTACCGTAATGAGGATCATTATAAGCGATCTCTTTTTCATTTCGTTCCTCCGTTCCTTTCATCTTCTGCTGTTTTCTGTTTTTATTCATGTTCGGATCCTATGATCCGGATCAGCCTCTTTATGCCTGTGGCGAAACTGTATCTTTCTGCCAGTTCATCATATCTTCTGTTTATCTCAGCGCACTTTTTCTCATAATTTTCCTCCGCTCTTCCCAGAGCATCTAGGAAATCGCTCTCATCGTGATAGTATGTGAACAGATCTCCGAACTCGTCCTCGACGCCCTGCGACCAGTCGCAGAGCATGGTCTTGCCGCACAGCAGCACCTCGGGGCATCTGTTATTGATCATGCCTGTCCTCTGCATCTCATGGTGATGATCATTGATTATGATCCTGGCTCTCCTGTAGATCTCAGCAGTTTTATCATATGAGACCATGCCGTGCAGGTGGATGTACGGATCATCATCATAGTACTTCTCCCATCCGCCGCCCCACACATGCAGATCCAGCCTGTTGTCACTGCACCATTTCACGCAGTCCCTGTTTATGCCGCGGGTGTTTCCTACAAATACGCGGTCGTATATTTCCGGACTGCTGTCTCTGTAAAAGATGTCCGTATCGGCAGTTACTATGAACGGCTCGACCCTTGCCAGTGTCCTGCCTTTCATGCTGTCTGCCAGCGGGTACGAATCCACAAGGATCATATCGTATCTGTCCGCCACGTCATCAGGGACATTTTCAGGATGGCATACGAGCCACATCACATTGGTCCTTCCGGACACTCTTCTGTCCGGATGGTAATCCTTGAAATTGCCCATCAGGATCTCCACATCAGCTCCTGCATCGCAATACCAGTCTTCATGCATCTGGACCACCGCGTATATCCCCTCCCTATCGAGATACTTCTTCAGTGTCATGCAGTACGCATAGTCAGCTATGAACGGCAGATCTCTTTTGAGCCAGGACTCCGGAGTAGGACACTTTATGACCCATACAGGGCGCCCTCCGGCAAGCCTCTTTGTTTCCGCTGCGGTCCTGGCCCAGATGTCTCTTCTCGTGAACTCTTTTATGATCACATCCCTGTGGACCTTGCGCGTGACCATCTTTTTCGGCACCTCGGTCAGAGCATCCCGGACCTTCTCCATGCTCTTTTTGAGGATGCGTGTATTGTTCCTTGTCTCTGTCAGATCTTTCCTGGCATTGTACAGTTTTTTGATTATCATTCTGTTTTCCTTTGATGTCACCTTCTTCAGCATAATCCGTTCACAGGCAGGCGCTCACCTTATGTCCCTGTACATTCTCAGGAGTCTGTCGGAACTCACTCCGCGTCTGTACAAGTATCTGAGCTTCCACATGTGCATCTCCGTCCGCAGTATGCTCCATGTTCCCGTACCATACCTGCGGTCCGATGTCATGATCGTTTTCGCTGCCGGTCCCGGTCCCCTTACTCCGCTGCGCCTTCTCATTTTCATTGAAAACTCATAGTCCTCCATCAGCGGTATCTCAGGGAACATGCCTGCTTCAAAGAACAGTTCCCTGTCGATGAATATCCCCTGATCCCCGAACGGAAGGCGCCGGCACGATGCTCTGAGATTCGAGACAAGACGGTTTGTCAGCATGAAGAAATTGCGGGATGGAAATCTCAGCCTGAAAAAGCCCCAGTCATTCATGCTCATCACGCGCCTTATCTCATCCGTGAACTTCTCCGGAAGAGTGCTGTCACAGTGCAGGAAAAAAAGTATGTCTCCCGATGACGCCCGTGCTCCGGCATTCATCTGGACAGCCCTTCCCTTGGCGGTCTTCAGGAGCATGATGCTGCTTTCGCCATGGCCCGTGCCGGTCATGTCTGCTATCAGATCAGCCGTACCGTCTGTACTGCCTCCGTCAACCATGATGATCTCGCACTCGTTCCTGTACGGCATGAGCTGATCTGTCAGCCTGCCGATCTCGGATGCCTCATTGTACACGGGAACGATCACGGATATCCTCGATTCCGTAGCAAGAAACCGCCCTGTATGCGACCTTCTGAGGCGGGGGTCCCTTCTCATCATCCGGCGGAAACCGGCAAGATCTCCGGGTGTATCGATATCCGGATAAGCAGATACCATGCCTGCTGAAAGTCCCGCTTTTTTGATTGAAGCAATCGTTTCATCGAATACGGTGGATACTCCGTACGTCCTTACATCGAAAGCTTCCGGATGGACGGACTTCATCCCTATTAGATAATACCCGCCGTCCTCAGTCGGACCCATCACCACATCGGTGCTGTCAAGCAGCTCAAGAGCTGAATCTATCGTTTCCGATCTGATTCCCGGGATGTCCGTTCCGATCAGCACAGCTTTGCTGTATCCCGAGCCAAGCACATCATCAAAAGCGTTGCGCATCCTCGATCCGATGTCTTCGCCCCGCTGCCTGATGAACACTGTGTTCCTTTTCATGACGCTGCGCAGGAAAGCGGGTTCGCCCGGGTCATCAGATCCGTCTCCGCAGGTGTAGGCCACAAAAATATCCGCGTCGGCTTTTCGCATCTCTTTGCTGATGTCCTTAAGCATGCACCGATGGAGATCTGCGCACTGCGCCGGACTGAAATACGGCATCAGACGTGTCTTCGTTCTTCCTTCTTCCGGCTCTCTAGTGAATAAGATAAGAGCTCCGGAGTGTTTCTTTTTCCCTGCATCGGAAGATCTGATCATCTCAGTTTGCCGGCCCCCGGTCACCTGACCCTGAATGTTACTTTGACAACAGTGCCGTCAGCAGGCAGGACGTCCGATCTGGCATATAAGCAAGGCTTACACTTGTCGATCACGCACATTCCGTACGCGTTGTTGGCTGCCATTCCTATGTAGCAGCTGTCCATGCACACCATGCATCCCGAAGGAGTTTTTGCTGCCGCTCCCGGGTTGCCTGCGAATATCATGCTGATCTTCGGCGCACTGCTGCCGCCCTTTACTGTCGTAAGGCATTCGTCCAGGCTGTGGGATACGCCGTCCCAGCCTATCGATATATCAAGCCTGCTGAACTTTTTGTGTTCCGCGTTCTTTACAGTATTCTTTTCGCCGTTCTTCAGTTTCTTTCCGGCTGACTTCGACCATGACACGCCGCCCGCCCTGACAAGGCCGTTGTACAGATCGTCGGGGATACAGTATGAAGTCAGCATGGCAGTTCCTTTATTGAATCCGTACTGATCCACCATAAGGTGGCGCGTGGACCTGCTGAAATACTTACCGTTGACCTTTGCGCTTATGGTAACTGTTCCGGCGGCTTTGTCGATCTCAACATCATACAGCGGTGAGTTCATGGTCGAAACGGATTTTTTTGCGCTGAAAACGCCCTTGCTGTTTCCGTTGACCGCCCTCACCCTGTAAAAGTACCTTGTACCTTTTTTGAGGTCTGAGTTGATGTACGAAGTTCCTGCAAGCGTAGTTATCTTTTTATACCTGCCGTTCTTTTTATTTGCGCGGTATACCTGGTATTTCTTTGCATTCTTCGCTTTCTTCCAGCTTATCCTGACTGAATAGTTGGAGCGGGCAGCTGCCCTGATCCCGGTCACTTTTGCAGGCTTTGAAGCCGCATAAGACGGCATCTGCACTGAGGCAAAGGCTGCCGCGAATACAAAGAATACGGCCAGCATCATAACCGCTGTCTTTTTAAAAATATGTTTTCCTTCCATCCTGTGCCTCCTGCACTCTCAGTAAACGATACTCCTGTCACCTTAACTTTGTCATTACTCTGTTTATAAAAGATTTATATATGTCAGGCTGCTCATGCGTGCCGGTTATGGCCGCAAGAACATGTTCCGCGGACTTCAGCCCGCTCCTGCTGAACCTTCCCGTACACGAAGCGCAGTATGTGAATATCCTGCCATTTATATCCTTTTCAAGATCGCGTACGAATCCGTCGGCGATCTCCTTTTCGTGCTTCATCGCGCTCCCGCCCAGTCCGCAGCACTGAGCGTTACGATTGATCCTGATCTCACCCTTTACGAACGGCCTGATCTCTTCCACCCACACTGACTCTTTTCTGTCGGGACACGGGATGTAAAGCTCGATATCGCCCTCTATGGCATTGCCGATACCCAGTTCCCTCATCACATCGTAAACGCTTCTTATCCTGACGCCGAGACGTTCTCCGTAAAAGGCCCTGCAGTTCGGGCATGCAGTTATCACTTCCGTCACCCCTGCGGCCTCCAGTCTTTTTCTGATCCCGCTTATGATCCTGTCTTCATCTGTTTTCATTCCAAGCTCAGCCACCGGCTTGCCGCAGCACTCGTATATGGTGCCGATGCCGTGCTCCGCAAACAGCTCTGCAATTCTCGCATTTGTCTTCGGGTACATCGAAGGGAAATTGCAACCAGGGAAATATGCTCTTCCTGCAGTTACATACTTCCAGTTCGAGAATATATAGCTGCGCTTCTCGGCGATGAGCCATCTGTTTTCCTTTTCTATGGCCCGGATCTCATCCGACGAGGCTCGGCTGCGCCTCATGTCCAGAATGACGGCCCTTCCGTCTATGCCCGCCGGGCAGACAGATGTACATGTGCCGCACAAAAAGCAGTGATACGCGAGGTCCTTCAGTCTTCCCGTATCGCCTATGTCGATCCCGTATTTTGACAGGAACGCGCAGTTGTCTCTGCACCTGTGGCAGTGTATGCATTTGTCGGTCTTTGTATTCAAGCTTAGTTCTCTGCCCTTCTTCAGATCATCGATATCCGGATCATATCATAAAACCGGGCATATCGGTCTGAACTGATATGCCCGGATCTTTCAGATTAAGTTCATCTTGCAAGCGTTCAACGCGACCGGTCTCTACTTTACGTCTGTTCCCTCGATGTCATTGCCACCGTCGACCCATGCAGCGATTCCGCCCGGATAACGGTATACATTCGTGAATCCCTGCTTGACGAGATACATGGCGCCCTGGTGAGACCTTGCGCATCCTACGAATCCGCAGTAAACGATGATCTTCTTATCCTTGTTGACCATCTTCTTGGTCTTGGCACCCTTTATCTTCTTCGACTGCCATTTCTTGGTCTTTGTGTTGTAGTAGTATGTCTTCTTGCCGCAGGCTTTGTTTACCGCCTTGAGAAGAGCCTTCTTTTCACTCTTGAGGATCTTGAACTCAGGACCGTTCATGGCACCTACCACCTGGCATTTGGCTCCAGGAATGTGACGGCCATTATACCAACCTGCAGGCATAGTGTCGATGATAACAGCATCCTTTTTCTTAACGGATTTCTTGACTCCGGAAGTGCTGATGACCTTATACTTGCCCTTTACTACTTCCTTAAGGAAATTGATGGAAAATGTCTCTGCGCTGACTTCAGTACCACCCATTCCCTGAATCTTTGTAATGGTCCTGATCTTAGTCTCTTCGATCTGCTTTTTGGTTTCATCTGTAGCCGGACCGACACCAGCGAATACGCTCGTGAACGAGCCGAATACCAGAGCCAGTGTGAGCAGAAGAGATACTATAAGAGTTTTCTTCTTCATATTGATTCTCCTTTCTAAAAAACAACCTTAACGTTTATTAACGTTAATTAGATTTTAGCAATTATGAAAATTGCCTTCAATGATATGGGTGCATTCGCTGTATAGGCGCTTTTGATACATGCCGGACGGCATATATAAAAATGCTATCATATCAGCAAACCTTCCCTACAAAACCGGGCATACCGGGGGTATCCAAATTCTTTTGGGGTCTGCTGAAAAATGAAATCAAGTTTGGGGTCTGCCGTTTTCGTACACCAAATTTGGGGACGAATGTTGGGGTCTGAGTAAATCAGGCCCCTTTTTTATTGACCTGGATCATTGCGCTCGCTTAAGCCCCGCCCCAACTGGCAACCCGCCCGGGTGCGAGCGCTTTTCCCAATACAAATGAGAGCAACTTACAGCTCTGCACCGCAGGTTGCTCCCTTTTCTCCACTCAACTATCATTGA
>JAFWGQ010000050.1 GCA_017512365.1 Mogibacterium sp.
AGAAGAACGTGCAGAAGTCAACGAGTACCGACTTATTTTCCCAAGGAGGGAAGAGAAGTGCCAAGAAAAGGTAACACACCTAAGAGAGAGGTTCTTCCTGATCCTGTCTACGGCAGCGTAATAGTTGCCAAGCTGATCAACAGCATCATGCTCGACGGCAAGAAGGGCGTTGCCCAGACTATCGTCTACGATGCGTTTGACACAATCAAGGAAAAGACAGGCGAGGATCCACTCGAAGTATTTGAGAAGGCAATGAACAACATCATGCCTGTTCTCGAAGTAAAAGCAAGAAGAATCGGTGGTGCGAACTATCAGGTGCCTATCGAAGTAAGACCTGAGAGAAGACAGACACTCGGACTCAGATGGCTCACAAGATATACAAGAGCAAGAGGCGAGAGAAAGATGTCCGACAGACTCGCAGGCGAGCTCATGGACGCTGCCAACAACACAGGATCATCCGTAAAGAAGAAGGAAGATACCCACAAGATGGCAGAGGCCAACAAGGCATTCGCACACTTCAGATTCTAATCTGGAGAAACAGTTATTACACAAGCTAAGCAGTTGGAAAGGAGGGAGTAATGGGAAGAGCGTTTACTCTTGAAAAAACACGTAACATCGGTATCATGGCTCACATCGATGCCGGCAAGACAACAACAACGGAGAGAATCCTCTTCTACACAGGACGCACCCACAAGCTGGGTGAGACCCATGAGGGCGCAGCCACCATGGACTGGATGGAGCAGGAACAGGAACGCGGCATAACCATCACTTCCGCCGCAACTACTGCTCAGTGGAAGGATACCAGAATCAACATCATCGACACTCCGGGACACGTCGACTTTACCGTCGAGGTAGAGAGATCACTGAGAGTTCTTGACGGAGCCGTAATGGTGCTCTGCGCCAAGGGCGGAGTCGAGCCTCAGAGCGAGACAGTCTGGAGACAGGCCGAGAAGTACGGAGTTCCTCGCATGATCTTCGTAAACAAGATGGACATCCTGGGTGCAAATTACTTCCACGTACTCGATATGATCCGTGACAGGCTCAAGGCAAACGCGGTCGCAGTACAGCTGCCAATCGGGTCGGAAGCTGATTTCATCGGCATCATCGACCTGATCAAGATGAAGGCTGAGCTCTATCATGACGATGACCTCGGAAAAGTATACGAAGAGAAGGAAATCCCTGAGAATATGCTCGACGAGGCAAACGCATGGAGAGACAGACTGCTCGAATCCGTAGCCGAATTTGATGAGGATCTCATGATGATGTACCTCGAAGGCGAAGAGATGCCTGTAGAAGACATCAAGCGTGTCATCCGCCGCGAAACCATCAAGGGCAATATGTACCCTGTGTTCTGCGGTTCGGCCTACAGAAACAAGGGCGTTCAGCTGATGCTCGACGGAGTCGTAGACTACATGCCGTCACCGCTCGACATTCCTCCTATCAAGGGTGAGAACCCTTATACAAAGAAGGAAGAAGAGAGGGCGGCCGGTGATGACGGACCGTTCTCAGCACTCGTATTCAAGATCATGGCTGACCCGTTCGTGGGTAAGCTGGCGTTCTTCAGGGTATACTCGGGCTCTCTCAATTCGGGCTCGCATGTATACAACGCGACGAAAGACCGCAAGGAGAGATTCGGACGTATCCTGCAGATGCACGCCAATCACAGAAGCGAGCTCGAGACAGTCTACTCGGGAGACATCGCTGCAGCGGTGGGACTCAAGTTTGCGACAACAGGCGACACGCTTTGCGACGACAAGCACCCTATAGTGCTCGAGTCGATGGAATTCCCTGATCCTGTCATCGAGATCGCAATCGAGCCTAAGACCAAGATCGGTCAGGAGAAGATGGGCATCGCGCTTGCCAAGCTGGCTGAGGAAGACCCAACGTTCAAGACTTACACGAATCCTGAAACGGGCCAGACCATCATCGCCGGAATGGGCGAGCTCCATCTGGAGATCATCGTTGACCGTCTCCTGAGAGAATTCAAGGTTGAGGCTAATGTCGGCAGACCGCAGGTATCCTACAAGGAGACCGTTACGGCGACAGCCGATGTGGACTGCAAACACGCGAAGCAGACAGGCGGAAGCGGACAGTACGCGCACGTCAAGATCAAACTCTATCCGAGAAAGCCGGGCGAGGGATTCGAATTCAAGAACTCCATCGTCGGAGGAGCGATCCCGAAGGAGTACATCCCAAGTGTACAGGCCGGTATCGAAGAAGCGATGCAGGCAGGACCGCTTGCCGGATACAATGTTGTCGATGTTGGCGTAGAGCTCTACGACGGAAGCTTCCACGAAGTCGACTCTTCGGAAATGGCGTTCAAGATTGCAGGCTCAAAGGCCTTCAAAGAGGCTGTCATGAAAGCGAAGCCGGTTCTGCTCGAGCCTATCTTCAAGGTTGAGGTCACCGTACCGGACAACCACATGGGCGATATCATCGGTGATATAAGCTCAAGGCGCGGCAGGATCGAAGGTTCCGACATCGAGAACGGCGCAGCCGTGGTAAGAGGCTATGTGCCGCTCTCCGAGATGTTCGGATATGCGACAGACCTCCGTTCGAAGACACAGGGCAGAGGCGTGTACACCATGCAGTTCGACCATTTCGAGAAGCTGCCGGAATCACTTGCAGACAAGATGATCAGGTAATTCCGCAGACACATAA
Organism: Mogibacterium sp.; assembly: GCA_017512365.1. Taxonomy (GTDB): domain Bacteria; phylum Bacillota; class Clostridia; order Peptostreptococcales; family Anaerovoracaceae; genus Crickella. The sequence continues at coordinate 2,662 of JAFWGQ010000050.1, forward strand.
TTAATAAAACAAACTTAAAACACTATTTATTTTCTATTTATTAAAGGAGATAAAAATGGCTAAGCAAAAATACGAAAGAACCAAACCGCATATCAACATTGGTACAATCGGCCACGTTGACCACGGTAAGACAACTCTTACAGCAGCAATCACATCAGTACTGAACAGAAAGTACGGACTCGGCTCTGACGTAGCATTCGACCAGATCGACAAGGCACCGGAAGAGAGAGAAAGAGGAATCACAATCTCGACAGCACACGTAGAGTATGAAACACCGAACAGACACTACGCACACGTAGACTGCCCGGGACACGCTGACTATGTAAAGAACATGATCACAGGAGCAGCTCAGATGGACGGAGCTATCCTGGTAGTAGCAGCAACAGACGGCCCAATGC
>JAFWGQ010000051.1 GCA_017512365.1 Mogibacterium sp.
AACGCTCGGTGTTATTCAGTTTTGAGGGTACTATAACCTTCAGAAAATGTGGTGAGTATAGCGAGGAGGTCCCACCTGTTCCCATCCCGAACACAGTAGTTAAGCTCCTTTGCGCCGATGATACTTGGGGGGTGACCCCCTGGGAAATTAGGACCTCGCCACTTTTTTCTTAAGGCCCCATGGTCAAGCGGTTAAGACATCGCCCTTTCACGGCGGTAACCCGGGTTCGAGTCCCGGTGGGGTCACCACAAAAGGGCAGGTCGGAAGATCTGCCTTTTGTCATATATGCGGACGTGGTGGAACTGGCAGACACGCAAGATTTAGGTTCTTGTGCTACGGCGTGAAGGTTCGAGTCCTTTCGTCCGCACCATACGGCGAGCATGCGCTCGCTTTTTTTGATGACGAAAGGACTCTCACCTGCGGTTCCCCTCAAGAGGACTAGCGCTGCGCGCGTCGGAGTCCTTTCGTCCGCACCATGAGGAATTGTCCTGAAGTCTGACGAGTAAAAAGAAGTCAGACTTCATGGAAATTCCTATACGCAGTACGCCGACGATTGACGAATTGAAGATGAAGTCAGAGTCGCTGCGTACGAGCCGTTCACATACTGCGCATGTGCGCTTTTTTTGATGACGAAAGGACTCTCACCATTGAAAACATGTGGATAAGTGCCCGCGCAGCGATAAATTGAAATAATAAAAAGCGCAACTTCTCTGAATGCTGAAAAATCAGTGAACAGAGCCTCCGATGCTGTTTCGGAGGCTCTTTTCATGTGCATGAAATCCTGCATTTTTTGACCGCGATACAACATTATTCCGATGGCGATATCTGTACAGCTTTGACACCGGCTTTTCGGTATATTTGATACGGGAGGAGGAGCCATGAGACTGGGGATACTCATAAGGGACGGAGAATACAGGGACGCTCTGATCGCGAAGCTATCGTCTTACGATAATGATTTATATGTAAATATAATCGGGAGAGAAAAAGGCGATGCTTCAGACTGCCTTATCCTCACGGACATAAAGCCCGAGGAATTCGAAAGCGATATTTTGTCCAGGATATCCTGCAGAACGGTCTTTCTCAGTGCTTCTCCGGTAGTACGGGATGAAGGGACGGGCGCTTTCCGCTGCGTATTCAAGTATTGCAGCGTGGGCTCGCTTCTTTCCGAACTGATACTTGCCTATAACGAATGGCGGGGCAATGTGAGCATCAGGAATTATTCAGGCAGGATAATTTCAGTGATCAGCGAGACAGACACGTTCTCCGCCGACAAATCAGGCGCTCTTGCGAGGCAGATAGTGTACAGGCAGGGGGGGAGGATCCTTCTCATGAGCCTCGGCTATATAAACGATCACGGCAGAAACGAAGAAGAAAAGGTCAACAGGTTCGCGAGACTGATGTACGCGATCAGGACCGGCCGCGAAAGCGCCTCGGACAGCTTTACCTTTACTGACAGCTTCGGCGTGACTTACTTGATGCTTCCCGTCGGGATCAATCCCATGGCATACCTCGGCGAGGAAGAACTGAAGGAGGTGATCAAAGCTCTTTCCGGAAGGTTCGATACGCTCGTTCTGGATATGGGGACCTGCCTGAGAGATGAGAACATGAGCATTATGAAGGAATCGGACAACATAGTATGTTTCGGGAACGGGCGCAGGTTCCCCGGACTTGCCGGCATGATATCGGAGCGGTCTGAAGCGGAGGTAACACATATCAGGATAACGGGAGAGACGGACGAGGCGCTTGCCATGGACGACTGTATCAGAAAGATATACGGGAAGGAAGCGACATGGGAAAAACAAGAGCGATGACAGTGAGCGGATACGGAGAGCCCATAGAAGAAATGGTCAGGTCCATAAGAAAGTGGATGACAGAGATGGAAGAGCCTCCATGCAGCGAAGACATACTCAGCAAGTGCGAGGACGTATTCTTCGGATCGGAGCTGTCGTACCGGACTCTGCCGCATGAGAACGAGATCATAATAAACAGCATGCATCAGAGGCTCGTATACAGATACGGGATACTGACCGGTCTGCTGGACGACCCGGGCATAAACGAGATCATGGTGAACGGCCCGGACAGGATATATATAGAAAAGGAAAGACGCCTGATGCGTGTCGATGACGCGTTCACTTCGGCATCTGAACTTGAGGAGATAATCCGGATGTTCGCATCAGATGTCCACAGAGAGATAAACGAAGCGAACCCTATCGTGGACGCGAGACTGCCTTCCGGCTACAGGGTGAACGGAGTGCTCAGGACGGTGGCGCTGAACGGTCCGATACTCACTATACGTAAATTCAGGGAAAAGGAAATAGAGATGTCTGAGCTCGTGGGCTGCGCGAGCCTCACGGAGGAATGCGCCCGTGACCTCGCAGCCCTTGTAAAGAGCGGATACAACATATTCATCAGCGGAGGAACGTCATCAGGCAAAACCACTTTCCTGAATGCCCTGACAGCCTTCATAGGAGAAAACGAAAGGGTTATCACAATAGAGGATTCTGCGGAACTCGTGATAAGCCACATCCAGAACAAGGTGCAGATGGAATGCAGGGCGGCGAACTCGATCGGAAAGGGCGAGGTCAGCATGACGCAGCTGATCAGGACAAGCCTCAGGATGAGACCCGACAGGATAATAGTGGGCGAAGTCAGAGGCAAGGAGGTCATAGACATGATACAGGCGATGAACACGGGTCATGACGGAAGCATGTCGACCGGCCACGGAAATTCCATAAAAGGCATGCTCAACAGACTGGAGACCATGTACCTTTCGGATTCCCGGGTATCTGTAAGCTCGGTAAGAAACCAGATCGCGAATGCCATAGACATATTCGTCCATCTCAGGAGGGACGCGAAGGGCAGAAGGCGTGTGGAGGAGGTCGCGGAGCTGACCGGCTTCGACGGTGCGGATTATCTGATCAATTATCTCTATAGGGCCGGAAGCGACGGTGTCCTGATCCCGACCGGCAGCAGTCTCTGCGACAGGGAAAGGCTCGTGAGGAGCGGTTACGGCGACATGCTTCTGGCTCCGGGAGGCGCGGGAACGGGAGGCAGTCATGACTGATCTGAGGAAATACACATTCAGCAAAAAAGAGGAGCTTCTGTTCTGGCTGGCGCTGGCAGCCGCGGGCCTTGCCGTATCTTATCTGATGTACAGGAACATACTCTTTGCAGCAGTCGTCCTGCCGTTCTCGGGAAGGATAAGAAGCTTTGTTACAGACAGCCTCATCGAAAGGAGGCGCAGACGGTATATCACGGAATTCAAGGACTTCCTGTTCATGGCGTCGACAGCGATCGGAGCCGGGAGATCCATGAAGGACGCTATATCCGAAGCCATCCCTTCCCTGAGAAACATACACGGCAGCAGGTCGGTGCTCGTCCACGATCTTGAGAAGGCATATGAACGCATGGAGATAGGAGGAGAGAACGACATAAACGTGCTCAGAGACATGGCCGAACTGTCCGGGCTGGAGGACGTGCATGATTTCGTGACCATATATTCGATCTGCAAGATGACCGGCGCAAGCCTCATTACCGCGCTCAACAAGGCAGCCGCCGTGATAATGGAAAAGATGAGCATAGACAGAGAGATCGAAGAGCTCATAAGACGAAAGGAGAGCGAAGGCCTGGTCATATTCGCCATGCCGGTCATCATCATACTCTTTCTGAACATTACGGCGCCGGATTACATCGCGCCGCTTTACGAAACTATAGCCGGAAGGATCATAATGACGGTCGTGTGCGCTTCAAGCATAGGCATATACGCGATGATACAGAAGATAGTAAGCGTGGAGATATGAAATGAACGAACTTGCCGCAGAGATAAAAACAAAATACGAAAAGCTCAGACAGGACAGGAAACTCATGTCTGGCATATACATGGTAACGCTTGTGACAGCGCTTCTGGTGCTTGCCCTGGTGATAAAAGGGCCGGAGGAGAGCGGACATCTGATAGCGGATGACAGGGGGAACATTACCGGTATAAGCAGGAAGAACACCGACAGGACCGAACGGTATGACCTCAGCCTGAGAATAAAGGACGGCGCGGATGTGACCGAAAGGGAAGTCACGCTCACGCTCCAGGCTGACAGAAAGGGAGGATCGGCAGTGGAAATGTCCGGGAAAGACAAAAGGGAAGCCTCCGTGGAAGCGGGTATCAACAGCGTCATAAGCGAGATCGAGTATTCAAGGGGCAGCAGGATAGAGCTCCCCGCAAGACTTCCCGACGGGACGGAGATATCGTGGTCCGCATCGGAAAAGAAGGACAGCCCGATGATGCTGGTGATAGCAGCCGTCTATACCTGCCTGATAGTGCTGATGATAGCCGGAACGGGAGGGCAGGACAAAACCGCCGATCAGATGAGAAAGTCGATACTGAGGGGACTGCCCAGGTTCTGCAACCAGCTGTTTCTGATGATGAACGCCGGGCTCATACTCAGCGACGCCTTCGATACGATAACAGGCAGCTACGGGATGTATGACGAAAAAGAACTGAGCGTATTCGAAAGGGAGCTGGCAGCGCTGGGAGAGGCGACGGACGGACACAGAAGAAGCACGGCAGAGGTAATAAACGAATACGCGGTCAGACATGACGTAAAGGAGCTTATCAGGATAGCCAGTATACTGACGGAGAATGAAAAGCGCGGAAGCGACGTCATAGACAGCCTCTCAAGAGAAAGCAGGTATCTGTGGGATGAGCGAAAGACAGTAGCGCGGGAGAGCGGCAAGATGATCGACACCAAAATGGCGTATCCGCTCGGGCTGCTGCTGATACTTCTGATAATCATAACAATGGCGCCGGCGCTTCTGGGGATGTAGCAGCATGCGGCTGCATGAAGAGGCGTTGCAATAAGCTTATCGGAGAAAAGAGAAAGGAGTAAAGGAGATGAAGAGGATCAGGACATTCATGATCAGTGCCCTTTGCAACAAGAAGGGCATGGAGATGGTCCAGGTGGCCATCCTGGTCGCGATCGCCGTTGCGGTAGGGATCATATTCAAGTCGTCCATCGTTGATTTCGTCAACCGCATATTCGGCAATCTCGATGCGGCCAATTTCTGAAGTCATGGACAGGCTCATGCGGATCCTGCGCACAAAGCGCGGTTCACAGATGGTGGAGGCAGCGGTCTCGCTGCCCATCATCATCCTTGCAGGAATGCTGCTCATAAGACTTTTCGTATTCTATCTTGAAATACTGACGACAGGGATAGAAAACCACAAAGCCGTGATGGAGCAGCAGGACTCATACAGAGGCGCGTTCATAAGGACGTACAGGGATGAAGAGGACATAAGCCTGCTGAGGGGTGGTCTTCTCAGAATGGACGTACGCAAAAGACTGGAGACAAAGGCATACATGATAAATGAAGACATCCTGGTGAGAAGCGGTGAGATACTCGGAGAATAAAAAACTGAATAGGCTGATCCGCAGCATCCGGACAAAGAAGGGCTCATCCATGGTCATTACAGCTGTCATGTTTCTCGGCTTCGCGCTCTGCGTGGCAGCGTCGGTCGGAGTATCCAGAAGACTTGTGGTCAGCAGTGAATGCGAGGCTTTCGGAAGAGTATGGACAAAGGCCGTGCTGTCGGAATACGATGTGCATCTTCTCGAGGATTACTCGATAATGGCATATTTCGGAAATGATTCAGATGTGACGGCAAAGCTCAATGCGTACCTTGACTACTCGGCAGCCGGCAAGCTGGATGCGGCCATAACAGGCGCCAATGCAGATCTTACCGGGTATGAGCTCGGCGATCCGGCCAACTTCAGAAAGGCGCTCAGGCTGGGGTTTGCGAGCAATGCGGCATCGGAACTGCTGAACGGCATGGGCAGGACGTTCAGAGACCTCGACAGCATGGACGGATACGAAGAAGAAGGCCGCGTCATAAACGACCGTGTCGTTCTTGACACTCTTCCGTCGGGAGGAGCAGGAGGCAGCGTCAGCGCAGATACTCTGACAGAGAACGCCCAAAGCATGGGAGATGAAAACACGGTAAGAAACAGAATCGCCGGCGCAGGAGCCGAGATACTGCTCATAGTGAACAGCTTCAACAATCATGTGACCGCATCGGACGACAAGGAGCATTTTTTCGTAAACGAGTGGGAATACATAATCCGGGGCAGTCCCGATGACGAGGTCAACTACAGGGCGTGCAGGAGAAGGCTGTTCCTTGCGCGGAACGCGCTGAACCTGCTGTCGCTGTACAGAGATCCGGCGAAGGTCGAGATCGTCATAGCGGTTGCAGAAGCGATAACGCCCGGGCCTCTCGGCATCATTACCCAGGTGATAGTCGCGGAGGCGTGGGCGGCGCTTGAGACTGAGGCGGACCTGGATGAACTGTATTCAGACGGAAGAGTACCCGTGCTGAAAACACCGGAGCAGTGGAAGACCGGTCTCGGCGCGGTGCTGGATTCCGATGACGTGCGCAGGAAGCTCGATGATGAGTCAAGAGAGAACCTCGATGAAAAAAGAGGGGAGCTGGACGGGATCGCCGGGATTCCCGTCAATGCTGTCCAGATAAGAGAAGGGCTCAATTACGACGAATACATGATGGTGATGATACTGGCCATGAACGAAAACACCAGGCTTCTGAGGATCATGGATCTCGTACAGATAAACATGAAATACAGGTATTATAAAGATTTCAACATGATGGAGTATTACATCGGCACAAGGTTCACCATTGACGCGAACGGAAGGACACATGTTTTCGAGGATCAGTACAAATAAAAAAGGCAGTTATCTGGTCGAAGCGGCGATCTCGGTTCCGGTCTTCATCATATCCGTCATGGTGATGAGCTCGGTGATACTCATGTACGCCTGCATAGAGGACTGCAACTTCATTATGGCCAATGAGCTCAGACGCGGCGCTGCCGAATCGGCGATAGCTGACACATCGGTAACGATACCGTACAGAGTAAAAACCGAGATCAGCTCCGGACATTCGCAGATACAGTCGGCAAGACTCACGGATTCCGCGATCAGGGCAGAAAGATGGGGCGTCGATGAGATCATAGCGGTCAGATACAGTCTCTCTCTCGGGACGCCTAATCCTCTCGGGATAAAAGCGGCCGCGAACTACGACCTGTCTCTTGCGACCAGAGCATATGTCGGAAGGGAAAGAGATGAGAGCAATATGACCGCGGACGATTTCATGGACGATGATTCCGTTCCTGTGTTCATATTTCCCAGAAGAGGCGAAAGGTATCATTCTGAAGGCTGCGGGTTTCTCAGAGCGGCTTCAAGAACGGGCATCCTGAACCAGTCGGTCAGAAGGAGATACAGGTCATGTCCGCTGTGCAGAAGCGGAAGGGCCGGCGACGGAACTCTCATATATTACTTTCCGGCCGCGGGAGAGGATTATCACCTGCCGGGATGCTCGTCTCTGCAGAGGAATTTCATAGAGATCGACAGGGAGACAGCGATGGAAAGAGGATATACCCCGTGTTCAAAATGCGGAGGATAGAAAGGGGTACCGATGGAAAGGATAAGACAGAACATGGCCGGATACAGGATGCCGGCCTATGTAGAGGAGATACTTACGCAGAATTACTGTCCCGGCTTCATGAGGATGTCGATCATAAGAGAAGACGACAGATATGCCTTCAGCTATAAGACGGACAGCTTTGTGAGGCTGGACGCGTCGGAAATGAGGCTGTATGACAAGCTTCTGCTGATAAGAAATCTCATAAACATGAGCGAAAACAATTCAGAACATCTCATAAACGCCGAGACATATCTGGTGGAGCCTGAGCTGGTTTACGCCAGACACGGAAGCGTCGATGCCGGCAACCTGCGTCTGATGTATTATCCGGATGTAAAGATGCTGGACTTCAGATACAAGATCGTACTGTTCGCGGACAGGATAATGAACAAGGACAAGAGAGAAGAAAGGGAGATGGCTGCGCGCATAAGAGAGGCCGCTGAACCCGGCGATATCAACAGGATCAGGATGTTCCTGGACAAGTGCATGTCCAGAATGGAGGGCATGGTATAATCGAAAGGCAGAAAAAAACGACGATCGGAGGTCTGCCATGATAAGACATATAGTAATGTTCAGGATAAAGGATGAGTACAGGGACGAGATCCCTCAGCTGGTCAGAAACTTCTACAGCATGAAGGGGAAGATCGAAGGAATGCTCGAGCTCGAAGCGGGTGCCGACATACTGCACAGTGAAAGGTCATATGATCTTGCGCTTGTGACGCTGTTCGAGAACCGGGAGGCCTTTGAAGCGTACCAGACGCACCCTGCGCACATGCCCGTCAGAAAGCGCATGCACGAGGTCCGCAGCGCTTCAGTGGCTTGCGATTTCGAACTGTGACACCGGCAGGTGATATCGGAACGGCTGAGATATTTCAGTACTTGTTGTATTTTCTTGTATGCTATACAATCTATCTGTATGGATTAAATCAAGATCACTGATCATCAGGAGGGTAAAATTATGATTTATTCGGCAGAAGTGAAAGGCATGTGCCCGGTCCACCAGGGAGTGCATCATGGCTCTGCGCCTATTCCTGAAGAAGGAAAATGGGTCAAGCCAAAACAGGTCTCGGATATTTCCGGATACACTCACGGCATTGGCTGGTGCGCGCCTCAGCAGGGCGCCTGCAAGCTTTCACTCAATGTAAAGGACGGCATCATCCAGGAAGCTCTTGTTGAGACTATCGGCTGCTCAGGAATGACGCATTCTGCAGCCATGGCATCCGAGATACTTCCGGGTCTTACGGTGCTTGAGGCTCTCAACACAGACCTCGTATGCGACGCTATCAACACAGCGATGAGGGAGATCTTCCTTCAGATCGTCTACGGGCGTTCGCAGAGCGCTTTCTCAGAGGGCGGACTCCAGATCGGAGCCGGACTTGAAGACCTCGGCAAGGGAACGAGATCCATGGTCGGCACCACGTACGGCACACTTGAAAAGGGCCCGAGATACCTCGATCTTACAGAGGGATATATCACACAGCTCGCTCTTGACGAGGATGATGAGATCATCGGATACAAGTACCTCAACTTCGGCAAGATGATGGACTTCCTCAAGGCAGGCGATGACGCGGCCACAGCAGTCGAAAAGGCTTCAGGCCAGTACGGGCGTGTTGATGACGCAGCAAAACTGATCGATCCGCGCAAGGAATAATACAGGGAGGAAAGAGACATGATTACATTTGAATCTTACGACAGAAGAGAAAAACAGATCCTTTCCAAACTGGCTGAGTACGGTATCGGATCTATCGAAGAAGCAGAAAAGATCACGAAGGATGCAGGTCTTGACGTTTATCACATGATCGAGAACATCCAGCCGATCTGCTTCGAGAACGCAAAGTGGGCCTACACGGTAGGAGCCGCAATCGCAATCAAAAAGAACTGCCGCAAGGCCGCTGACGCAGCCGCAGCCATCGGCGAAGGCCTCCAGGCATTCTGCATCCCTGGTTCTGTTGCGGACCGCCGCAAGGTCGGGATCGGACACGGCAACCTCGGAAAGATGCTCCTCGAAGAGGACACGGAATGCTTCGCGTTCCTCGCGGGACACGAATCGTTCGCCGCTGCCGAGGGAGCCATAGGTATCGCCTCCAAGGCCAACAAGGTCCGTCAGAAACCGCTGAGGGTCATCCTGGACGGACTCGGCAAGGACGCGGCTCAGATAATCTCCAGGATCAACGGATTCACATATGTTGAGACTGAGTATGATTACCATACAGGAGAACTGAAGGAAGTATTCCGCAAATGCTATTCAAAGGATCCTGAGAGCCCGAGAGCCAAGGTAAACTGCTACGGCGCCAACGATGTGCAGGAAGGCGTTGCCATCCTCTGGAAGGAGAACGTCGATGTTTCCATTACGGGCAACTCGACCAACCCGACAAGATTCCAGCATCCGGTAGCCGGAACATACAAGAAGGAGAGACTCGAAGCCGGCAAGAAATACTTCTCGGTCGCTTCGGGCGGCGGCACGGGTCGTACCCTCCATCCTGACAACATGGCTGCCGGCCCGGCATCCTACGGCATGACTGATACCATGGGACGCATGCATTCCGACGCGCAGTTCGCGGGATCGTCGTCGGTACCTGCTCATGTGGAGATGATGGGCCTCATCGGAGCCGGCAACAACCCTATGGTCGGAATGACTGTATCCGTTGCGGTCTCCGTGGAAGAAGCAGCTTCAGCGGGAAAATTCTAGACTGAATGAAACGGCCGGGGGGACAGACCTCCTGACCGGACAGAGAAAAAAACGGCCAGGGGGTCTGTCCCCCTGGCCATGATTTTGAAGAGAGGAAAGTATATTGGAAATAATCAGAGCCGAACACTCGGGCTTTTGCTTCGGTGTGGACAGGGCCATAGAAATGGCTTTCAGCGAAGCGGAAAAAACGGACCGCAAGGGCAGACTCTATACCTGCGGCCATCTCATACACAACAAGGCGGTCGTCGACCGGCTCGAATCCATGGGCGTAAAAACGATCGGGTCGCTCGATGAGGCCCGCGAGGGAGATACGGTCATAGTGCGTTCTCACGGTGAGCCGCGCGAATTCTATGACGAGGCCGAAGACCGCGGCATCAGTCTCATAGACACTACCTGCGTATTCGTGGCCAAGATACACCGTCTCGTCAGCGAGGCCCATGAAAACGGGCTGCCGGTCGTGATAATCGGCGACAGAGAGCATCAGGAGGTAAAGGCGACAAACGGATGGTGCGGCTACGGGGCGTTCATTGTCGGCACTGCGGATGAGGCAGAGAAAGCTGCCGGAGACCTCAGGGGTAGTGAACCGCTCGTTGTCTGCCAGACTACTATCAAGCAGGAACTGCTTCAGGAGATACTGGAAGTATTCGATTCATGCGGCATCAGATACGATATACGCAATACCATATGCAACGCCACAAGAGACAGGCAGAAGAGCTGCGCGGACCTGGCTTCACGTGTCGATGCGATGATAGTTATAGGCGATACACACAGCTCGAATTCAAGAAAGCTTTTTGAGATCGCTCAAAAAAACAATAAAAACAGCTATTTTATTGAAAATGCAGACAATTCTTTGTTGAATAGGTTGACAAAATATAATAAAATAGGTTGCATAGCGGGCGCTTCGACGCCCGAGTGGATTATCAAGGAGGTTATTGCTGGAATGAGCGAAAATGTCAACAAGAATATGGAACAGAATCCAATGATGGATTTCATGGATGACATTGAGAAATCTTTACGTTTACCTAAGCCGGGAGACATAGTTGACGGTAAGATTGATCAGGTTATGGGTGATGCCGTCATCGTCAACATGGGCTGCAAGAAGGATGGTATCCTGAGATCAGACGAAGTTGCAATGGAAGAGGGTCAGACCCTTGCCGATCTGTTCAAGGTAGGCGACGAAATCAAAGCAAAGGTCATTAAGTCGGATGACGGCGAGGGCGGTATCATGCTCTCGACAAAGAGACTCGTAGCTGTAGAAAACTACGCGGAACTCGAAGAGGCAATGGAAAACAAGGAAACGATCACTGTCACGGTCACAAGGGCTGTGAACGGAGGAGTCATTGCCGCGTACAAGGAGATCACGGGATTCATCCCTATGTCTCAGCTTTCCGACAGATACGTCGAGAACGCGGACGAGTTCATCGGTCAGACATTCGATGTAAGAGTCATCAGGGTAGATACCAAGCGTAACAGAGCGGTATTCTCAAGAAAGGCCATTCTGGTGGATGAGAAGCGCAAGGCTGTGGCAGAGATCTGGGAGAACCTGAACGTAGGCGACATCGTCGAAGGAAAGGTAATGAGATTCACAGACTACGGCGCGTTCGTAGACATAGGCGGAGTCGACGGACTTCTGCATATATCCGAGATCTCCTGGGGCAAGCTCAAGCACCCGGAGGAGGTCCTCAGGATCGGAGACATCATCAACGTCAAGATCCTTTCCCTCAACGAGGAGAAGGGCAAGATCAGCCTCGGACTCAAGCAGACGCAGCCTGAACCATGGACTCTCGTAGGAGACAAGTATCAGGTCGGCGACGTGCTCGAGGGCAAGGTCGTACAGATCAAGGAATACGGCGCGTTCGTTGAACTCGAAGCCGGACTTGACGGACTCGTGCATATCTCCGAGATCGCCAACAAGAGAGTCGAGAACGTATTCGACGAACTCAAGGTCGGCGAGACGGTCAATGTCAAGATCATGGAGATCGATCCTGACAAGAGAAGGATCAGCCTGAGCATCAAGGCTACTCTCCCTGCGGAAGAGCCTGCTGCGGAAGCCGAAGAACCGGCAGAAGCGGATGCTGCCGATGCTGTCGTTGAAGCAGTTGAAGACGCGATCCGAGATTCTCAGGAAGCTGCGGACAGGATCATGGAAACCGCTGAAGAAAAGGCAATCGAAGCAAAGGCTGCCGTTGCAGAGGCGATCGATGAAGTCAAGGAAGCTATTCAGGAAACGGCTGAGGATGTAAAAGAAGCAGTTACAGAAGCCGTTGAAGAGGCTAAGGCCGAGCTTTCCGAATAAGAGAAGTACTTCAATATACAAGCCAAATGACAGGCCGCGCCCGTATCGGGCGCGGCACTTTGCTTTATGCGGTGGATCAGTGATAGAATCAAGCGTACGGAGGATATCATGGCACTCAAAAGCGAAAAGGAATTACTTGAAAAAAATATAAGGGCGGTAGCGCTCGATCTTGACGGCACTACATTCGACAGCGCAGGAGATATCTCAGAAGAAAACGTGAGAGCGCTCGAAGAAGCCGCGTCGGAGGGCGTGCACATCGTCGTATCCACAGGAAGGTCTTACGCGTCTCTGCCCGATCATATAAAGAATGTCAGAGGCGTAGAATACGCCATAACATCGAACGGAGCTCACGTGAACATCATGGAGACCGGAGAACAGATATACAGCGATTATCTGGATCCTCATGCGGTCGCGGAGATCGCAGGGCTCAAGACGGAAACAAAGGCGGACATCGAGGTGTTCATAAACGGCCGGGCCTATGTCGATCAGTCGTATTACGATGATGTAAAGGAAAACGGATGCGTATACCGCAACGCCGATTACGTCATATGGAGCAGGCGTCCTGTGCCTGACGTCACCGCGCTCATGCTGGATCACAAAGATGAGATAGAGAACGTCAATTTCATCTATGAGACGATCGAGATGCTCGAGGAGGCAAGGCCGAAGGTCAGCGCGATCGGAAATGCCACGATCACCTCGTCATTTCCCAACAATCTGGAGGTCGGTGGACCGGACACCAGCAAGAAGACCGCTCTGACATGGCTGCTCGGAGAGCTTGGGATAAGCGCGGATGAACTCATGTGCTGCGGAGATGCGCCTAACGACATGGCCATGGTGGAGATGGCAGGCATCGGCGTCGCAGTGGCAAACGCCTGGGGAGGTCTCAAAGACCACGCCGACTGGATCACAGGCTCAAACGATGACAACGGGATCGCCATGGCCATAGATAAGTTCGTGCTTCACAGATAAACAGTTATTTTTTCTTTAATAGAATGCCGGGCCCTGAAAAAGGGCTTTTTTTGTTGGAATGAGTGCTTTGTCCGTTCGACAAAGAAATGCAGCGCTGATACGATTTTTGCAGTATCAGAGAAAGGAGCAACGGACATGAGATACAGAAAGAATGTAGGGGACATAGGCGAGGAATTTGCGGCGCAGCTGCTCGAAAATTCAGGATACAGGATAATAGCCCGGAACTACGCGACAAAGCAGGGCGAGATAGACATCATCGCCATAAAGGACGGGGTGATACACTTCATCGAGGTCAAGACAAGGACCGGCTGCCAGTACGGATATCCGTCGGATGCCGTGACAAAGATCAAGCAGGACAGGATAAGAAAGGCCGCGCAGCAGTATCTGGCCAGCCGCAGGCTGACATGGAACAGCATGTCGTTCGATGTCTATGAGATAATGACTGACCTGATCGAGGACTGCATGTAGGAGGGGCCCATGTACAGCAGGATAAATTCAGCGGTATGCTCCGGCATGGAAGGCAGGACGGTGCTTGTCGAGACTGATATTTCACGGGGGCTTCCGGGAATAAGCATAGTGGGACTTCCGTCTGCTACTGTCATGGAATCACGCGAGAGGATCAAAAGCGCCGTGATCAATTCCGGATTCGATTTTCCGAGAGGACGGATAACCGTCAATCTGACTCCGGCCGGACTTCGCAAGAACAACAGCTGCCTCGATCTTCCGACGGCGATCGGCATACTGATGAGCAGCGGCGAGCTCAGATCCGGGACCTGCGACAGATGGGGCGTGATAGGAGAGCTCGCGCTTGACGGCAGCATACTCGGGATAGACGGTGCTCTTCCCATGCTCATAAGGATGAAGGAAGAGGGGCTGGAAGGCATAATCGCTCCGGTCGAGAACCGCCAGGAAGCGGTAATGGCGGGAGGCAATATACATCTTGCTTCAAGCCTGAAGGAATGCATAGACATACTTCGTGAGAAGCCGGCTGCTGCGGCCCTTGATGATGACGGTATCGCCGGTGTCTATGCGGAGGCCGAGGACTACGGGGACATAGCAGGACAGGAGCATGCAAAGAGAGCTATGGTGATAGCGGCGTCAGGCAGACACGGACTGCTTATGGTGGGTACTCCGGGCTGCGGCAAGACGATGCTTGCGGGAAGGCTTCCCGGGATAATGCCGGACATGAACGAAAAGGAGATGCTTGAAACGGCGATCATAAGATCGGTGAGCGGCTGCAGAGGCGACGAGATAAAGCTCTGCCGAATAAGACCGTTCAGATCGCCTCATCATTCCATAGGAAGAGCCGGCCTCATAGGAGGCGGCAGCTACCCGGTGCCGGGAGAGATAACCATGGCTCACAACGGGGTGCTGTTCCTCGATGAGATATGCGAGTTCGACGCGAAGACCATAGAAAGCCTGCGCATACCTCTTGAGGAGAAGGTCATCACGCACTTCAGGAAGGGAGAAGCATATACCTTCCCTTGCAATTTCCAGATAGTCATGGCGGCAAATCCGTGTCCCTGCGGATATCTCGGGGACAGGGACAGGGAATGCAGATGCACGCAGGCCGAGATC
Organism: Mogibacterium sp.; assembly: GCA_017512365.1. Lineage (GTDB taxonomy): Bacteria > Bacillota > Clostridia > Peptostreptococcales > Anaerovoracaceae > Crickella. Next base: position 15,013 of record JAFWGQ010000051.1, read on the forward strand.
GACCGCTACAGACGCAAACTCAGCGGACCGATAATGGACCGCATCGACATGAACATAGCTATGGACAAGGTGAGGTACGCAGATCTTATCGGAGGCGGCAGCCGGATGGATACACATGAGATGAGACGCCGGGTGGAAAACGCCGTGAGATTCGCGAGGGAAAGCGGCAGAATGAATTACAATTCAGAGCTGACGAGCAAAGAGACCGCGCAGTGGTGCAGTCTGGCGGGCAAGGAGAAGCTGTTCATGAACAGGGCATACGATAAGTTCAGCATGTCGCCAAGAGCTTATGCAAGGACACTGAAGGTGGCAAGGACCATAGCGGACCTTGACTCGAGCATCTCCATAAAGACAGATCATCTGGCGGAGGCTCTGAACTACAGGATCGAATACGAGAGGTGATCAGATGAGAGAATACAGGACAGGAAAGATAGATTTCGCTTCCGTCGAGTATCCTGAAAAACTCAGGAACATACCCGGACCCCCGAAGCAGCTGTACTATGCGGGAGACATATCCCTGCTGCACAGAAAATGCGCAGGAGTCGTGGGCGCCCGCAAGTATACGGTCTACGGCAAGAACATAGCACTCATGACAGGACGTCGTCTGGCCGAAAGCGGGATACCGGTCGTTTCCGGACTGGCGCTCGGCATAGACGCTTTTTCGCACGAGGGAGCTCTTGAAGCGGGCGGAAAGGTCATCGGAGTGCTGGGGAGCGGCATCAACAGGATGGGACCCGCGAGGAACCGGGACCTCATGATGAGAGGACTGAGTGCCGGAGGACTGGTCGTAAGCGAATACGGACCGGATGAAGAAGCTTCCGGCTGGACGTTCCCCGCCAGAAACAGGATAATAAGCGGTCTTTCCGAAGCGGTGATCGTAATCGAGGCCGGACTGAACAGCGGTTCGCTGATAACGGCGAAGCACGCTGCCGATCAGGGGCGGACGATATACGCTGTTCCCGGCAACATCAACAGCCAGTCGAGCATAGGCTGCAACCTTCTGATCAGGGACGGTGCCGTGCCCCTGGTAGTGATAGACGATCTTCTCAGAGACCTGGGCGCAGCCTCCGGCCCGAAGGACGGACCGCCGCCTGCCCTGGAGGGAGACGAGCTGCTCGTATACGAGGCTGCGGCAAAGATGAGCGGAGCGACATGCGAGGAACTGATCGGCTCCACCGGTCTATCTCCTTCGCTCCTCAATTCGATCCTGACGGTGATGGAGATAAAGGGACTGATCGAATCCTACGCGGGGAGGATATACATAAGCAGATAGAAAGTACTTGTATATCCACACGGACTTATGCTAAAGTTTCAAATTGTAAATTAATCTACTATATATATAAATATGCAAAAGAGGAGGCATTGATGCCAGCCGCAAAGAAAACAGCAAAAAAAACGGCCAAGGCGGGCAAAACGCTGCTCGTGGTCGAGTCGCCTTCAAAGGCGAGAGTGATAGGCAAATACCTCGGATCGAAGTATAAGGTCATCGCGTCCGTGGGACATGTCAGAGATCTGCCGAAGAGCAGGCTCGGAGTCGATGTGGATAACGATTTCGAACCGGAATACATAAATATAAGAGGCAAGGGAGATACGATCAGGGAGATCAAAAAGGAAGCCAAAGCCGCAGGCAAAGTCCTGCTGGCTACCGACCCTGACCGCGAAGGAGAAGCCATATCCTGGCACCTTGCACATATCCTGGATATAGATCCGGAGACCGAATGCAGGGTCAAGTTCAACGAGATCAACAAGGAAACGGTCCAGGCAGCGCTGAAGGAGCCTCACGCTATCGAAAGCGGGCTCGTGGACGCCCAGCAGGCGAGGAGAGTGCTCGACAGACTCGTGGGATATCAGATAAGCCCGCTGCTGTGGAAGAAGGTCTCGTGGGGACTCAGCGCAGGACGGGTCCAGTCCGCTGCTCTCAAGCTGATATGCGACAGAGAGCGCGAGATACAGGATTTCATCCCAGAGGAGTACTGGTACATCGCCGCAGACTTCGGAGACGGCTTCGTCGCCGATCTCAGCAGGATCGACGGCAAAAAAGCAAAAGTCGGAAATGCAGAACAGGCTGACGCCATAGAGAAGGAGCTCGGAGAGGGAAGGTATGTCGTCGATTACATAAAGGAAGGCAAGCGGCAGACGAAGCCTTATGCTCCTTTCACGACATCCAGCATGCAGCAGGACGCTTCCATAAAGCTCGGCTTCCAGACGGGAAAGACCATGCAGATCGCCCAGCAGCTCTACGAGGGCATAAACCTCAAGGGGATAGGGGCCAGAGGCCTGGTCACATACATCAGGACGGACTCGGTAAGGATATCTGAACAGGCAGCGGCAGCAGGAGCGGCATACATAAAGGAAAAATACGGCGAAGAGTATGCAGGAAACAATGTTTTCGCCAACAGGAACAAAAAGCTGCAGGACGCTCATGAAGCAATCAGACCTTCCGATGTGAACCTCGAGCCGGAGCTCATAAAAGATTCGCTGACGCCGGATCAGTACAGGCTTTATGATCTCATCTGGAAGAGATTCGTGGCATCGCGCATGGCGGCAGCGAAATACGACACGATGCAGGTCGGGATCAAAAACGGAAGATACGAATTCAGGGCCAACGGCGCCCGCATGACCTTCGACGGCTGGCGCAGGGTCTACAAGACGTCCGGACCTGAAGGAGAAGTGAATATACCGAAGATCAGCGAGGGCGAAGTCCTTGATCCAGAGAAGCTCATAAAGGAGCAGAAGTTCACACAGCCGCCTGCGAGATACACCGAGGCCGGACTGGTCAAGGAGATGGAGGAAAAGAACATAGGCCGACCGAGCACATACGCTTCGATCATCTCCGTCCTCGTCAACAGAAAGTACATCAGGAGGGTCAAGAAGAGCCTCGAGCCGACCAAGCTGGGATTCGACGTCACGGGTATACTCCAGGAATACTTCACAGACATAGTGGACGTGGACTTCACCGGAGAGATGGAGGACAACCTCGACAGCATAGAGGTGGGAGAAAAGGAGTGGCGCAGCGTCATAGCTGATTTCTACAAGGGCTTCAGCGAAGAACTCAAGGTAGCCGAGCGCGAGGTCGAGCGCATCGAAAAGGAAGTGGTGCTCTCGGACGAAGTCTGCGACATCTGCGGCAAGCCAATGGCCGTCAAGGAGGGGAGGTTCGGCAGGTTCCTCGCCTGTACCGGATATCCGGAGTGCAAAAACACCAAGCCCATAGTAAAATCCATAGGGGTAAAATGCCCTAAGTGCGGCAGCGACATCATCGAAAAGAGGGGGCGCAAATCCGGCAAGGTATTCTACGGATGCAGCGCATATCCGAAATGCGATGTGTCCTACTGGGACAGGCCGACCGGCGAGACGTGCCCGGACTGCGGCTCAATGCTCGTACAGACCAAGGGAAAGAACGGCACGGTAAAGTGCTCGAATCCTGAGTGCAAATACAAGGAGAAGAAAAAATGATCCAGTTCCATGCAACGACCATATGCGCGGTCAGAAGACCGGACGGAGACATAGCGATAGGGGGAGACGGACAGGTCACGATGGGCGAGACGACCATCATGAAAAACGGCGCCAAAAAGGTCAAGAAGATTTATAAGGACAAGGTGCTGACGGGCTTTGCCGGATCAGTCGCGGACGCCTTCGCCCTGACCGAGAAATTCGAAAACAAGCTGGGAGAGCATGCGGGCAATCTCAAAAGAGCCGCTGTGGATCTCGCTCAGTACTGGAGAAGCGACAAAGCCATGAGGAACCTGGAGGCGCTGATGATAGTGGCCGACGAAGAGGACCTCCTCGTCATATCAGGGAACGGCGAGGTGATATCGCCGGACAAGGATGTCGTCGCGATAGGTTCGGGCGGCAACTACGCCTACGCTGCGGCGGTCGCGCTCTTTGAAAACACCGGTCTCGACGCGGAGACCATAGTCAGGAAGTCTCTTGAGATAGCGTCGAACATCTGCGTATACACGAACGGAAATATCACAGTCGAGAAGCTCTGATAACGGAGGACATGAAATGGCAGACAATATAAAGAACCTGACTCCGAAGCAGATAGTCGCGGAGCTGGACAAATACATAATAGGCCAGGACGAGGCCAAGAAGTACGTTGCCATCGCGCTTCGCAACCGCTACAGGAGAAGCAGGCTCCCGGAAGAGATGAGAGAGGAAGTCTCTCCGAAGAACATCCTCATGATGGGACCTACGGGAGTCGGAAAGACCGAGATCGCGAGAAGGCTGGCAAAACTCATGGACGCTCCTTTTGTAAAGGTCGAAGCCACCAAGTTCACTGAGGTGGGCTATGTAGGACGCGATGTCGACTCCATGATAAGAGATCTCGTAGAGGCTTCGATGAGGCTCAGCAAGCAGAAAAGGATGGACGAGAACTCCGAGATGGCAAACGTGATCGCCGAGGACATCATAGTGAAGTCCATAATACCTTCGCCTCAGAGCGAGAACCAGGGGGGAGTCCCTCTCGGCAACATATTCGGCAACCTCGGGTACAAGAGCCAGAAGCAGGAATACGAGGAAAACAGGCAGAAGGAGTTCGAACAGAGCAAAGAGTACTCCGACATCAAGATGGCCAGAGACCAGGTGAGGGAGCAGCTCAAGGCCGGCCTCCTTGAGGACCAGATAATCGAGATCGAAGTGGACGATGTGCCAAAGACGAACCAGCTCGACAACCAGAACGAGAGCATGATCGCCATAGGCAACATCTTCGACAGCATGCTGCCAAAGAAGACCAAGAAAAAGAAATGCAAGGTCAGCGATGCCAGACGCATCCTCAGAGAGCAGGAGGCCCAGAAGATGATCGACATGGATCAGGTGACTGACGAGGCTCTTGAGAATGCCGAGCAGAACGGCATAATCTTCATCGACGAGATAGACAAGATCGCGTCAGGAAGCAGCATGAGATCCGGCGCTGACGTATCGAGAGAGGGTGTCCAGAGGGACATACTTCCTATAGTCGAGGGAAGCGTCGTAAACACCAAGTACGGTCCGGTCAAGACCGACCACATGCTCTTCATCGGAGCGGGCGCCTTCCACGTGTCCAAGCCGGGCGACCTCATACCGGAGCTGCAGGGAAGGTTCCCGATCAACGTAGAGCTCAAAAACCTCGACAGGGAGGATTTCAAAAAGATCCTGACAGTCCCGGAGAATGCGGTGACAAAACAGCAGAAGGCTCTGCTCGAGACTGAAGGCGTAAAGATCGACTTCAGCGATGATGCGATCGAAGAGATCGCGAACCTCGCTTATCTGATGAACGAAGAGACCGAGAACATCGGGGCGAGGAGACTGCACACCATACTGGAGATCCTGCTCGAGGACATCTCGTACAACCTTCCCGATCCTGACGCGGATGACGTGGTCATAGACAGGGAATACGTGCTCGATAAACTCAGCGAAAAGATCAGCGAAGTCGACGTCGATAAATATATCCTCTGACGGTTTTTCGCTGCTCAGAGGGGAAATAACGGCCCTGTATGCACCTTTACAGATCGATATATGAATATGCCGAAGCGGAATACATCATCGAGAGATCGCGCTTCACAGCTCATGCCTCTCCGGCCGAAACGCCGGAGGAGGCAAGGCTTTTCGTATCGGAGATGAAAGAAAGGTACAAAGACGCGACGCATAACGTTCCCGCATTCGTGTGCGGAGCGGGCAAGGAGCATCAGTGGGCGAGCGATGACGGGGAACCCGCGGGCACTTCGGGCATGCCGGTGCTCAGACTCATCACTGCCGAAGACCTCACGAACCTCGTGATCGTGATCACCCGGTATTTCGGAGGCATCAAGCTGGGCACGGGAGGACTTGCCAGAGCGTACACCCACACCGCAAAACTCGCGATCGACAAGGCCGGTATCTGCGAGGTGAGGGAGAGCGCGATCCTTACCTACTCGTTCGACTATACCTATCTGAACAGGATACAGAACATGGCGGGCGAGGCAGGCTTTGAGATCGGAGACATAACTTATACCGACACGGTAGGCGCCGTGATCAGATGCCCGTCGGAAGGCGGCGAAAGGGTAAGATCGCTCATGGCAGATATCACCGGCGGCAGGGCGATCCTGAAGGCCGAAGAGCGGGCTGCAGCCAGATATCTGCTGAAGTCTGAGTGACACATTCAGGAACAACCTTAAAAAATAATTAAAATCATTTGACACGGGTTGTCAATCGTGTTACTATAATCGAGCGTCATAAAGACAGCAGCACCTTCACAATTTGGCCGGGTAGTTCAGCTGGTTAGAATGCCAGCCTGTCACGCTGGAGGTCGACGGTTCGAGCCCGTTCCCGGTCGCCAATATGCTGATGTGGCTCAACGGTAGAGCAGCTGATTTGTAATCAGCAGGTTGGGGGTTCGATTCCCTCCATCAGCTCCATGATTTTTCGAGGGGTTCCCGAGTGGCCAAAGGGGGCGGACTGTAAATCCGTTAGCACTGCTTTCGATGGTTCGAATCCATCCCCCTCGACCAAGATTTTTAAACATGCGGAAGTGGCTCAGGGGTAGAGCATCGCCTTGCCAAGGCGAGGGTCGCGAGTTCGAATCTCGTCTTCCGCTCCACTTATGCGGATGTAGTTCAATGGTAGAACTTCAGCCTTCCAAGCTGATAGCGTGAGTTCGATTCTCATCATCCGCTCCAATTTTTTGTCAAAATAGCGATTTGGGCAGATCGTGGGTCCATAGCTCAGTTGGATAGAGCAACGGCCTTCTAAGCCGTGTGTCCGGGGTTCGAATCCCTGTGGGCTCACCACTTTATTTTTTGCCGGTCTCGTGCTGATGGGGTATAGCCAAGCGGTAAGGCAACAGACTTTGACTCTGTCATTCGTAGGTTCGAGTCCTGCTACCCCAGCCAATTG